>JBFGZS010000004.1:0-111146 GCA_041586615.1 Motiliproteus sp. | reverse complement strand
CAGCCTCTTTAAACTCAGCTGTATATGGTTTTGTTTTCTTCTGACTCATGACACACACCTTTATTGGCAGGTGATATTACCTGCGTCTGTGTGTCCGGAGAACTATAACCACTTCACTCTTATGAGCAACTTACACAAACAACTCATTGAAACGATCAATAGAATCCTAATAAAGGGCCGCCTTTCTGATCCAGACAGTGCTAACCGCGTTTGGTTTGACGTTACACAGAAATTTTGGGAGCAACAATCAGAGGGCTATATGCTAGCGGAACAACATCTTCAGGGATACCTGTCTGAGCTGTTCAATAAGTCTGAATCAGGGAAAATACCTTCAGAAGATTATCAAAAGATTGAAGCGAAGTGGGGTCCTCATCTTACGCATATTTTGGTAAAGAATCTTGAACATCAGGCAGATTTTAAGCCGCTCTCCTCTCTTATAGACTTGTATCACAAAGGTGAAAGCCTTCGGAAAAACCAAAACTGTTCGGAAAATGATATAGACCGCTATGTCACTGAAGTACAAAAAGCCAGCTTAGAGGAACCACTGAGATGGTTAATCGCCTGGATTAAGGCAACGCGACTCTATCGACTTGAACGGCATGCAGATGCATTTCCTCACTATAAAGAAGCATTCGAGTGTGGTCGTTATACGGCAGGCAACAGACAGTACAAGCTCGTTAATCAGTATATTGAAGCCTGCGCGAAGCAAAATAAGTGGACTGATTTCAAGAAAGGGGTCGCTTGGGCCAACTACCTCGGGATCAAGGTCCGTTGGTTACGAGGAATGGATGATGAGTCTGACGAAAATTTAAAGGCGACGTTTCATATCTTGAGCATGGCCAACTATGCGATATTGTGACTTTACTAAGTGCCTGCCAACGAAAAATAGATTTCAGTTTTTACTGGTTCAAGCTCCCCGTACCGTCGACGTTAGGGTCAATTTGCCTGCAATTCTGTAGGTTCCAAGCACTTATCTGCAGCGCATACGCGCATATATGTGCCTGATTACCCGTAACGCTCAGCCATTGTTAGCAAACGATATGGCATCGGTGGCACCCTAGCTGCTGTCACACTCAAGCAGCTTATACCTGTAGCTCTAAATGTTCGATTATGACGGGAATGGCTTTAGGGTTCTGTAATCTCAAGAAGTTGATGGCGTTGGCAGGGGCTAAAAAACAATGACTGTCGTCAGTTCATCGAAATCGTTCTGTTTCATCAGACACCTCCGGCATTTGCGGGGGTTGTGGTGGCAAGTTTAGAGCAGTTTCAAAACCAACCGGAACATAGCCCTGAGGCCATTGCTCTGTATTCAATGCATCGCCAGTCTAACCGTATAAGTAACAATCACTTTAGCTCAAAAACAACAACGCCAGCGACGATAGCTGGCGTTGTTGTATTTCTGAAGAAGCAGCTTATGTGAAAATTATCTTGCTAAGCCTTTGTATCTATTGAGCCACTAAAAGCAGCTTATGTGCACATTTACATCATTGATTACTAATGCAATACGTTAGGCTTTAGCCGCACTTAGAATCGCCACAATTGAGGCAGGTGTAACAACCGTCCATCAGGATGGCCGCTTTGACGTTACATTTGCCGCAGAGTTGCGCATCGGCCGGGAAGGAGCCTTTATCACCGTTACTGTCCTCGGAGGCCTTGCTGTTGCCGCCGTGCAGAGATTCATACTGCGCACGCTTTTCGTCCACCAGTTTCTGCTGATGCTCGTCCAACCCCTCGTCCTGCAACATGCCGATCATCTTCATGTGGTTTTCAATCGCTTCACCGATCTCCGCCACCAGCGACGGCATAAATTTTCCGCCTTTCTTGAAGTAGCCACCCTTGGGATCAAACACCGCTTTAAGCTCTTCGACCATAAAGGTGATATCACCGCCCTTACGAAAGACTGCCGAGATAACCCGTGTCAGCGCAACAACCCACTGGTAGTGCTCCATGTTCTTCGAATTAATAAAAATTTCATACGGGTGGCGCTGCTCGTGTTCGGTCCCCTCATTAAGAACGATGTCATTAATGGTGATATACAGCGCATGCTCGGACATCGGGGTCTTGATCTTGTAGGTTGAACCCAGCAGCAATTCAGGCCGGCTAAGGTTTTCATGAACCTTCTCCAACTCGCTGACCGCGGCCACGGCGGCTTGCTTCTGCTTTGCCTTCTCTTCGTCTGTGACAACTTTGTAAGCCACAATCGGTTTTTCAATTTTAAAAGCCATAATCGTTTCCGTTATTCAATTCGATGTAGGAGCGTCAGAAACGGCGTTAAAACTTGCCGTAATAACCTTCTTTCAAGGCATCAAATAGGTTGGCGGCATTATGCGTCTCGCCGTCGTACTCAACCTCGTCATTACCCTTCAGCTCGACAACCGAACCGTCTTCCAGCGTGAACTGGTAAGTCGTATTCTCAAGGTCTTTTTCTTTGACCAATACGCCCTGGAAAGCTTCCGGGTTAAAGCGGAACGTGGTGCAACCTTTCAGCCCCTTTTCGTGCGCATAGAGATAGATACTCTTAAACTGCTCGTAGGGGTAGTCCGTTGGAACGTTGGCGGTCTTGGAAATGGAAGAATCGATCCAGATCTGTGACGCAGCCTGAATATCCACATGCTGCTTCGGCGTGATGTCTTCGGCGGTAATAAAATAATCGGGCAGCTGCTCAGCCGGGTCATCGCTATACGGCATAGCCGCACTGTTAACCAATTGGCGATAGGCCAGGAGTTCGTAAGAGAACACATCGACCTTCTCTTTCGACTTTTTGCCTTCACGGATAATATTGCGCGCGTAATGGTGCGCAAAGCTTGGCTCGATACCGTTACTGGCATTATTGCCAACCGACAATGAGATGGTGCCAGTGGGTGCAATGGAGCTATGGTGCGTGAAGCGACACCCTTGCTCGGCCAGCGCGGCAACCAGTTCGGGCTCGGCCGCGGCGACTTTCTGCATATAACGGCTATAGCGGGCATGCAGAATCTTGCCGGCGACTTTATCGCCCAATTTGTAACCGTCAGCGGCCATTTCAGGACGCTTGCGCAACATCTCGCCCGTTACTTCGAACAGCTCGTCCATGACCGGCGCCGCACCCTTTTCCTGCGCGAGTTCCAGGCCGGTACGCCAGCCGGTAACGGCCAATTCGCGTGTAACTTCTTCGGTAAAGGCGATAGACGCTTCGTCACCGTACTGCATACGCAACATCGTAACCGTGGAGCCTAGTCCCAGATAACCCATGCCATGACGACGCTTATGGGTAATTTCATGACGCTGCTGCTCCAGCGGCAAGCCATTAATTTCGACGACGTTATCCAGCATACGGGTAAAGATGGCGACTGTTTTACGGTAGGCATCCCAATCAAAGCGCGCTTGGGCGCTAAACGGGTGCTTTACGAATCGCGTCAGGTTGATCGAGCCCAGTAGACAGCTGCCGTAAGGCGGCAAAGGCTGCTCTCCGCAGGGGTTGGTGGCTCGGATGTTCTCGCAGAACCAGTTATTGTTCTGTTCGTTGACCTTATCAATCAGAATAAAACCGGGCTCGGCAAAGTCGTACGTGGAGCTCATGATGACGTCCCACAGGCGCTGTGCACGGATCGTCTTCGTGATTCGGCACGCGACCAAGCCCGTCTCGTTCGTCACATACCCGGTCTTGGTTGGCCAGTCGCGCCAGATCACCTTGCTGCTGTCTGCCAGGTCAATGGTATCGATAGCAACCTCCTTCTCCGTCAGCGGGAAGGCAAGCGGCCATTCGGCGTCCTGCTTCACCGCCTCGATGAATTCATCGGTAATCAACAAAGACAGATTAAACTGACGCAGGCGGCCGGCTTCACGCTTGGCACGGATAAAATCGACGACATCGGGGTGGCCGATATCAAACGTCGCCATCTGTGCACCACGACGCCCTCCCGCAGAGGAGACGGTGAAACACATCTTGTCGAAGATATCCATAAACGATAGCGGGCCGGACGTATAGGCCCCTGCGCCGGAGACGTAGGCATTTTTAGGACGCAAGGTCGAAAATTCGTAACCAATACCACAGCCCGCTTTCAGGGTCAGGCCAGCCTCAAGGTTCTTACCGAGAATATCATCCATGGAATCGAAGACCGTGCCGGACACCGTACAGTTAATGGTCGAGGTGGCCGGTTTATGCTCTCGGGCGCCCGCATTCGACATCACGCGTCCCGCAGGAATCGCACCACGACGCAGCGCCCACAAAAAACGCTCATACCACTCTTCACGCTTCTTTTTACTGGTCTCAACATCGGCCAGCGCGCGCGCTACCCGCCGGAACGTCGCATCGATATCCTGATCAAGGATCTGTCCATCTTTTGTTTTCAAACGGTATTTTGAATCCCAGATATCCAGGGATGCCGGCTGGTGAGTAATCTCTTGCTCTGCTTTTGCCACGACCTTCAAAGAAGCAGTCATCAGTAACGAACCCTTAAATTTTCTTGATGTAACAAGACATTGGTGTCTTATCTAAAATATCTCTATGCAGGCAGATATTGTATTCAGACCAAGACCGGCACACAACATATAGTAATCCTGGCCTTTTGTTCAAAACATAAACAAACCGACACCCCCTGTATTTTTTTCAGTAAAGCGCGACGTAGCTACGTATTCGACGCGGTTAGCGAACACCAACCATTAGATGGTTTTGTTATAAAGAACAGAAAGCAAAGAACAAATGGATATAATTAATTATCGGTCAATAACCGCGATGGCAACACGTGCCCAGTCACACGTGCACGAAACGCAAGCGCCATTATCGCAGTTCAAAACCCGAGGCATCCTCGCGCTAACGATGCAGAAAACCCTGCCTGCTTCGGGCGTTAAAATGGGGATATAAGACGGCGATACCAATCCTGAAAACAAAAAACCGCGGACAGCGTAAGACCGCGGTTATTAACATTAGGCGCCGTGAGAAAAGGGTTAGAGAACCTGACCCAAAAAGCGTTGCAAACGCTCATTTTCAGTATTTTCAAAGAAGGCTTCAGGGGTATTTTCGGTGACCAATTCCCCCTCTTCCATAAAGACCACCCGATCGGCCACTTCTTTGGCAAAGCCCATCTCATGGGTCACCACCACCATCGTCATCCCTTCGGCGGCCAGGCTCTTCATCACATCGAGTACTTCACCGACCATTTCGGGATCGAGCGCACTGGTCGGCTCGTCAAAGAGCATAATTTTTGGCTTCATCGCCAGTGCACGGGCAATCGCGACACGCTGCTGCTGGCCACCCGACAACTGTGAGGGATAGCTGTCCATACGCTCAGAAAGGCCGACGCGGTACATGAGCTCGCGGGCACTTTCACGGACTTGATCCTTGCGTAGCTTGCGCACCTTGAGCGGCGCCAGCATGACGTTTTCCAAAGCGGTCTTGTGCGGGAACAGGTTAAATGACTGGAACACCATACCAACCTCTTCTCGAACCAGGTTAATATTGGTCTTGCGGTCGGTAAGGCTGACCCCGTCAATCCGTATACTGCCAGCAGAGATTGTCTCTAACTGATTCAGTGTGCGCAGAAACGTCGATTTACCGGAACCACTCGGTCCGATAATAACCACAACCTCACCGCTGTTAATCGACAAAGAGACCTTCTTCAGCGCATGACAGCCGTTGGGGTACACTTTATCCACATCATGAGCAACAATCATGCTCGGTTCAATCCGATCAGTCACTGGCAGATAACCTCTTTTCTAACCGCTGCACCAACCAAGACAACAAGCCGGTCAGAACAAGATAGAGCAGCGCCACGGTAAACCATACTTCGAAGGGCGCAAACGTGGAATTAACCACCTCACGCCCCGCCTTACTGAGATCGGTAATAGAAATCACCGAGACCAGCGAGGAATCTTTGATCAAATTGATAAACTGTCCCGCCATCGGCGGCAAGGTACGTTTAAAGGCTTGCGGCAGAATAACGTTGGTCATGGCCTGTACATAGGTCATACCCAGGCTGCGCGCCGCTTCCATCTGACCCGGCGCGATCGACTGGATACCAGAACGAACAATTTCTGCTATATACGCCCCCGTAAAGACCGATAGAGCGGCAACACCGGCGGTAAAACGATCCAGGTCCAGGACCGTGCCGATAAAGAAGTAGAAGATAAAAATCTGTACCAGCAGAGGGGTTCCTCGTACCAGCTCAATGTAGGTGATGGCCAGGTTCTTTAGCGCGGGATTCGCGGAGATTCGCGCCAACCCCGTAAACAGGCCGATAAACAAAGCAAAAATCAACGAGACCACCGACAGTTTCAGCGTCATCAGCAAGCCCCAGGCGAGGGGGCCTAACTCGATGCTTTCCACACCGGCAATGACGTCACCTTCAAATACGAGGTCACCGTCGTTGATCTCGATATTGTCAAATTTCTTAACGACGAAAGGCTCTCCACCCTGGTCAGGTTCAACCGTGATAACACGGCGCTCGACCGTCACAGTGCCGTCAAAAGGAGCACGAATATCCCTGCCCTGGGCTCGGTATTGATCAGATACTGAGGGATCCGTTCCCAGCGCCACGTGTAATCGATGCTCTTACTGGCAAAGTATGTGCCGAAACCAATTCCTAACAGAATGGCGACAAATACAGCATGCCAGAACAGCCGGTTGTACTGCTTTTCCATGGGGGAAGGTAACCTTTCGTCTTATGCCTTTACTTACTGAACGGATTTCAGCCAGCTATCACTACCGAACCACTTGCCGTAGATCTTGTCGTAGGAGCCATCGCCCTTGATCTGTGCCAGAAAGTTATTGAGAAAGTTCAGAAAGTCCGGGTCACCTTTACGAACAGCCCAACCGAGGGGTTCATACGTAAAGGACTGATCCAGATGCACGACAGCATCGCCGTTTTGTGCACTGTAGATAGCATTGTAAGGTAGGTCATAAACGAATGCGTCTGCATTACCATTTTTAACCTCCAATGCACCTTCAGACTCGGTTTCAAACAGGCGGATTTTAGAACGTCCAATATATTTCTTGGTGGCGATATCCCCGGTGGTACCCAGTTTAGTCGCCACAACATACTCAGGGCTGTTCAGATCCTTGTAACTTTTAATTTTACCCGCCAGGTCTGGGTGCAGCAAAATGGTTTGGCCAACCACAATATAGGGGTTAGCAAAATTGACTTTCAGGTTACGCCCGGTGGTCACCGTCATTCCGGACATAATAATGTCACACTTTCCTGTCAGCAGAGCTGGGATGATGCCATCCCAGGCGGTGTTACGCAGGTCGAGTTTGACACCCATCTCTTTCGCCATCAGACGCGCAATGTCGACATCAAAGCCGACGATATCGCCTTTTTTGTTCCGCATTTCAAAAGGCATATAACCTGCTTCCATACAGACTTGCAGCTCATCACGCTTGATAATCTCGTTCAGCGTAGATTTTTCCCACATGTCGATGTCACTGGCAGCGACCATCGAAGAAGCGATCAGGGTCGTCAAAGCAAGAATCAGGTTTTCATGGTTATTCTCTCGCTGGATTCTGAATAAAGCCGCGTATTGTGCACAATTTTCAACACGCCGCCTAGTTTTTTTACATTTTGAGCAGCTGCCGAGCGACCACAACCCAAAATAAGCGTAGAAGGGATATCCGACCAATGCCGGTCAATATCACCGAAAACGTGTGTAACAACAGCTATTCAACCACCGCCTCACGCTGAGGCAGCGATACATTACAACACGAGAAAAGCGCCGCTGGGATGCAGAGATCGGTCAAACGAGCGATAATAGCCACCCAGACCGCTTCAAGCGAATTAATTTGGCAAAAAAACAGAAGAAAGAGCCCCCCGCTTGTTAACGGGGGCGGGGGGGGAACAACGAGGGCTCAGATCAGCGAAACACGGCGTCAGCGCGCAGGAAAGCTGAACAGCAACTCCTCCGATACGCTTTTGTGCTCGGCAAAGCCTTTATTAAAAACAGCAATCTGACCTCGCTTTGTATCAATACCGGCCAAGGTCACATCATCGTCATGCCCTGTATGCAGCAGACGACTCAGTTCCAGGTGCCAAAATCCGTCTTTCCAGACGCCTTTGGCGGCCACATCCGCGATACTGCCCTTGGGTCCACGGGTCAACTCGATACCCGATAACACATCACCTTCAAACTTGTTCCGGCGCTTGGGCTTGTTATTTTCAAACCCTGGCATACCAGCATCGGCGGATTTCTTGATATACACCTTTTTACCACTCGGTGTATCGAACTCTGCCGCATTCTCGAGGACTTTTTGTGTAATCAGATGCCACATATCGTTCGCATAGCCCTTTTGATTACTTCGTCCGGCGGACCAGAGCCAGACATCGACCTGATAATCGGCATCTTCAATCATGCAGGTATTGAAATCACCGGCCAGATCGAAACGTACCGCGAACATATCATCACGATCCTTAGCGCGTTTATACTGTTTTTTCTTCCACTCCCAGGGCTTATAAGCCGTATCGGGCGCACTGTCCGGCCAGCGAGCGGCAAAGAATATACGCTCTTCAACAACCCCGACCTTAAGTTGCACAACCAGTTCACCGGTGCGATTTTTGCTATCGCCTTCCAGCGCCGGTTGTATGGCAATGGTTTGCCAATCCCCCGGCCACTCGGAAAGATCACCATCCACGACCGGTGGTGTGTCGAGGGCAACAACAGGCACCGTCGTTACCGCAAAAGCACTGGGGCCCAAGCCTAGAAGCGCTATAGCCAGCAGGGAGTGGATTCGCATCATACTAAAACCTGGTTATTCGACAATGATGGTTTCTTCCATACCTTCGTCACGGTGATCATCGATGGTGCAAAAGACCTCAAACTCCCCCTTAGTGACCGGGACAAAGTAAAGGTCGAGCTGGCCACCGGGCAGGATTTCAAGAGCGGTAAAATAATCGGCTTTAATCTCAGCCTGTCCGTTCACCTGCGCCTTGCGGGTCGCGATATTCTTGAAAAACGAGGGTGCCGTGAAGTAGTGCTTCTTCTCGCCGCTGTTCACCAGTTCAAATTTGTAGGCCTGCCCGGCTTTTAGTGTGAGGTCCGCTTCGTATTCGAATTCGTTGATATTGACCGTCACGGTCTTCATCGCTTTCCAATCGGCAGCCTTAACGATCTCTTTGTAATTCGTGATGTAATCGGCAGCAGACGCAAACATAGGCGTAGACAGAGCGAGGGCGCCAGCCAAGGCTAATATATTCTTTTTCATCATTTATCTCCGGTAACATCAAGTATTATGCTACTGCTCCTGACGCCTGCCCTAGACAGCGCTGGCGACGTCATGCAGTAATACGCTGTAAAAGGTCTTTACAGACATCATATTAAAGCAACACGACTGAATCGAAGCTCAACCCATCCGCTGCGCTCCGACTGCAAAAACTGTTGCAATAGCCTACCCGTTCCTAAGGTTTTGAATATTGTCGTAGATCAACCGAAAACCATTAATACAACCACAAGATGCTGATTCGCCCACCGCATCCAGTCAAAGACAGTCCATCATCGCGGATGAAACGCGACTAAACAGGAAGGAAAATAATGAACAACCCGATCAAACCCGGCCGTTATCGTCATTTTAAAGGTAATGAATATCAAGTCATTGATACCGCACTCGATAGCGAGTCGGAGCAACCCTATGTGGTCTATCGCCCTCTTTACGGCACAAGACAACTCTGGATCAGACCACTGGATGAGTTTTGCGAAATCGTTGACAGAAACGGGATTAAACAGCCGCGCTTCCATTATGTCGGGGAGATGTAGAGTTTAAGCAAAAAAAGCGAAGTAAACCGTCCTACAACCACGGCGGTGCAACAACAACCAAAGCAATACAGCCCATCATCAGACTGCTCAGTACCAGTTCTAGCGTCAGTGATGTCGGCTTCATCAGCAAATCCTCAGACAGTAAAAAAAGGGCCGGAAGACCGGCCCGAAGACAATGAGAAACCAAGAAGAACCAACCTCTCGATGCTGAAAAGTATACGCCCTTCATCAGCCAATGCAAACGCTAATCCTTATCATTTGCATTCAAGGATAACCTTTGACCCCGCCGACCACGACCAACCACCCTCGAGCGCAACAATACACAGGCGATACCAGCAATTTCTATAAACAGAGACCAAGGAAAACCGAGACCATCAGCGCTCACAACGACCTGACGCTACTCAGAAAAACCACAACAATCTGAATATGAATCAGGGCAAACGACCACACGAGCAACACCTTTGCGTCGTTGTCCATTTAAGCCTGCAACATAATCCCAACCATCAGCAAAATACTACAAACGAATGTATCGCGGGTCACATACAATCCCCCATGTGCTTACTGACTTATCTACATATATCGTCGCGTCAAAAGTGCAGATCACCAGGGATAGCACCAGATGGGCACTCAAAGACGGAGCAAGGCCTTGCCGAAACCTCTGAGCGCCTAACACAAGACCTTAGGGCACAGAGGCCCTAACTAATGCCCCATTGGCCCAATAAATACCCTATAGGGATATGGAACATGAACAGGCATGCGCTCAAGACAACATTGTTATGTATTGCTTATCTAGTACTCACCGCCTGCAGTGGCGGTAATGGCCATAATCCGGTGCTGGGTAAACAGGATGAAGTTCGGAACAATGCCGCCAGCAGCCTCACATTACGCCTTGTTGACGCCGACGATACTGTTATCAATTCAGTCACCGAAAGCCAGTCTGGTACGCTTATCGCGACACTGCTTGATGAAGGCGGCCGGCCCGTTGCCGATGCGGTGATCACCTTTGTTGTGGACAATCTTCACATAGGGGCACTCACCCCTGCTTCAGGAACCGCCCTAACCAATACTGACGGCGTAGGGAAAATAACCCTGCACGCCAACAACCAAGAAGGAGCCAGCAACGTCGTGGCATTGGCACAGGTAAGCTCAGGTCTAAAAGTCACTGATTCTGTTGCTTTTTCCACAACACTCGCCAATCTTGCGCTCGGGAGCGGATCTGGAGGCTCATTCACAAACGGCTCGCTACTCACCGACAGCATAGCCTCTGCACAACTATCTGCAGGTGGCACCCTAACCCTTACCGCCACGATCGTCGACGTCGATAATGCCAACGCTCTGTTCCATTCACCTGTACTGGTTTCCTTTACATCCATTTGTGCCGACCAAGGCAAAGCGGCTATCGACAATGCGGTCACGACTACCTCGGGTACGGCTAGCGCGACCTATCGAGCCGACGGTTGTGTTGGCCCAGATACCATTACGGCAACGGCGCCCGGCGGATTGCTCGCACAAACCCGCATTGAGGTGGCCGCTGCAGACGCTGGTTCGATCGATTTTTATTCCGTCTCTAGTCAAGTAATATCGATCAAAGGGACCGGTGAGACAGGTAATACCAGCGTCTCCATGAAACGACCAGAAGCAGCCACCGTGATCTTTATCGTTCGGGATATCAACGGCAATCCGCTACCGGGACACGTTGTCGATTTCGCGCTTACCAATAGTGAAGGCGGCATAACGCTGCAACCTGAGAAAGCAATCTCCGACAGCAACGGCCGGGTTCAAACGGTGATCACTTCCGGGGTGGTGCAAGCATCCGTGCGGGTCAGAGCCTCCTTCACCCCATCCAAAGGCCCCGAAATATTTACCTTCTCCAACATACTGGTGATCAGCACCGGGCTACCCGATCAAAATAGTTTTTCAATCGCGCCACAGGTCCTTAACCCAGAGGCCTTGAACTTCAATGGCGTTATAGTAGGGATCGCCGTGATTGCAGGGGACCGTTTCAATAACCCAGTACCCGACGGAACCCCAGTCAATTTTGTTGCCGAAGGAGGGGTGATCGAAGCCAGCTGCTTCACCAAGGCCGGTCTCTGCACCATTAAAAATGTCTTTCTCGATAAGGAATTCAAGGGGGTGTGCCCTGACGACCCTTTCGACAATTGCGTAGAATGGATCAGTGGATCACCCAAGCCGGGCGATGGCAAAATCACCATACTCGCCACCGCCGTCGGTGAAGAGAGCTTTGTCGATGCCAACAACAATGGGCGCTTTGATGATGGAGAACCGGTGACGAACTTGCCAGAAGCGTTCCTCGATATCGATGAGAACAGTGCATTTGACGCTGGCACCGAGTTCTTTCGGGATTTCAATGGCAACCTGCAGTACGATGCCGCCGACATTTTCTATAACGGCTCACTCTGTACCGATGCAGCGATCGCACTCGGCCACTGCGCCAATCTGATCAACGTGCGAGACTCGGCAGTCATGGTGATGGCCTCTTCCCAGGTCGCCATCAGCTTCTCCGCCAGCTCCATCGATGTCAGCGGGGGCTTCGACACCATCGACATCACCATCGCAGATATAAAAGGCAACGCCCCGCCCTTTAACTCCGAAGTAGTTATAGCAACGTCTGCCGGCAAGATAGATGGGCAGACAAAATTCAAGATACCCAGCCAACTCAACCCCTACGTTAGGACCATCGGCGTGGCCTCCACGCTACCGGTAAGCTCCTCAACTCGTTCTCTGACCGTCACGGTCACATCGCCCAGCGGAGTGGAATCGGTGAATCGAATTCCCGTGACCGACGGGCCGTGATTCGCTGACGGTGAGAACATATCGCTGTGCGGGTACGTTTGGATTGTGCTCGATTCGATGCAGGAGCCCGTACTGCCCGTTTATGCTCTGCAACCATCCGAAGAGGACAGCAGCGGATTACCAATAAAAGCTACGCAATGGATGGCGCCTACCGGTAGACGGTTAACACCCGGTAGCACTCGTCAGACGCGGTAACCCCATCAGCAGAGCATACTGCGCCTCTATTTGCCCGCAACCCATGGGTCGGAATGAGCCAGTATATGCGGGCCACGCGAGGGCATAGCACAGGCATTTTGCCGGATAAAAACCAGACACAAAAAAAGCCGGCAGATTATCTCTACCGGCTTCTCGGATCTGAAATGGCTTTCAGATCAACGCGTAAGCAAATGCCAGATCGGAATCTGATATCACGCTCAAGCGCATAAATGATGGCGGTGAGGGAGGGATTCGAACCCTCGATACCTTGCGGTATACAACGTCCATGCCAGGCGCAGCAAGGCCTCTAGGACAATACACCGTCCTTATCTCAGTGGTTGGTCAACTAGAGACTCGACATGTTGGAGACAATGTTGAGGATTCATAAATGGCAACTTACGTTACAAGACGTGGAAAGCACTACCACTTCATTCTAAGCATACCTAGCGACTTACGAGAACTTTATGGCAAGCGTCGCGTTCAGGTCACCCTGAACACGACCAGCCAGACCGTGGCTGAATACCAGGCAATACTGCTTCGAGACGACCTACTAGAAGAGTTTGCAAAGCGAAGGAAGGAACTCAGGAAGCAAGACCCATTTCGCGATGAGCGGATATTCAGGCTGCTCTACGGAACCAAGCACCACCCTGATAAGCACCTGGCTTCGACCCTTACGGAGCAATTCATCGAAGAGCATCGGTGCAATTGGGCCGACAAGACATTACTGAACTACCGGCAGTCGCTACGCTACTTGACTGATTTTCTCGATCACACGCCTGTTGATCAAATCACCCGGAGACAGTGCAGTGCGTTTAAAGATTTACTAATAAAGATCCCCAGAAACCGCTCCAACAAAGAAGCACGACTGCCGCTCCATCAAATGGTAAAGCAAACAGCAGGCCGTGACCCCATATCGAGCAAACGCGTCAACATGCTGCTGGACTGCGCCTCTGTCTTTCTGAAATGGTCCGTCATCAATGGCTACACCAAGCAGAACCCAATGGAGGGCGTCAAGGCCATAATCCCGAGACGCAATTCCAGCGCCAACAGGCAAGCACGCCGTCCTTGGAAAGCAGCCGAACTGGATCTGCTATTCTCCAGCCCTCTTTACAAGGGTTGCTCAAGTCAACGCCGGAGGTCCACACCTGGCGAGATGATCATCAAGGACAGCCTGTATTGGTTGCCGATTCTTGCGCTCTATACCGGAGCCCGCGCTGAAGAATTATGCCAGCTTTACCGGTCCGATCTGAAGCAGTCAGGAGGCATCTACTACCTCGACATCAAAGAAACAGAGAGCAACAGCGGCGACCTCATTCAACGGCTGAAAAACAACTCTTCACAACGCAAGGTCCCACTTCACGATCTGATCGTTCAGCTTGGATTTGTAACTTGGGTGGAAGAGCATCATCATCCGATGCTATTTGCAATCGCTGCAGCTGGAGCTGACGGGAAATGGTCCAGCGCCTTCAGCCGCACCTTCGGTCGTTACAAGCGCTCAATCGGCATCACCGACGCTGGGGTCGTCTTCCACAGTTTCCGCCACAACGTCCTAGACTTCTTCAAGCAATCCGGCGCGAACCAATCAATGGTTCGGCAACTCGCAGGCCACTCAGAGCAATCGCTGAGCCTTGGCACCTACGGGCAGGAATATGACCTCAATGCCATTCACACACTTGTAGATAAACTTCATTACAATATCGAATTGGAACTCATTTGAAACCGAGAGCGCCCAGTCTCCGGCTCGGCGCCACGGTCAACGCATCTGTATCTTCGTCCGACTGCCTATACCAGGCCATCGACTCGCGCACATCTAAATCGACTTGCCACAACAGCGTTTGTATTTAACCCCGCTCCCACAATCACAAAACGAATTTCGCCCCTGCCTCTTTGGTGACGGTGGTTTAACTGAAGGATAGTAATTATGCTGCTGCATGGACTGCTCAATTACTTGATTAAGAATCACGGTTGTGCTGGGCTTTTCCTCTTCGCCAATGTCACTGATGGTCTGAATAGCGAGCAGAATGAGCGTCAGCCAAGCAACCAGTTCCGTTGAAGTTTTCGGTAAAAACCGAGCAACTTCAGACAACTCTGGAACAGTCTCTTTTATCTGCGCCGCAATATCCCCGAGAGGAGCGCTCCCATTTGCAGCCGATTGCAGAATGCCAGTCAAAGCTTTTAGCTGCGTGCGAGTCCTTTCAGGAGCAGACAGTATTTCGATCACATTCTCAGTGACATTAAACAACCCGTCAATAACGCTACCCATTCCACCGCATCTCGGGCACGGCCCTGATCGATTTCCAGACAAGCTCACATTAACGCAGTTCTCGACTACGATGCCGGAACCAAATACCGCGCCACAACTATCACAAAATGCTGGTATGTG
This sequence comes from Motiliproteus sp., assembly GCA_041586615.1. Lineage (GTDB taxonomy): Bacteria > Pseudomonadota > Gammaproteobacteria > Pseudomonadales > Balneatricaceae > Motiliproteus. The sequence goes on along the minus strand of JBFGZS010000004.1, from coordinate 96,037 downwards.
AACCATAACCCATCCTTGATACACCTCCTGAGACTAGGAGGTAATGAAACAGAACCGCACAAGGAGAGGAAACACACACCGTCCATGGCCTAGTGCGAAAAGATCTAACCTACCCGAAATGCACCAAAAGCACAGCCCCCTCAACCGAATACCACTCACAAGAAAAACATTCGAAATGTAATCAACGCCCTGCCAGACGGCATGTGTTACAAACATCTCGTTGAAATACAACAACAAAAAAAAACAAAGTCCATCTAGACGATAGATTATTTATCAAATGCATCACGGAGCCGACTACAACAAAATCACGCTCAAAGCCACGTAGCACGCGACGTGGGCGATGCAATGATTCAACAATGCGCTATCGATTTTGTTGTAGCCTGGCTTCCCAGCGACAATTGGCAAGAGAAGGAACACGTAGGAGGATTTGTTGACTATTACCAGGCACAAAAAAAGCCGGCAGATTATCTCTACCGGCTTCTCGGATCTGAAATGGCTTTCAGATCAACGCTTAAGCAACTCTCAGATCGGGATCTGATGTCGCGCTCGAGCGCATAAATGATGGCGGTGAGGGAGGGATTCGAACCCTCGATACCTTGCGGTATACACACTTTCCAGGCGTGCTCCTTCGGCCACTCGGACACCTCACCGTAATTCCTGAACGCCCGGCTTGTAAAAACAAGCCTTTGGCCAAGTAGCGCGATGATGTCGCACCACAGTACTCGTCGATATCTGACTGCTGCCAGATCAGGAGGGCGTAATTTATAATAACGCCTTGCTAAAGGCAACCTGTTTTTTGGCCGATGGGGCTTGAATGCTGTAACGACAGGCTCCGTCGGCAATGGCCTGCCTTATTGCCGGCAAGCTTCAGCCGCCATTTAAGGAAAAACCGCTCAAAACAGTCATTAATCTGAGATATTCCGTTGGCACCAATTCTGCATTAACTCGGGCATAGAGCAACAATAGAGTAATGCACAATGGGTAAACATGAACAACTGATAACCGAGACCGCGGATAGGCTGGACGCCATCGCCGCAACAGAAGAGATCCGTGAGTACCTGTTGAGCAAATACCGGCAGCCGGAAGAACAGGAAAGCAATCAACGGCGCCGTAAAATCAAGGAGCGCCTGCTTAAGCTGCGCGAGCAAGGCATCCCGTTGCGTGCGATAGCCCGCGCTGAATTCGACCTGCGCCGACTGCGCCTATCTCAACGTACCAGCCTGTCCGGACAAAACTGACCGTCTGCCAACCACCAGCCGCACCCATTCATACCAAGCACGGTATCAACCACGAACAAAGCCCGCTCGAGGGGAGATTCGAGCGGGCTTTTTTATCTGCTGGTTACGTGCAGGCGATGAATGATGGCCGCGCATAACGCCGGCCACCACCTCAATCGACGATCAGTCCGCTTGCCGACGCAGAAACGCCGGAATATCCAGGAACTCCATCTCATCATCGGTACCGGTACGACCCATCTCAAGCTTATCCTGCACGACGGGCGCCCCGCGCTTGGTCGCAACATCGCTACGCTGGCGCAACACCGTCGGCAATTCCAGCTGATCAAGATCCAGATTGCCATCCCTCTTGCGGGTTTCACCGCGCGCAGACTCCGCCGAGGCTGACGCGCGCGACGCACCGCCACTGACCATCTTGATCTTCGGGATGTCGACGGATCCCAACCCCGTCGCCACGACGGTCACCTTGAGCAGATCGCTCATTTCCGGGTCGATAACCGTGCCCACGACGACGGTGGCATTTTCGGAAGCAAATTCCTCAATAGTATCGCCCACGTCGGCGAACTCACCCAGGCCCAGATCCAGACCCGCCGTAATATTGACCAGAATGCCTTTCGCGCCCTGCAGGTCGATATCCTCCAGCAGCGGGCAGCGGATCGCCATCTCCGCGGCTTCGCGTGCACGGTTTTCTCCGCTTGCCATGCCGGTACCCATCATCGCCAGCCCCATCTCTGACATCACGGTCTTAACATCAGCAAAATCGACGTTAATCATGCCCGGACGAATAATAAGATCGGCAATGCCCTGCACTGCACCTTGCAACACGTTATTCGCTTCTTTAAACGCATCCAGCAAGGACGTGCTTTTACCCAAGACGGACAGCAGCTTTTCATTGGGGATCGTGATAAGCGAGTCGACATGCTCGGCCAGGGCTTTTATGCCTTCGTCGGCCAATTTTAAGCGCCGTTTGCCTTCAAACGGGAAAGGCTTGGTCACCACCGCAACCGTCAGAATACCCAACTCCCGCGCAACTTCAGCCACGATGGGCGCAGCGCCCGTGCCCGTTCCGCCGCCCATACCCGCGGTGATAAAGACCATATCGGCACCGTGTAACACTTCAGCAATCCGATCGCGGTCTTCCAGGGCTGCCTGACGGCCAATTTCCGGGTTAGCACCCGCGCCCAATCCTTTGGTCAGTTCGCTTCCTATCTGCAGCATGCTGCGCGCAGAAAGCCCCTTCAGTGCCTGCGCATCGGTATTGGCGCAGATAAACTCAACACCATCGACTTCGCTGCTCAACATATGATGCACGGCATTGCCGCCACCGCCACCGATACCAATGACTTTTATGACCGCGCTTTGCGGCATACTATCGACGAGCTCAAACATATCCCCTCTCCCCTGCTGTATCACACGTACACTTCCTATAACGATTATTAACAGCGCACGAAAGCACCGTGCCACTTTTATCGGGTTGTACGCGCTGCATCAGAGCGTACAAATTATTCAATAACCCGTCACGAATAACCTGGCGAACAAATAGGTTCCCTACCTATGTTGTCCATCGCATCCTTGCGTACCAATGACGGGCATTCAAAAATTATCCTGAAGCCAACTTTTCATCTTCTGCACCATGCCCGACCCGGTGCTCAGCGGCGCTCGCGGCGTCAGAGGTCGCTGCTGCAGTTGTTTTTGCGCATAGAGCAACAACCCGACACCGGTGGCATAGACCGGGTTGTTGACAATATCCGCCAAGCCTTTAACCCCGGTGGGCCGGGCAAGCCGGACCGGCATATGAAATATCTCTTCAGCCAGCTCAACCGCCCCTTCCATCTGCGAGGTTCCACCGGTTAATACGATACCTGCGGCAACCAGGTCCTCAAAGCCGGATCGGCGTAGCTCTGCCTGTACCAGGGAAAAAAGCTCGTCATAGCGCGGCTCAACCACCTCCGCCAACGCCTGGCAACTTAGGTCCCTTGGTGGTCGATCCCCCACACTAGGCACTTTAATAATTTCGTCCGAACTCGCCAATTGAGCCAGCGCGCAGGCGTATTTGATTTTTATCTGCTCGGCATGCAGCGCTGGCGTGCGTAGCGCCATGGCAATATCATTGGTCACCTGATCACCGGCTATCGGTATCACGACCGTGTGGCGGATCGAGCCACCCGTAAAGATGGCAATATCGGTCGTTCCGCCGCCGATATCCACCATGCAGACACCCAGCTCTTTCTCATCATCGGTCAACACCGAGTAACTGGACGCCAGCTGCTCCAATACCATGTCATCCACATCGAGATCACAGCGGCGGATACATTTTTCAATATTCTGGGCCGCATTCACCGCGCCGGTAACCAAATGCACACGCGCCTCCAGCCGCACGCCGGACATGCCCAATGGCTCTTTGATGCCTTCCTGATTATTAATCACGTATTCCTGAGGCAGGATATGCAGAATCTTCTGGTCAGCGGGGATGGCAACGGCTCGGGCGGCGTCTATCACGCGATCCAGGTCATACTCCATAACCTCCCGATCGCGTATCGCCACGATGCCATGAGAATTCAATGAACTAATATGACTGCCCGCGATTCCTACCGTGACCGAGTGGATCTTACAGCCCGCCATCAGCTCGGCTTCCTCGATGGCACGCTGGATAGAATGCACGGTCGATTCGATATTAACCACCACCCCGCGCTTTAACCCTTTTGACGCATGAGAACCGATACCGATGATCTCAATGCTGCCATCGGTCACCACCTCGCCTACCAACGCCACCACTTTCGAGGTGCCGATATCCAATCCTACGATCATATTATTCGTGTCGGTCATATCCGGCTTTCGTATTTCCATATCGGATTGGCCGCTTCGGCCCCATATCGGATCGCGTCACGCGTACCCGCTGTACATTAGTTAAAATAACATGCAAGGCACAGGCCAAAAAAATGACATCTGCGCAATTACCCACTTTTTGTCTTCAAACACCCATCAGGTACGTGCTCGCAGCCCATGTCGGCAATATCCCCCGTCGATCCGTTCGTTCTCCGGCCAAAAAAAACAGCCGAAGCGGCAAACATTCTATGCCTCTATCGGCAAAAAGTTGCCGCCTTTAATCAACGTTGCCGTTGAAGCCGTTTTAACTGAAAGAAGGCGCGCACAACGGGCACTCCTCCTTAATTGGCAATAAATAACGAAGAAGGTTAAATCGAGGGAGGGTTGTTCGCGCTAATAATTACGCATACGTCATCCGAAACGTTTCTGAAGCGATGCGGCAAATGGCTGTCAAAAAAATACGACTCCCCTTGTTTCAATACTCTGCTATCGCCATCGACGGTCAATTCAATCTCGCCTTGAGTAATAATCCCCGCTTCCTGACCTTCATGGGAAAACGCTTCTTCGCCGGTATCGGCTCCCTTGGGGTACGTCTCAATAAGGAGTGACAAGGTTCGATTCGGGTGGTTATGCCCGACCAGACGCAAACCGACATCGCCATGCCAAAAGTCAGGCAAATCATCGGCACGGTAAAAGACCTGACGCTTCTCCTGAACATTGACGGCGAAAAATTCCTGCAGCGGCATCGGCAAGCCATCGAGCACTTTCTTCAACGAGCTGACCGACGGACTAACCCGGTTCTGTTCGATTAGCGAAATCGTGCTGTTTGTGACACCCGCACGCTTGGCCAGCTCGCGCTGAGATAGACCTTTCTGCTTCCGAATATCCTTCAGCCGTGCGCCGACATCGATACTCATTTCATCACCCATTACCTGTTAAGGCCCCGCATTCTACAGTAATAATGCCGTGTTAAGCGATCAATCACGGAGCCAGACATCTGACGGACGTCAATACTTACACTAAAAATACAGCCCTTTTCAGCTTAATGCGCAGCTTGCAACCGCCTTAGAAGATGGAAACAGACCAACAATTCACTTAAACGATGCAAATTGATACAATCCATCGACGATTGTTAAGCAGAGACAAACAGTTTGGATAAATTGACGAGCATGAAAGTCTTTTGCCGCGTGGTGATGCGGGAAAATTTCTCCCAAGCAGCCCGCGAACTGCGTCTCTCACCCGCAATGGTCACCAAACACGTGGCAGCGCTGGAAGAAGAACTGGGGATTAGGCTCCTGAACCGGACGACCCGACGGGTCAGTACCACGGAGGCCGGCCGACGTTATTTCGATTTGTGCCAGCAGCTACTGCATGACATCGATGAAGCCGAAGCCTCCCTGACCGAACTGGGTTCAAAGCCTCGCGGACAGCTACGCATTGCCGCACCCGTGGATTTTGGCGTACTCTGTCTGGCGCCGGCGATTGCCGCCTACCTGAAAACCTATCCGGAAATTAAGATCGACATCCATTACCAGGACAACAAGGTCAACCTCATCGATGGCGGTTACGACCTGGCGATTCGAATAGGGGCTCTGCATGATTCGAACTTGATCGCTCAGCGAGTACTGCCTTACCCGATGGTGTGCTGCGCGTCACCAGAGTACCTGAAACTGCATGGGACGCCGCACGCACCACAAGACCTAAAAAACCACAACTGCCTCACCTACACCTACTCATCCAGCAATAACGAGTGGGCCTTTAGTAAAGATAACGAACGTTTCGCCATCAGGGTCAGCGGGCGACTGAATGCCAATAATGGCCGTGCGATGGTAGCTGCCGCCGTGCAAGGGGTCGGGATCATCATGAAACCCTATTTTATGGTTCAAGATCACATCCCAAACGGCACGTTGATCCCTATTCTGACCGATTATCAGAGCCAGGCGGCTACGGTGTACGCGGTCTACCCGCACCGTCAATTTCTGCCGGCTAAAATCAGTTCATTTATCGATTTTATCCGCCACTACTTCGATCAGAATAATCCGATGGCAGGCAAAGGCACCTGACCCTGCTCCCCCTTCGAGGTCAGGCTATCAACCTGGCCGCAACCTACCGCCCACGCGCTGCGCTGCCCTTACCGACAACGCCACGACTTACCAATAATGCCAGAGACTCGCACTACCGATCACCGATAGCAGCCCCGAAAGCACCACCCCTGCGCCAGGTTTAAAGATACGGTCAAGAATCAGCACGTGAAAAACCGGGAAGGTAATGAAAAGACACAAGATAGGCAGCCACCAGGTGAGATTTAACACACCGTAAACCATCGCCCCAACCAAACCCACAGCAAACACATTGCCCAACATCAAGACCAGGGTATTACGCTGCACCGGCAACCAGGCAGGACGATCTTCCTCGTCCATTTTCAATATTTTGCCGGCGAACAAGGCCGCGCTCATAGAAAAAACACCTGAAAAAAGAAAAACAGCAATCGGGTCCACAAACACGCTCCAACGACGATGATAAGATGGCGCCATTGTACGTAAATTCGTCACGGCATTCACCCTGACCGGCCCTGCATACCTTTAGCGACAGCAATAACCGCCGCTCATCGGTGCCATATCAATTGATACACGGCGACGGGCATTCATTAAAAACGGCGTAATGATAAGACCGTCTAAAACAGCACGGATTCGCCTGATAAATCAGGTTGTTTATCGATAAACATCAGCTGACAACCCGTCAAGCTCAAGGGTCAGGCGAATACGCAGCGGCCGCTAGAGCTCGCAAGCCATTGATAAATGACCTACCGTCTTCTCCGCAGCAAACCTGGTGCGAAGAAGACGGCCTTTCTGGCGGTTTATACCACGCACCGCCCCTCCCGCATGGTGATCGTCTACACTGATTGCTGTATCCCGACATCGTTTAGGAGCGCTTGTTATGCCAGTCCGTTTTCTCACGCTATTGTTTATCAGCTTACTGCCTTGCACCACCGCGACGGCGGGCTGGGGTGACCTGCTAAAAAAAATCGAAGAGCAAGCCCCGGCACTGATGAACGCAGACGATCCAGACAAAACCGCTGCGACCCATTCAGGTGCGAGCGGCCTAAGCACCGAAACTCTCGCCAAGGGCCTGAAAGAGGCGCTGGCCGTTGGCACAGAACGGGCTATCGCCCAGGCCAGTCGAGTCGACGGGTTTCTGGGCAACCCCGCTATTCGCATTCCCTTACCGGCCCCCCTGGCCTCTGCTGAAACCCTGCTGCGCCGTTACGGGCTCGGTGATCTGGTAGACCAATTTGCGACCAGCATGAACCGGGCCGCTGAAACCGCCGCGCCGCAAGCGAGTCGCTATTTTGGCGAAGCCCTGCACGCGATGAGTATCGATGAGGCACGCACGATCTATCAGGGCGGCGATGACTCGGCCACACGCTATTTTCAGGAAAAGACCCGCACACAGCTCACCGGCGCATTGGCCCCCGCCATCGATCAAGCCATCGCGGAAGCCGGCGTCACCCGCTATTACCAGCAGTTAACGGGTGCGGCAAAAAAGTATCCCATGCTGGGCAGTATGGATATGGATTTATCGCAGCACGTTACTCAGGGCGCGGTTGATGGCCTGTTCGTGATGCTGGCAGAGGAGGAAAAAAAGATTCGTGCCGAGCCCCTGGCCCGCACCACGGACCTGTTGAAACGTGTTTTTGGGGGCGCACAGTAATCCCCCCTTTCGTGTCGCACGCACGGGTTTTTATGTACTAAAACGCCGCCTAACGGCGGCGTTTTGCGAGCAGCAGCGCAAGAGACGCGTTATAGCCAACGACTTCCTGCGAACTATTGCCGTTGCTCAAAGCAGTAGTTGGTCGCGGCGACAAAACCTTCCAAGCTACCGCAGTCAAATCGACGCCCCTTAAAACGATAGCCGATAACGCGGCCCTCTTGCGCCTGCTTCAACAACGCATCGGTAATCTGTATTTCCCCGCCTTTGCCCGGTTCGGTTGCACGAATCAAATCAAAAATATCCGGCGTCAGGATATAGCGGCCGATGATCGCCAGATTGCTGGGTGCATCGGCGGCGGCGGGCTTTTCCACCATATGACTGAGCCGGTATACACCGTCTTCCAACAACTCGCCGGCAATCACACCGTACTTGTGCACCTGATCCATCGGCACCTCTTCGATGGCAACAATGCTGCACTGGTAACGGTTATACAGCGCCACCATCTGCTGCAATACGCTATCGCCGTCCGGATTCACACAGAGATCATCCGGTAACACGACGGCGAAAGGTCGGTCGAGGGCAACCGGCTCACCGCAGCCAATCGCATGGCCGAGCCCGCGCGCTGCATTCTGCCGGATGGAGGTAAACGAGCAATGCTCGATTAACTGGTTGAGGTCTGACAATAAGACCTCCTTACCCGAACCGGCGATCGATGCCTCCAATTCCGGCGCCCTGTCGAAGTGATTTTCGATCGCCTGCTTGTTACGCCCGTTAATAAAGCACATCTTGCCAATACCCGCCGCGGCCGCTTCCTCAACGCCATATTGTATCAATGGTTTATCAACGACCGGCAACATCTCTTTCGGTATAGCCTTAGTGGCAGGAAGAAAACGCGTGCCGAATCCGGCAACAGGAAAGACACAGGTTTGAATGCGTTGCTCTGACATGACTGTTCTCTATCTTATTCGTAAGAAAATTCGATCGCCGCAGGTAAATTCGATCGCTGCAGGCGCTGCGCGTGATCTAGCGGCTATTTATTGTCTGAACTATTGTCTGGGCTATTTTCCTGGCAATGGTCGCTGGAGCGCCCCACACCAAAATAGCGAAAACCCAGTTGTTTCATATAGCAGGGGTCGTACATATTACGTCCGTCAAAAATGACCGGATCTTTAAGCAGTCCCATCATGCGCGCAAAATCGGGGCTCCAGAACTCCTTCCACTCCGTTGCAATTAACAACGCCTCGGCGCCCTCTAGCGCCTGATAGGCCGAATCACATAACAGCAGATCTGGCCGCGCCCCATAACGCTGCGCCAGTGACCTCATCGCTTTAGGGTCATACAGTTTAACGGTCACGCCCTGGGCCCAAAGTGCTTCCAACAGCATCAACGCCGGTGCGTTATCAATACTGTCGGTATTGGGCTTAAACGCGCCGCCCCACAATGCCACGGTCCTGCCGGAGAGATCCGCCTGCCAGTAACGCCAGAGTTTACGAAACAGCACCTCTTTCTGCTGACGGTTGGTCTGCATAACCGTACTTAGCAGGAACGAGTCTTCCACTTTGGCTTCGACCGTCTCGACCAATGTCATCACGTCTTCGGAAAAGCTCTGGCCACCAAAGCCGCAACCGGGGTAAATGTAATCAAAACCGATACGGCGGTCCGAGCCTACGCCTTGGCGAACTTGCTCGATGTCGACTTCCAGCTGGTCGGCCAGGTTGGCCATTTCATTCATAAAACTGAGCTTGGTCGCCAGCATACCGTTAATGGCATATTTGGTGAATTCAGCCGCCTTGGTCGGCATCACCATCAATTGATCATGATTACGGTTGAACGGACGCAGCACCTCCTTCAATTGCACAAGCCCATGGCCACCGTCAGCGCCAACCAAAATGCGATTGGGGCGCAGAAAATTGTCGATAGCCGAGCCTTCTTGCATGAAACTCGGTAAACAGAGCAGATCGACCTCTCCCCCGACGCCGCAAGCCTGGCGGGCATTGCGCACCCTATCGCTTAATTTTGCCGTTGACCCAACCGGAAACGTACTTTGGTTTATTACCGTTAAAGGCCCATCAACGGTCACAGAAAGCTGCTCAAGCAAGGCCTGCGCCGCCGAATAATAATCACCGGGCACCGCCAGGAAGTGAAGATGCCCATGGGCAAAAACCTCGTCTTGCCGGGTACTGAACCGCAAGCGCCCCTGTTCAACCTGCATTCTGATCTTGCCGCTGAGCGTGGGCTCATCGACATGGATTGCGCCCTCATTCAGTGCGCCGGCCAACTCCCCCTTACAGGGCATGGCCAGCACATCATTGCCGGCCTCGGCTAACGCCCAGGCGGTTACCAGGCCGGTCAGACCACAGCCGTAGATTGAAATTTTCATCCCTGAACCTCCTGCGCAACCGCGCGAATGTGCGCCAGCAGACCATCGGTCGACGCATCGCCAAACGATGCCTGGGGATCCTGCATGGCGGCATGGGTCTTATTTGCGATCTGCTTGCCGAGCTCAACCCCCCATTGATCGAAGGGATTAATCTCCCACACCACCGACTCAACGAAGACCTTATTTTCATACAGGGCGATAAGCGCCCCCAGATTCTTGGGGGTTAATTCCCGATATAACAGGGTCGTGGACGGTTGATTGCCGCTGTAACACTGATCCGGGCGCCGGCCGGCCTGCTGGGATTCATCCAGAGCATGGTCACCGAGCATCAACACCCGCGACTGGGCAAGGCAATTTGCCAGCGCCAGTTGCTGCTGTTCGAGCAGCGGGGCATGCGTGCCGTCGGCTTCGTCATGCTGATAGCGCAATACCGGTGCCAGGAAGTCGCAATAAACCGGTTGTGTGCCCTGATGCAGCAATTGATAGAAGGCATGCTGGGCATTCGGGCCGACCTCGCCCCACAAAATGGGGCAGGTTTCATAATCGACACCTTCGCCACTGCGCGTCACCGATTTGCCGTTGCTCTCCATCTCAAGCTGTCCCAGATAGGCAGGGAATAATTTCAGCCGTCCATCGTACGGAAGAATAGCGTGGCCCTTTACGCCGATAAAGTTACCGTTCCAGATCCCCATCAGCGCCATCAACACCGGCATATTCTGCGTAAGTGGCGCATCGCGGAAATGGCAATCCATCTCATACGCACCCTGCAGGAATTCACGAAACGTTGGCATTCCCAATAGCAGCGCGATCGGCAAGCCGATCACCGACCAGAGCGAATAGCGCCCACCGACCCAGTCCCAGAACTGCAATTGGTTGGCTACGGGAATCCCCCACTCGCTCATTTTCTCCGGCTTGGCCGAGCAACCGATAAAATGCTGGCTCATCAGTACCCGTGGGTTGTCAATTTTGGTTGCCAGCCATTGCCGGGCTGTCTCCGCATTTGCCAGGGTATCAATGGTGGTAAAGGATTTGGATGAGAAGATAAACAGGGTTGTTTCCTGATTAAGGTGGCGTAGTATTTCTGCCAGCTGGCTGCCATCAATCGAGGAAACAAAATGAAAACGCAGCTCCTGCGCAGCCCCGTGTCGAAACTCTTCCAGTGCGTGGCAAACCATATGCGGCCCGAGATCCGAGCCACCGACCCCCAGATTCACGACATCGGTGATCGCTTTACCACTAAAACCGCGCCAATGCCCCTGGTGCAATCGCGCCACAATCTGCCCCATGCGCGCCAGGTTATCCTGGATAGCCGGGCCGATCTCGACACCATCGACCCGGGTCTTGAGGCCCTGAGGCGCGCGTAGCGCCGAGTGTAACGCCGCACGATCCTCGGATTCATTGACGCGCGCGCCGGCAAACAGGCGATCAATCCAAGATGCCAGATCCTGCTGTAGCAACAGATCACACAAGAGGGTCATGGTGGTGTCGGTGATGCGCTGCTTGGAATAATCCAGCAGCAGATCACCGTGGGAGGTGGAAAACTGTGAAAAACGTGCATTATCCGACTGAAACAGGTCGCGCAATGTGCCGGCGGCGATCTCGCGCGTATAATGATCTTGTAAAGCCTGCCAGGCCGCGCTTTGACGCACCGACATAGGTTCCCCTTCCCTACTGTCCCAAAGCGGATTATCTTACCATAGCTGGGCAGATTAGGGATCCTGTCCTATCCTAGTTCATAAACAGCCATAAACAAGCCACGCAAGCCGTGCGGCGTCGGTCCTGTGTGCCGCTGACCCGCTACTCTTTTCTGTAACGACGCCGGATACGGGCTGCTCGGTTCCATCATCCCAGACCCTGAGGGAAAGATGACGGCCAGCACGCGGTTCATCCTGACACTACTACTGATCCCCCCCCTCAGCCATGCCAACCCGGTGGACGGCCTATCCCTGCTGTACGGAAACAGCGGTAACGACGATGTGGATTTTTACCGCATCGCCGTGCGACAGACCTGGAACCGTTCATTTTATCACCGGGGTCAGTGGACGCTGGGGGGATACTTCGAGTTCAGCGCGTCCAACTGGGATAATGGTTCCGATGTGATCAACACCAGCGCCGCCGCCGACCGTCTGCAGGCCATCGCCGTTAATCCGGTTTTTCGTCTACAACGCTCTGCCGGTCCTGGCGGCTACGCTCCCTTTATCGAGTTTGGTGCCGGCCTTACCTATATCCGCAAGACCCGCCTCAGCACCGAGAACCCCGGGGGGGTACGCTTCGGCGGTCACTTTCAATTTGAAGACAAATTTGCCGCCGGGGTTCGCCTGGGGAACCGGCTCGAACATGAGCTGGCATTTACCGCGATTCATTACTCCAATGCCGACCTGTACGACGCCAATGATGGCATCGATTTTATCAGCCTGGCCTATAATTACTGGTTTTAAAAAAAGCGCCCGAAAACAATCTTCAGCCACATAATAAAAGGAGCGCTAAGCGCCCCTTTTATTAACCAAATCACCTCGCTATCAATCCGCTGGTGAAATGCGCTATCAGCCCAGAGAGACCCGCGCATTGCGGAACATCCGCATCCAGGCACCGTCTTCGTTCCAGTCATCGGGTGACCAGGAGTTCTGCACGGCCCGGAAGACACGCTCGGGGTGCGGCATCATGATGGTTACACGACCGTCGGGCGTCGTCACGCCGGTGATGCCCAGCGGTGAGCCGTTCGGGTTAGCGGGATAGCGCTGGGAGACCTGGCCATGGTTATCCACATAGCGCAAAGCCACCTGCCCGGCGCTATCCAGCGCCTGCAGGTGTGCCGCATCGCGGAATTCAGCCTGTCCTTCGCCATGCGCAACGGCGATCGGCATCCGTGAACCCGCCATGCCCTGCAAAAACAACGACGCACTGCTCTGCACTTCAACCATCGCGACCCGCGCCTCGAACTGCTCGGAGAAGTTACGCACAAAATGCGGCCACAGTTCGGCACCGGGGATCAGATCATGCAGATTAGACAGCATCTGACAGCCGTTACACACGCCAAGGCTGATCGTATCGTTGCGGTTAAAGAACTGCTGGAACTGATCACGCGCACGGCTGTTAAACAGAATCGACTTGGCCCAGCCTTCCCCGGCACCCAGTACATCACCGTAGGAGAATCCACCACAGGCCACCAGGCCCTGGAATTCTTCCAGGCTACGCTGCCCGCTGAGAATATCGCTCATATGGACATCGACCGCGGCAAATCCGGCGCGATCAAACGCGGCCGCCATTTCCACTTGCCCGTTCACGCCCTGCTCGCGTAGCACCGCGATACGTGGCCGAGAACCCGTCTGGATATAGGGCGCGGCAATATCTTCGTTAATATCAAAGCTCAGGTCGACATGCAGGCCAGGATCGTCGGTTTCGGCAAGGACGGCGAACTCCTGATCGGCGCAATCGGCGTTATCCCGTAGCGCTTGAATCCGGTAGCTGGTTTCAGACCACCACTGATGCAGCTGTATCCGACTTTGGCTGTAGACGGTGTTGTCATCGAAGAAAAAGCGTACTTTCTCTTTATTATTCGGCGTGCCAATCACATTGACCAGCTCACCAAGACCCGCGGCGCTGAACTCGCGCAGCACCTCTTCGGTATGCTCACGGCGTACCTGAATAACCGCACCCAGCTCTTCATTAAACAGCACCGCAGGCAGCTCGTCGGCCGACGCCGCCAACAGATCCAGATCGATATCCAGACCGGTATGACCGGCAAACGCCATCTCGACCAGGGTCGTAAACAGCCCTCCGTCAGAACGGTCGTGATAGGCCAGCAACAGTCCCTGCTCGTTCAACGCCTGGATGGCCGCAAAGAACACCTTAAGTTGCACAGGGTCGTCCAGATCCGGCACCGTGGTTCCGACCTGTTGATAGACCTGTGCCAGCGCCGACAGACCCAGTCGCGTCTGACCGGCTGCCAGATCGATCAGGATCAGGTCCGTATCGCCCATATCGCGACGCAGCTGCGGCGTCAACGTCCGACGCGCATCGGTCACGGGCGCGAAGCCGCTGATAATCAGCGACAACGGCGATGTGACGCTTTTCTCCTGGCCATCGGCCTGCCAGGCCGTGCGCATGGACATGGAGTCCTTACCGACGGGGACGGTGACCCCCAACGCCGGACACAACTCCATACCGACCGTTTTCACGGTATCGTAAAGCTTTTCGTCCTCACCCGGATGACCCGCCGCGCACATCCAGTTTGCGGACAGTTTGATGTCCTGCAGCTGAGCGATGGGCGCCGCCGCCAGGTTGGTGATAACTTCGCCAATCGACATACGGGCGGAGGCCGGACCATCCACCAGCGCCAGCGGGGTACGCTCACCCATCGCCATCGCTTCACCGGCATAGGTGTCATACGCCGACAGCGTCACGGCGCAATCGGCGACAGGCACCTGCCAGGGACCGACCATCTGGTCCCGCGCCACCATCCCGGTGATCGACCGGTCACCGATGGTGATCAGGAAACTTTTGCTGGCAACCGCCGGGAATTTCATCACACGTTCGACGGCTTCCGCCAGGTTAATAGCCGTCGCATCAAACTCGGCAACGCGGTAGGTTTGACGCGTCACGGAGCGGTGCATCTTGGGTGGCTTACCGAACAGAACACTCATCGGCAGATCGACCGGCGCGTTCTTAAAGTGCTTATCACCGACAGTCAGGTGCAGCTCATCCGTGGCTTCGCCGACAACGGCGTACGGGCAGCGCTCACGGGCACAGATCGCCTCGAAACGCTCAAGGTCCTCGGGTTTAACGGCCAAAACGTAACGTTCCTGGGCTTCATTACACCAGATCTCCAGCGGTGACATGCCCGGTTCATCGTTGTTGATGTTACGCAGTTCAAACCGGCCGCCTTTACCGCCATCTTTCACCAGCTCGGGGAACGCGTTAGAGAGACCGCCGGCGCCGACATCGTGGATAAAGGCAATCGGATTCGTCTCGCCCTGCTGGCAACACTGGTCGATAACCTCCTGACAACGCCGCTCCAGTTCAGGGTTCTCGCGCTGTACAGAAGCAAAGTCGAGATCCTCCGACGACGTACCCGAGGCCATCGACGAAGCAGCGCCGCCGCCCAGGCCGATCAGCATGGCAGGGCCGCCCAGACAAATCAGCTTGGCGCCGGTGATGATCTCGCCTTTTTCGACGTGTTCGGCCCGAATATTCCCCAGGCCGCCGGCGATCATGATCGGTTTATGGTACCCCCGCATCTCGAGGCCCGCCGGGCCATCGACCTGCTGTTCAAAGGTACGGAAATAACCGCAGAGATTGGGTCGGCCGAATTCATTGTTAAACGCGGCGCCGCCAATGGGCCCCTCGATCATAATATCCAGCGGGGTCACAATCCGGTCGGGCTTGCCGTAACCGGTTTCCCAGGGCTGCTCGAAGCCGGGGATATTCAATGCCGAAACCGTAAACCCAGACAAGCCGGCTTTGGGCTTGGAACCACGGCCGGTGGCGCCTTCATCGCGGATCTCACCGCCGGAGCCCGTTGCCGCACCCGGACGGGGAGCGATCGCCGTTGGATGGTTGTGCGTCTCCACCTTCATCAGAATATGAATCGCTTCCTGATGTGCCGAATAGACCTTGCTGGCAGGATCCGGAAAGAAACGGCCCGCCTTACTGCCCACGATAACCGACGCATTATCCTTATAGGCCGACAGTACGTTTTCACCGCCCACCTCGTTGGTATTGCGGATCATGGCGAACAATGACTT
This sequence comes from Motiliproteus sp., assembly GCA_041586615.1. GTDB lineage: Bacteria > Pseudomonadota > Gammaproteobacteria > Pseudomonadales > Balneatricaceae > Motiliproteus. The sequence continues at coordinate 80,141 of JBFGZS010000004.1, read as the reverse complement.
GTCTTGCGCCTGACCGTCGATATCCCAAGACGCGTTAAAAATCTTATGACGACAGTGCTCGGAGTTCGCCTGGGCGAACATCATCAATTCAACATCGACCGGGTTACGACCCAGCGCGATAAAGCTCTCAACCAGGTAATCGATTTCATCATCGGCCAATGCCAGCCCCAGGCTGCGGTTAGCCGCTTCCAGCGCCGCGCGCCCACCTGCCAAAATATCGACAGCGCATGCAGGCTTGGGTTCGGCATGGCTGAACAGCCGTTCGGCTTGATCTGTGCTGGACAAAACCGTCTCGATCATACGATCATGCAGCAGGGCTGAAAGCTGGGCCTGCTCTGCCGCTTCCAGCGGGCGGGATGCACTGACATAATAGGCAATGCCGCGTTCAAGCCGTAAAATCTGGCTTAGGCCACAGCAATGGGCAATATCGGTCGCCTTACTGGACCAGGGTGAAATCGTTCCGGGACGCGGAACAACCAGGAACGGCGTGCCTTGTGGCGCTTCCACCGCCACCTGGGGACCGTACTTAAGCAGTTTTTTCAGCACTTCCAGCGCATGATCATCCAGCGCATTGCTCAAATCGGCAAAGTGCATAAACTCGGCGTATACCGCCGATACCGCAGGAACACTGGATTGCAGGGATGCCAACAGTTTCTCGCGACGAAACGCGGAAAGGGCGGGAGCGCCACGCAGTTCTAGCATGTCGGTGTCGAGCCTCGCATGGGTAATTAGGGGACAGGGGACAGAAAAAATGAATCGCAGAATGATACTGGAATCACCCCGTTGTTGCCATGCTTAGGTCGCTAAAATGATATCTATTGAACAGAGGAATCACCGCAAGGGCGGCCTATTCCTGCTTACCGGGCTGGTGTTTTTCTGTATTCCCATTCTGGCCAGCTTCAATAGCTTCTCGCTTGAGGAATCGATACGGCGCGCCGGTGAGCTACGCGTCGTCACTCAGCAGACACCGACCAACTATTTTCAAACCGACGGCGATCCCGCCGGATTTGAGTATGAACTGGCCAAATCCTATGCGGACTACCTGGGTGTACAACTTAAACTGATTATTGCACCCAACCTGCAGGGCATGTACGAGAGCCTGCGCCTGCAGGATGCACATATCGCCGCTGCCGGACTCACACGCACACCCGAGCGCGAAGCGTTGTTTGCCTTTGGGCCGACCTACCTCCGCAGTGCTACGCATCTGATCTACCGCAGCGACGATGGATTTACCCCCCCGACAAGCCTCCAGGACCTACCACCCGAGCAACTGCGCGTGGTCGCACATAGCAGCCATGCAGAACAGCTGCACGCCTTCAAAGAATCCTACGGGCCGTTAAGCTGGCAGGAGAGCGACGACGAGGATGTCCTCGATCTGATGGACGCCGTAAACCGCGGCGACCTCACCTATACCCTGATAGATTCCATTGCGCTGGAAACCAACCACACGTTTTACCCGCGGATTCGCTCGGCTTTCACGCTGACCTCGGACGAGCCCATCGCCTGGATGCTAAAACGACGCGACAACGGCGGCCTGGAGCACAGCTTAGCGGCTTTTTTCCAGCGACCTGAAACCCAGGCGCTCCTGGAAACCTTAAAATCGACCTATGTGCGCCATAACGACCGGCTAAATATGGTCGACAACCTCACGTTTCAAACCCACCTGCGCAACCGCCTTCCCGCGCTACAGCCTTGGTTTGAAGAAGCCGCGCAGCAAACCGACACCTCCTGGCCACTGCTGGCAGCCATCGGCTATCAGGAGTCGCATTGGAATCCTCGGGCCGTCTCACCCACGGGCGTCCGGGGTATCATGATGCTGACTCGCGGTACCGCCCGTCAGATGGGTGTCAAAAAACGCACCGACCCCAAACAAAGTATCTTTGGCGGCGCACGATACTTCCGACGCTCTCACACACGGATCCCGGCGCGAATCAGCGAGCCCGACCGGACCTGGCTTGCACTGGCCGCGTACAATGTGGGCTTTGGCCACCTCGAAGATGCACGGATTCTGACCCAGCGGGCGGGCAAAGACCCTGATCGCTGGGACGATGTCGCCGAACACCTGCCGTTACTGACCCAGGCCCGCTGGTACAAGACCGTCAAGAATGGCTATGCACGCGGTCATGAGCCGGTGCTTTACGTCACGAACATTCAACGTTATCTAAAGCAGATGAAACTGGAAAGCCGCCGCCAGGCTGCGCAAAGCGAATATGTAGAGATAGAATCAGAGCTGCCGACCCAGATGCCCATCCGCATGCCGAGTACGCTCTAACGGCAGGCGGCAGGCGGCAGGCGGCAGGCGGCAGGCGGCAGGCGGCAGGCGGCAGACTAAAAAGTGTAACGCAACAGCGATCAGTCCGCGCTCAATTGTCGCTGCTTGCGCGCCAGTCGCTTGCTGGCGCGACGCGCGGCAAAAAAACGGCTGATCCCCGCCGCACAGACCTCTTCCAGCACGGCTCCCTGGTAGGCGATCCGGTAATTCATTCGCGGGCTGTCCAGCACCTGTGAGGCACTGATGATAGCCCCGGCTTTGGGCTCCCTGGCGCCGTAAACCAGTCGTTCGATGCGGGCGTGTACCAGGGCGCCCGCGCACATGGTACAAGGTTCAATGGTCACATACAGTGTTGCACCGACCAAACGGTAATTGCCGCTGCGGCGGGCGGCATCACGTACGGCAAGGACTTCCGCATGCGCGGTAGGATCGTGTCCGCTGATGGGCTGATTCCAGCCTTCACCCAGCACCTGCCCGTCACGAACAATGACCGCACCCACAGGCACCTCATCCAACGCACGCGCGCGTTCAGCCAGCAATAGCGCATAGCGCATCCAGTGTTGATCAATGCTTTGTTGGCTTAAGGCCATGGGTTATCGCACCATACGGGAGGCACTAGGCGGGACATCACGGTATTTAATGGGCCACTTCACGCCGATGCAATGACTGCAAACTGCGCACCCAAGGCTTATCACGTAGCTGATAGCGGGACATCAGTTCGGCAGCCGCTATCTGCGCGGATTTCTGCGAGGCATACTCACCCACGATCAACACCTGCCATAGCTTGCCCTGACTCTTGATTTCGACCACTTTCGCGTTAGGAATCGAACGGATTTTATCCATCTGACGACGACAAGCCCCCGAATTACAGGCCAGCAATTGCAAGGTATAGATGGCCGGGGCGGCTAAGCCAGGCGCCGAATCAGCAGGCGGCAACATGGCCGCCGGGTCCGTCAGAGGCGGCCCGACTTCGGTGGCGAACTCGACCTTGGTGATATAGTGCTCAGACCTGAACACCTCGATGGCGCCATTGCGCCACGCAGCGCATAGCCAGCCCTCCCCCTCCTGCTTGCAGGAGACGATAGAGGACACCTCCAGCGCCGCTACGCCGGAACTCAGTGATGTAAAAACAACCAATAACGCAAAGCGCTTCAGCATTAAACCGTTCCATTGGAAAAGCCGGCCTCCATGCTAACGGTAAAGTACGTTAAAGAAAACCCACGTTAGCGCCACGACACCGGCTTCAGCACTGAAGAAAGATGGCCGCAGCGAATAGTCACCCTACGTGCGCTAACGCAGCGGCCAGCCGATTAAGCCGGCTTTATTCCCACTCGATAGTGGCTGGCGGCTTGCTGGATACGTCGTAAGCCACCCGAGATATCCCGCTGATCTCATTGATGATACGCCCCGAGACGGTTTCCAGTAGCTCGTAGGGTAAATGCGCCCAACGTGCCGTCATAAAGTCGATGGTTTCAACCGCACGCAGCGAGACCACATATTCGTAGCGACGGCCATCACCCACCACACCGACCGACTTAACCGGCAGGAACACGACAAAGGCCTGACTGGTTTTGTGGTACCAGCCCGAACGATGCAGCTCTTCGATAAAGATCGCATCGGCTTCCCGCAGAATATTTGCGTATTCCTTCTTCACTTCACCCAGGATACGCACACCGAGACCCGGGCCCGGGAACGGATGGCGGTAGACCATGTCGTAGGGCAGCCCTAGCTCCAGACCGATCTTACGCACCTCATCTTTGAACAGCTCACGCAGGGGTTCAACCAACTCCAGCGCCATATCGTCCGGCAAACCACCCACATTATGGTGCGACTTGATGACGTGCGCCTTGCCTGTTTTGCCGGCGGCAGACTCGATGACATCCGGGTAGATGGTGCCCTGAGCCAGCCATTTGACATTATCGATCTTGGTCGATTCGGTATCGAACACTTCGATAAAGGTATTGCCGATAATCTTGCGCTTCTTCTCGGGGTCACTGACACCCACCAACTTACCCAAAAACAGATCTTCGGCGTCAACACGCACGACCTTGACCCCCATGTTCTTGGCGAACATGTCCATCACCTGATCGCCTTCATGCTTGCGTAACAGGCCGTTATCCACAAACACACAGGTCAGCTGATCACCAATGGCCTTATGCAGCAAGGCCGCAACCACGGAGGAATCGACGCCGCCGGACAGGCCTAGCAACACATGATCGCCGCCAACCTGCGCCCGGACCTTTTCGATGGCGTCTTTAACGATATTGCTCGGCGTCCACAGGGCTTCACACCCACAGATATCCTGCACAAACCGTTTCAGGATGCGTTCGCCCTGCTTGGTGTGGGTGACTTCTGGGTGAAACTGAACACCGTACAGGCGACGGATCTCATCGCACATGCCGGCAATCGGCGCGCTGTCGGTGGATGCCATCAGATGGAAGCCTTCGGGCATCTGCACGACCTTATCGCCGTGGCTCATCCAGACGTCCAGCATCAGCCGACCGTTGTTGGCAACGTGATCTTCGATCCCTTCAAGCAAGGTGCTCTTGCCTTCAACGCGAATTTGCGCGTAACCAAACTCACGTAAATCGGAAGATTCGACCTGGCCACCCAGCTGCTCCGCCATGGTCTGCATACCGTAGCAGATACCCAGAACAGGCACGCCCAGCTCAAAAACAACCTGCGGGGCCCGCGGGCTGCCGTCCTCTGTAACCGACTCAGGGCCACCGGCCAGTATAATCCCCTTAGGGTTATAATCCCGGATCTCTTCTTCGGACATATCGAACGCCCGAATTTCGCTGTACACACCGCACTCACGCACACGACGCGCGATCAGCTGGGTATATTGCGAACCGAAATCAAGGATCAGAATTCGCTGTGCATGGATATCTGTCGCCACGGTTAATCTCCGCTTGAAATCATCGGCGCCAACATAGCAGACCGACTGTTTCTTAATTCGTAAAATGAAAAAGGGGCTGTCAGCGACAGCCCCATTCAAATTTCGCCCTGAACTTAGCCTATGGGGTAGTTCGGCGCCTCTTTGGTGATCGTTACGTCGTGCACATGGCTTTCTTTGATCCCGGCACCGGTAATACGCACAAATTGAGGTTGGGTGCGCATCGTCTGAATATCAGCACAGCCGGTGTAGCCCATACTGGCCCGCAACCCACCCATTAACTGATGCACAACGGCGGCCATCGGGCCTTTACAGGCGACGCGACCTTCGATGCCTTCCGGTACCAGCTTTTCAACGCCGGCATTGCTGTCCTGAAAATAACGGTCTGAAGATCCCTGGGATTGCGCCATCGCGCCGAGCGAGCCCATACCCCGGTAGGCCTTGTAAGCACGGCCCTGGTACAGTTCGACCTCACCCGGTGCTTCATCGGTACCCGCCAGCATACTGCCGACCATCACCGCACTCGCGCCGGCCGCAATCGCCTTAGACAGGTCACCCGAGAAACGCACCCCGCCATCCGCGATCAGCGGCACGCCACGGGACGCCAGTGCGGCGGCGACATTGGCAACCGCGCTGACCTGCGGCACACCAATGCCTGCGACGATACGCGTCGTACAGATAGACCCCGGGCCGATACCGACTTTGACCCCATCGGCACCCGCATCTGCCAGCGCCAGCGCCGCTTCCGCCGTGGCGATATTACCGCCGATCACCTCAACCTGAGGAAACGTCTCCTTCACCCAGCGCACACGATCAATAACACCTTTAGAGTGGCCATGGGCGGTGTCGACGATAATAACATCCACACCCGCCTGCACGAGAGCGGCGACCCGGTCCGGCGTATCGGCACCGGTTCCCACCGCAGCGCCGACAATCAGACGGCCTTCACCGTCCTTCGCGGCCAGGGGGTAAGCCCGGGCCTTAAACATATCCTTAACGGTCATCATGCCGCGCAGGGCAAATTTGTCGTCGACCACCAGGATTTTTTCAATACGGTGCTTGCGCAGCAGGTTACGCACTTTCTCGGGGGCCGCACCCTCCTGAACAGTAACCAGTCGCTCTTTGGGGGTCATGATCGAGGCAACCGTCGCGTCCATAAAATTTTCGAAACGCATATCACGGCTGGTGACAATCCCCACCAACTCGCCGTTATCCACCACCGGAAACCCGGAGAAACCATGCTTATCGGCAAGCGCCTGCAGCGCGCGGACAGTCAGGTCCGGGGAGCAGATGACCGGGTCTTTAACGACACCGCTTTCATAACGCTTAACATTCAGCACGGCCTTCGCCTGCTGCTCAATCGTCATGTTTTTATGAATAATACCGATACCACCTTCCTGCGCCATGGCAATGGCCAAGCGTGAATCGGTCACCGTATCCATTGCGGCGGATACCAGCGGAATATTCAACTGAATGTTCTTGGTAAGCTGGGTTTTCAGGCTGACATCCTTGGGTAAAACCTCGGAGTATCCGGGCACCAGCAATACGTCATCAAAGGTGAGCGCTTCTTGGGCAATACGCAGCATGTCTAAAGCCTTTCGTACGAAATAAAAAGGATGGGATTATATAGTGGCGTCTAAGGTCTAACAACCACTAGATGTAGTCTTATCGCTCGATATAGTCTTGTCGCTAGGCGCTGTCTTATCACTCGATGCAATCTTATCGCTAGCCGCTGCCTTAGAGCCCGATGCCGTCGTATCTACGCGAAACGCTAACCTGCGGGCACCTCGCCCTTCTGTCCACCGCACCGGCGGAACAGGCATTGACACCACTCGCGCAACGGCAATCTCACTATCACAAAACCAGCAAGCACGATCAAAAAACAACGAAGCCGCATAACGCGGCTTCATGAGTACAACAAGACGATGGCACGGTATAAAAATCAGGCCGTGTCAGTCCGCCTCCTCGATCCAAGCAGCCTGAATGGCCTCAAGCACCTTTTCGCCGCAATGGTTTGGATCATCATCAAACCCTTCCAGCGCCATGACCCAGGTCGACAGATCCGTGAATCGCACATAGCGCGGATCCGTATCCGGATACTTGTCACTCAATTCGATGGCGATATCCTGAACATCAATCCATTTCAATGTCATGATCCAGCTCCTACTTAGTGCGCTTCAGAAACCTGGTTGATCGTATAGCGAGGAATCTCAACAACCAGATCAGCATCCTGAACCACGGCCTGACAGCTCAATCGTGATTCAGGCTCCAGACCCCAGGCCTTATCCAACATGTCTTCTTCCAGCTCATCCGCCTCGCTAAGGGACTCACCTCCCTCCCGGACGACCACATGACAGGTGGTACAGGCACAGGATTTTTCGCAGGCATGCTCAATATCGATGCCATTGGCCAAAGCTGCATCACAAATAGTCACCCCAGACTCAACCTCGAGCACCATACCCTCGGGGCAGATCTCTTCGTGGGGCAGAAAAATCAGTTGTGGCATAGTTTAGATCTCATCAACAGTGTGTCCGGCCAGCGCATGACGAATACCTTCGTCCATACGACGCGCCGCAAAATCATTACTGGCTGTAGTCAGCACATCGATCCCTTGGGCAATGGCCTTGTGATCGTCACCCTCTCGGAGCAGGCGTAAGTAAGCAATGCCGTCGCGCAGGGTTTGCTGGTCCTCTACCGTTAACAGCTGCTCACCATCGGCAGCCATAGCACTTTCAAGGGCTTCCATCAGACGGTCTGCCTCGACCTGCTGCTCGCGCAGGGTTCTTAAATCGAGGTCTTCCTGGGCACGCTCATAGGAATCACGAATCATGCGCGCGATCTGGTCATCAGCCAAACCATAAGAGGGCTTCACTTCGATCTGACTCTCAACGCCGCTACCCAGCTCCCGGGCAGCAACGCTCAGCAAGCCATCGGCATCAACCTGAAAGGTCACGCGGATTTTTGCCGCACCGGCAGCCATCGGCGGAATACCCCGCAATTCAAACTGCGCCAGTGATCGACAATGATCAACCAGTTCACGCTCCCCTTGCAGGACATGAATCATCATGGCCGTTTGACCATCACGGTAGGTCGTGAACTCCTGCGCCCGGGCAACGGGTATGGACGTGTTTCGATCGATAACTTTCTCAACCAAGCCCCCCATGGTCTCAAGGCCCAGAGAAAGCGGGATGACATCCAGCAACAGCATATCAGAATCGGGCTTATTACCGGCAAGCAGGTCGGCCTGAATCGCAGCACCGATCGCCACAACCCGGTCCGGGTCGATATCCACATGCGGCTGACGATCAAACGCGATGGCGACACTCTCTCGCACGTGCGGCACCCGGGTAGAGCCCCCCACCATAACCACGTCACACACCTCATCTGCCGTGACACCGGCATCTTTAAGCGCGCGCTTGCAGGCACGAAGGGTTTTTTTAACCAGCGGGTCCACCAGTACCACGAACTGCTCCCGACTCAACACCCCGCTCCAGCGACTCGCGGAAAAGGCGACACTAACCGGCGTGGACTCCGCGTCGGTCAGTGCTTGCTTTGCCCGGCATGCTTCGCGCAACAGCGTGCGCCGCTCCGACGCCGAAACTTTGCTGACCCCGCTTTGCTCCATCAACCATTGGGCAACGACGTGATCAAAATCGTCACCGCCCAGCGCACTATCGCCGCCGGTCGAGAGCACTTCAAACACACCGCGGTGCAAACGCAGTATGGATATATCGAAGGTACCACCGCCCAGATCATAGATCGCAAACACCCCTTCGGGGGCTTTATCCAAACCATAGGCAACGGCAGCAGCCGTCGGCTCATTCAACAGCCGCAAGACATTCAACCCGGCCAATCGCGCGGCATCCTTGGTCGCCTGGCGCTGCGCATCATCAAAATAGGCCGGTACGGTAATAACGGCCCCGACCAAATCGCCACCCAGCGTTTGCTGACCGCGCTGCGCCAGGGTCCGTAAAATATCGGCTGAAACCTCTACCGGGCTTTTCGGTCCGGCCACGGTATCAATAAACGGCATGCCACCCTGGCTTGGTGCAAACTGGTAGGGCATTTGCTCGCCCAGCGCACTCAAGTCTTCGATGCCACGCCCCATTAAGCGCTTGATCGATACGATGACATTTTGCGGATCTTGCGCGGCATTATCCTGCGCGGTATAGCCGACCACAGGTTCGGCATCACGGCTGTACTGAACCACGGAAGGCAAGAGGTGGCGCCCATCGCTATCGGGCAGCGTTTCGGCCTGCCCACTTCGGATACTGGCCACCAACGAGTTGGTGGTTCCAAGATCAATACCGACGGCGAGTTTGTGCTGGTGAGGTCTGGAGCTCTGTCCCGGCTCCGATATCTGCAAAAGTGCCATTACTTATAGGTCATCCAAGAGCTCATCTTCGAGCTGTTCTATTTCCTGCTGCAACTTATGCATAAACTGCAACTTCTTAATCGTTTCCGCAGCCGCAGCCGATTGCCCATGCCGCGCGTCATCAAGCTGCTGTTCGAAATCACGGTACAACGCGCCACTGCTGAGGTCAGCCTCGCGCCCTAATGCCGTAAGCACCCGTTCGGGATCGGCGGACTGTCTGACAGATTCCAACTCTTCTCGTAACAACATCTGCTGCATTAAAAAAGCCGGATCCATCCGCGCTGAAGCCTCGTCCAAGGTAGCGCCGGTTAGCAGGGTGAAAAGATACTGCGCCCGCTTGAGCGGCGCTTTCAGCGTCGTATAAGCGTCATTAAGACGAGCCGTCTGCTGAACCGCCGTTAATTGCTCGGCATCAGAGCCCTGGACAAAACGATCCGGGTGAACCCTGCGCTGCAACTCGCGATAACGCTCGGAGAGCAACGCGGCATCCAGGCTAAATTGTGTCGGCAGACCAAAAAGATCGAAATAACTCTGCTGTAAATCGACACTGCCTACTGTAACGCGAAGATCAGACACCGAAGCTTTCGCCACAACCGCACTCACTGCGCGCATTAGGATTATTGAACTTAAAACCTTCGTTCAATCCTTCCTTCGCGAAATCAAGCTCCGTCCCGTCCAGATAGACAAGGCTTTTCGGATCGATAACGATCCGTACGCCACCGATGTCGAACACGTGATCGTCTTCAGAAAACTCGTCTGCGAATTCGAGCACATAACCCATCCCGGAACAGCCTGTGGTTTTTACTGCTAGCCTTATACCCGCTCCTTTACCGCGGTTTGCCAGGAAGCTACTGACATGGCTGGCTGCAGCTTCTGTCATGGTTATGGCCATAGAGAGAACCTTAGATTCTGCGGACGACGTTGATACAACGTCGCCCTGTTCTGTTAGATTTGCTGCAAACCGATTAGCGAGCGCCCTGTTTCTTTCGGTAGTCATCAACTGCTGCCTTAATGGCGTCTTCGGCCAGTACCGAACAGTGAATCTTAACCGGAGGCAGTGCAAGCTCACTGGAAATAGAGGTGTTTTTGATCTGAGAAGCCTCTTCTAGAGACATCCCTTTCACCCATTCTGTCACCAGCGAACTGGATGCAATAGCGGACCCACAGCCATACGTCTTGAATTTAGCGTCTTCAATAACGCCCGTATCACTGACCTTAATCTGCAAGCGCATCACATCGCCACACGCCGGAGCACCCACCATACCGGTACCCACATGCGGATCTGCGTCATCCATTTTGCCAACATTGCGCGGGTTTTCGTAGTGATCTAATACTTCTTCGCTGTAAGCCATTACTATTCTCCTCGATGAATCAATCTATTCGACCTAGTGGTGAACCCACTCGACCTTGTTCAGATCGACGCCATCTTTGTACATATCCCACAGGGGGGACAATTCACGCAAACGCCCCACCGCGGTGCGGATCTGCGCGACTGCATAATCAATCTCTTCCTCGGTCGTGAAGCGACCCAAGGCAAAACGAATCGAGCTGTGCGCCATCTCATCGTTCATACCTAGCGCCCGCAGCACGTACGACGGCTCAAGGCTTGCGGAAGTACAGGCCGAACCGGAAGACACAGCCAAATCTTTCAACGCCATAAGCAGGGACTCACCCTCAACAAAGTTCATACTGACATTGAGGTTACCGGACACCCGCTTATCGGCATCACCATTGATATAAACCTCTTCAAGGTCCTTTATGCCATCCCAAAGCCGCTGCCGCAGCTTGAGTAAACGTGCATTCTCGTCATGCATTTCAGCCTTGGCCAACGCGAAGGCCTCACCCATCCCCACGATCTGGTGGGTAGCCAGCGTACCGGAACGCATGCCACGCTCGTGCCCCCCGCCATGCAATTGCGCTTCAAGGCGTACGCGCGGCTTACGACGAACATAAAGCGCCCCAATTCCCTTAGGCCCGTAGATCTTATGGGCAGAAAATGACATGAGGTCGACCTTAGTACGCTCAAGATCAATATTGAGCTTGCCTGCGCTCTGGGCTGCATCGACATGGAACAAAATCCCACGCGCACGGGTAAGCTCGCCAATGGCTTCAATGTCGTTGATAACACCGATCTCATTGTTCACATGCATCAATGACACCAACACGGTATCATCGCGCAGCGCCTTTTCCACCGCTTCGGGTTCGATAATGCCGGCCGATGTGGGCTCAAGGTAAGTTACTTCGTACCCTTCGCGCTCAAGCTGACGGCACGTATCCAATACGGCCTTATGCTCAATCTTGGACGTGACAATATGCTTGCCTTTCTTGTGATAGAAGTGGGCAACACCCTTGATAGCCAGATTATCAGATTCGGTCGCACCGGACGTCCAGACGATCTCCCGTGGATCACAGTTAAGCAGGTCGGCAACCTGGCGACGCGCATTCTCAACTGCCTCTTCGGCTTTCCAACCATACACATGCGAGCGCGAAGCAGGATTACCAAAGTTGCCTTCAGTCGTCAGGCATTCGACCATCTTCGCTGCCACCCTGGGATCAACCGGCGTTGTTGCTGAGTAATCCAGGTAAATGGGCAATTTCATTTGTCTCTCCTGCAATGACGGCCTGCGGTCATACTGCCGCTCGAGCCGAATCCAATTCTACAGCTTTGATAGTCTGGTGCACGCGATCCTGACGGCGAGAAACTTCCTGCACCTCTGAACGGGCGACCAAATCTGCCAAGCTGATCTTACTTAAAAAGTCGTGAATCTGACTGCTCAGGTCGCACCAAAGATAGTGCGTCAGACAGGCTTCACCATCAAGGCAATCAGCCTGGTTCTTGCACCCGGTGGCGTCCACAGACTCATTCACCGCATCAATGACCTGAACAACAAAAATTTCATCCTTCGCCCGGCTCAATCGATAACCACCACCGGGACCTCGCACGCTTGACACTAATTCGTTACGTCGTAGCTTAGCAAATAGCTGTTCGAGATAAGAAAGGGATATTTTCTGCCGGGTCGAGATGTCGGCTAAACTTATCGGTCCCTGCCCTTCATGCAAGGCAAGATCCAGCATGGCCGTGACGGCATATCGTCCTTTTGTAGTTAAACGCATAGCTCTATCTCTCTGTTTTTCAGCTTCAGGAGAATTATGCTTTACCCTACTATTACAGTCAACTATTTAACCAAGTATTTTGCTTGGTTATTTACAATCAGGGCGGCAGGGGGTTGAGGTACGAACGAAGGAGGGCTGCGCAAGGTCAGCCGAGCCACTATAGCAGATCTATGGCGACCAAAACACCGCCTTAACCGACTTACGCACTCAACATCGAGCCGACTACCTAAACGGGACTACCTGTACATACCATCGAGATAACCTGCCTAGCCGTACGATCTAGACAAGCTATCTAGACTATTCGTCAAAAACATGAATCAGGGAACGCCTGTTATACCCGCCACCCGAGTCCAGTCAGCTTAGTCCTCGTTACGCTTAGCCCTTTGCGACACCCGCTCCTCTTCGACACCGTCAAACTCTTCGTCGACACCTTCAAAATCTTCCGCCTTCAGCGCCGGCAATTTATCGGTACAGATATCGGACCCCATCTCAGAAAGCGCCTTGCACATTCCGTCGATCTTCCCATCGACGGCCACCATATGATCAAGCAATGATCGAATCGCGTGAGCTACCGGATCGGGTAGTTCACTGGTAACCCCGTAAGCGTCAAAACCCAACTTGTCGGCCATTTCCTGACTGGCATAATCAATAGCCTCACTCGCGCCCGGGCTAGCCCCGTGCTGACGGATAATCCGCCCCGGAATACCGACAACCGTGGCACCTTCTGGCACAGCCTTGGTCACCACCGCATTCGAGCCAATACGCGCATTACGCCCTACGATAAAAGGCCCCAGGATTTTCGCCCCCGCGCCAACGACAACGCCATCGGCCAGCGTCGGGTGGCGTTTACCTTTATTCCAGGTCGTACCACCGAGTGTAACGCCATGATAAAGCGTGACATCATTACCAATTTCAGCCGTCTCGCCAATCACAACGCCCATACCGTGATCAATAAAGAAGCGACGCCCAATACGCGCTCCCGGGTGGATTTCAACGCCCGTCAGCCATCGCGCGATGGTCGATAGCGTGCGTGCAAGCCACTTCAAACCCCATCCCCACAGGCAATGGCTCACGCGATGAAATAACAACGCATGCAACCCCGGGTAATTGGTCAATACTTCAAATGCATTTCTGGCCGCCGGATCTCGATCAAAAACGGAATGTACATCTTCTCGCAACTGGTTAAACATAGCGTCAGCCTTGCTTCTTTATAAGTTTTTGCGTCGCGGTCAACATACCCCGCAAGATATTAACTTCGACTTTATCCGGGTGACTGCGTAACAGCAGGCGACGCAACCGTGTCATCAACTGCCGCGGATTTTCGGGCTTAAGAAAGTCGATATCAACCAACGTCTGCTCCAGATGCACAAACATCCTTTCCAGCTCATCGGCGGACGCCAGCTCGATATCCCATTCCGTTCCCCAAATAGGCTTAACCACAGCGCCTTCCCCAGCGCGCGCTTTGTGCTGCGGCTCGCGTGACAGTGAAGCCATACGTAGCTCATAACAAATAACCTGCACCGCCGCGGCCAGGTTCAATGAACTGAAGCCCGGATCAGAAGGGATATGCACGTGACGATGACAACGATGCAACTCATCGTTAGTCAGGCCCCGATCTTCGCGGCCAAATACGACAGCCACCTGCAACGCATCGATCTGCGGCAACATTTGCTCGACCAGCTCGCGAGGATCAAACACCGGCCAAGGGATATGACGCCCTCTGGCGCTGGCGCCAACCACGTAATTGCAGCCCTCAAGAGCCTGGTCAAGCGTCTCAACGACACGCGCGTTATCGAGCACATCCGTAGCCCCGGACGCCCGGGCAAATGCCTGATCGCTGGGAAAGCTCTTAGGCTCGACGAGACAGAGATTCTGTAGGCCCATGTTTTTCATGGCGCGTGCCACCCCGCCAATATTGCCGGGATGACTGGTATTTACCAGAACAATTCGAACCCGGTCTAGCATGCCACCACCTCTATAAGGATTAAAAACGGCGCATTCTAGCAGATTTATACCAGAACGGACTAAAAGCTTAGGCGGCTAAACCTAAGTTTGCTATACTGCGCGGCTAGTTACATTCCGCCAGCCCCCTTTCTCCACAGACAGTAAGATACCGATGCAACCCACCTTAAACATCGCCCTCAGGGCCGCACGAATTGCCTCAGAACAGATCGCCCGCGCCATGGAGCGACTGGACATCATCCGTTCCGAGCAGGAAAGCGTCAGCGATTTCATTCGCGAAACCGCCGGCCACGCTGAAAAAAGCGTCGCCCACACCCTGCTCAAGGCCAACCCACAACACCGCGTCTTCGGGCAGTTTAGCGGCCAACTGGATAGCAACAGCAACGGCGATACCGAATGGTTTATCACGCCGATCGACAGCACCCGTAACTATGAGCGCAACATACCGATGTTTGCGCTCTGCCTGGTCTGCAAGGAAAAAGGCCGCACCGAGCACGCCGTTATCATCAACCCGATTGTTGGCGAAGAATACACCGCCAGCCGTGGTCGTGGCGCACAGCTCAACGGCAAGCGAATCCGGGTCACTGCGCATAAAACCACAGAGGCTTCTTATCTCGGCAGCAGCCTGGGCGCCCGGCCTGGTCCGCACCCCCACTTAAACGGCTTTAACGCATTGAACCGGCAATTAAGCGAACAGGGTGCAGAACTACTCATCACCCAGAGCAGCGCCCTGACCCTGGCTTACGTGGCTGCTGGCCGCCTGGATGGCTGCACAACCGTCAGCATCGAACCCAATGTCATCGACGCGGGAAGCTTGCTACTTGTTGAAGCCGGTGCCCTGGTCGCTGATTTCATCGGCGGCAGCAACAGCAGCAAAAGCGGCAACGTGGTCGCGGCTAACCCACGCCTGTTCAAGCAACTATTACAAACCATCCGTCCCGCATTAAGCGAAGAATTACGCCGCTAACAGGCAACAGGCATCATTCAGCGCCGCCGGCTTCTAAAAGCGATCATTGATCGCTTTTTTTATGCACAACTCTCTGCAACGCACCAGAAACTGGCGAAAAAAAAGGCGACCTAACGGCCGCCTTTTATAGCATCACTCGGTCAGAATGCATTTCTCAGTACGATCGTTTCGTTACGATCAGGGCCTGTTGAGACGATATCGATCGGCGCCCCAACCAATTCCTCTAGACGCTTGATATAGGCGCGCGCGTTTTCAGGCAAGCCATCCAACGTCCGCACACCAACCGTAGAGTCGCTCCAGCCGGGCATATCCTCATAAACCGGGCGTGCCGCCGCGTACCCTTCACTATCATAAGGGACAGGAACAGGGTTACCGTCCTTATCGACATAGGCCACACAGATCCGGATCGTCTCGACGCCATCCAACACATCCAGCTTGGTCAAGCAGATACCCGATACGCTGTTTACCTGGATAGAATGGCGTAATGCAACCGCATCGAACCAACCACAACGCCGATCACGGCCGGTAGTTGCGCCTTTCTCGTGCCCCTTGACCGCCAGGTGCGCACCAATATCACAGAACAATTCAGTCGGAAACGGCCCAGAACCAACGCGCGTCGTATACGCCTTGGTAATACCCAAGATGTAATCAAGGTACAAAGGACCAAAGCCACTACCGGTAGCCGCACCGCCCGCCGTGGTGTTTGAAGACGTTACGTAGGGATAGGTACCGTGGTCGATATCCAGCAGCGAGCCTTGCGCGCCTTCAAACAAGACGTTCTCACCGTTGCGACGGTACTCATGCAGCATACCGGTGACATCCGCCACCATCGGGCGAATCTCTTCGATCATTGCCAAGGTATCATCGAAGGTTTTCTGGAAATCAACCGGCTCGACTTTGTAGTAGTTTTGCAGCGAAAAGTTGTGATACTCAAGTATTTCTTTCAACTTGGTCGCAAAACGTGCCGGATCCAGGGCATCACACAGACGCAGTCCACGACGCGCGACTTTATCTTCATACGCAGGACCAATACCGCGACCGGTCGTACCGATTTTCGCCTCACCCCGCGCAAGTTCGCGCGCCTGATCAAGCGCCACATGATACGGCAGAATCAGCGGACAAGACGGACTTAGCCGCAAACGCTCGCGAACCGGAACACCGGAAGCCTCAAGCTCGCGAATCTCTTTCAGCAATGCCTCCGGTGACAACACCACGCCGTTACCGATCAGACAAACAACACCCTCACGCAACACGCCCGAGGGGATCAGGTGCAGCACCGTTTTTTTACCATCAATGACCAGCGTATGGCCCGCATTATGCCCTCCTTGAAAGCGGACGACAGCAGACGCCTGCTCTGTAAGCAGATCGACAATTTTACCTTTACCTTCGTCACCCCATTGGGTGCCCAGCACTACGACATTCTTGCCCATGGATTGCTATTCTCTAACTAACAGTCATAAAAAATTACAGGGGCTGGACCCGCCAGTTCCCATCCACGAAAACGAGATGCCTATCACACCCCATCTCCTGTGCGTCACCGGGCTGGCCAGGCAACTCAACAATAACACGCTCACCGTCAGCACGCAGGTTTCGCACCTGCGCCCACAAGGCCTCATCACTGCCAGCCGGTGCTAAAATAGCCGTACGCGCCTTCGGCTTCCCGGCACAAATTTCTGCCAGGACTTTCAAATCCGCACTAAAACCTGTCGCGGGGCGAGCTCGACCAAAATCGCGACCAATCTCATCATAACGCCCCCCTTTGCACAACGCCTCGCCAAAGACCGGCAAATAGGCCGCAAAAACAATTCCCGTATGGTAGTTAAACCCACGCAGCTCACCCAGATCCAGGTACAGCTCAACCTGCGGATAACGACTGGATACTGCCGCGCATACGGCTTGCAACTCATTCAGGGCCACCATGACCTTGGCATCCCCGGCCAGCAAGGCTCGCGCCTCATCGAGCACCGCAATGGAGCCATTTAAGCGCGGTAACCGGCGAAAGCATTCCGCCAGCGATTCACTCAGCGGCAGCGACGCTAAACGTACATCAAGCTCGGTCAACGCCTTGCGTTGCAGCAGATCAAACAGCTCTGCAGCCTGATCTGCCGCCAGACCACTTTGGCCAACCAGCGCCCGATAAATACCCACATGCCCCAGATCCAGCGTCAGCTGTTGATCCGGCTGCAACACCTGCAGCATTTCCAGCATCAGGCTGATCACTTCCAGATCACTCTCACCGCCGCCATGACCGTAGAGCTCGGCACCAATCTGTAAGGGCGAACGCCCGGTTAACAAACTGGCAGGCACGGTATGCAGCACCGAGTTCACATAACAAAGCCGTGAAGGCGCCTCCCGCTGTAAACTATGCGCGTCGATTCGTGCAACCTGCGGCGTTGTATCGGCCCGCAGCCCCATCATGCGCCCGGTCAGCTGATCGGTGACTTTAAAGGTACTCAATGCCAGATCATTCCCCGTCCCCGTCAGCAACGACTCCAGGTATTCAATCAGCGGCGGCATAACCAACTCGTAGCCCCAGCTATCGAACAGATCAAGCAACTGTCGACGCAAGGCTTCTATCTGCCGTGCTTCGGCTGGCAGAACCTCTTTCACACCATCGGGCAGTAACCAACGATCGGCAATAGACATGATTGTGATCTTCTCCCCCTTTCGGGTTATCAGTGAATCAGATAGAGCGCCCCGGTACCCAACAACATGCTGAAGAGCCCGATAAGTCGCAACAAACCATCATCAATCTGCGCCAATTGAGCCACGAGCTTGCGCCAGCGCTGCGGATACAAGAACGGAATAACCCCTTCGAGAACCAGCATCAAACACAAAGCGATAGATAATTCACGCCAAAAACTCATACAACTACAATTCGTTACGCACAACGCTTCTGGAAAAAGCTGCGGCTTGCTCCGGCGACTTAACGCGCGGGGCATGGGCTATGCGCATTAAACCAGCGAGCCCATTCACCCTGACGCGGCATCTTTAGATGCCAAACAACTAGATGCCAAACAACAATCCGTAGCCACAAAAAAACCGGGACGTATCCCGGTTGCAGAATTCTACCACGATCACTCTTTCTAACGCAGCACAATTGCGCAACTTGTAATCAAAAAAGCCCGGCCCACCACCCACACTGTCGTATCGATGGCAGGTCCTAAGGCTTTTTTAACACGTGCTATTTGCCTTTAGCATTATTCAAGTATTTAAAGAATTCGCTATCAGGCTTCACGACCATGATATCGCCACTGCTATTAAAGCTCTGCTTATACGCTGTCAAGCTACGTGAAAACGAATAAAACTCTGCATCCCGGCTAAAGGCTTCGGCGTAGGTTGCCGCCGCAATCGCATCACCTTCACCCCGGATGGTTTCTGCTTCACGAAATGCCTCGGCCAAGATAACCGCCTTCTGACGGTCGGCATCGGCGCGCACACCCTCAGCAAGCTCCATACCCTTTGAGCGCAGATCTCGCGCTTCACGCTCGCGCTCACTGCGCATCCGGTCATACACCGACTGACTGACTTCTCCCGGCAGATCAATCCGCTTAACCCGGATATCCACCAGTTCGATCCCCAGCTCATCTTGCGTAATCTGATTCAGATCATTGGTGAGATCGACCATCATATCTTCGCGCTCACCGGATACGACTTCGTTAATGGTCCGCTGACCAAACTTGTTACGCAGCCCGGTATCGACCCGCGAAGAAAGCAGATCCGCCGCACGAAACTCGTCGCCCGACGTCGCGGTATAGTAGATCCGCACATCGGCGATCCGCCATTTTACGAAAGAATCCACGATCAAACGCTTTTTCTCGAGTGTCAGGTAATTTTGCGGACGCGTATCCAGCATCTGAACCCGTCCATCGAACTTGCGGACCTCGTTCACAATCGGGATCATAAACCGCAAGCCCGGCTGCACATCGGGATTGACGACTTCGCCAAATTGCAACAGCACCGCACGTTCAGTTTGCTTAACGATATACAGCGTCTTGGAACCGACAACCAATAGCAGCAATATCGCTGCGACAACGCCTAGATTTCTGCCACTCATTTAGCGCGCCTCCTTTCTACTGGTTTGCGCCCGCAGTCGCCTGATCACCTCATTGGCGACCTCGTCGACCGTTCCACTGCTTACACCCGAGGGCATCAACTGCTCCCCGCCAGTCGTAGTACGACCGCCGGTCAAACGATCCAACGGCAGATACAGCATGTTATTTCCACCCTCCACATCCACCAATACTTTATTGGTCCGCGACATCACCGACTCCACCGCGTCCAAGTACATACGCTCACGGGTGACTTCGGGGGCCTTCTGATACTCACTCAACAGCGCCAGAAAACGACTGGTTTCACCCACTGCCCGTGCCACAACTTCCTCGCGGTAGGCGTTTGCCTCTTCAAGCAAGCGCTGGGCCCGGCCTCGCGCCTCGGGGATTACGCCGTTTGAATAGGTATCGGCTTCGTTCTTGACCCGCTGCTCATCCTCTCGCGCTTTGATAACATCATCAAACGCCGCCTGGACCTGCTTCGGGGCCTCCGATGACTCGATGTTCACCTTGGAGATCAGCAAGCCCGTACCGTAGTCATCCATATACTCCTGCACCCGCGCCTGCACCGCGGCACCCAACACCGCTCGACCTTCGGTCAAGAGAAAGTGCATCTCGGATGTGCCGACGACGTGGCGTAGCGCACTTTCGATGGCGTGCCCGAGGCTGCTGTCGGGGTCGCGCACCCGAAGCACATAGTCTTCAGGGTTAGTAATCTTGTACTGAACCTTCAGCCCGATCTCGACGATATTCTCGTCTTCGGTCAGCATAAGTCCGCGATGATCCTTCGATTGAACGCGCGTGACGTTGATCGGATAACGGGCATCGATCAACGGCGGGTTCCAGCGCAGACCGGGCATAACCGTGTCGTGGTATTTACCCAGGCGCAACACAACAACGCGCTCTTGCTCGTTGACGGTATAGAAACCCGAACCCGCCCACACCAAGGCAACAACGACCAGCAGAATAATAGCAAAACCGCCACTAAATCCGCTGCTGCCAGAAGAGCCACCCCCGCGCTTACCGCCACCAAAGATGCTATTCATCTTTTCCTGCAGCTTGCGTAGCGCCTCATCAAGATCAGGAGGCCCCTGGTTATCGCCGCCACCACCGTTGCGACCGCCACGATTACCACCACCCCAGGGATCTTGATTTTTCCCGTCACCACCCGGCTCATTCCAGGCCATATATTTCTCCGTTTACTCAGATTCTTGGCAAAACATTGCGCATTTTAGGAAGCGATTCCTTAGGTTGCAAGGACAACTACCACTCAAGTTCAACAGGTAAAAAACGATCAACCGGGATATTCGCCCGACTCAACACCTGTAACAGATCGCGCTTTTGCAGGCGAACTTCCAGATCTATGCCGCCATCATCGGCAAATCGCTCAGCCTGGACCGCCCCCAACGCATAGAGCTGGGATCGAAAAAAGCCCTCGTGTGGACCGATGTTCAGCCACTGATGGACAATTTCATCGCCCAGTAGCTCACTGATCGCACGCATCAATTCTTCCTGACCCGCACCACTGACGGCGGATACCCACACCCGTACAGGTCGCCCGTCGGCATCCCGATCGATCCGCGGCGGCATACCCTCCAGCAGATCAAGCTTATTGTAGACCTCGAGAACAGGAACATCCTGCGCGCCAATCTCTTCCAGCACCAGACGGACCTGCTCGACATGCCCATCACGCTCCTCGGACTGACAATCGATAACATGCAGCAGCAGACTCGCTTCGCACGCCTCCTGCAGCGTAGCCCGAAACGCTTCAACCAACTTATGCGGGAGATGACGAATAAAACCGACGGTATCAACCAGGATAGTGCTGCCCACATCAGCGATATCCAGACGACGCAGCGTCGGATCGAGGGTGGCGAACAACTGATCGGCGGCATAAACCTCGGCATCGGTCATTCGATTGAAGAGCGTTGATTTACCCGCGTTGGTATAGCCCACCAAGGAGAGGCTGGGGACTTCGGCCCGGCGGCGAGAACGCCGCCCCTGATCGCGCTGACGACGCACTTTATCGAGCCGTCGCAGTATGGATTTGATACGGGCACGCAACAAGCGACGGTCGGTTTCAAGCTGGGTCTCACCCGGCCCCCGCAATCCAATCCCACCCTTCTGGCGCTCAAGGTGGGTCCAACCTCTCACCAGCCGCGTCGACATATGCTCTAGCTGTGCCAACTCCACCTGAAGCTTGCCTTCGTGGGTTCGGGCGCGCTGGGCAAAAATATCCAGGATCAGCCCGGTCCGATCCAACACCCGGCACTTGAACTCTTGTTCAAGGTTGCGCTCTTGGGCCGGCGATAACGCATTATTAAACAGCACCACCTCAGCATCGTGCAGCGCGACAAGCTGCACGATCTCCTGAACTTTTCCGGAACCGATAAAATACTTGGAGTGAGGACGTGCTCGCGACCCCGTTACCAGCGCGACAGGATCTGCGCCGGCAGAGAGTGCGAGCTCTTCGAATTCACGCGGATCTTCCCTCTCAGTTTCATCAGCCATTTCCATATGAACAAGGATGGCCGTTTCTCCCGAGTCGGGGCGCTCAAAAAACAAACCTTAACCCGGTCTATTCATCATCACCTTCTGGATTGGTAACGGGTGTCTTAACCGGACGGGAAGGCACAACGGTCGAGATGGCATGCTTATACACCATCTGGCTTACTGTGTTTTTCAGCAGGATAACAAATTGATCGAACGATTCGATCTGCCCCTGCAGCTTGATGCCATTGACGAGAAAGATCGAGACAGGCACTCGCTCCTTCCGCAAGATATTCAGATAAGGGTCTTGTAACGTTTGCCCTTTTGACATGGTAGTACTCCTTCAATACAACCCATTAGGTTGTTGATATAATAACAAAAATTTACGATTCGCCTGTTTAGCCTAAAGTAGGCCTATGCGCAGTGATATTTATCATACCGCAGCTGCGTAAAGAGAGTCGCCAGATTTAGTCTATATTATGTGCTCGCCGAGTAATTTCAAGACATTTCCAATGAAATTACGCTCTTGGGGGTCGACCCGGTGCAGATCAGGCCAGCGACGCAACCAAGTAAGCTGCCGTTTGGCCAACTGTCGCGTCGCAACAACCGACCGCTCGATCATGCCATCCCGCGACACATCCCCCGCCAGGTACTCCCACATTTGCCGATAACCGACACAGCGGATCGACGGCAGGTCAGGATGCAGATCACCGCGCTCAAACAGCGCCCGGACTTCCGCCTCGAACCCCAGCTCCAGCATCAGCTCAAACCGCGCGGCAATGCGCGCATGCAACAGGGCTCGATCCCGAAGCTCGACGCACAGCTGCACCGGCCTGAAAGGCAGCTGCCGATCGCGCCGCTGTCGCTCCCATAACTCGGTTAACGTGCACCCACTGACCTCATAGACTTCCAGAGCGCGCTGTAGCCGCTGCGGATCGTTCGGGTGAATCCGTCGTGCCGAGGCAGGATCAATCGCAGCCAGACGTCGATGCAAGGACGCCAAGCCATCCCGCTCCGCCTCAGCCAGCAACCTCTCGCGCACCATCGGATCCGATGGCGGCAACTCAGCCAACCCCTCGAGCAGCGCCTTAAAATAAAGCATCGTCCCGCCCACCAGCAGCGGCGTTCGACCCGCCGCCTGGATCTCCGCAATCTGCACCAACACATCACGACGGAACTCGGCAGCCGAATAGGCCTCGGACGGATCACGAATATCGATCAACCGATGCGGGGCACGGGCCAGTGTCTCGGCGTCAGGTTTGGCTGTACCGATATCCATTCCGCGATAGATCAGCGCGGAGTCGACGCTAATGATCTCGCAATTTGCCTGTTCGACCAGCGCAACGGCCAGATCGGTTTTGCCAGACGCTGTCGCGCCCATCAAACAAATAACACGCGGCGGCCCGCCCGCCTTAGCGCTGCCAGAGGGCCCTGCTCGTGTTTTCTCCATAGCAACTGTTTTTTCCATAGCAACTGTTTTTTCCATAGCAACCATGACTACTGCCCTCGCATAAACAGCTTATCCAAATCAGCCATGCTGAGTTGCGCCCAGGTCGGACGACCGTGGTTACATTGCCCGCTGCGTTCGGTTTGCTCCATATCCCGCAGCAACTCGTTCATCTCGGCAACCGTCAACTGACGGTTCGCACGCACGGCACCATGGCAGGCCATCGTCGCCAACAGTTCGTTTTGTACCGCTTCCACCCTGTCACTGCTACCGTGGGACAACAGGTCACCCAGGACCTGGCAGACCAGCACGCCGACGTCGCAGCCTTTGAGCAACGCCGGTATCTGGCGCACAACCAGCGTTTCCGCCCCCATTCGGGAAAACTCAAAACCCAGCTTGGCGAAGAGGTCCGTAAACTCGTCCGCACAATCCGCCTCTTGCTGACTCATCGGTACCGACAGCGGTACCAGCAGGGGCTGCGATCGCACCCCCTCTCGGGCGTAGCTGCTTTTAAGGCGCTCGTACACGATGCGCTCATGGGCGGCGTGCATATCGACTAACACGAGTCCCCGTGCGTTCTCTGCCAGAATGTAAACACCGTGCAGCTGCGCTTTGGCATACCCCATCGGATGCTCTGAGGCATCTTCTGCTGCGCCGCCCCGGGCTACGGCTCCCGTATCCACAGCGCCTGACGGCTCGGTCAGCGACGGGTCATTGGAAGGATGCAAGGCCGCATACCCCTGCATCTGATCGCGTACCTGGCCCGGCCGGATGGCGGCCCGATTGAAGTCCAAGGGACTCTGGCCCTGAAATACGCCGGCAGCCACACCGGTGACATCCGGCGGCTGAGCCGCACCCGGGCTCCCCGCCACGGGCTCGCTTGCGGGCTGCTCTGCAAGCGCTCCGCCTGGGGCGGCCCCCCCCATCTCCGCCGGCGATATTTCAGCCAAACCTCGGTGCAAGGTACGAAACAGGAAGTCATGCACAAGACGCCCATCACGGAAACGCACTTCATGTTTAGTGGGGTGCACATTGACATCGACATCGGCGGGATTAAGCTCAAGAAACAGCACAAAGGTCGGATGACGGCCGTTATACAATACGTCGCGGTAAGCCTGTCGCACCGCATGGGCAACGAGCCGGTCCCGGATCGCCCGGCCATTGACAAAGAAATACTGCAGATCCGCCTGGCTGCGGGAATAGGTCGGCAACCCCACCCAGCCCCATAGGCGCAGCCCCGATGCCTCGACATCCAGGGAAATGGCCTGCGACATAAAGGGCGTGCCGCACAGTGCGGCCACGCGCCGCTCCAGGTCCTGCATCCGCACCGCCGGGCGCAACTGATGAATAACCCGACCATCGTGGCGCAGGGTAAAACCCACATCGAAACGACTCAGGGCGATGCGCTTGAACACCTCTTCGACATGCCCGAATTCGGTTTTTTCTTTGCGTAAAAATTTACGCCGTGCCGGGGTATTGAAAAACAGATCCCGCACCTCAACCGTTGTTCCCACCGGGTGCGCAGCGGGCTGGACCTGCGCCAGCATATCGCGCCCTTCGCACGAGACCTGCCACGCCGATTGCGCACCTTCGGTCGCCGATGTCATCGTCAGGCGCGATACCGAACTGATACTGGCGAGCGCTTCTCCACGAAAACCCAGCGTCCCCACCGCTTCCAGGTCATCAAGGATTTTGATTTTGCTGGTCGCATGCCGGCTCAACGCCAGGGGGAGATCATCCTGTACGATACCGCCCCCCGTATCCCGCAAGCGAATCAGCTTGGTGCCGCCCTTTTCGATATCGATCTCTATCTTTTCCGCACCCGCATCCAGGCTGTTTTCGAGCAATTCCTTTACCACCGAAGCCGGGCGTTCGACGACTTCCCCCGCGGCGATCTGGTTGGCCAGACGCGGCGTCAATAATTCAATTCGCTTCATGAAACATCCAAAAATTGTCGACTCAGGAGGTAGGAACCGGTATCTCCAACACCTGCCCAATACGGATTTTATCCGATGTAAGCCGGTTCATCTCGCGCAACTGCTGCAGGCTGATCCCATTGCGCTGTGCGATCACAGACAGCGAATCGCCACGCGAGACCTTGTAGCGACTAATCGCAGCTTTGCCGCCATTCTTCTTCCAGGCCAGATACGTCATGGCCGGTGGCTTGCGGGTAAAATGCAGCTTAATACCGTCAAACATCGCCCGTGCCAATTTTTTCTGATACTTTCGCGAGCGCAGTAATTGCGCCTCCCTGGGGTTGGAGATAAAACCGGTCTCCACCAGAATCGAGGGGATATCCGGCGACTTCAGTACCACAAAGCCGGCTTGCTCGACGCGGTTTTTATGTAACCGGGCAAAGCGACCCATATTGGTCAGGACATGGTCAGCAATCACCAGACTATCACTGAGGCTGGCGGTCATAGACATATCCAGCAAGACCTCGGCCAGCAAGTCATCCTTGTCTTCCAGCTTCAGGGTGCCGACGCCCCCGATCAGGTCGGTGTTATTTTCCGTATCCGCCAACCAGCGTCCCATCTCGCTGCTGGCACCGCGCTCAGATAGTGCCCACACCGACGCACCATGGGCCCGCTTATCGCGAAAGGCATCGGCGTGAATAGACACAAACAGATCCGCAGAATGACGCCGCGCCAACCGGGTTCGCTTGCGTAACTCGACATAATAATCCCCATTACGAACCAGCACGGGCTTAAAGCCTTTCTCTTTCTCCAGTAGCGTGTGCAGCTCATGGGCGATCGCCATGACCACATCTTTCTCGCGCACACCGCCAGGGCCAAGAGCACCCGGATCCTCGCCACCATGGCCGGCGTCGATGGCAATCACCACATCGCGCATCCCCCCTGCGGGGGGGGATTTGGCGCGCGCCGTTTTCTTGGACGCCTTTAACGCGGTTTCAGCCAGATCAACAACCAAACGATGGCCATACTGATCGTTGGGTTTTAAGGCAAAACTGCGCGGCTGCACCTTACGGTTCAGCTCCAGTACGATGCGCAAATCATCACCGTTGCGCACCCCGCTACGCACGCGACGCAAAGGACTGCCTTCAAGTTTGAGCTGACTCAGATCCGCTTTCATACGACTATCCGGGACATCGATGACGATTCGCGGCGGATTATCCAGCGGGAACAGCGCATGCTCGACAGGCCCGGACAGATCCAAGACCAACCGTGTATTGTCAGGGGCCAGCCAGACACGCACATTGCCAACGTCTGCCGCACTTAGCGAAAGACTCCACAGCATCAGCAACACTGAAGCTATACTCTTGTTAAATAACACCGTTTTGCGTCTACCTCGTTATCCGTCTGCGTTGCGGCCCCATCCTTTAGACCGTTGATTGCTGCAAACCAGCTTCCAGCCGCTGCACGATACGATGTCCGAGGACCGTAATCGGATATAAGCTAACAGATCGCCCACTGTTAAACCGATCTATTTCAAGGCGCAGGTCGGGCTCGGGCAGTACGCCAGCGCCCCGTTCCGACCATTCGACCAGACGTAAAGACCGCTCACTGAAATAATCACGGATCCCCACATATTCCAACTCTTCCGGGTCCGCCAACCGATACAGGTCAAAATGATAAACCGAAGCAGCCGCCAGCTCATAGGGCTCAACCAAGGTATAGGTCGGACTTTTTACCGCCCCCTGATGGCCAAAGGCGCGCAAGACACCACGGCAGAGTGTCGTTTTCCCCATCCCCAGATCGCCCCCCAGATAGAGAGTCCCTTCACCTTCGCTGGCCTTTCCCAGCTGTTCGCCCAAGCGAACCATCGCAGCCTCATCAGCCACATGCAGCACGTTGTCACCCATGATTCACCTCCGCGGGAATCGGAGCCAAGCCATTTAACAGTCGCCGGATCGGATCGACAAGGTCCATCGCCAACAAACCGCGCTCGCCGTGTATGTCAGCACAGGCATCACCGGCCAAGCCATGTGCCTGCACGGCCGCCGCCGCCGCAACCTGGAGCGAAAGCCCCTGGGCCACCAGCCCGGCGATCACACCGCCCAACACATCCCCCATGCCACCGCTGGCCATACCCGGATTACCCTGCCGACATAACCATGTTTGGGTATCGCTGCGGATCAGCGTGCCGGCGCCCTTCAAGACGCAGATGCCGCCGAAACGCGTCTGCAACTGCTCAACCGCCGTAAAACGATCAGCCTGAACCTGGGCCGCATCACAACCCAGCAAGCGCGCCGCCTCACCGGGATGCGGCGTCAGTATCCAATTATCCCGGTGTTGCGGCTCAACCAACGTCCCCTGCAACAGCAGATTCAGCCCATCGGCATCCACCACCAAGGGCAAACCACTGCGTTGAACGGCGTGTAGCAACTGTCCAGACCAGGCGCCCTGCCCCAACCCCGGACCAATCAAGACCAGGGTCGCCCGCGCCAACAGCGGTGCAAGCTCCTGGCCCGAGCGCACAGCGTACACCATCGCTTCTGGGCATAGCGTATGACAACAGCCCGTATGCTCCGGTCGCGTTGCCACCGTCACTAAACCCGCACCGCTGCGCGCGGCACTGCGCGCGGCCATCGCAACGGCGCCGCCCATCCCCAGATCTCCACCGACAATCAGCACATGGCCGTAATGGCCCTTATGGCTGTTACGCGCCCGGCGCGGCATAGTCGCCGCCAGATAAGCCTCACTGAGGGCCCCGATGCGGGATGGAACGCGGGCGTAGAGTTCCGGCGCAAGCTGCAGATCATCCAATAACAGTTCGCCACACTGCTCAACACCCTCGTGGGTCAGCAAACCTCGCTTCGTGCCGATAAACGTCACCGTCATATCGGCCCGTACTGCGTGCCCCAATCGACGCCCGGTATCACTGCACAGGCCCGAAGGCATATCCACCGCCAGCACCGGCAGCGCGCTGTGATTGATCCATGCAATCGCCTCGGCATAGTCATCACGTACCTGGCCGGCAACCCCGGTTCCCAGCAACGCATCGACAACCAGATCGAAGTCATTGCTTACCCGTTGCGGGTCAAAATCAGCGACGACAACCCCGCGTTCTTCGGCCCACGCCAGCGCTTGTTTCGCCTCACCTTGCAGGCGCGCACGGGCTAACCGGGCGTTCAGCAGCATCGGCGTCACGTCCCAGCCCTGTTCTTGGGCCAGGCCGGCAATCACAAACCCATCCCCGCCGTTATTACCGCTGCCACAGACCAGGGCAATGCGCCGAGCATCGGGCCAGCGACGGCGCAAAGCCCGAAAAGCAGCCCGGCCGGCCCGCTTCATCAATTCGAAACCGGGAATGCCCCCCTGTTCAATCGCCATGCGATCCAACGTCCGCGTCTGCTGCGCCGAGTAGAGCGGCATTATGGTATGATTGTTGTCTGACATGACACGCGCAACCTTCGGAAAAATTTAGCCGATTATACGGCCCATCCGCCGTCGACACCATGCACCCACAAGACGTACTGATCATATGACAAAAAACGCCACTGCCGAGCTCGCCAGCTTACCGGTCGATGCCGCCGCCTGGCATTCGCTGGTCCAGGATATTCGCCGCTGGGCGCAAGAACTCGGCTTTCAGCAACTGGGGATCTGCACGCCAGAACTCGACGCGCAGCGCGCGCGCCTAGATCGCTGGCTGGCCAACGGCTACCAGGGCGATATGAGCTTTATGGAACGTCATCAGGATCTTCGGCTGGACCCTGCCCTGCTGCACCCTGGCACCCAGCGCATTATCAGCGTCCGCATGGACTATCTCCCCCCCCAGGTCCAGACCCTGCGGGTGCTGCAAAACCGCAACCAGGGATATATCTCCCGTTACGCCTTGGGGCGTGACTACCACAAACTCATGCGCAAGCGCCTGACCCAACTCGCGAAGAAAATTGAAAGCCGGGTAGGCGCGTTTGGCCATCGTGCGTTCGTCGACAGCGCGCCGGTGCTGGAAAAAAACCTGGCACAGCAGTCCGGGCTTGGCTGGCAGGGAAAGCACAGCCTGATAATCAATCGCAAGGCCGGAAGCTACTTCCTCTTAGGGGAATTGTTTGTGGACCTGCCGCTGCCGGTTGACGCGGCCTATTCTCAAGAGCACTGTCGACGCTGCACAGCCTGTCTCGACATCTGCCCCACCAACGCCTTTCCCGAGCCTTATGTGCTGGATGCCAGCCGCTGTATCTCCTACCTGACCATTGAGCACAAAGGAGCGATCCCGGTTGAGTTACGCCCGCTGATGGGCAACCGGATCTTCGGCTGCGACGATTGCCAGCTAGTCTGCCCCTGGAACCGTTATTGCCACTTTACCGAGGAAACCGACTTTCACCCTCGCCACCAACTGGACCAGCGCCGCTTGATCGACCTCTTCGAATGGGATGAAGCGACTTTTTTGCAGCGCACCGAAGGCTCGGCGATCCGCCGCACCGGCTACGAATGCTGGCAGCGCAACCTGGCCATTGCCCTGGGAAACAGCGGCGATAGCGGCGAATCACTCACGCGGCTAAAAGCGCGCCGGGAGGCCGCGTCGCCGCTGGTACAGGAGCATATCGACTGGGCCATTGCCCGCCTTGAGTGCCACGCCGAGGCCGTCGCGCTCCCCCTCACCGAACAACACCCCCGCAAAGTGAGGCACCTGCTTTAAAACCGCCGCACAGGGTATAAACGAGCTTGCCTGACGGAGGAGCCCGGCCGGCAGCGCCAAAAACCGTCGAAAAATAGCCGAGGGCAACTCCCGCCCTCGGTCATGCTCTGCAGTCTTATTCGGCCATGCGGATAAAGTGCTCACGGTAATGGCGCAGTTCATTAATGGAATCGCGCACATCATCCAGCGCCAGGTGCGCGCCGCTCTTGGTCACACCCGCCAGGACATCGGGACGCCAGCGCCGTGCCAGCTCTTTCAGCGTACTGACATCCAGATTCCGGTAGTGAAAAAACGCTTCCAGTTCCGGCATATAACGCACCAAAAACCGCCGATCCTGGCCGATACTGTTGCCGCAGATCGGCGACTGGCCCGCGGGAACATAGTGACGCAGGAAAGCCAGCGTCTGCTGCTCCGCCGCCCGGCAGTCAGTCACACTATCGCGTACCCGCTGCGTTAGCCCCGATTGACCATGCTGGCGCGTACACCACTCATCCATCCCATCCAGAACCGCCGCGGGTTGATGGACGGCTATCGCCGGCCCTTCAGCCAGGATATTCAGGTCTTTGTCGGTCACAATCGTTGCAATTTCGATAATCACGTCGCTATCGGGCTCCAGCCCGGTCATTTCCAGGTCGATCCAGACCAGGTTTTCGCTATCAGGATCCGGGCGCTCTTTAGACGCGTGCTTATTCAACATGATTAACCTCACAAAATTCATGCATGTCGGCTAGGGCTGATGCCGACGTTAGGGTGATACCGACGAAAGTGTGCTATGTTTAGCCGCTTTGCCGCGGCGTCGCAAGCCCGTCGTTCGACATAGCCCCCAGATAAGGTAATTTAACCCCGGTATGGCCAAACGCAAACTCACCCGCCGCCAGAGCTGGCGCGTCCAGAAAATCCAGGACGAGCGCAGCGCACGTGCACAGAAGAAAGCGGAAAAAGCCGATCAGCGTCTTGATCACGGCGAACTGGGGCCCGAACAGGAAGGCCTGGTCATCTCGCACTTCGGCGTACAGGTCGATGTGGAGATCCTTGCCGGCAGCGAACAGGGAGACATCCGCCGTTGCCATATGCGCGCCAACCTCGGCACGCTGGTCACCGGTGACCGGGTCGTCTGGCGCGATGGCCAGCCGACGGGGGTTATCGTGGCGACCTTGCCACGTACCTCGCTCTTATCACGCCCCAACAATCACGGTGAACTGAAGCCCGTCGCCTCTAATATCGATTTTATTGTGATCACCCTCGCGCCCGAACCCCGCCCCCACGCGAACCTGATCGATCGCTACCTGGTGGCTGCTGAAGCCGTGGGGATCGAACCGGTAATACTTCTCAACAAGACCGATTTGTTGAATGACGACAACCAAGCCTATATCGATAACATGCTGGCGCTCTATGAGCGCATCGGCTACCGCGTCTTACGCGCATCCACCCGCACCGATAGCGGCCTGCTACTCTTGAAACAAGCCCTGGATCATCGCATTAGCGTGTTTGTCGGCCAATCAGGTGTGGGGAAATCGTCCCTGATCAATGCCCTACTGCCCGGTGTGGATATTCGCGTCGGCGCATTATCGGAAGCCACCCTGAAAGGCACCCACACCACCACCACGGCACGCCTGTACCATTTTCCCGATGGTGGCGACCTGATCGACTCGCCCGGCATTCGTGAATTTGGATTGTGGCATATCAATCGCGAGACCCTGCTCGATGGCTTTCGCGAATTTCATCCGTTCTTAGGCTACTGCCGTTTCCGGGATTGCCGCCACGAACAGGAACCGGGCTGCGCGTTATTACACGCGCTGGAAGAAGGGAAGATCGAACCCATCCGCATGGACAGCTACCGGCATATCCTTAGCGGCATCGAAAATCCCTAGGAGGGAAGATCCCCGCTCTGCTTCCCCGTATCTGATGAGGGCGTCACGACATCGCCCCCGTTTGACCGCCCCTTTGACCCTCAATGCCTGCCGTCACATTAGCGGCAACAAAGGTATCATCGCCCCCTGTGAAGCCCCCAAAGGGAGTGCTATAGTCTGGTTTGAATCAAATCTGGTTATAGATCATGATGATGGATCAATCAGCAGGGCGATACGGATTAACGCAATGGGTTGATTTTCTCAAGGCCAAGTCCTTGCCGGTGCATGTACGCACCGTTCAGCAGCTACAGTACCTGATCCAGGATCCAAGGACATCGCTGCAGAAGCTGGTCGCCCCCATCGAACGCGATCCGGTTTTTGCGTTGCATCTGGTTAAGCTGGGCAATACGCTGAGCCGTAACCCCACTACCCATATCGGTACGGTAAAGCTCGGGGTATCCATCCTTGGCATGGATCGCATCGCCGCCTTATGCGAACAACTGCCCACCATCAAGATCAATCATGCCAGCGTTGCTCATAAGCAGTATTTCCATGCCATCGCCAACAGTTTTCATGCGTCGATTCAGGCTGCAGATCTATGCCGCTTTCCCGGCAAGGATATGATTAACGAAACCCGCATGGCCGCGCTGTTCTTTGGCATTGGACATTGGGCCTTATGGCGCTACGCACCGGTGCAGATGAGCGCCGTCATGATCAAAATTCATGAAGAACAGGCCGATGTTGTTCTGGCGGAGAACGATGTCTTTGGCTGTACGATTCAACAAATTTCTCTCGAATTGGCGCGTCACTGGAAGCTCTCCCATCTGGCACTGGATGCGCTGGACCACAACAAGTCACCGGACCGTGCCTTTTTAGATAAGATTCACCGCTATGCCCAGCGCACAGAAGAGTTTAGCGATGAGGAGACCCGCGCAATCAAGCAATTACTCAGCGCCAGTTTCTATCCGGTTAAGCTGGCCAACTGGTTAGCGCTGGCCCAACCCCTCGGCTGGCAGTCGGCTAAAAGCCAGCGGATACTCGAACTCATTAGCGACTTTCTTCGCCGACCTGTCGATCACGTGATCCGTCGCATTAACGCCAATACGGTCAAAGCCTCTCGCTTATACCACCTCAATGGCATCATGGCACCGGCCACGCAAATGCTGCTGCTGCCATCCGCTATGGTCTTGAATTACCGCTTAGAAAATCCTGACGACGTAGCCCCCAGCAGCATTCCCGGTATTGCCGAACCGAAAAAACTCGCCACCAGTCGCGCGCACGAGCATCGCCCGCCTGCGATAGCCGATCCCATCGGCGATCTACCCACAGCACTGGCAGATCCGGCATTATTCAAGGAGATCGCCGAGCGGTTAATGCACCAGCCGCAGCACTACGAAAAGCTCAATGATATTTTTAACGATTTACTCCGCGCTATCAGCCAAGGTATCGGCCTTGACCGTGTCATGCTCTATAGTCTCGATGAACATAACAGCCTTCAGGGCGCGGCTAGAATCGGCATGCTCGCCACCGACCCCATAGCCCGATTCAGCCTAAGCCTTGAAATACCCAGTATCTTCAAGCGCCTGGGGCATAAGCCCCAGGCGCTTTGGGTGTCGACTCACAACCGTCGTAACATCTGGCAAGAGCTTCCCGCGCGGTTTAGATCGGTCTGTCATCCGCAGAGTTTTATGCTCATGTCCCTGTTTCGCGACAAGCAACTGGTCGGTTTTGTCTATGCCGACCGCGAGCGCCAGGCGCTTGCCATCTCCCCCTTTCAATTCAAATCGTTCAAGAACATCTGCGGCGCAACCAACCTCTGCCTAAGTCAACACTCAGCCCATACCGAGTAATCCTACTATGACGCCATTACCTTTATTGCTAGAACCTGAGCAGCTTGCCTCTCGGCTGGGCGATACCTCACTACTGATCATCGACCTGTGCTCTAGCGAGCACTATCAACAAGGGCATATTCCGGGCGCTGTGCACCTGGACAGCAAGCGCCTGTTGAGCGGTGCGGCACCGGTGCCCAATAAGCGTCCTTCGAGCACACAGCTCAACGCGCTTTTCTCCGAGCTGGGCCTGGCCGACAATCGCCATGTTATCGCCTACGACGACACGATGGGCGCACTGGCCGGTCGGCTATGCTGGACATTGCACAGCGTCGGCCACCGCAACATCTCGGTCATCAACGGCCAGCGCCCTGCCTGGATCCGCTCCGGGTTGGCGCTCGAGCGCCAAGCACATACACCGGTAGCCTCGCAATTTATCGGCCAGCCCGATAACACCTTCCTGGCCGATAAAGACAACCTGCTGGCGCACCTCGGCAGTCAAGACCGGGTCATCTGGGACGCCC
Source organism: Motiliproteus sp. (assembly GCA_041586615.1). Lineage (GTDB taxonomy): Bacteria > Pseudomonadota > Gammaproteobacteria > Pseudomonadales > Balneatricaceae > Motiliproteus. The sequence goes on along the minus strand of JBFGZS010000004.1, from coordinate 45,760 downwards.
GCTCCGGGGCCGAGTTCCGGGGCGAGAAAGTGGTTAATGCATTAAAAGGCGGGCATATACCCGGCGCGGTCAACCTGGAATGGACCGACTGCCTGGTCGGTCCTGACGACTGGCGGCTTAAACCCCATGACAGCCTGATAGCACTACTCTCGGCCCAAGGAATCCGTGCCGATAAGGAGATCGTGACCCATTGCCAGACCCATCGACGCTCCGGACTGACCTATCTGGTATCGCAGGTACTCGGCTATCCACGAGTGCGGTGCTATGATGGCTCCTGGTTTGAGTGGGGGAACGACCCTGACACGCCCGTTGAAACCGACGTCTGAGCGGCTGAAGACAAAACACACAACCACACACTCAATGCATCGATGACGGCCGACCCGCCATTGCCCTTTAATTGCAACGATTAAGATCCCTGTATGTCACGACTATTTATTCTGCTGCAACACCTGCTCCCACAACATGTTCTTTCCCGTTTGGTGGGTCGCCTTGCCGACTGCCGGGTTCGCTGGGTCAAAAACACGTTTATCCGCCTGTTCAACCGGGCGTTCAAACTCAATATGGCGGAGGCGCAACAGCCAGACCCTCTCGCGTATCCCAGCTTCAATGCCTTCTTTACCCGGGCGCTAAAAGCGGACGCCCGCCCCCTGGACCCCGATCCCGGGCATATCGTTTGCCCCGCCGACGGCTGCATTAGTCAGCTGGGAAGCCTTGAACATGGCCGAATTCTGCAGGCAAAGGGCCACAGCTATAGCGTCACCACCCTGCTGGGCGGTGACAGTGCGCTGGCCGAGCAATTTAACAACGGACGTTTTGCCACCATTTACCTGTCACCACGTGATTACCATCGGGTGCATATGCCGTTGGAAGGCCGGTTACGGGAAACCCTGTATGTGCCTGGCGACCTGTTCTCGGTGAATAAGGTGACGGCTGATGGCGTACCGAATCTGTTTGCACGCAACGAACGCCTGGTCACCATTTTTGATACCCCGGCAGGCCCGATGGCCATGGTCTTGGTCGGCGCGATGATTGTTGCCGGTATCGAAACCGTATGGAGCGGTCAGGAAGCCCCACCCGCACGCGGTATCAGCCGCAAGGCGTATCAGCCGCAAAACCCGGCGCCGCTGGTGTTGGCAAAAGGCGAGGAGATGGGGCGTTTCAAGCTCGGTTCGACGGTCATTCTTCTGTTTGGTGACGGTGTCATCGAGTGGGCCGCCCCGTATCGCGAAGGCACCGCCACCCGTCTTGGTGAAACACTCGCCGAACTGCTTGCCAGCGTAGACTAAAGCCCACTATGCTTGGCTTTTCCGACTAATTTGCTCAGAATTAAGGAGCCGTACTCATGAGCCCGTCCGCCTGGACCGATTTCCTTGCCCAACCGGGCATTATTCTGAATGCCGAGGAAACATCAAGCACCGCGAGTGACGACAACCGTCGCCTGCAACTGACCCCGCTTCAGGATCAATGCGTCCTGGAACTCAACGGTCCCGATGGTGCGAAGTTCCTGCAGGGGCAGGTAACCTGCGATATGAAGCAGCTCAGTGCGCAGCAAAGCCTTCAGGGGGCAAACTGCACCCCAAAAGGCATGATGATCAGCTTCTTTCGCCTCCTCAGTGCCGCGGACGAGTCAATATTAATCCGCCTCGCGCTGAGCAACGCCGAGGCCACACGCGCCAACCTGGCAAAATATATCGTCTTTTCCAAAGCGCAGATCAATATCAGTGAACAATACCTCGGTCTCGGGATTCAGGGCGACGACGCCCCTGCGCAGCTCGCCCAGCTGTGGGGCGACGTCCCGGCAGAGCCCGGTCAGCAATGTCGACTGGAGAAGGCGGTACTGGTCAGAGTCCCCGGGAGCCCGCCGCGCTTTGAGCTGTGGGTGCATATCGACGCGGCCGCGCAATACTGGGCCCAGCTGCTCGCGTGTTCCCAACTCACCGAGCCTGCTGCCTGGCTGCAGGCCGAGATCAAGGCCGGGATCCCGCAATTCAGCGACGCCTCGCTGGATAATCTGATCCCGCAGATGCTCAATCTGCAGGCGATCGAGGCAATCAGTTTCAACAAAGGCTGCTACACCGGTCAGGAGGTTGTGGCGCGCCTGCAGTATCGCGGTGTACTCAAGCGCTACCTGCAATCGGCCGAGGTCACCTGTACACAACCACCGCAGGTTGGTGACAGTCTGCATACCCCCACGCGTCGCTCGGTGGGTAAAGTCCTCGCCGTCGCCGCACAGCCTGACAATCACTTTCTATTACAGATTGTCATCAATGTGAAGGAATCACAGGGCGACATCCGTCTGTATGAACAGGACGGCCCCGCTATTTCACTGATTCCGCTTCCCTACAGCATCGATCCGGCCATGTTCGAGCGCTAGACCGATTCAGGCAGACTCTCGATCGGCGATGGCGTCCTTTACGCGATGATATGATTATCGCGTAAAGGGTTATATCAATAAACAGAGCATGACAGACATCACGCGGTAATCGATTTCCCCGCCTAAAAACGGACCTGTATACTCAAATCAATGCTTATCCGCTGTACAGGACTTACACTTTCACTGTTCGTGACGCCTGATGCGTAAAACCTGTTACCCAACGCCATCGTTTCGCGCTCAGACAAATACCGTAGCGACAGGCTCAAGAGCTATTGTTAACGAGCACCAATCGACCACCGATTCAGTGCCCCATTACGCCCGACGCAGTACAGGACGCCGAGCCAGGTACGCTAAATACAGGCCGCGGCCCGATGACAGCGTTGGTTGGCGTGGAGGTTTAGCATGAATCATTCCACTCAAAGCCCCTCCCCGATCAAGTTGTTGCTGATCGATACGCTCGGGGAGCATTACAACTTTGGCGCGCGTATGGGCTGCCACCAGCGGGGCTGGAATCTGCTGCGCATCGATAGCGCAGAAGCGCTGGTCACCAGCTTACGCGATCACCGCTATAACGCCGTGATTATGGCCCCTTCGATGCGCGTCGATGTTGATCAGGCGATGTTACGCAAAGTCATGGACGCTCAACCCGGGGCCGTGCGCGTGATGATGCCGGGTATGATCTCCAGCGCCTTGCAGCTGGGTCGCAGCCAGGACCTCACCCACCGAATCTATCGCGCCAACCAATCCGATACAGAGATAGCGATCAGTCTTGACCATCAAATAAAGCTCGCACGGTTGGTCTACAAGCCCGCCAATAAGGCCTTTTTCCGCGCCGCGGGAAAATTGCCCGCGGCACCCGGCGTTTACCGGGAATTAACCAGGGCGCTGAATAACAGCAACACCGACGCCAGTCACATCGCTACCATCGTCAGCCAGGACCCCGCACTGGCAGCCAAGATTCTAAGCGTGGTCAACTCGGCCTATTTCGGGCTCGAACAGCAGATAAGCAGCATTAATCATGCCGTGGCTCTGCTGGGTGCCCGCATGATTCGCGGCCTGGCACTCTCCGGTCATTTGGCCGACATTTATCCCCAGGGAGCCGCCTGGTCGAGCTTTTCGTTTGATCGTCTCAATCAGCGCGCACTACTGGTCGCCCGCCTCGCACAGAAAATCTGCACAGAGAAAAAGATGAGTCCGGCCATGCAGGACCAGGCGTTTATGGGCGGACTGCTTCGCGATATTGGCATACTCTGCATCGCCGCACAGGATCCCAGCCATTACCAAAGCGTGCTGGCCGCTGCCGCCAGCAAAAACGCCTCGGTCTGTGTCGCCGAAAAGAAAATGCTCGGCTTTTTTCATGGCGAAATCGGAGCACTGCTGCTAACGCAATGGAACCTGCCGCCACAGGTGTGCGAGGCCGTGCTCTTGCATCATACCCCCCACCTGTCCGTCGACAACGAATTTACCGCCCTGACCGCGGTGCATATTGCCGATGCACTGATTCCGGCATTAAAGACCGCGTCGGGGGCCGACCTGTCGACCTCCCTGTCCATGGCGTACATCACACGCTTACAGCTGGTCGCGGATATCCCGCGCTGGAAAATTGATGCCAACCTGATGACCCGCGTCGCAAGCCACGAGTAATCAGGCATCTAACCTGGCACGTGGCTTTATGCCACGTGCGCAATTTTTCACTCGCTATGACGTTACCGCCTTAGTAACCGGCGCCGTTGCCGGCACAGCACACGGCGCACACCCGTGACTAGAATCGCGCTTATCCACATAGCTCTAACCGCCAATTACCGCTACCATACAGATCCGTCTTTAACACAGAGATAGCCGATGGATATCACGCTCCTGCTGACCGGTAACGAACTGATGAATGGCGATATTGTGGATTCAAACTCCGCTATGATTGCCCAGACGCTGGCGACAATCGGCGCCCGTATACACTGCAAAGTTACCGTGGGCGATGATATCCAGCTTCTGCAACAACAGATGGAACAGCTGAGCCAGACCTGTGATCTGTTAGTGGTCAACGGCGGATTGGGACCAACCAGCGATGACCTCACCGCCGAGGCTCTGTCCCGTGTCACCGGCCAGCCGCTGGTTGAGCACCCCGCGGCGCTGGAACATCTGTACCGCTGGTGTGGACGGCGCACCGTTGCGCTCAACGACGCCAACCGTAAACAGGCACTGCTACCCGCCGGCTGCGAACTGATTCCCAACCCGGTGGGTTCTGCCGTCGGTTTTATTGTCCGCCATAACGACTGCGATATTTTATGCACACCGGGTGTCCCCAGCGAGCTGCGGGCGATGTTGCAAGACAGTATCGCCGGACGCATAGCCCAACAGACCGGTAGCGATGAAGGCCTGCTCCTGCAACGTTTACATACCTTCGGGCTCGGTGAATCCACCCTGCAGCAATGGGTTCGCGACCAATTGCCTGACTGGCCAGCCAGCGTCGAACTCGGTTTCAGGGCGGGTGCACCGACGCTGGAGGTCAAACTGCAGGCGCATCGCGACCACGCCGATGACCTGCAACGCTGCGAAACGGCGCTGCGTAACTTGATCGGCGATTATATTGTGGCGGAAGGTTCACACGCGAACCTGCCCGCGACGTTAATCCAGCTACTGCGCAGCCGCGGCCAAACACTGACGACCGCAGAATCCTGTACCGGCGGCCTTATCGCGGCGCTGCTCACCGAACAGGCCGGGGCGTCGGCGGTATTCGAGGCCGGCGTTATCGCCTATGCCAACCGGATCAAGGAGAAAATCCTGGCGGTTGATCCGGCTCTGCTCGCCGAGCAAGGCGCCGTCAGTGACGCCGTCGTTCGGCAGATGGCACGCGGGGCGCTAACGATCAGCAATGCCGACTATGCCATTGCCGTTTCCGGCATTGCGGGGCCAGACGGCGGCACCGACGATAAGCCGGTGGGGACGGTCTGGATCGCCTGGGGCGATCGACAGTCTCTGCACAGTTGCTGCCTGTTGCTCCCTTACGCACGGCGCCATTTTCAACTGATGACGGCTGCCACGGGTCTTGACCTACTCAGGCGCCTGCTGAGTGATATCACCACCGAGCCACGCTATCTGGCGGATCGCGCACACCCCACACTCGGCCAGCCTCGGCGCGCACCGCGTGATTAAGGCCTGCAACGTTGCACCGACCTTATGGAAAAATCGCCTGGCTATTTATGACGGTGCAGGCATAATGAGATGATGACTACGCCCCCAAGCAAAGCGGAAAACCGCCGACAAATCGAACGTCATATTGCTAATTTCCTCGCCGAAGGAGGCGATGTCGAGCAGGTCGATAAAGGGGTTAGTGGGCTCTCCACGAACGCACCCAGCCATGCACCGCTCATCTTTGACAAGCCTCCCCAGGAACGCACGCCCGTCCCCGAAGTCGTGGCCGCCATTGAAGCCCGCCGACAGTCGGGCCTGAAAAAGCGCGCGGCAAAGACCAAGTCAGCACGCCGTACACCGCGTAAAATAGCGGTCTACGATGACTTCGGCGAACCACTACGCTGGGTCTGGACGGAATAAACACCGATCTGCCTGCTATTAACCTGACGCATCCTTGCGTCTCCTACTAACCTGACGCATCCTTGCGTCTCCTACCAACCCGCCGGGTTACTCGCGGTAAAGATTCGCGTTAACAAGCCGATAGGCTAATGCTAGCGCGGCGTAAAAACAGGAGGCCTGGTGTTTTATCTCTACGATCATGGCTATCAGATCCAGACGCCCGTGCGATCGATCCTACCCGGCAGAATGGTCGAGCACGTCAGCCAGAGTAGCGCCGCTCACGCTGCCCGTGAGGAGGGTGATTCGCTGGCGTTGCCCGGCCAGCCGTCGCCTCAAGCGGCTGGCGGTGCTCGCGCCCATCGCGCAAGACAGGCCTATGAAAACACGCTTAAAAGTACCCGTCGATCCAGCGATCAACCGAACCTGACCGTTGCAAAAATCATGAGCACACCGGTTGTCACCGTACAGGCTGGCAGCCTTATGACAGAAGCCTGGGATCTCATGGTGCACTATCAGATTAAGCACTTGCCGGTTCAAGCCGCCGACAGACGACTGCTAGGCGTGATAACCGAACGCGACCTGTTACTGCGCAATTCCCAATATAACCAACAAGTTCCCCTGCGCACCGACCTATCCATCGAAGGCAGCTTTAGCTCGGAGTTAATTGTCGCTACGCTGGATACGACCGTCAGGCAGGCCGCGCTCATGCTGTTTGATCGACGCTTAACCTGCCTGCCAATCGTTAATCACGACGGTCGACTCGCCGGTATTGTCACCCGTTCCGATATGCTACCTCTGCTGATCCATGATCAGCGTTTTGACAGCCTGGCTTAACGAAGTGCCGAACTTGCGACCTTCGCAACCCCTTCCAGGGTTGTGCAGAAAGCAGGCTCCTTAACGTGCCAAATCGGACACTTTTCTTCTCGTTATCAACCAGGCAGCAAACGACCGATCCCTTCGGCCTTTTAATGGCATCTTTTGCGCGGTATGACGTTGTCGCCTGAAGAGAACCAATCCGCCTGCACCCTCGCTACGGACGTCTATACTGAATTTCATGACAGATTGCTGCAGACGCACATCACGGTCATGCCGCAAAGCCGGGGCCGATCGTTAATCCATGACGCCGACTATTACCTGTATCAACGCGTACTATTGCCTATGATCTGGATTACAGATTTTGAAACACGGGGATTCGCCAGTGTCAGACAGCAGGTTGTCTCCACCCTGCCTTACAGCGACGGGTTTATCCTGATAGAAGGCAAGAATGGCTGCGGAAAATCCAGCCTCAAACACAGCCTCGAAGCAGACCTGGCTGATAGCTGCACCGTCATCAACCTGCCTTACAGCCGCTTAAATACCGACCAGCTTTTGTCATCCCTTATTGCCCATTCAGAAACACCCAGCGTCGGTATGACCGATGAGCTGACGCTGCAACATCTGGCAACCACCTGCCAAGCACGTAGCCGTCCTCTACGCCTGCTTATCGACGATGTGCAATTCATGCCCAGCAATGCCTTACTGACGCTGTTACAACTTGGCGACACAGACCAGGCAGCGCCCTGTGCTATCGGCGGAGTCTGCTTTGCCCCAGAAGGTTTTGGCGAGGCGTTCTCCCTCGCCTGCGTCAGCCAAGGCCAGGCAGATTTTTCCTTGAATCTGCGCATAGCGCCACCAACGGACACAGAGCAACGTCTCTTTATCAGGCAACTTCTGGTCCAAACGCCCACGATCAAACTAACCGATGACGCCTTGCAGTACCTCATACAGTGCGCAGATGGTTGTCTGCAAAGGCTCAAACAGCTGACCGGGGCTATCGGCCTCGAACTGACCCTGAGCACCACGGCAACAGTAGCGACTCCACTAGTAGCGACTCCAACATTAGCGTCTACTACGTTAACCACGACAACAACAGCCACGGCAACATTAGCCGCTGCAACATTAGCCGCTGCAACAACAGCCACAGCAACAACAGCCACAGCAACATCGGCGGCGACGCAATACGTCAACCAACCGCAACTACGCGACCTCCTCAACAGATCCGGATTGATCCAGGAAGACGCCGTACTGTTGAACGCCATCGCGCCCTCGGCATCTCCTGACCCGGAGCAATTAACAGCGCGCGCCGATCCGTTTGTCTTCCTCGACGATGAAAAAACCACCGATCAACCCGACGCAGCCACGGCAAGGTTACAAAACGAGACCTTACCAAACGACACCTTACCAAACGAGCTGTCGGTACTTCCCGAGCCGCTGGAGCTAATAACACTAATTGATCCGGTAGAACCGGAAAAATCCGTCGATCCTATGGCATCAACGATTCCAACAACAAAAAACCATGCAAGGGTCCAGAGCGAACTCTCGACACTCGCCACACTCGCCGATCCGCTGACCTACCTGGATCACTCGGAGGAAACGGCGCCGACCAAGCACGGTGAATCGCCAACCGGTCCTGAGCAACGCGAACCCGCCGATCGGTCGACGATCGCCCCCCCCCTTGAACCACCAGAACTAACCCAACGAGCCGATTCGGCAGCCCTTAATACCCCCTCGGCAACCCGTTCCGCTGCGCCAAGAAAACCGAAACACTCCGCCGTGCGACTCATCGCACTTCTGCTGATCGGTGTCGCGGCAACACTGGGAGCCGCAACCATAAGCGGTTATACCCCGTACTCATGGGATGCGCTTCGGCAACTGGCACAGCCATCAACCTGGCAACAACAATTTCTGAGCACATCGATACCGAGTTGGTACGCAGAGTCTAGCGCTCAATTACAGCGCTGGATGCTCCAGTTCAGTAACAGCGATGGGACAAGCTTTGATTTGGACGCCGCCCTCCTGGACCGCTCGCAAGCCACTGCGACAAGCCCAGTGATTGATAACGCTTCCGACGCAACACAAGAGACCGCTCAACCTACGTTATCGCCGCCAGCACTGACCTCGGCCCGCATGGCCGAAACTATTCCGGCGGAGATAAAAGCCCCCCATAACGCTAGCGGTAACGCGCCGACGGGATCATTATCCGCCACAGCAGTCCAGACCGAGACTGTCGCTTCGCGGGCGGCTACCATCAATAACCTGCTGACCCTGGCGCGCACCGACGAACAGTATTACCGCTTCACCTACCCCCTGGATAACAACGCCGTCACGCGTTACCGGCAGGTATTACAGCTGGACCCCACTAACAGTCAGGCACGGGCCGGGATAAACCGTATCCAGCTACGCTACCAGAAACGCGCCCAAAAGGCGCTGGAGCAGCAGCGTTGGGCGGTCGCCCGCGTCAACTATCACCGTCTGCTATGGATCGATAACAAGCATTCCTGGGCGCGTGACGGCCTGGCACAGCTCCCCTCGGAGTAATCGGTTGCTGCAGCCTGTTAGCGCTGCATCCAATCACTGGCCTTATTCGCCGAGCCCGTTTAATATACTGTCTATTCATACAGCAGCGCACGTCATTATGATCCTCTATATCGCTGAAAAACCAAGTCTCGGCCGGGCTATCGCGGCAGCCCTACCGCAACCTCAACACAAAGGAGACGGGTTTATTCGCCTGGCAAACGGCGACTGCGTCAGCTGGTGTATCGGTCACCTTCTGGAACAGGCCGAGCCCGACGCTTACGACGCGGCCTACAAACAGTGGCGGGCCGAGCACCTGCCCATTATCCCGCAGCAATGGCAGTTGAAGGCGCGTAGCAGCACCCGCAAACAACTTACGGTGTTACGTAAACTCGTCAAGGAGGCCGATCAACTGGTACACGCGGGCGACCCTGATCGCGAAGGTCAGCTGCTGGTCGATGAAGTGATCAACCACCTCGGCGTCAGTGCCAAAAAACGCGATGGGACAATGCGCTGCCTGATTAGCGACCTGAATCCTTCGGCGGTCAGCCGCGCACTGACCAAGCTGCGCAGCAACAAAGAGTTTATCCCCCTCTCCACCTCGGCCCTGGCGCGCGCGCGCGCCGATTGGTTATACGGCATCAACATGACGCGGGCCTATACCCTGCAAGGGCGTAAGGCCGGCTATACGGGGCTCTTATCGGTCGGCCGTGTCCAAACCCCGCTGCTCGGACTGGTGGTGCGCCGCGACCAGACGATCGACGACTTTGTCGCCAAGCCCTACTACGACGTCGATGCCTGTCTCCACACAGCCCCCTCACCCGATGCGGCGCTGCAGGCAAGCGCCGCTGACGCCACCTTCAAGGCGCGCTGGCAACCCAGCGATGCCTGCGCCCGGCATCAGGACGAGGAGGGCCGCGTGCTCTCCAAAGCATTGGCCGAAAATGTGGTGCGACGTATTACCGATCAGCCCGCCACCGTCACCGCCCTGGAGCGCACGCTAAAGCGCAACGCCCCGCCTCTGCCCTACAGTCTGTCGGCGCTGCAGATCGATGCCGCACGGCGTTTCGGGCTTAGCGCCCAGCAGGTACTGGATGGTTGTCAGGCGTTGTATGAACAGCACAAGCTGATTACCTACCCGCGCTCAGACTGCCGCCATCTGCCCCTGGAGCACCACCGCGAGGCCGGCACGGTCATTAACGCGATCGCCAAAAACTGCTCGGATCTGAGCGAAGCCGCCAAGGGCGCCGATCCACAGAGACAGAGTAAAGCCTGGAACGACAGCAAGGTTGACGCCCATCACGCCATCATACCAACATCACGCCAGATGGCCCCTGACCGCCTCAGCCAGAGTGAACGGCAGATTTACCAACAGATCTCGCGCCAGTACCTATGCCAGTTTTATGCCGAGCACCGCTACCAGGCTACTCGCGTCGAACTAACGATTCAGGGAGGCCTGTTTGTCGCCAAAGCCCGGCAAACCGAGCAAATCGGCTGGAAAGTGCTATTCCCCGGTCGTCCCAAAGGCAGCGCGGCTGCCGGTAGTGAAACGCCTCCCCCCCCTGCCGGCCAGAAACAGTCGCAAGGTCAGGATGATCCCGAGCAGGAGCTTCCGGCGCTGCACGAAGGTCAGGTGCTGCACTGCCTGCGCGGCGAATTATTGGAAAAACTGACGCAAGCGCCCAAACCGTTTAATGATGCGACGCTGCTCGCCGCCATGACCGGTATCGCCCGCTACGTTGAGGATGCGCAGATCCGACGTATTCTGAAAGAAAACGATGGACTGGGAACCGAAGCAACCCGTGCAGGGATCATCGAGCTACTGTTTAAACGTCAGTTCCTGATCCGCAGCGGCAAACAGATCCGTGCCACCGCCACCGGTAAAGCACTGATTGCCGCGCTACCCGCCGTTGCCACGACGCCGGACATGACCGCCAACTGGGAGTCTCAACTGAATGGCATGAGCCAACGGCAACTCCCCTACCAGGCATTTATGAGCCCCCTGACCCAAACACTCAAGGCGTTGATCGATAACGCCATTGCCAGCCCGCCACCCGCGCTACAAGGCATAAAGGCCGCCCCTCCCGGTAGCACGCGACGCGGGGCCGGTCGCGGCAGAAAACCGCGCAAGAAGACCCGCGCGGTATGATTGCGCCTCCTATTCTGTTAACGCATGCCGTGAACGAATACCGTGAACGAATGCCGTTGAAAAATGGCATTAAAAAAGTCAATCAAACCAGTAAAAATTCCCTATGATTCGCTAATCTCCATGCTATTATCTGCCGCCCACCACTGTTGAATATATTCACCATGAGCCTGCTAATTTCTATCTGGGTTAAGTTCTTAGTCCTGTTCGCGCCCTTCTTTGTTGTGTCGATGTTTCTGTCGCTGACCCGCAGCGAAACCGTCGGTGAACGTAGAAAAATAGCCAACCACGCCGTGTTTGCCGCACTCTGTACCGCCCTGTTGCTGATGTTTTTCGGTCTGCAACTGTTTGAGTTGCTTGGTATCACCCTAGATTCATTCCGAATCGGGGCCGGATCGCTGCTGTTTTTATCCGCGGTCAGCCTGGTCAAGGACGGGGTGCGCACGCACGCGACCGGCATGCCGTCGGAAGAGCGCGACGACGTTTCGGTGGTACCGCTGGCCATACCGACCATCATTGGCCCTGCCACCGTTGGTGCGATTCTGGTGTATGGCGCAGAGATGCACGGTATGGATCTGGTGATAGGTACGCTGGGACTGGTGCTGGCCCTGGGCACGCTGCTGGTCTTGCTGCACCTCGCCTCGGCGATGGAGAAACTGCTGGGGCGGACAGGGCTGAATATTCTCAGTAAGATAACCGGCCTGATCCTGGCGGCGATGGCGGCCCAGATTGTCTTTACCGGTATCCGTAATTTTCTGCAGCTGGGCTAACCATCAAGCGTTACTGCGCCCCGAGCCCCATCAGACGTCGCCCTGGCACGCCATTGTTTCTTGCCAGGGCGGTCACGATAGCGGAGGTCGTGATTATATTCCCTAAATATTCAACGGCTTTTATCGAATAAAACCCTGTCTCACCTTTTTTCGTCACCGGCTAGGCTCACAGGCCATCCCTAGCTACAATAGCCTCACAGAGCGCCATACGCACAGGCGTCACGCAATAGTCCTACACCGTTTCACCCTACTACTCAGGAAGACTTACCATGCAATCACGGATTCAAAACACCCTGCTGGGCTCCGTTCTCGTCGCTGCGACAAGCAGCACCGCACTCGCCGCCGGCCCTGCCTACACCTATATTGAAGCCGGCTATGTTGATCAGGATATCAGTCTCTCAGGCGGCACGGTCTCCGTGGACGGACTGCGCCTGGAAGGCTCCTTTGATATAAATCAGGATATTTACCTGACGGCTCGCCTGAGCGATCAACGCGGACGTCAGAACGGCGTTAAACTGGACTACGATGCGCAAGAAATCGGTCTTGGCGGCCACTATACCCGCAGCGAACTGACGGATATCTACTACGAGCTGGTCTTGATCGACACCGATATCCGCACGGCCACGTCCAAAGATCAGGGTGAGTACGGTTACCGGGTCGGCGTCGGCGTCAAAAGCATGGTTCAGCGTCAGGTCGAGGTTAAAGCCGGCTTCGCCTACGAGAATGTCATCAACAACGGTGATATTGGTTTCGGCGCCGAAGGGCTTTATCACGTTCAGAGCGGCATGGCCGTTGGCGTTGGCTACAACTACCTGGACGGCGACAGTAGCGCCCGCGTCTTCGGGCGTCTGTACTTCAAATAACCACCCGACATAAGCACCACGCCCCTCTGAATCCTGTCGTTCAGAGGGGCATAAGCTAACTTATTAACCTGGCATCAGGTTATGCCGCTATCCAAGGCATAAAACAGCCTCAACACTCAAGTAACGGCCATTAACGCCGATACAGGCTTACATGCCTCTAGACCTCAACAATCTACTGCGCCATATCCGATGACGCTTTCTGCGCTAAGGCTCACGATCCATGGCTGCCGGCGGTTGGCCGCAATGCTGGTAGTCGGAATACTGATGGTCGGAATACTGGCAACCGACGCTTCGGCCAACCCGGTATTCAATAGGCTGGCAGACGCCGAACTGCAACAATGGCAATTTCCTCAGCACGACTACCGCCAGTACGCCAGTCAGGCCGTTCGCGAGCTGGGACAACCGCTAATCCACGCCAGCCCTGAAGATATTACCGATTACTGCCCGCGTTACCCGGTACTCTCTCCGCCATTGCGCCGTGCATTCTGGTCAGAACTCCTGGCATTTATGGCCAAATCGGAAAGTAATCACAGCCCTTCGGGCCGATACCAGGAAAATTTTAACGACCGCGCAGGAAAACCGGTCATCAGCCGCGGGCTATTGCAGATATCCTACGAGAGCGCCCAGGCCTATGGCTGCGAGCTTGAAACGGCGCAGAGTCTGCACAATCCACGCCAGAATCTACGCTGCGCGGTGCGTATTCTGAATCGCTGGATCGGCGGAGATAACCGGCTTGCGGGGCGTGCCGAGGGCGCGCAGTGGCTGGGGGGCGCCCGCTACTGGCGCGCCTTGCGCGACAACGAACAGCATCGTCAGATACGCCAGGCAGCCCAGTCGTTGCCCTATTGCCAGACGCCGGTGCAGCGCTCCGCACCGGTGCGGCACGATCTACAGCGGATAGCTAGACCGAAGGTTAAAACGCCCCCGCAACGCCTGCGACTCACACCCCCTCAACCGTCACGGGTCAGCGCGCGCGCACCCGTCCCACGCCGTTACCTACGCGCAGAAAGGCCGGAGAACCCTGCCGTCGATATCGCAACGGTCTCGCTCACCCGTATCTCGCCGCACGCAAGCATTAGCGCCACCAGCCGTATCAGGCCAAAACCCCATGACCGGCCCCGACGATACCGGCAATCTGAAAATAGTGATCCTGGTTATCGGCATAAATAAATCCACTCAACGATCGCACGGCATCGCATCCCGCTCAAGCACCCGCCAAGGCTGTAGCAACGCGTTGCAAGGGCTTCAGCAACTCGCGTAGATTGAAGAGCCCTTTATCCAGCATCGGCCAATACTCCTGCGTAGGGGTCTCCAGCGCCAGCACGGCGATAGCAAGTAACAGCAGCCAGAATCCCACCCGCAGCGCGCGTTTTGGCCATAACACCGGTTTATCCGCCAGAGGCGCAGACTGCCGGTCGGCGACCAATCGTTCACGATCCCGGGTTACTTCGCCATCATTCCAGCGCCCCATATCCATAGAAGATAAATGACTCCGAGATAACTTGATCTGCACCAGGTCACTGACCGCTTGATCCTTATGCAACAGCTCTTTTTCCAGCGCCGCCATTCCAAGGTCGGTCGCCATAAAACCATACACCGCGTATAGTTTTTTGTAGGCGGGACGAATCGGGTTCAGAAAAAAATACAGGCTTCGGAACCGGCAGCAATCCTGACGGGCCGCCATCAGCTGATCGCCACCGGTTTCTGCGAGCGTCGCCAGACGGTTGACCAACTGGCTGATCTGAAAATGATACGCGAGCGCCAGCGCATACATGGTCAGAATACGGACAAACTCACTCTCTTCCCGTCCGGCAAACACAAAGCCCTCGGGATGATGCATCAACCAATAACGGCCGAAATCTTGTCGCGCTGGCGTCTCGGCACTGCGCACATCCTCGCCACTGAATAGTTTTAAGAGATTATCAAATTCATTCTGCTGCACCCCCTGGTTAAGCCATAGCACCCGATGGTGGTACTCGTCATGCACCAGCGCGGACGCATGAACGTGCAGGGTTTTAGCGGCCAGGGCGCGTACTTCAGACGCCATGACCTTTTTGCTGTGATGACTGGCATCGCGGATCACCACAACCAGGTCGCAGACAAAAGGACGTTTAAAAAAGCTGAAACAGAGCACCGTTACGTCCGGGAGTACCAGCTTGGCAAACCGACAATCCCGATTCAGCGCATCGTAAAATGGCGCGATCCGTTGCAGCGGTAACTGCGCACCGTACGTATCGGGGGCAGTTCTTTTACTTCGCTCAACAAGAAAAAAATGCGCAATTTTTGCTGACATAGAAAAGGCCTGTTATCGAGCGGCAACCGCTGCCGGTCCGGAATAATCCATTAAGCGTGTGGGTACCCAGTCTACCGCAAAGGCTGGTCTTGAGAAGGGGCACCCTAGATAACACAAAGAAGGCGCATTATAAGCGCCAACCTGCGTGAAACACGGCTCTACACACGTTCATTTCGACACTTATTTGACACGGATCACGCAGACAGGTATCTGTTATGTCAACAGGAACGCCTGACAAAAGGAGAAAACCAGGCATGCCTAACACCAATACGGATCTGATCACTATCCTCGCGCTAACGGGCCGGCGCATCCCCCCCCCGTTAGGGTTACGGGTCTGGGTATTACTAACAAGGGTATTACTAACAAGGGTATTACTAACAAGGGTATTACTCACAAGAGTATTACTGTCAGGGCTATTACTCGCGCTGCCCCTGCCGGCTTACGCCGATGGCAACTACCTTTTACAGCGCTGTCAGGTAGCGATCAACTTTGATCCCGACAGCCGTCGCTATAACAACCCCGCCGACATGGCCTACTGCTACGGTTTGCTGCAAGGAATACGGGAAACCAACAGCCTTTACCGGCGCAAAGCCGGCAACGATGCCTATTTCTGTCTCGACTCGCCCTCACTATCGCACAAAGACGCTGCCACCCTGGTTGTCTCTTTTCTGCAGGCAAACCCGCAGACCCTGCATCGCAATGAAACCACACTGGCCGTGCAAGCCTTTCGTCATCACTCTCCCTGTCCCTGAAGACCGGGGCAAGGGGCGTCCGTGACCGGTTGCATTGCCCCGATAATCAGCGACGGGGAACTGCGCGTTGCAGCACCAGAAAACCCCGTGCTTCAACCTGGCCGCGGTTTGAAATACAGTGACGAACATCGGCGGGGTAGCGCAGTGTTGCGCCCTCCTCGACCTGCTCCTCCAGTTCACCGCTTAGGCTGACGCGCAGCTGTCCGGCGGTGACCGACAGATGCTCCACGGTGCCTAGTGCATGCGGCGCAGAATTCAGAACACCGCCCGGGCGAAAACTCAGCTCATACCACTCAAATTCGGTGGCGGTCGATAACGGGTTTAGCGCGCGTAACTGACAGCCGCCATCGTCACTGGTCATCTGCGGTGTCTGCTGGCGACTCAGCCTCTCGATAAACGCCAAGGGGCGTTCCTGGCAACGGCTCGCCAGCTCATCGATGGAGACACCCAGCGCCTGGGTGATATTCCACAATGTGGTAAACGTGGGATTGGCATTACCGCGTTCAATCTCTGACAGCATCGAGCGGGAGACGCCGCAACGCTCTGCCAGCTGGGCCAGATTTAAGCCTAGGGCTTTTCGCTCCTGCTTGAGCGCCAAACCAAGATTGGGCGACTTACGCTGCGCGGTGGCGGATGAATCAAGCGACATAACACAGTCCCGTATCAAGATCATTCAGGCGGCCATTGTCCTTGGATGCTCGCCAGATTACCAGCCTCTGACCTGCGCGGGACGGCATACAAAAAGCCCCGAAACAGCCAACCGATAGATAAAACAACCGTGCCCACGTCCAAAAGCCTGCAGATAAAGACGTGCGAATAATGCCTGTTGAAAACAGCCGGTTAAAAAACGATTGAAAAGGACAGTCACCGACCGCATGGGAACAGCCTGCATGACTTGAAGCGCATCCCGGTGTGCCGGTGTCATACCGCAGGCCCTGCCGCCTTTCGCCTAGACCGTGCAACAAATGCACAGAAAATGCTAGGCTTTATAATATTCAGGGGTCAGCGCCGATCGTTTAACCTCAACAGCACAATGAACCATTGAGGTCGAGATGCACTCCTCGCTCAAACAACGCTTTTATAATCGCCTACACTCGGCGCTATTGATTGCCGGGCTCGGGGTGTTGGTGGGCTTTCCTTGCTGGTATATCGGCGGCATGGAAGGCACCCTTGGCGCACTGATCGCTATCGTGCTGGTTTACCTGTTCAATCCCAATATCTCGCCACAACTGACGTTACGCCTCTATGGCGCTCGCCGGTTGTATCCTGAGCAGATTCCAGACCTAAGCCAGGCCCTCGACATACTGGCTCACAGAGCCGAACTGCCCGCCACGCCCCATCTCTATTATTTTGCCAGCCCGCTGGTCAACGCGTTTGCGGTCGGCTCCCCCGCACAATCGGCCATCGTCTTATCCGATGGTCTGCTGAACCAGCTGAGCCGTGAAGCGATTCTGGGAGTTCTGGGTCACGAAATCAGCCATATTCGCCACAACGATCTGCGCTTGATGGGCTTTGCCGATCTCGCCAGTCGACTGGCTCAGGTGCTGTCTTTGTTGGGGCTGATGTTGTTGCTGGTGAGTCTGCCGCTACTTCTGGTCACCGATCTGGAGATCGACCTGTTACCAATCCTGTTATTGCTTATGACGCCATACTTGAGCCTGATCCTGCAGCTAGCCCTGTCGCGAACACGCGAGTATGAGGCCGACCGTGGCAGCGCAGAACTTATCGGCTCGCCACGCCCGCTGATTTGCGCCTTGCGGCAATTGGAACCGCCGGAATACGGGCTGCTACAAACGCTGATGTTTCCCAACCGCCGCCGGCATGAGCCGTCACAGATACGTACTCATCCCCCAACGGAGGAGCGAATTCGACGCCTGGAGGCGATAATGCCCTCGCCGCACAGCCCCTTAATTCGGCTGCAACCCTATACGAGTCGGCAACTCCCACCCCTGCGCGCGCCCAACCGGGTGCAGCGATTCTGGAGACCCTGGGATTAACCGATGAGACCGTCGCCTGACAGGCAAAAAAAAGCCGGGAAAACCCGGCAAAAAAAGATTACTGCACTACAGGTGATGCGTATAAAACCAAACATTTCAGGGGATAGCGCTATCCAATAACGCTAAGCATCACGATAGCAATGGATATGACATTTGTCAATCAAGCCGAAGTACTAGCGTCCCGGCTTGGGTATTAACCCCCGCTGATCCAATTTGTTGACTATGCCTGAGTCGAAAAACGCTTTTCTGTGCCACCAAGCCCCGCTTCGCCGCCCTGCGGATACGCTGCGCACTGGGTCAATGGGGCCGCGGTTGCACCGGAAGCATGCGCTATTGAGGGTGGGGAAGACACCGATAGGTCGCCAGCAATCCTCTTCAGTTGTCAGGGCATCACCGCCAAGCGGTGACACGCTGACTCACTGAGAGGACTCTATTTAGCCGTTAACCATCAGTGATTACGCAGTGCTTTTTGCCACTGAAGACGTTGCTGTTTGCGTCTCATCTACTGCTGCAGTTTCAGATGCAGCCGTAAATAATACGTCCGTTGAGCTGTTGAGCGCCGTTTCAGCAGAATCTTGAACGACACCAACAATAAAGCCAACAGCAACCACCTGCATGGCAACATCGTCTGAAATGCCAAACAGGCTACAGGCGAGAGGAATCAACAGCAGTGACCCCCCAGCTACACCGGAAGCACCACAAGCAGAAACCGCAGCAACAACACTGAGTAATACTGCGGTCGCAATATCGACCTGTATACCGAGGGTATGAACGGCTGCCAGGGTAAGTACAGTGATCGTGATTGCCGCACCCGCCATGTTGATGGTTGCACCGAGAGGGATGGAAACAGAATAGGTATCCTCATGTAGATCGAGACGCTTACAAAGCTCCATATTTACAGGGATATTCGCTGCAGAGCTGCGAGTAAAGAAGGCTGTTACGCCACTTTCACGCAGGCAAGTAAATACCAAGGGGTATGGATTACGTTTTGTTTTAGCAAAAACAATCAATGGGTTAACAACAAGCGCAATAATGGCCATAGCACCCAGCAATACGGCTAACAGGTGAGAGTAGCCTGCCAATGCATCAAAACCGGTTTCTGCAAAGGTCATGGCGACTAAGCCAAAAATACCGATGGGGGCTAAGCGAATAACAACTTTAACAATGCTCGATACACCGTTAGAAATATCTGAAAAAACCTGTTTTGTGGCATCTGTAGCATGATGAAGTGCAAGACCAAGACCGATTGCCCAGGCCAAAATACCGATGAAGTTACCCGTCATCAGTGCATGGATGGGGTTATCAACCACATTAAAGAGTAACGTATTGATGACTTCGCCAATACCCTGGGGCGGGTTGACCGTTGCGCTGTTGGTCACCAGGGTCAAGGTGATTGGGAACAGGAAACTAAGTGTCACGGCGGTCAGTGCCGCAGCCAATGTACCGAACAAATACAAGATGACGATAGGCCGCACATTGGTGTGAGCCCCTTTTTTCTGATTCGCTATCGATGAGGCCACCAATACAAAAACCAGAATGGGAGCGACGGCTTTCAGTGCACTGACAAATAAGCCACCGAGAAAGGCAATCGATTTGGCTGAATCAGGCGAGATGCTGGCAAGCGCAACTCCGGCGATAATACCGACGACAATTTGGGTCACCAAACGGCCGTTTGCGATTCGGGTTAAAAGGGACTTTGCTTGATTCATAATAGATCCTTCATTGTTATGTTTATTTTGCGCCTGAACGGCACGGGTATTGATTACATGTGCGCCAGTGACGTCTTTACCCTTGCTACTTACAGCGACGCCGAACACCTCTTTTCCTAGCAGCCTGTCGGACTTAACACTGATCTATTCGGCAACGGCTCCTGCGTTGCTCTACCACCTGCATCCATGCAGGCGGGCGGAAAAGCCGGTTCTCTTAAGCTAAAAGGGGCCATTTTTCACGCTGTTTTTCGTTAAATAGAGCCACTATTCGCCTCAAAATAGTTCGAAAACTGGCTCAAATCGGTCCTCGCCACGACCGGCAAAGCTGGCCGACGGCAAGCGCCGAGATAAGACGGCCGGCCATAGGGAGCTTCTGACCTGGCTGGTGGACGGGGAGTAAGCGTTACTCCCAGTCCAGAATGACCTTGCCGGATAAGCCCGACCGCATCACATCGAAGCCTTGCTGGAACTCGTTGATCGGAAACCGATGGGTGATGATGGGGCTCAGGTCCAGTCCTGCCTGGATCAAACTGGCCATCTTGTACCAGGTCTCAAACATCTCACGGCCATAGATCCCCTTGATCGTGAGCCCCTTGAAGATCACCAACGACCAATCGATGGCTGTTTGAGAGGCCGGGATGCCCAGCATGGCGATTTTTCCGCCATGGTTGATCTTCTCCAGCATCAGGTGAAAAGCCGCGGGGACTCCTGACATTTCCAGGCAGACATCAAAGCCTTCGCTCATGCCGAGCTCGTCCATGACCTCGCCCAAGTCCTCTTCGTTGATATTTACCACCCGGGTGACACCCAGCTTATGCGCAAGATCCAGGCGATAGGGGTTGATATCGGTGATAACGACATGACGGGCACCGGCGTGTCGCGCAACTGCCGCGGCCATAATGCCGATCGGGCCGGCCCCGGTGATCAGTACATCCTCACCCACAAGGTCGAATGCCAGTGCGGTGTGCACTGCGTTGCCCAGAGGATCGAAGATGGCGGCCAGGTCATCGGAGATATTATCCGGAATCTTGAAGGCGTTAACGGCCGGAATCACTAGGTATTCAGCAAAGGCGCCGGGACGGTTGACGCCGACGCCGACGGAGTTGCGGCACAGGTGGCGGCGACCGGCACGGCAGTTACGACAATGACCGCAGGTGATATGCCCCTCCCCCGAGACCCGATCGCCGATCTCAAAGCCGCTAACTTCCTGTCCGATCCCCGCCACCACGCCGACATATTCGTGACCTACGGTCATGGGCACCGGTATGGTGTTTTGTGACCATTCGTCCCAGTTGTAGATATGGATATCGGTGCCGCAAATGGCGGTTTTACGGATCTTGATCAACAAGTCGTTATGGCCGAGCTCCGGCTGTTCGGCTTCATGCAGCCAGATGCCGGGTTCGGATTTTAGTTTTGCCAAGGTTTTCATCGTTGCGCTCTCTATTTCTGGTATCGGCGACGAGCTCAAGCAACGCCTGCCTGCGGTTGCTTGATAACGCCCAGTTCGCGGCCGATGCGGGTAAAGGCTGCAATGGCATGATCCAGTTGTTCGCGGCTATGGGCGGCTGAAATCTGGGTGCGGATTCGGGCCTCGCCTTTGGGTACCACCGGGAAGGAGAACCCGATCACATAGACCCCTTCACTCAGCAGTCTGTCGGCCATTTTGGCGCTCAATGCCGCATCGCCGATCATCACCGGGATGATCGGGTGATCTGCTCCGGCCAAGTTAAAGCCTGCCTGCTCCAGGCCTTTGCGGAAGTAGGCGCTGTTTTCCTTAAGCTGTTGGCGCAGGTCGTCGCTTTCTGCCAGCAGATCCAGTGTGCGGATGGATGCGGAGACCAGCGACGGCGCCAGGGAGTTGGAAAACAGGTAGGGCCGTGAGCGCTGACGCAACCACGCGATGACCTCCTTACGGCCCGAGGTGTAACCGCCCATCGCACCGCCCAGCGCCTTGCCCAGGGTGCCGGTGACGATATCCACGCGGTCGATGACATCGTGATACTCCGCAGTTCCGCGACCTTTTTCGCCAATAAAACCAACCGCATGGGAATCATCCACCATCACCAGCGCATCGTAGCGATCGGCCAGATCACAAATCGCCTTCAGGTCGGCGATAGTGCCATCCATGGAGAACACACCATCGGTTGCGATCAATCGAAAACGCGCATCCTGTGAGGCCTGCAGCTGAGCTTCAAGTTCCTGCATATTGTTGTTGGCATAACGGAAGCGACGTGCCTTGCAGAGTCGGACGCCGTCAATAATGCTGGCGTGATTCAGTGCATCACTGATGATGGCGTCTTCAGGGCCGAACAGCGTTTCGAAGAGACCGCCGTTGGCATCAAAGCAGGAAGAATAGAGGATGCTCTCCTCGGTACCGAGAAAGGCGCTTAACTTCTGTTCCAGCTGTTTATGGATATCCTGGGTGCCGCAGATGAAACGTACCGAGGCCATACCGAAACCACGCTCATCCAGTCCGGTCTTGGCGGCTTCGATCAGTGCCGGGTGGTTGGCCAGCCCGAGGTAATTGTTAGCGCAAAAATTGGTAACCGCTTGGTCTTCGCCTACCCGTATCGACGTCTGCTGAGCGGAGCAGATCTCTCTTTCACGCTTATAGAGTCCCTCTTCATGAAGAGTTTGAATCTGTTCACTGAGATGGTTCAGAAAGGCCTTGCTCATAACTAGTCTCCGTCTACTGATCAGGGTGCGGTATGCAGCATAAAGAATTAAAATCCACTATAAAGGATTGTTAGCGCATATTAGGGGGCTTTTCGATCAATGGCAACAGTATTGTGTAAGCATTTCTTGTATAGTGGATTTTTAGGTGTTGACCGTCGGTTCTATGCTCGGCCCTTCCGTTACCCTCATATCGATACCCATCCCAGGCGTAAACAGGTACAGGGGAGCGGCCTGTTTCAGGGCGATAACGGAAAGTAATTTGAGCGGGTGGAGCGCGACCGAATTAGATCCGATCGACTAGTTCAATCCGGAATAGAGAGATCAGTCGGGCAGATGTGAATGGTGCTAGCTCTGAGGATGAAAGGTGGGTAGAGCTGAGAGGCTGAGCCTGTAGCTGAATAGACAGATGACAAATCATAACAATTTTCCTTTAACCTTTGCTGGATCACAGTAGCGGTTGAATCTTGTTTTTGTAGTGTCGGCCGGTAAGCCGGGATGTTATGTGCAGCGCACCCTTGTGGGATAATCTGCGTGGCAAAATATTATCGGTTGATTCTTATTCCGTCAAGCGCTCGGTATTGGCGTTCAGTTAGCGGCCGTTGTGGCAATGCGATGACAAAAAGCGACAGCCCTTATGGCCTTAACTCTGGCCGGTAACAACTAGGTAGCACACCCGCTCCTGGGTGCCAATATTCTCAATAGTCTGTTTCACATCTGCCCGATAATAGGCCGAATCCCCCTCGGCGAGGTTGTAACTGGTGTCACCCGATCGGATGCAGGCGCTGCCGCTGGTAACCGTTAATAGCTCCTTGGTGCCTTCGTAGTGGTGGGCGCTGGGAAGGCTGGCACTGGGGGTGAGGCGAAGCTCGGTGACCCGCCTACAGAGTATTGCGTTGAGGGGATCAACAGGGGCATTGGGTTTACTATTGCTCTTGACGTTTTCAGAAGGCACCAGATATCACCCAATATATAAGACAAAAATCCCGAATAGAGCCCCCCCATGATAGCGGAAATATTTTTCGTACATTAAACAATGCGAAACTAAATTTCACGTTCATGGCGTTTCAGACCCATCTTTCGATAAACCTCCTGGTCCGCTGGGAAAGCCAAAAGGCTGTTGGCCTGCTCGGAGAATGTGGGTAAATGAAGGGTATAGAAAGAAAGAAAGAAAGAAAGAAAGAATGAATGAATGAATGAATGAAAAAAAGAATGTATGCCCTTATTTAAAAGCCTTGCTTTAAAAGGTTAGCGCTAAGAAATTGCAGTTTGGTGTTCTAACGATGCGGCCGCTACCGACTCTCCAAGGGTACCCTGCTTTATATCAGTTGTTAGTGTGAGCGTATGTCATATCCCTAGCTGAAAGCGCGAAAAGTCCGCAAAGTGATACCACGTTCAAACCCCGAGGTCGCCTCAACCGTTAACTCATACAGAGTCAACCGGTTGCTCCTGCCAATACCGCGCCTGATCGTGATCCGCCGCAACGCCCAGGTCGCCGTGGCTATACACCTCGTGTAAACGATTGATGGCCAGGGAATGCCCCTGCGCCGCAGCCGCCCGATAGCGAGCCAATGCTTTCTCCGGGTCGATACGGAAATAGTGGGCAAAGCCCTGTTCATAGATCTGCCCCATCTGATACTGGGCCTTACTATCCCCTTGCTCGGCGGCGCGCTCGAGATAAATACCGCCCTGAATACGGCTCTGCTCGGTATCACCGCGTAAAAAAAGCAGGTGACCATAGACCGACAAGGCCCGGCGGTTACCCAGATCGGCCGCCAAACGAAAACTGTTTAAGGCCCAACGCCGAATGCGTGGGGAATCCCTGAAGTAACGGCTGCGAAAAGCCCGGTACGCGAGCCAGAAAAACAGCGGTGCCAATTGTTTTAACAACACACGGAGCAACATACTACCCTCCCCAATATCCGACTACGATAGAAGGACTTTATCCCAAGCACCGAAGCCAGACAACCTGACTCTCCAGCCCCGCGTGGAAGGTATTGCAGACATTTCACTCGCACAGACAGTGCACAAACAGCGCACAAGACTGACTACACTCTGTCTGATAAGGCCGCAATCACGTTGCTGGCGTCACGACGAAAATAAAAAGTCAAACCAGGTTGCTGAAAATCAACCCGGCGCTAGAATCAGCAGCCGATGGACTACCGTGAACAGGGCCGGTCCGGACAGCCTCGTATGTAGCGCAGATAAGCAGTGGAGAAGACCGTGACCGATGAACTGAATCAGGTAATAGACCGCTTACACGACGGCGATGAAGCGGAAAAGCCCAGCATCCTGGTTACAGCCCTCGAAGACCTGGATGAAACCCAGATAGCCCTGTTGCTGGAAGCACTGCCTCTGGACGAGCGGATCCAGCGTTGGCATGAGATCCCGCCAGATCAGCAGCGTGACGTCTTGATCGAGATGCGCACCGAAGTGCGTGGCAGCATTCTACGCACCCTGAGTAGCGAACAGATCACCGCGTTGCTGGAAGAACTGGAAGCCCAGGAACTGATCGAGCTGGCCGAGTCGTTACCCGAGGCGATGGTCGATGATGCGCTGTCCAAGATGGACACCCAGCAACGCAGCTATTTTGAGCGGACCAGCCAGTATAATGAAGAGCAGCTGGGGCGGTTTGTCGACCATAACCTGCTGATGCTGCCCGCCAACGCCCGGGTTCAGGATGCCGACCGCATGCTGCGCCGCGACCTGCCGGACTATACCGACAGCCTGTACCTGTACGACCGTAGCGGCCGCTACGCCGGAACCATCCGTAAAAATCGCCTGTATACCATTCCTGGGCATATGCCCTTAAGCAGCCTGGTGGACGAAGACGCCGAGTGCCTGCAGGGCGATAGCGAACTCATGGCGGCGGTCGACGCCGTCATGCTGAGTGGCTGGGTCGCCCTGCCCGTTATCGACGACCAGAAGCGCCTGCTGGGTCGGATCACCCTGCGCGATGCCATGGAGATCCAGCGTAAACAGTTTGAAGGGCAATTGATGGCCCAGGCCGGTATGAGCGAAGAGGAAGACCTGTTTGCCCCCGTGCTGCGCAGCTCCAAGCGCCGCGCCACCTGGCTGGGGGTCAATCTGCTCACCGCGTTCCTGGCCTCCTGGGCCATCGGCCTGTTCGAGGCAACCCTGCAACAGGTGGTAGCCCTGGCCGTACTGATGCCGATTGTGGCCTCCATGGGCGGCATCGCCGGTAGCCAGACCCTGACGCTGATGATCCGCGCCCTGGCCCTGAATCAGATCTCCCGCGGCAACACCCTCTCCCTGCTACGCAAAGAGGTAGGCATCGCCTGCGTTAATGGCCTGGTCTGGGCGCTGATTATCGGTTTAATCGTCGCGCTCTGGTTCGCCAGCCCCGGTCTGGGTGCCGTCATCGGCGTTGCCATCGCCGCCAATATATTGGCCGCCGCCGCCGCGGGGGTCGGGATACCGATCCTGCTCGATCACTACAAGATCGACCCTGCCTTGTCCGGCTCCGTTATTTTGACCACGGTAACCGACGTCGTAGGATTCGTCTCCTTCCTGGGCCTCGGCTCGCTGTTTCTATTGAGCTGATCAACCTCCAATGAACCGTTCGCAATAGGAGCGCACACGCTTGAACGATCTTCTCGGCAATGACCTGCTCATCTGGGTCGCCATTGTTGTTTGCGTCAGCCAGTCGGCCTGTTTTTCCGGCCTCAATCTGGCCTTTTTCAGCTTGAGTCGTTTGCAGCTGGAGATCGATGCCGGTCAGGGTGACACGAGCGCCAAAACCATTCTGAGCTTGCGCGAAGATGCCAACTTTCTTCTGACGACCATCCTCTGGGGTAATGTCGGCATCAATGTCCTGCTGACGTTGCTGTCGGATTCGGTGATGGCCGGTGTGTCCAGTTTTTTGTTCTCAACCGTCGCCATCACCTTGTTTGGTGAAATTGGTCCCCAGGCCTACTTCTCACGTCACGCCAAGCGCATGGCATCGCGCCTTGCGCCGCTGCTGAGGTTCTATCAGCGGCTGCTGTATCCGGTCGCGAAACCCTGCGCCCTGCTGTTGGACCTGTGGCTTGGTAAAGAGGGTGTGCATTATCTGCGAGAAAAAGAATTACGCGCGGTGATACGCAAGCATATCGAAGCGGAAGGCGCCGAAGTCGATGCGATCGAAGGGATCGGCGCCCTGAACTTCCTTGCCATCGATGATCTACCGGCACACACCGAGGGCGAACCCATCAACCCCGACAGTGTTATCGCCTTAACGTTCAAGGATGGACGGCCCGTACTCCCCCCGCTAAGCCGCGATCCGCAGGATCCTTTTCTGCAGCGCATCCACCGCTCGGGGCATTCCTGGGTGGTGCTGACGGATCCGCAGGAACATCCCCGGCTGATCATGGACGCCGATGGCTTCTTACGCGCGGTCCTCCTGGATCAGGGGGCACACATCGACCCCTATCCGTTCTGTCACCAGCCTATTGTTATTCAGAGTGACGAAACGCCCATCGGTGATGCGATTCTGCAACTAAAATTAGCCCACGGTCACAAACTCGCCGACGACCATGCTCTGGTCAGGGACGTTATCCTGGTATGGACACCCAGCGTCCGCAAAATCATTACCGGCGCCGATATTTTTGGCCGGCTCCTGAAAGGGATCAACCAGTATGCCGATGCCTCGCAGGCCGGCCCGACACCGACGATCGTGCCATAGACCGCCGGCACACCAGCCACACCGATCGGCATACCGACGTGACTGACACCGGTCAGCGACACCAGGCAGCCGCGCAAGGAGATAGCCATGAGAAAGCCTGCGATGAGCAGACCCTCTCAAAAAAAAACCGTAGCCAGCACGCCCAGGCCGTCACCACAGCACTGGTGGAGCCGTTCGTCACTGTTCTCGGCCAAAATCCGAACCTGGCAGGTCGGACCGCTTGAAGTCACCGCCAGCCATGAGCTGCGCGAATGGCGTATTTTGTCGCGGCTTATTGCTGATCAGCCCGATGAGCACTGGTCGGTATCGGAACCCTACGATTCGATATCGACCCTCGCCAACCCCATGGATGCATACCAGGTGGTTCGCCATGTAATTGATGCCCTTGACGCCCATATCGAGGTCAAACCCGGCCTGGCCGATCGCGCGGTGGTCAGCAAACCCGTACACCCGTTACTCATCCACCCCGGCGAACAGGTGACCGTCTATGTCAGCAGCCCGCTCTGGTTTCAACTGGCACTGTCGGCCAAAGAGACCCTGCTGTTGGACACGCCGATCATCCGCCCCTCCGATACCTGGTTTGGCACCTCCACCCGCCACGGCGAGCTCTGTTATGCCTCCAAGACCAATGCCCGACTCAATCATAACGAGGTGCCCCTCTCGACCATCCGTGCCACCACCCCGGTTGAATTGCGCAACCACTCCGAGCAACCGTTAACGGTGGAAAAGATCAGCTTGCCGGTCAATTACCTGTCGCTGTATAGCGATCCGGGCGGACGCTTATGGACCGAAGCCGTGCAGGTCTACTGCGAGAACCAGAACGAGCCCTCCTCGGTCACCATCGACCGCGAAGCCTCGGAACTGGAAGAGCGCCTGACCCTACTCAATACGCCACGCCTGGAACACCGCCACGGGCTGGCGCACTCACTCAACGTGTTATTCGGATAATCACATGGAAACACCCGATTACATCCAACTGGCCTGGCATGGCGTCAGCGTGTTTTTCTTTGTCGTCATTGGCTTTGTGGTGGCCCGTTTCGCCGCGTCCACCACCGAAAAAGTGTTTGCCCGGCACCTGAATAAGCACCGTAGCATGGTCTTCTGCCGTGCCGTGTATTATCTGGTTCTGATGCTGTTTCTGGTGTCAGCACTCAACCAGATGGGCCTGCAGCTCAGTGTCGTACTGGGCGCTGCCGGCGTCTTGTCGGTCGCCGTGGGCTTCGCCTCCCAGACCTCCATGTCCAACCTGATCAGTGGGCTGTTCCTGATCTGGGAAAACCCCTTCTCCATGGGAGATACCATCCGGATTGATGATGTCACCGGCGAGGTGATCGCCATCGACCTGTTGTCGGTCAAACTGCGTACCTACGATAACCTCTACGTGCGAATCCCCAACGAGAAACTGATCAAATCCAATGTAACCACGTTAACCAAATTTCCCATCAGGCGGGCCGACCTCAAGCTGCGGGTTGCTTACAAAGAAGATATCGAGCGGGTCAAGACCGTCCTCGAAGAGGTCGCGCACCATAACCCGCTGGCGCTAGAGGAGCCTGCGCCGGTGTTTATCGTGCTGGGGTTCGCGGAATCCTGCATCGAAATTCAATTTTCAGTCTGGACCCAGCGGGAAAAATTTCTCGAACTGAAAAATGTTATCCACCAGCAGATCAAGACGGCATTCGATACCCACCAGATCGAGATCCCCTTCCCGCACCTGACCCTCTACCCGAGCACCGCCTCAGCCCCACGCGCCGACCCACAAGAGGGACCCACAATAGGACAACCGAATAGAACCACGTAATAAATAGCGCCACGCAAACGCGCAACGCCAAGGCATCGATCTGATTTCGGGGTTGGCCCATCTCGCCTTATTAACCTGGCACGTGGTTTTATGCCACGGCGATTCATCCATAAACCGCCGATTAAGGCGACATTTTTGGCACGCTATGACGTTGCCGCCTTAATAACTAGACGTAACGTTCCGGGGGGGGGGGAGAAATGACTCGAAAAGCCCTCTTTCAATAGATATATTTTATCGAATACCACAGATAACCATCGTTTTTATTTAGACACAGAAGGGCGTAAGCTTGTTGTATGCCGCGTTCTTGAGCCTTGCCTTATACGGCTTATCTGTATATCTGAAACAGCTGCGGCCAGCGTTTCGACCGTTTCATGGACAGAATATTCGAACAATTGACGTAACTATTCAGCACGTTTATTTTCGCTATGTAATTGATTATGGAGCGTTTGTGGAAAGAGTCTCTTTGGCAAGGATGCCAAAGCGAAGCCTACATGGATGTATTCACGGCGTCTCTTGAAACAAATACTCCATAGTTTCAAGTCGATGCATGTGCTGAATAGTTACCAACTGACCTTCGTTAACGACGAAGAGTCCAAATTTCTGCTGCTCGACAAGCAGTGGGTAGATGTGGTGGTCAGCAGTACGGTCAGACCTCCAGATAGGCATAAGGCAGGCTCCCAGCAGAAATTTTAGGAAACCATATCGATGAACTTTAAGCGCTTGGAAACTTTTGTATGGGTGGCCACCCTCGGCAACTTCGGTAAGGCAGCTGAACGACAATGTACGACTCAGCCCGCTATTTCCAGTCGAATCGCAGGACTGGAGGCGGAGCTGGGGGTTAAGCTGTTCGAGCGTGAGGGAGGGCCCGGCCCCATCGCGTTGACGGCTAAGGGTAAGGAGTTACTGCCCTATGCTGAAAAAATTCTATTTATGTCAGAGCAGCTACGCAAACGAGCCGATAAGGAGGTGCTTCTTTCCGGGATACTCCGGCTCGGGGTATCGGAAACGATGGTTCATACGTGGCTGCCCGACTTTCTCCGCTCGCTACACCAGGAGATGCCCAACTTGGAAGTCGAGATGACGGTCGATGTCACCAGCAACCTGCGCGGTGGATTGATTGAGCGTTCGCTCGATCTGGCATTTTTAATGGGACCCATTTCAGCACCGGCTATTGCCAATCAGAACCTGTGCAGTTTTCCGCTGGTGTGGGTGGCCAGCCCGATGTTGAAACTACCGAGCCGGAAGGTCAATCTCGAAGAGTTGGTCCAGTGGCCGATTATCACCTATGCGCGAACAACCAAACCGTTTGCCGAAATCAGCCAAAAATTCCGGGAGTTGGACGGGCTGCCAGCGCGATTTTTTTCATCCAGTTCTCTTGCCGCTTGTCACCGGCTAACCCTAGATGGTGTCGGTGTATCGACCCTGCCCTATGCAATGATTTCTGCCGAACTAGAGAGCGGCAGGCTGGTACGCGTGCAGTCAAACTGGACGCCATCTGAACTGACCTTTACCGCGTCATACCCGGCCGGCCCCTCCAACCTGATGGCAGAGATGGCGGCTAATCTGGCGGTTAAGGTGGCTCAGAGTTATTCGGCGCCTATCGATAAATAATTTTTATATAAAAACACAAAAAAACATAGTTATACTTTTTCAACAGCTCCGATAAGCTGTTAGTAACTACAAAAAATCATGTCGACAGGAGTTCTGAAATGCAGGCCCATGAACTTTCAGCCTACAAACGAGATATTCTTAACGAGTCTGCTGGGTTGCGTCACCGCATTCGCCGTGGCGAACACTGCAGCACGACCAGTGGACTTGCTCCGGGGCTGGTACAAGGCAATGTGGTAATCCTGCCTGTCGACTGGGCAACCGACTTCCTTCTTTACTGCCAGAACAACCCGATCGCCTGTCCTTTGATCGGTGTATCCCAGCCCGGCGAGCCGTTGTTACCCGGGCTCGGTGCAGATCTCGATATCCGCGTTGATATTCCCGAATACCAAGTATTTAGAGACGGCGAACGGGCTGAGACTCTAACTGACATTTCCAAACTGTGGGGTCCAGACTGGGTCACCTTCGTTCTGGGCTGCTCCTTCTCTTTCGAAGATGCGCTGCAGCGTGCAGGCCTGTCAGTACGCAATATTGAGGCCGGTGCCAACGTCTCCATGTATCGCTCTAACCTAGCGACGGTACCCGGCGGCCGCTTTTACGGCGATATGGTGGTTTCCATGCGCCCGTTCAGCGGCCGCGATGCGGTCCGCGCCGTGCAGGTGACCACTCGCCTGCCTAAGGCACACGGAGCCCCGGTACATATAGGTGACCCGACACAAATTGGTATTGCCGACCTATCCCGCCCCGATTTCGGTGATGCGGTCGCCGTTAATGACGACGAGCTGCCGTTGTTCTGGGCCTGTGGGGTTACTCCCCAAGTGGCATTGGAAAACGCACGTCCGCCAATCGCCATTACCCATGTCCCGGGAAAAATGCTGATTACCGAACGACTTAATGAAGAACTCGCCGTGCTCTAGTGGCAAAGCCGCCCCGCAGGATGCATCCACCTGCTTAGCCCGCAATGCATAACAAATAAAACGACGGAGAATCCACATGATGAAGAAACTTACCGCGGCCGCCTTAGTGGTTGCAGGCCTGACCACCACCTCAGTTCAGGCAGCCAAATGGCATATGCCAACCCCTTACGGTGATAGCAACTTACCGACCCAGATCGCGTATCAGTTCGCCGAAGAGATTAAAGCCGGCACCCACGGCGAGCTCGATATTACGGTTCATTCTGGCGCGTCATTGATTAAGCATCCCGAGATCCCCCGCGCGGTCAAGACCGGGCAAGTCCAACTTGGCGAGGTGTTTATCGGTATCATGGGTAACACCCATCCGGTGTTCAAGCATGACAACATCCCCTTCTTAGCCACCACGTACGCTAGCGCCGAAAAGCTGTGGAACGCCGCCAAGCCAGAGATCGAAAAGCAACTCAGTAAAGAAGGCATGATGCTGCTCTACACGGTGGCATGGCCCGCTCAGAGCCTGTACACCAAGGCTCCCGTCAACAGCCTGGCCGACCTCAAGGGTCTAAAGATGCGCGCCTACAGCCCATCAACCTCGCGCCT
This sequence comes from Motiliproteus sp., assembly GCA_041586615.1. GTDB lineage: Bacteria > Pseudomonadota > Gammaproteobacteria > Pseudomonadales > Balneatricaceae > Motiliproteus. The sequence continues at coordinate 13,721 of JBFGZS010000004.1, read as the reverse complement.
GGCTGACCTGATGAACACCTCGCCCACCACGGTGCAGGTACCCGAGATCCCTCAAGCATTCAGCACCGGGATTATCGACGCCATGATCACCTCACCTTCTACCGGAGTGAATGGTCAGGCTTGGGACTACCTAAGCCACTACACCGATGTCCGCGCCTGGATCCCCAAGAACGTCGTGGTAGTCAACAAACGTGCCTTCAAGCGTCTCAATAAGAAGACCCAGCAGGTGATCCGCGATGCAGCCGCCGCCGCTGAGGCCAAAGGCTGGGCTGGCGTGCGCGGAAAAACGCTCGAAGATACCCAAACGCTCGCCGATAAAGGCATCGTCGTCTCCGAGCCTTCGGCCGAGCTGATGGCCGAGCTAAATAAGATCGGCGCCACCATGATCGAGGAGTGGAAAGCCGAAGCGCCCGAAATCGAAGCGATTCTGACCCATTTCAACCAATAATACTCGACGCTAACGGCCCTGCGACCGCTGCAGGGCCCACCACACAGGGTCGTTACTATGCGCTCTCTACTCGATAAGCTTTATCTCGCATCCGGATACCTGTCAGCGTTCTGCATTATCCTGATTACACTGATTATTACCGCGCAAATTGTGGGCAGGCTGTTCGGCTTTATTGTGCCCTCGGCAGAAGACTTTTCCGGCTACGCCTTGGCCGCCTCAACCTTTTTCGGGCTGGCCTACACGTTTCGCCAGGGTGGGCATATCCGGGTCACCCTGGTGGTCCAGCACTGGACGCGCGGCGCGCGTTATATTCAAGAGTTGATGGTGCTTATTTTGGGCCTATTACTGGTTAGTTTTATGTCCTTCTACGCGGTGTATATGGTCTGGGAATCCTATATTTTCGAAGAGGTCTCTTCGGGGTATATTGCTGTCCCTATCTGGATGCCGCAGGTGCCCGTCGCGCTCGGGATCCTGATATTGAACATCGCGATTTTGGATGATCTTATCGCGGTACTTAGACGGCACAGCCCATCGTACAAAACCCATGAAGGTGAGATTCACCTGGAGGAAATCTAATGGACATGACCATTATCTCAATGTCCTTGGCGGTATTCATGCTGCTGATGCTGGCGCTGGGCGTCTGGGTTTCCTTGGCACTCTTTGGCGTCGGGGTGCTGGGATTGTTTCTGTCGGGAAACGACCAGATTGGCTTACTGTTTGCGACCTCAACCTGGGGAGCCAGCACCTCGTGGTCGCTCACCGCCTTGCCACTGTTTATCTGGATGGGTGAGATACTGTTTCGTACCCGCCTGTCCGAAGATCTGTTCAAAGGGCTATCACCCTGGTTGAGCGGGTTGCCAGGCAAACTGCTGCATGTAAACGTACTCAGCTGCGGCATTTTTGCCGCCGTGTCGGGCTCTTCCGCCGCCACTGCTGCCACCATCGGCCGCATGACACTGCCGGAACTCAAGGCGCAAGGATACAGCGACAAGATGGCGGTAGGCACCCTGGCGGGATCGGGCACGCTGGGACTGCTAATCCCTCCGTCGATCATTCTGATTGTTTACGGCGTTGCGGCAGAGGTATCGATCGGTCGGCTGTTTATCGCGGGCGCGCTGCCCGGCTTGCTGCTGGTCTCACTGTTTATGGGCTATACCATCATTTGGGCGCTGCTGAACAAGGATGAGTTACCCAAACACGACAAAGCCCATGTTTCCTTTGCCTCAAAGATCAAAGCCTTGCGCTTGCTATTGCCCATTATGGGCTTGATCGGTTTCGTACTGGGCTCCATTTACGGCGGTTTAACCACCCCCACCGAAGCCGCCGCGCTCGGTGTTCTGGGTGCGCTGTTTCTGGCTGGCGTCACCGGTTCACTGGACAAGAGCAGCTTTGCCGAGAGCCTGACCGGGGCGGTAAAAAGCTCCTGTATGATCGGCCTTATTCTGGCGGGCGCGCACTTCCTGACCCTGGCGATGGGCTTTCTCGGCATTCCCCGAGCCCTGGCTGAATGGATCGGCCAGATGGCGCTGTCACCCGGGGTGCTGCTGATCTATCTGACCATCTTATTTGTGGCACTGGGCTGCTTCCTCGATGGCATCTCGGTGGTGGTGCTGACCGTTGCCGTGGTATTGCCGATGGTGCAGCAGGCAGGCATCGACCTGCTCTGGTTTGGTATCTACATCGTGCTGGTGGTCGAAATGTCCCAGATCACCCCACCGGTCGGATTCAACCTGTTCGTGATTCAGTCGCTAACCGGCAAGGATATCCTGTATGTCGCCCGCGCTGCGCTGCCGTTTTTCCTGCTGATCCTGTTTGCGGTGGTATTGATCTACCTGTTCCCGGAGATCGTTACCTACCTACCGACGAGCATGAGCCAACAGTGATCAGATGATAAGACCCCTTTAATCCACCGCGGGACTCTGTCACTCGACGGTCGAGCCCTACTCTAACAACCTGCCTCCCGGCGAACCGATGGATGCCCCCGAACGGGGGGCAGGGGAGGCTTTGTGCCTGGAGAACAACGATGAAATTGAACTGCGACATGGGTGAAAGCTTTGGCAGCTGGACCAAAGGTATGGACGATCAGGTCATGCCCTATATCGATATGGCCAACATCGCCTGCGGCTTTCACGCCTCAGATCCTCTGACCATGGAGCGCACCGTAAAGTTGGCGCTGAGCAATGGGGTCCGCATCGGTGCTCACCCCGGCTACCCCGACCTGCTGGGTTTTGGTCGTCGCGAGCTGCAGTGTCACCCCGACGAACTCAAGCCAATCCTGGTCTACCAATTGGCCGCCCTGGACGGTATTTGCCGGGTCAACGGTACCCGCATCGAGTACATCAAGCCCCACGGCGCGCTCTACAACAAGATGATGGTTGATGAGGCGACCCTGTCGGTCGTTATGTCGGCGGTCCGTGCCTATGCACCTCTCTGCCCGCTAGTGGTGATGGCCACCCCGGAATCTGATCGCATCCGCAAACTGGCCCAGGAGATGGGCATCGAGGTCTGGTTCGAGGCCTTTTCCGACCGGGCTTATGACGATGAAGGGCGGCTCGTGAACCGAAGTGTGCCCGGCGCTGTCCACGAGACCAGCGAGGCGATCGAGCAACAGGTGCTGCAGATTGTGCGCGAAGGTTGCGTCACCTCGATCAACGGCAAGCGTATCCCTATTCAAGCCGACACCATCTGCATCCACGGCGACAGCCACCATGCGGTGGAGGCTGCCCGGCACATTCGTGACGTCGTGTCTTCGCTATGAAAATCGAATTGATCAATGAAAACACCTGCATCCTCTATCTGGGCGAAGCGATCAACGAACAGGTGGCCGAGCGGGTCAAGTGGGCGACTGACCGCATCCGCAACGAGCTGACAGACGTGCTGGTCGACGTAGTGCCCTCCTATACCTCCGTGCTCATTTGTTACGACCTGGGCCGTATCGACCGCTTTGGTATTAAGGCACGACTGCGCCAAGCATTGAGTGGCATAACCTCCCGCGACGCCGGTTCGGCACTGGCCCGGGAGGTTGAGGTGCCGGTCTATTACGGCGCAGAGGTCGCCTTGGACCTGGCTGACATCAGCGCCCATTCCGGGCTCTCGCCCGAAGAGGTGGTCGCGATTCACAGTGAGACGACCTATCGGGTCTACGCCATCGGCTTCAGCCCGGGATTCGCCTATCTGGGTAACACCGACCAACGAATCGCGATGCCCCGTAAAAGCACACCCCGGCTCAGGGTACCCACCGGAAGCCTGGGCATCGCCGACACCCAAACCGCCATTTATCCGAGCTGTACGCCGGGAGGCTGGCAAATCATAGGTCGCACGCCGTTAAAAATGATCGATTGGGAGACCGATTCGCTGGCACTGATGGAGGTCGGCGATCGTGTTCGTTTCCTGCCGATCAGCCGAGAGCAGTTTCTCGATCTGGGAGGGTGTTTACATGAGCTTTGAAGTCCTCAACCCCGGCATGCTGTCACTGCTTCAGGATTCGGGCCGTCACGGCTACCAGCACCTGGGGGTCACCACCGGCGGCCCCATGGACGAGCATGCTTTCGCCTGGGCCAACCACCTGTTGGGGAACGCCCCCAACGCCGCCCAACTGGAGATCACCTACGGCATGCTCAGCCTGCGGGCCGAGGCTAGCACCTGTATTGCCCTGACCGGCGCCGACCTGGACGCCCGACTCAACGGCAAGGCCATCAAGCCCTGGCGCACCTACCGGGTATGCAGCGGCGATCATATTGAGTTCAGTGCGCCTATTTGCGGCCTGCGAGCCTATCTGGCGGTGGTTGGCGGCTTTTCTCCAACCACCAAACTGGGCAGCTGCGCCACCGTTTTGCGCGAAGGTCTCGGTGGCGTCAACGGCACGGGTGCCAAGCTGGCCAAGGGCAACCGTCTGCCGTTTAAACCCCGTCGTATCGACATCGACAACCGGGTTCCCGACTGGGCAATTCCCGATTATAACCAGCCCTTAGCCGTGGGCGTCATCCTCGGCTACCAGCACCAGAGTTTTCCTCGTACCGAATTGATGACGCTATTTTCCGGTTGTTACGAGGTCTCCCAGAATATCGACCGAATGGGGTACCGGCTGTCCGGAAAACCGATCCACTCGAATCTCGACGGCATCGTCTCTGAGGGGATCGCCTATGGCGCCATCCAGATTCCCGCTGACGGCCAGCCCATCGTGCTGATGAAGGACCGCCAGACCATCGGCGGTTATCCCAAGGTGGGCTGCCTAAGCGCCTTGGACGCCGGCCAGTTGGCCCAGCGTGGCCCCGGATCCAGCGTCTGCTTTTTTCCCATGGACGTAGCCGTCGCGGAAGCGCAACGCATGATTTTCAACCACCGGTTCTCCCACTAGAAACAGGCGCGCTGGCGCCCTATAGAGGTTCGATAACAATAATGGAAACTCAGGCTGGTACAGACACGTCCGGCATGGCATCGCCTTTTATTCACCGCGGTGGTTTCGGCAAACCCTGCGCCAAGACCGGCAGTATCGGTTTCTCGGTTGAGGGCTCCGGGCCACTGATCGCGCTGTCGGCGTTGCTGCCGATGGTCGAAAACCTAGGGGTGGATGTACTCACCTCCCGAAGTGAGTTGACTGATACGGGTTGGCAGGTTGATCTGCTGCTGCACCCGAGGGTCAACGAACGGCTAGACGCGTCAACAATGCAGGCACGTTTTGTCGATACCCTGCTGGCCGTCAGCCAGGGCCGTGTCGACAACGACGGTTTCAATCATTTGGTGACTCTCGGTGATTTCGACCTGCGCAGCTGCATGCTGTTGCGGGCCATAGCGCGCTATCTGGGCCAGATCAATCTGCCTTTCAGTGCCAACTATATTGAAGCAACCCTGTGTCGTCACCCCGGCATTGCTCTAGCCATCGTGCGCTACTTCATGCTCAAGTTCGACCCCGATCAGGCCTTCGACACCGACCGCCTGGCCGAACCCGAGGCGCTACTGATCACGAAAATCGACGCGGTGGCTTCGCTCGATGAAGACCGTATCCTGCGGGCCTATATCGAAGTAATCGGCGCCATGGTGCGGACCAATTATTTTATCGAGGCCGTTTGGTCCGAGCGTAACCGCTGCCTGGCATTTAAACTTGAGCCCTGCCGTATCGCCTCCATGCCCAAGCCGGTGCCGGCCTTTGAGATCTTTGTCTTCAGCCCTGCGGTCGAAGGTGTCCACCTGCGTGGCGGCAAGGTGGCCCGTGGTGGGCTGCGCTGGTCCGAGCGGATGGAAGATTACCGCACCGAGGTGCTGGGGCTGGTCAAGGCCCAGATCGTCAAGAATGCGGTAATCGTGCCGACCGGCGCCAAAGGTGGGTTTATCTGCAAAGCGCTGGACGCCGATGCCACAGCCGATGTTCGATATGAACAGGTGCGCGATGCCTATTCGTCCTACATACGTGCATTGCTGGACCTCACCGACAATCGGGGAGAGGTCGGCATTCTGCCTCCGCCCCGCGTGGTGCGCCACGACGGCGACGATGCCTATCTGGTGGTAGCGGCCGACAAGGGCACCGCGACCTTTTCTGATACCGCCAACGCCATCGCCCTAGAGGCAGGGTTCTGGCTGGGGGATGCCTTTGCCTCGGGCGGCTCCAAGGGTTATGACCATAAGAAAATGGGGATCACCGCTCGCGGTGCATGGGAGTCCACCAAGCGACTGTTTAAAGAGCTGGGCCACGATACCCAGACCACGCCGTTCCGGGTGGTCGGGATCGGCGATATGGCCGGCGACGTATTTGGTAACGGCATGCTGCTATCGCCACAGATCCGCCTGATAGCGGCCTTTAACCACCAGCATATTTTTCTTGACCCCGATCCCGATCCAACGGTTTCCTTCGAAGAACGCCAGAGGCTGTTCAAGCGGCCGCGCTCGTCCTGGACCGATTACGACCCGGCGCTGATCTCCCCTGGCGGGGGGGTGTTCTCCCGCAGCGCCAAGCGCCTCACGGTATCGCCCCAGATGCGCGCGGCATTAGGGATCGAAGGGCAACCCGATCCGTTATCACCCGATGCGTTGATTCGCGCTATTCTCAGTGCCGACGTGGATCTCCTGTGGAACGGCGGTATCGGCACCTATGTGCGAGCCAGTTCTGAGCGCGATGCCGAGGTGGGTGATCGCGCCAACGATGCCCTGCGTATCAACGCTACCGCGCTGCGTGCCCGGGTGGTGGTCGAGGGCGGCAACCTTGGCTTGACCCAGGCGGCTCGCGTGGAGTATTCCCGCCGGGGCGGCTTGATCAATACCGATGCGGTGGACAACTCCGCTGGCGTCGACTGTTCCGACCACGAGGTAAACATCAAAATCCTGCTCGACCAACGGGTACGCGAGGACCGCCTCGAAGCCGCTGATCGCGATGGCCTGCTGGATGAGATGACCGACGAGGTCGCCGAACTCGTGCTGCGCAATAACTACCAGCAAAGCAAGATGCTGAGCCAGTCCAACCGCACCGCCGCGGCATTTATAAGCAAACACGCCCAACTGATCCAGCTACTCGAGCGCGATGGCCGCCTCGATCGCCAACTCGAACATCTGCCCGACGATGCCGAAATCGAGGCTCGTATCGCCAACCAGCAGGGGCTGACACGCCCCGAAATTTCCGTACTGCTAGCCTACGCCAAGAGCCGCTTGTTCGAAAAACTGGTGGAAAACGACGTTATCGACGACCCCCGAATCGCCGAAGAATTGTACCGGTATTTCCCCTCGCGGCTACGCCATGATTACGCCGACGCCATTGCCAACCATCCCCTACGCAAGGAGATCCTAGCGGCCCAGCTTACCAACCAGATAATGAACCGCATGGGGGCGACCTTCTGCCTGCGGTTGCTGGAAGAAGCCGATGTCAACTGCGCCCGCTGGATACGCTCGTACACCGTCGCCCGTGAGGCGCTGGGGGTTCCGGCGCTGACCAAGACCATCGAAGATCTGGGCTTTAGCGTCAGTAACGATACCCAGATGGACCTGCAATTGCAGATCCATCACCCACTGGAGCGAGCTAGCCACTGGGTACTGGAACACGCCGACTGGTCCGCCGATACTCCCGCTCTGATCCGCCACTACACGAAGGCGGTCAGCCACACGAGGGAACAGCTGGCTGCGCAGGGACAGGCTTGCGCTGCCGATAACAACATCGCGGCGAGGGTCGAGGAGCTGGAGCACCTGTATTACAGCTTCGATATCGCCGAGCTGGCGACGGCGACCGGACAGACGCAGAGCCGTGCCGCAGCCGACTTTTTTACCTTCAATAACCGTTTGGACCTGTTCTGGCTGCGCCGCGAGATTGAGAGATTACCCGCCTTCGACAAGTGGCACCGCAAGGCCAAGCAGGCGCTGGTGGCGGATGTGGATCGCAGCGTTAAGAACCATCTGAAACGTCTCATCGGGTCGCCAGAACTGGCGGATGATACCGACGCCCAAAGCGGTCCGATCGGGCGGGCCATGGCGCATTACCGCGAATTGGTCGGCGATGTCCGGTCCCAGCCGCGCCCGCATCTGGCGATGATGGTCTGCCTCAGCAAGAGCCTCAATGGGATTGATTTTACACGTAATTAAACAGTGGGTGATGCCAATGAATATTCAGCTCCAATACCGCACAAAAAGCTTTGAAATTATCAAACGCGGCGAGCACAGTTGGTGGGTTTCGGTCAGTGAATTGGGCGCAGAGGGTGTGCCCTTGCCCTTCGCCCGCGTGGTGTACTTCGCCCTGAGTGCGGACCAGGCCCGTGCCTGGGTCGCACGCACCGGCCAATCGAGCACGCCGCTAGCCTTGACCGCGGCCCGATGAAGGGCGTGAGCGAGAGATGACCCGTCGCGGGCTGCTGCTGGTGGGGGCGACCCCCTGTATCACCAGGGGATTCGACTGAGACTGGAAGCGTCCGAATGCGGATTTCGCAGTAGCTCCGTCTGTTCTCGGTCAACCTACCAGCCAGTTGTCGTCGTCGAGTATACGCAACGGCAGCAGGTCGCTGTAGGTGGTAATAACCGGCGAGGGATCGACCCGCACCGATGCGGCCGAATATTTACCGTCGACGGAGAAGGTCCCCACCTGTACGTAATACGTGCCGATCTTTGGTAGCCCGAACAGCTGCTGATAGATCTGATCCTGGGCTCCAAACTGGCCGCCGGTCTCCTTCACCAGATCATTGTTAGCATCGACGATGCTGATATTGAAGCCACAACGCCCGGCGATCGGCTTGGCAACATAACCGGCGTTGCTCATCGCCTCGCTCAGTTCATAGCACGACTCCAGCAGGTTGGGATGATCGGGGAACAGCTCCCAGAGAATCGGCAAAATCGCCTTATTGCTGGGAATCAGCGTCCAGAGCGGTTCGTAGACCATCACCTCTTTTCGCAGCAGCACGTCCACCAGCCGCGGCGTACTCTGGGGTTGTTGCGAGCCTCCTATGGCCGCCAGCGCCTCGTCGGCATCGCATTCGGCGCGCAGTTGATCCAGCGCGGTTTCCCAGGCCCAGGTTTTCCACACCCAGAGAATCCGCTCACCCTCGGCGTCCACCACGCAGCCCTGTGCATCCCAGCCCAGACCCTGCATGCCCAGGATCACTTTGCAGCGAATTCCCGCCTCTTCCGCCGCCGCTTTCATAAACATCGCGTGATAGGTCTCTTCGGGATCGTCGTCCTGCATAATATGCAGGACCGTGTCGACACCGCTTTTTCGCCACGCCTGCACCAGATCTGGAAACAGCTTTTTACCCGGGCAACGCCCCTGCCGAAAGCCCCGCGCGGCGAACCACTGCCCCTGCACCCGCCCCGTTTCCATATGGCAGGAGGCGGAATCAGCATTGTATTCATAGACTTTGATACCGCGTTCGGAGACCGAGAAATCAAAGCGCCCGGTAATCATCTGATTGCGGCGATTATTCCAGGATTGACGAATCTTTGGCCAGATAGAGGGCGGCAGATTGAAACGTGCCAACAGCGGGTCATCCTTCAGGACCCGGTGGGTCGCGTGCATAAACATCGCATGTAATTCATTACTCGCGTGTTTTAACGCCTTGGCGGCACTGTCGGACAACGTGAAGTAGCACTGCTGGTCGGCCAGGTTGTGCGTCAATACCGGGCCACCCATGGACCGGATATAGGCGGCGTCTTCCGCGCGCTCGGGATCCAGGACGGCGGCTGGGGCCGCGACCGGCGAAAGCGCTGCCGCGCGCAGGGTAAACAACGCCGGATCCGCATCAACCCGGGGCTCGGCATGGCTCGCATCGTCAGAGGCGATCACCCAGCCGAGAATAGACCCCTCTTGGTAGGTACAGGTGATCCTGTAGCCACCCGCGCCATCAACCGCCGCCGACAGCTCCCGGGACCAGCGCTGATCCGCCGGCCAGACATGGTGGTCGACATTCTGCTCGACAATACGCACCCGGTCGTCGAACACCTCGGTGACCACGGCGACATGCCCGGTATCCTCAAACTCGCCGCCTTCGTTCCAGATCAGCAGGCAGCCGGGTTCGGGGCGGCGCAGACTGCCGTTGCGAATCGCCTGCAAGGGCCGCAGCGCGTTGTCCTTGATCATACGCACGGTGCGCAGATCGAAGATATCGTACGCCATCGCCACATCGTCGAAGATATAGCCCTGGTTCACGTAGACCCAACGCCGGGCAAACTCGACGCACTGCCACTTATACCCCATAAAAACCCCGTCCTGATAACTGCGATAGGACTCACGGTCGGGAAATTCAACGTCATCTGCTGACGCATAATGGGACGAGTACACGGGGACGTCGCCGGGCGCATGGCCCAGCAAGGTGCCAAATTTAGCATGAACAACAGACATAGCGGCTGATCTACCTATGCAGTGTATAAAACCAGACGATTAACCTGGCACGTGGCTTTATGCCGCGGCGGTTCATCCCTGAACCGCCTATCCAGGCGACATTTAAGGCGACATTTTTTCTCGGTATTACGCTGCCGCCTTAATAGCGATATAAATCATTGGCAGCGTTTTGCAAACAGGCTGTGTGAAATATAGTCGAATCGCTCAATAACGCGCCAACAGGCTATTCGGCGCGCAGGGGGCCGCGAAAATAGTCACCGTCTAGTCATATTCGTCCGCTAAGATAAAGGCAGGCGTGCGGTGCTGGCAGACTGTTGATAAATAACCGCTGCTGATAAATCCCCCCAGCGCCACGTTTCCACACCGGTACGCCAACAATCTTCGTTTCAGATCGGAGCGGTGACCTATGACCGTCGACCAGTACCTGATCAGCGCCATTTTACTCGCGACACTGCTGCTGTTTGCCTGGGGTAAATACCGTCACGACATTGTTGCCGCCTTGGCCGCCAGCGCCTGTGTACTCACCCAGCTGGTGCCGGCCGCACAGGTGTTTCAGGGCTTTGCCCACCCCGCCGTCATCACCGTCGCCGCGGTCCTGGTCATCAGCGATGCCCTACGGCGCTCCGGCCTGGTTGACTGGGTTGCCAGCCGCCTGATCAGCCTGACCGAAAACCTGCTCATGCACGTACTGCTGCTGACGTCGGCGGTCACGCTGGCGTCGGCGTTTATGAATAACGTCGGCGCACTGGCGCTGTTTCTCCCTATCGCGCTGGCCACCTCGGCCCGCCATCAGCGCTCCCCGGCCATCGTCCTGATGCCCCTGGCATTTGGCAGCATCCTTGGCGGTATGACCACCGCCATCGGCACACCACCGAATATTATTATTGCCAATCTACGCGACACTTACACGGGGGCGCCCTTTGGCTTTTTTGATTACAGCGCCGTCGGCGGCGTGATCGCGGTGGCTGGCGTACTCTTTATCGGCCTGATCGGCTGGCGGCTTATTCCCAAAGAGCGTCGCAACCACAATCCGCCGCAAGGGCTGTTTGCGATCGAAGAATATATCAGCGAGCTGCGTGTCAGCGCCGATTCCAGTGCCATCGGTATCACACTGGAGGAGATCGAAGGGCTGGGAGAAGCGCTGGAAGTGGTTGGCATCTCCCGCTTCGGTCGCCTTCGACCGGCCAACGCGCAACATCGCCTTGCCGAAGGCGATGTGCTGATCCTGCGGGGCGATATCCAGGCCGTACCGGCACTGGCCGAGCCCTATCAATTGACCCTTAGCACGGCGCAGGGCAGACCCGCGGGCAATGACGAGAAGACCCCAAACACCGAAACCCCGATACTGGCCGAAGGCGTGGTACAACAGGGCTCCATGATCGATGGACAACGGGTACGCCAGCTCAATCAATTGACCGCCGGCGATCTGGCCATATTGGGGCTGGCACGCCAGGGACGGACGCTGAATAGACGCCTGGCCGACCAGCTGTTCAAACCCGGCGACGTCATTCTGGTACAGGGTGAGCGTGCCAGTATCGACCAGCACTTTCAGCGCCTGGCCATTCTGCCCTTAGCCGAGCGCAACCTGGCGCTAACGCCGCCGCGCCGGATTCTGCTGGCGCTGGCGATCTTTGTCGCAGCCATCGGCAGCGGTGTCATGGGCTGGTTGCCACTACCGGTCGCCTTCAGCCTAGCGGTACTGGCTTATATCCTGCTGGACTTTATCCCCAGTGAGTCGCTGTACCAACCGATCGACTGGTCCATTATTGTGCTGCTGGCATTAATGTTACCCGTGGGGATTGCCCTGGAATCGACCGGACTCACCGCGCTGGCCGCCAGCACGACCGTCGAACTCACCAGCGGCTTGCCGATTATGCTGATGGTCGCCTTCGTGATGATCATCACCATGTTCCTGTCCGATATCATCAACAACGCCGCGACCGCCGTCGTGATGGCCCCCATCGCCCGGGATATCGCCCAGCAACTGAATCTAAACGTCGATCCGTTTCTCATGGCCGTCGCGGTGGGCGCCTCCTGCGCGTTCCTGACCCCCATCGGACACCAGTCCAATACGCTGGTGATGGGGCCCGGTGGTTACGCCTTTGGCGACTACTGGCGCATGGGATTGCCGTTGGAAATGATCATCGTGCTGCTGGGCGTCCCCCTGCTGCTCTGGGTATGGCCGCTGTGAACCTATTGCAAGGAAAAAACAGGCATAAATGTGTTTTTTTTCTCGTAAAACCTCTTGACAGGCTTCGCGCTTATGCACACATCGGCAATAGCGGTGAGAAAGATAGTGGCTGAGAATTAACAATCAACAACCACAGCACTAAAATTCCTAAATTATTGTTATTAAAACACTTTAACAATAAAGGTTGAATTTTGACCAGTTTGTATCAAGCCCCATAACGCGGGGCTTGACAGTCGTTCCCCAGAATAAACACACAGACTTATCCACAGAATCTGTGGATCAACACCTCCTGGAATATTCCCATCGCCATAATCAGCCGTGGCGCGAGGGTTTCGTGGGCAAAAATGCATTCTGGTCACCCCCGGTATCAAGATAACGGTATCAAGATGGCCCGCACAACTGACGGTGGTTTGGCAAACCATGAATGTCATTTCCCGCAGGGTGCAGGGCATAGCTGGCGTTGTGGACTATTAAGGCGGCAGCTTAATACACTGGGTAACCATTCCTGTAGGAGCCTGCCTGCAGGCGAAGCCCTTCGCCGTTTCTGCGTTAATTCGACCGACAAAACACGGACGTCTAGTCCTTAGAGTGCACCAGCGCCTCCTCGCGAAAAACTGATGTAAATCAAATAAATACGCCTTCATTTTAAAAAACAATCGAAAACGGCACGGGAACGGCTTAGACTCTCCTCATTAAACAACAACGAAAACCCCACAAGCACATAGGGTTATTGGTTTTTGTCAGCAGCTACATGGCTTTTTATGCGCCAGCGACTCGCCAGCCCCCCCGGCGTCGGTCATCGTTCCGTTGCACGTCGCCAAACCAGGAACGCGGGCCGCATGGTCGAGCACCATACAACGAAGAGGTTGCCCCCAGGCAGGTTGACTTGCGCTCGGTTGGGCCTGCCCGCCAGCGCTGTTAAGGCAGCGCTGTTAAGACAACCCGAATAAGCGCCCTAACGGGCAGGAACCCAGGGATATTGGAATCAAGGTGTATTCAATGCGCATCCCAACGTGCGTCTTACTGCTGCTAGCGATCAGCCCGACGTTAGCGGTAGCCGATATCGCCGACGGCAGCAAGCCTGTGCTTCCGGTCTGGCGGGTGGGTTTGGATGGCGACTTCTATCCGCTGTCCTACCGGACGTCCCAGGGTGAGCCAGCCGGGTTGGCGGTTGATCTGATCAAGGCCATCGCCGCCAGAGAAGGGTTCGAGCCGACATTCAAGATCGAGCCCTGGTATAGCCTGCGTCAGGCGCTGGAACAGGGCCGCATCGACATGCT
>JBFGZS010000003.1:0-125170 GCA_041586615.1 Motiliproteus sp. | reverse complement strand
TCCGAAGCAATGGTTGCACATGACCCGGCATTTCGAAAGCCGCTTCAAGGGGCTTATCGGCGCTGTCGAGGTACTCAAAGCCACCTGCCGTCAACTCGGCTATCAGCGGACGTCCAGTCTCAGCGCTTGCCAAGCCTTGCTTGGTTAACCCGCGCATTCTGACAAAACCTATCAGAGCTATCTGAGGAGCGCGCGTGCCTGGCTCTGGCGAGTTGTGTAGCGTATCTGCTTATTTATCTCTTACTGGTCATATTTACTGACAGAAAACGCTAGCTAGGCAATTAAGTAAGCTCTTGACGTCATCGCTGATGATTTTCTGACTAACATGGGTGTCTTGTTAAAGGGCTTTGTTTAAGGTGGGTGTCTTGTTAAAGGGCTTCTTGTTAAAGGGCTATCATCAATGAGCGGCGTTTTATCGCTTTCTCTGGCCTCATGTACTCTGTACCTCCAGAATATCCATGATCTGAGCCGTAACGTCCGCCATTTCCATCTCGATCTGTGCCAACTTATGCTCGATGGCGGCCTTATCCCCTCTCGTGCACGCATTTTCCAGCTCGGCATACAGGTCGCCCAGCGCCAAGGCCCCCACTGAACGTGACGATGACTTTAGCTTGTGGGCTAGGGCGCCGATATGTCGGGAGTTATCCTCCGCGTAGGCCGCGCGCAGCTCTGTGGTCAGTTGCCTGACGGAGGTCAGGTATGCAGCAAGCACGTCATTCACAGTTTCCGTGTCATCGCCCACGAGACCTTTCAGCACATCGACGTCTACCACCGACACAGCCTGTCCGCCGCGTGTTGCTGTTGGCTGCTCGGCCGCTACCTCAATCCAAGGCAGCCATTTCTCCAGTGCAGCGCCGAGCAGATGGAGCTGCACGGGTTTGGTTAGATAATCATTCATGCCGGCAGCTCGAGCGCGGTTGGCTTCCCCGATCAACGCATTCGCGGTAACGGCCAGAATAGGCATGGGGCTTTGTCCTGATTCTGCCTCTTCACGGCGAATAGCTTCAGTGAGTTGGTAACCGTCCATCTCCGGCATGTGCAGGTCGCTGAGCAGCAAAGCATAATCGCCCTCGCGCCAGTACTGCAGAGCCTCCCGGCCATTGCCGGCCACTTCCGCCATATAGCCGAGTATGCCAAGCTGCTGCAGGATGACCTGCTGATTGATGCTGTCGTCCTCCGCGACGAGTATAAGGCGGCCCTCGGCACGCGCCTCGGCAACGGTGGGCAGTACAGCCTTGGTGCAGTTCCCCCCCCTCTTCGTGTCTTCGTAGATAACTTCGGGGGATGCTCTTCCCGCCGCTATTTCCACGGCCTGCAGAAAATCCAACTGCCGCAGAGCATCAGCGTCCATCATCACCACATCGGGATTCACCAGACGAGCACGCCGGTGCTGGCCCCGCGTGAGCAGTAGATAGCGCATGCCGGGGACGGCAGCAAAAACGTCCTGGAGCGCATCGATCGAGCGCGAAGCGCTGTGACGCCCCAGGTCATGGATCACCACGGGCACGGACAGCCCGGAGGCCTGTCGCGCGGCCTGGTCAAGATCTGCCACCTGCTGCACAACGGCACCGGCGTGTTCCAGGTAGACGCGCCAGTCAGCGCTGTTGAGTTCAGGGCTATCGACCAGAATACAGGCCACCCCCGACAAATCCGGCAAGAGACGCCCCGCGCTAGTCTCGGCCACCTCTTCGAGGGGCAGGGTGACGGTAAAGGTCGAGCCCGCACCTAGCGTACTTTCCACCTGGATCTCGCCTCGCATCAAATTCACCAATTTCTCGGTGATGGCCAATCCGAGCCCTGTTCCGCCAAAGCGCCTGGTGGTGGATGCCTCGGCCTGCTTGAACGGGGTGAACAACGTAGCCAGCGTCTCAGGCGACATACCGATACCGTTGTCTGTAATACTAAAGATCAGCAGCGGCGATCCCCTGACGACGTCCACCCGTACCGCCACCCGCCCGCACTTATCCGATTGTTCGCCGCTAAATTTGATGGCGTTGCCCACCAGGTTATAGAGTACCTGGCGTAGTCGGGTGGGGTCGGACCACACCTGCACAGGGACCTGTGGGTCGATGAACAGCGAGAGATACACGTCTTTTTCGACGGCCACCGGCGTGAGCGTTAGGCAGGTGCCTTCGACGATATCAACCACGCAAACCGGCGCGCGCTCGGGCTCCAGTCGGCCGGCCTCAATTTTAGAAAGATCCAAAATATCATCAAGCAGGCTCAACAGAGAAAAGGCTGAATCGCGGATAACCTTGACCATAGCGGTCTGCTGTACGTCGAGGCTGCTCTTCGCCAGCACCTCCAACATGCCGATAACGCCATTCATGGGGGTACGAATCTCATGGCTCATCGTCGCCAGGAAGGCCGACTTGGCGATATTGGCCGTTTCCGCTTCTTTCTGGGCATTTCGGAGTTCAGTAACCTCAAAATGAAGCCCCACCCACTTGCCATCCGGTAACTGATTGATGGCGATATGCATACACCGCTCGCCTTTCAACCGCTGTTCGAACTCAATCTCCTTGTGCCGATATCGGGCGTTCTCCTCAGCGATCCACGCTTCTGTCTGGCCCTTTGCTGCGGGGTATAGGCCTCGTTCCACCCCGGTGCGTAAAAAGGTATCGACCGATATACCGGGCGCAATACAGTCCTGTAATTCGGCGTAGAGTGCTACGAATTTCCGGTTGTAAATTTCAACACAGCCATCGCTGTCAACCAGCAGGAAACCGCCGGGGATATTCTCTATGGCTGCTGACAGTATCGCCTTACTTTCCTTTAGGCTTTGTTCCGTACGTTTGCGTTTAGAGATATCCTCCTTCAGGCCCACAAAATGGGTGATCTCCCCTGACGGCGACTGAATCGGGGAGATGGAAACATGCTCCCAAATGACCTCCCCGTGCTTGTTCCTGTTCTGCATCTCCCCCGACCAGGTGCGGCCCGAAGAGATGGTATTCCATAAATGTTTATAGAGCGCCCTCGGCGCTTTGCCGGATGTCACAATCTGCGGGGTCTTGCCGATGGCTTCCTCCGCGCTATAACCGTACGTCGTTGTGAAAGCGGGATTGATGTATTCAATGATGCCTTGCTTATCCGTAATGAGAATGGACGCCGGGCTCTGCTCAACGACACTGGAGAGCTTCCTTAACTCAAGTTCGCGCCGCCGCCGCTCGGTGGTATCCTTAACGCTGACAACCGTGCCGGTCAGTCCGCCATTGTCGATGATTGGCGTTGCGGTGTATTCAACCGGAATGCTAAAACCGTCCTTGTGCCACCATACCTCGCTATCAACATGACAAACCTGGCCATCGGCAATGGTCTTATAGACCTGTTCTTGTTCAGACGCGCGTGGGGCGCTGTCCGTATCACCGTGATTCGTTAACACGTGAAGGTCTTGACCGAGAAGCTCGCCCTCCGCATAACCAAGCATGTCGCAGGCCGTCGGATTAACAAAGATAATCCGCCCCTGGCGATTGAGGCCGAAAATGCCTTCACCCACGGAGGCCAGGATGAGCCGATTTCTGGTGTCCCGCTGTGTAATCGCTTTCTGGGTATAGGTAAATACCGCCATTATGATGAGCATCAGCCCGCCGAGCAGGCAGGCAAACATAGTCGTAAAGAAGCGAAATTGGTTCAGCGCATCGAAGCTTTCCGCGACGGTAATTTCTGTGGCGATCCCCAAACCGAGCGCATCATCCCACAGCCAGACGCCGACGACGGGGACGCCGCGATAATTACGATATCCCTGCAGATTTGAACCGGACTCCCCTGCGGTAGCGCTTTTGGCCATGTATGTCAACGGCTGCTTAGCCCGGGGCAGGAAGAAATTTCCGTTCAGAGACAGGTCCGTACCCGGATCACGAAGCTCGATATACAAAGTGGAATGTTGCTGCTCCGGGGTCACGCCTATCTGCATAAGATAATCGTTATCGCGCTGCTGGCTGATTAGCCGTCCGTTTTGGTTGAAGATATAGGTCTCGCCGGTGTTTCCGAACTGACCGGGTTCGAAGTTTTTGGTAAAAAACACATCGGGTTCGAGGCGAAAGGTCAGCAGCGCCATCACCTCGCCCTGGCTATCCCTGATCGGCGTAGCGACGAACATGGTCGCCAACCCGTTAACCATTTCACCGTTTTTATCCTGCAGCGGTACATCAGAAGGCTGGGGATGGCTGATCAGCGTCTCCCCGGCCCAGACCCGGTCCAATAAATCGCGTTGTTTGGTTAGCAGATTCGGCAGGCCGACGTTGCTGTCGCGGGAGGACGCTAAGTTGATATTATCCCTGCCGATAACAAAGAAACCGCGGTGGCCATACCCCGTATAGTTCGGCTTCAGCCATTCCCTGATGCTTGCCTGGGCCGGGCTGTTGATCAGGGTTTCTGGGGACCTGGGAAGGTCCGCAAGCTCACGCGTTGCGGCACGTAATGATGTGTTTTCTGCCCAGAGCTTGGCCCTGTCCCGCTCATGTTTGAACAAGGTGCGAACGCTTATATGGGTCGTGTCCAGTACCGTCCGCAGGTACTTAGCCACCCCCTCTTTAGCATCGGATGTGACCCGAGATTGCACGCCAACGGTAGTCAGGGCAATGGTGAAGGCCAGGATCACTGTCAGCGCCATCCCTTGGTGGCTGAAAATGGAAAAAGGATCCGGGCTATCGGCGGTCTCGTACGCCGCATCGTGCTGCTGAAAGACGGCCTCCTTGGATATCCACCAAAGGGCGATGGCGGTTGACCAGATGCCGAGCAGCGCATAGGTCCGATTGACAAACACCACCCAGCCAACGCCGGCGTCCGGAGAAAACAGATAGCCGAGGACCGTCAGGATGGAGGCCAGCACGGCGAGCAACACAACGGCGCTGGTCTTTCTTAACCACCATCCATACAGCACAAGGGTCACATAAGGCACACCACCAGCAACCCCAAGGGGAGCGACCAGATCCAGACTAAAGATCACCAGCGACAGGAGCAGCGCAATGGCGATTGGTTTTTTCGAAAGGACGTGACGGCTTGCCGCGCCTTTCCCATTGCTGTCGGTGTTTGGCGTAGCGTTCATAGGCTATTCGGATCGCCCTTGGGCATCGTTGCGCTGAATGGGCAACCAAATACGAAAGCGTGTGCCTTTCCCCACCTCACTGTTAGTGTCGATACGGCCACCGTGCCGATTCACGATACCCAGGGAGATGGGCAGCCCGAGTCCGGTGCCGATCCCCTCGGGCTTTGTCGTAAAGAAGGGATCAAATATTTTATCTAGGTTTTCCGGCAAGATTCCCTTACCCGTATCTTCTACCTCTACCCACACCTCCTGCCCCTCAACACCGGTGCGAATAGTAATCATGCCTCTCTCTTCGATAGCATGGGCGGCGTTGACCAGAAAATTCATAAAGACCTGGTTGAGCTGAGAAGAAATACAGTCAACCCGCGGTATATCGCCATACTCCTTTCGCACCTCCGCTTTATATTTCAACTCGTTATGGATGATATTCAGGGTACTGTCCAGGCCTTTGTGAAGATCGGCCCTTTTCCATTCCCCTTGGTCCATGCGCGAAAAGTCTTTGAGATCCGTAATGATCTGCTTCGCCCTGGATGCGCCCTCTGTGGTCTCTGCAATCAGATCCGGTAGATCCTGGATGAGATCGTCGATGCCGATCTGCCGCCTGATGGTCGTGATCGCCTGCGCCTGTTCCGGGGCCAGATGATCGGTGCAGTGTTCATAGCGCTTCAACAGCCGCACCATATCGCCGACGTAGTCATCCAAGGTGCCTAAGTTGGAGTACACATAGCCAATGGGGTTGTTCATCTCATGGACGACCCCGGCAGCCAACTGGCCAATAGCCGCCAGTTTCTCCGACTGCAACAGGCGACTTTGTGCTTCTTCCAGGCGGGCTAATGTCGCTTTGAGCTCGCTGTTTGCTTGCTCCAGCGTCCTGCTTTTTTGCTTCAGTTCCAACGTCCGCTCATCGACAACCTCTTCCAGGTGCTTCTGCATGCGATACAGCGACAGGTGAGTGTTAATCCGAGCCAGCAGCTCTTCGCGTTGCACGGGCTTTATCAGGTAGTCGACCCCGCCGACCTGAAACCCCTGGATACGATCGACCAGCTCTTCCTGCCCACTAACAAAAATAACCGGGAAATCATCAATTTGTTCATCCTGTTTGAGTTGCTGACAGGCAGCAAGGCCCGTCATCGTCGGCATAGCGATATCCAGCAGCATCAGACTCGGTGAACGGGTTCGTGCGGCTTCGATAGCGGCTTCAGGATTATCGAATGCCTGGACCTTATAGCCCTGTGATCGAAGCACCGTTGTCATCAAATTCAATGCGAACGGATCATCATCCACGACCCATAGATCGCTTTGATGATGCGCGCTAACGTCTTTCTTCACCATGGTAAATTCCTAGTTGGTTCAACGAAGCGGCCCCTGTTATGTCTTCGATCATGTTACTGAATAGGATGAATGACCGATGGGGGCTGTGTACAACCCGTGCATCAACGTTTGTCGCTGCTGATGAGGAATATCCTGGGTCTATCGGGAGCCAGAGTGCCCCGACGCGATATGGCTTGCCGCGTTTACGCGCGTGGGCCAATCCCGCGATCAACCACCCGTCATATGCACAAATTTAACGACTTGATATTCATCATTACGGAGGAGGTCATGCCGCTGTGGCCGAGCATTAATAGCATTAACATCGGCCCTTTTCAATCGTGATAGATCCCCCGGATATTAGGGCGGCAACGTAATAAAAGACAAACTGGCGCGCCTTAGCAAACCAGTTAGCACTAAACTGACTGTAGCGACGGCTTCCTCGTCCCTTCAGCAGCCGATACTTATGACGCAGACCCACCTTGCAACGTCACACGCTAACCGCACCGTACCAGAGCGCATCTGGCGCAACGTGCAACTGGCAACACTCTGTCCCGCCGTCGGCGACGCGGCGTATTCCCTCGGCATTCAGCGCCAGCACAGCATTGCCGTTAGCGCAGGGCGGATCTGCTGGATCGGGCCTGACGAACAGGTCGACAGGGCTCGCCATTACGCTCACGCCGAGATCATCGATGGCAACGGCGGCTGGATCACCCCGGGCCTGATCGATTCACATACCCACCTGGTCTACGCAGGGCAACGCGCCGAGGAATTTACACAGCGCCAGCGCGGCGTCAGTTATGCCGAGATCGCCCAAGCGGGCGGCGGTATTTTATCCACGGTGCGCGCCACTCGCGCGGCCAGTGAAACACAACTGCTGGCCGCCGCCCTGCCCCGCCTGCGCAGCCTGTGCGCCGAGGGCGTTACCAGCGTCGAGATCAAATCTGGCTACGGACTCACCCTCGACGACGAGCTGAAAATGCTGCGGGTGGCGCGGCAACTGCAACGGATATTACCGGTGCGTATCCGTACCACGCTGCTGGCAGCGCACACCCTGCCGCCGGAATATCGAGGCCGTCCCGATCGCAGCGACGCCTATATCGATCTGATCTGCAACGATTGGATTCCCCGTGTCGCCGCCGAAGGGCTGGCCGATGCGGTGGATGCATTCTGCGATAAAATCGCCTTCAGCACGGCCCAGAGTCAACGCGTATTCGAAACAGCCAAGTCCCATGGCCTCGGAATCAAGGCCCATGTGGAGCAGTTGTCGAATCAGCACGGCGCGGTC
This sequence comes from Motiliproteus sp., assembly GCA_041586615.1. Classification (GTDB taxonomy): domain Bacteria; phylum Pseudomonadota; class Gammaproteobacteria; order Pseudomonadales; family Balneatricaceae; genus Motiliproteus. Next base: position 117,527 of record JBFGZS010000003.1, on the reverse strand, counting down.
ATGGCCGCGGGTCTGGGCGCCTGGTCGGTCGATCATCTGGAATACCTGAGCGACGCCGATGCCGCAGCGCTGGCCGGTAGCGCCACCGTCGCCTGCGTGCTGCCCGGCGCCTTTTATTACCTGCGTGAACGTCAGCGACCGCCTCTAGACGCGCTGCGCCGAGCCGCCGTACCGATCGCGCTGGCCAGTGATCTCAACCCAGGGACATCGCCGTTCGCCTCGCTGCGCCTGATGATGAACCTAGGCTGCGTGCTACTGGGACTCACACCCGCCGAGGCGTTGGCAGGCACCACCCGCCACGCGGCCGCCGCACTCGGCCTACAGGGCGAAACCGGACAGCTTGCCGTAGGCCAAGCCGCGGACATGCTGCTCTGGGATATCGTCCATCCGGAGCAACTGGCCAGCGAACTGACGGTCACCCGCCCCGTGCAACGTATCTTTGCCGGAGAGATCCGCCATGTATGAAACCCTGAAAACCGACCTTTGCACGTTTATCGTGCCGCTCAGCGCGGCCCCCGAAAACACATAAAGGCCACAGGCGGAAAAAACACGGCGCCGATAAAACGCAAGCGCGACGCGCCATTGAACCAACAGCGTCATGTTAACGAGAACACTTAACACGGGACCCCTCATGAACGATAGACGGGATACGTCGCGCGTGATTCGCGCCCCCCGCGGCACCACGCTCACCGCCAAAAGCTGGCTGACCGAGGCGCCGTTACGCATGCTGATGAATAACCTCGATCCGGAGGTGGCCGAGCACCCACACAGTCTGGTGGTGTACGGCGGGATTGGCCGTGCGGCGCGTAACTGGGCCTGCTACGACAAGATCGTCGAGGTACTGACCCGGTTGGAAGACGATGAATCGCTGCTGATCCAATCCGGCAAACCGGTCGGCGTATTCAAGACCCAGGCCGATGCGCCGCGCGTCCTGATCGCCAACTCCAACCTGGTGCCGCACTGGGCCACGTGGGCGCATTTCAACGAACTCGACCGTCAGGGGCTGATGATGTACGGCCAGATGACCGCCGGCTCCTGGGTGTATATCGGCTCCCAAGGCATCGTGCAGGGCACCTACGAGACCTTCGCCGCCGTGGCCAAGAAACACTTTGCCGGTCATCCGGCCGGGCGCTGGATTTTAACCGGAGGGCTGGGCGGTATGGGTGGCGCGCAACCGTTAGCCGCGGTGATGGCGGGCTTCTCCATGCTGGCGATTGAGTGCGACGCCTCACGCATCGACAAGCGACTGGCAACCGGTTATCTGGATCACAAGGCCACCGACCTGGATGCCGCCCTGGCCTTGATCACACAAGCGCGTAACGCGCAGCGAGCCATCTCGGTGGGGCTGCAGGGCAACTGCGCCGAACTACTGCCGCTGATGGTCCAACGCGGTATTACCCCGGATGTCTGTACCGATCAAACCAGCGCCCACGACCCCCTCAATGGTTACCTGCCCCGCAACTGGAGCCTGGAACAAGCGGCCCTGTTGCGCGACAGCGATCCTGAAGCCGTGGTCAAAGCGGCACGCGGCAGCATGGCCATCCACGTACAGGCTATGCTCGCGATGCAGAGTCGCGGCGCCGCCACCCTCGACTACGGCAACAATATCCGCCAGGTCGCCTTGGAGGAAGGCGTACCGAATGCGTTCGATTTCCCGGGCTTCGTTCCGGCCTATATCCGCCCGCTGTTCTGCGCAGGGATCGGCCCGTTCCGCTGGGTCGCACTGTCTGGCGATCCCGAGGATATCTACAAGACCGACGCCAGGGTTAAAGCGCTGATCCCCGACGATCCGCACCTGCACAACTGGCTCGACATGGCGCGGGACAAGATCCCGTTTCAGGGCCTGCCCGCGCGCATCTGCTGGGTCGGCCTCAAGGATCGGGCGCGCCTGGCCCTGGCCTTCAATGCCATGGTGGCCAGCGGCGAACTAAAAGCGCCGGTGGTTATCGGCCGCGACCACCTCGATTCCGGCTCCGTCGCCAGCCCGAACCGGGAAACCGAAGGCATGCTGGACGGCTCCGATGCCGTGTCCGACTGGCCGCTGCTAAACGCGCTGCTCGGTACGGCGGGCGGCGCCACCTGGGTCAGCCTGCACCATGGCGGCGGCGTCGGCATGGGCTTCAGCCAGCACGCCGGCGTGGTGATTGTTGCCGACGGCAGCGAAGCCGCCGAGCGCCGACTGGGACGCGTACTCTGGAATGACCCGGCCAGCGGCGTGATGCGCCATGCCGATGCGGGCTATCCGATTGCCCTCGCTTGTGCCCACGAACAGGGCCTCGACCTCCCGATGATCACGCCCGAAAGATCGAGAGAAGAGCCTGCGACCAACGAGCCAACCGCCGAAGGATAACCCCATGTTTGAATTACTGCTGCAACCGGGCCAGCTGGACCTGCCCACCCTGCGCCGTGTGAATGCCGAACCGGTCAGGCTATGTCTGGATAAAGCGGCCTTGCCGGGCATCAACGCGTCGGTCGCCACGGTCCACGCCCTGATCGACGCGGGACGCACCCTGTACGGCATTAACACCGGTTTTGGCTTACTGGCCAACACCCGTATTGCCACCGATGAACTGGAGCTGTTACAGCGCTCCATCGTCTTGTCTCACGCCGCCGGCATAGGCAACTTCATGCGCGAATCGACGGTGCGCCTGCTGATGGTATTGAAGATTAACAGCCTGGCGCGCGGCGTCTCCGGTATCCGCTTCAGCGTGATCGAAGCGCTCATCCAGCTGCTGAATGCCGAGGTCTATCCCGCCATCCCCGAAAAAGGCTCGGTTGGCGCCAGCGGAGACCTCGCCCCCCTAGCGCATATGAGCACCGTGCTGCTGGGTGAAGGCGAAGTGCTGCATAACGGTGAACGTCTATCGGGACAGCGCGGCCTCGCGATCGCCGGACTGGCGCCAATCACCCTGGGGCCCAAAGAAGGTCTGGCGTTACTTAACGGCACCCAGGCCAGTACCGCATTGGCACTGCAGGGCCTGTTCGCCAGCGAAGACCTGTTCGCCGGCGCGCTGATCTGCGGCGCTCTATCCGTGGAAGCCGCCTTGGGCAGCCGCAACCCCTTCGACCCTCGCATTCACGCGGCGCGCGGCCATCAAGCCCAGATCGACGTTGCCGCGGCCTACCGCGCCTTACTCGAGCACAGCGCGATCGAAGATTCGCACCGGAACTGCGAGGCGGTGCAGGACCCTTACTCGCTGCGCTGCCAACCCCAGGTGATGGGGGCCTGTCTGGAGCAGATCCGCAATGCCGCGCGTACCCTGCAGGTCGAAGCCAACGCGGTCTCGGATAACCCGCTGGTATTCGCCGACGACGGCGACATCCTGTCTGGCGGCAATTTCCACGCCGAACCGGTGGCGATGACCGCCGATAATCTGGCGCTGGCGATCGCCGAGATCGGGGCCCTGTCGGAACGGCGCATCGCGCTACTGATCGACAGCAACCTGAGCCAGCTGCCGCCGTTTCTGGTGAGAAACGGGGGTCTCAATTCCGGCTTTATGATCGCCCAGGTCACCAGCGCCGCACTGGCCAGCGAAAACAAAAGCCTGGCCCATCCCGCCTCCGTAGACAGTCTGCCGACCTCGGCCAACCAGGAAGATCACGTGTCCATGGCCACGTTCGCGGCGCGGCGCCTCAGGGAGATGGCCGAAAATAGCGTCGGCATTCTGGCGATTGAATTGCTGGCCGCCTGCCAGGGGGTCGACTTTCGGGCACCGTTAACGAGTTCTGCGCGACTGGAAGAAGCCAAGGCGCGCGTGCGGGCCAACGTGCCGTTCTACGACAAGGACCGTTACTTTTCACCGGATATTGAGCGGGCCTGCCAGCTGGTACGCCAGGGTCATTTTAACGATATGTTGCCAGCGGGTTTACTCCCCAGCATCGTGCGCTATTAACCGCTCGGGTTAATCGGCAATAAAACATGGACAGCCGTCCCAATCCCCTGCTGCGAATGGATCTGCATATCGCCGCCGCCAGCCGTCACCAACGCGTGGCAGAGCGACAACCCTAACCCCGTGCCTTTACCGACCGGCTTGGTGGTGTAAAAGGCTTCGGTGGCATGACGCAGCGTATCCGGTGCCATGCCACAACCATTATCGTTCACCTCGATGGAAACGAAGCGGCCGCTCCGACGCGAACGCAGGGTAATCACGGCATCACGTTCGGGCACTTCACCCACCGCATCGGCAGCGTTACTCAACAAATTCATCACGATCTGTATCACGTGATCGCCGACACCAAAAACGGCGGGGATCTGCGCATCCAGATCCATGACCACGTCAATGCCCTGAAAGCGGTGGTCGTGGCGCATCAGCCGGCACGTTCTGCCGATCAGGTTGTTGGTATCCACCAACTGCAGCTCCTCCCCCTGGGGGTTGGCAAATTCAGACACATCACGGGTAATATGAACGATACGCTCAACCTGTTCCATCACCAGCTGCAGGTTATCCTGCAGCGCCACCGGTTCAATATCGTTGCGCAGACTCGCTTCGCAGATACCGTTGAGTAACCCTGCGATCGCCGCAATCGGATTGCCGATTTCATGCACAATACCGGCAGCCAGATTACCGATTGCGGCCATTTTTTCCTGATGAAAATACTTTTGCCGCGCCGCATTCAATTCACGTTCGGCGCGTTTCTGATCAGAGATATCGCGGATAGTCCCGATAAAAAACGGGTGTTCACCCACCTGCGTTTCGGTCACGGCAAGCTCCATGGGGAAACGGGAGCCATCTTTACGCTGCCCTTCCAGCTGACGCAGGTTGCCGATAATGCGCCGTTCACCCGTTTTCAGATAACGCTGCAGGTAACCGTCATGAGCCTCTCTATGCTGCTGGGGCATCAACATTTTGACGTTTTGACCAAGAACATCGGCAGCACGGTAACCAAACATTTTTTCTGCCGTACTGTTGAAGGATTCGATGATCCCAAGGCTATCAATACAGATAATGCCGTTGAAAACATTCTCCATCACCGCATCAACATAGCGTTTTTGCTCTGTGAGGCTTATTTTCACTCGCCGTGCTCCAGGGTCTGTGTACCGGGTGAGCTCAGTTCAAGGCCATCGTCATTAACCGTCTGAGGGTCCTTGAAAGCAACCATTTAGCCCGCTGCGCGGGCCTCTAGAATTCAAACATACTCTGGCCGGAGGTGCCATAGCATCGATGAACAAAGAGACAACCGAGGGGGGAGCATATCTCAGAGCCGGTATGTGCTCGATTAACCTGGCATTGGCCTATTAATCACGCGGCTTTATACCACGGCGACATTTTTTGCGCGGTATGAAGCTGTCGCCTTAATAAGGGAGGTAAACTCAGGAAGGTAAACGAAGAAAGGCCGACAATGCGGCCTGTTCTTAACCGCTATTCTTAGCCGCCAGTGCAGAGATACACCAAGAGGTAAACACGGCTTTATCGCGCGGGTTCACGCAGGAAGCAGGGTCCGGCGCGCCATCCAACAAACGGTGCAGCATCACTTCACTACGCGCGTCAATTAAAGAATCCAGCTCGGCATCTTCTAGCGGGGCGACAAAGTATCGTGCATCGCGCCCGTCAGCTGGCAGGTTGTCCGTATCGAATACCGCCTTATCACTGTAATCATGAAACAGGGCGCCTTCGCGGTATTCTATTCGACAGCAATCTTCACCGTCAAAGTAACGCGGTCTGAATAACTCAATCGTACGACCGTAAATCTGCAATCCAACGACGTTGGATGCTTTGTGCTGTTTTGTGTGCTCCAAAGCAGCTTTCAAGTCCATTGTAAGCCCCCGTATGTTCTAGAACTGATTATACGAGTGGGCATTGTACGCTCAACAGCAACAAGCGCAATTCGCCGAAGGTCTATCGGCGTTCGGGCTTATTGATCGCGTTTAAAAAGCGGATCGTGGGGATTGAAGCCAAGCCTATAAAGCACCGTCTATTTAACCGGATGATGACAGGGTTAAACCTGAACTCTAGCGGTTTTATGCGGGTTTTATGCGGGCAAACAAACTAACCGATATTATCCGATCAGCAAACAAAGCCGGCTAGTCGGGACAATGGCCTGTTAACTTGCGCCCCTGCAGATAGCCGATTGCCCGCTTGGCTAACAGGGGAAACGTTCCCAACAACACAAACGAAGCCAGGAGGGGCAAGGACAGGATCCCTTGCAGGGAATCAATCTGGGCCAGCTGCGTACCCGCATTCACATAGACCAGGGTACCGGCCAGCATGCCGACCTGACTCACCGTAAAAAAGGTCAATAACGGCAGTTTAGTCAGGCCCATGACCAGGTTGATGATGAAAAAAGGGACGACCGGCACCAGACGCAAAGTAAAGAGATAAAAGCCGCCATGACGCTGAACATTGTCGTTAATGGTCACCAGTTGCTTGGCAAACCGATGCTGGACCTGCTCCCGAAACAGAAAACGAGCGGTCAAGAAGGCGAGACTGGCCCCCAACGTTGAGGCAAAGGACACGATGATCGTCCCCCAGAGCAGCCCAAAGATGGCACCCGCCAACAGCGTCATCAAGGCGGCTCCCGGTAAGGACAGCGCGGTGATCAGCACATAGAGGACGAAAAACAACAGCATAGTCTGCAGAGGCTGTGTGAGGTAGTAGTCGGCGATATGGCTTTGCTGTGTCTTGATCGCCGCCAGGGTCAGATACTGCCCGCCCTCAAAATAGAAAAAGGCCGCAAAGGCCACGGCCACCAGTGCCAATATACTCAGTTTAACGCTGCTCATCGTTCGATCCGCCCAAGGGTTTATAAAGGTCTCTGTTATGCGACTCAGCCGCGTCAAATAGCTCGGCTATAAGACTAAGAGGCTGAAACCGGCGGATTGTTACGAGGAACCCTGAAAAATAGATACCGGCAAGCGAGCCCTGCGGGCTTGGCGTTTAATAATCGGCAACCCGATAAAGAATGGCATCCCGATAGCCGGTCACGACCCGAATCAACCCTGACAGAGTATGATTCAGTTCCGGATCGCCGCTATCGACAATCAATGGCCGGCCTTCCAAGGCTTTAATCTTACTTTTGGTGGCGATAACGAGCAGGTTATCACGTCCGATCCGGCGCAGGAGGGCAGGACTAAGCTGTTGATTACCCCGTCCGATGATATGCCCCTGACCGCCGATCACGGTGATCACTATTTTGGCGGGGGCTGTACCAATCTGTTGCAGCAACTGCTCCGCTGTCAGGTCCTGATCAACCAGTGTTCGGTTGTAGACCAGATCCACGCCCAACAGGGTGTTCTCCAGACCCAGTTGCTCCATGACCGCTTGCACCGTGGTACCGGACCCCATCACGTAATACGTGTCATCGAGCATGGTGTCGATAACGTCGGCGGCGATGTCATCCAGCACCAGCTCTTCGACTTCGCGGCCGCCATTTTTAACATGCTGCAAAAAACGCCCCTCTTCCGGCACCAGAAGTTCACCGTAATAGCGCGCCTTCACCTGCCCCTGACGAAAGGCGTCTTCATCAATATCCCGTACCTCTTGATCCTGCAATGTCACCAGCTCACCGCGCACCAGCATGGCGACGATCTCACCGGCCGCCCCCGGCGTCACTGCGTAGACGCCCGAATGAATTTTCACGCCGGCGGGAATCCCAAGCACCGGTATCTGGTCGCCCACGGCGGCACAAATATCGCGGGCCGTTCCGTCACCGCCGGCAAACAGGATCAGATCGACACCGGCTTGCGCCAGTTCGCGAGCGGCACGTCGGGTATCGTCCCCATCGGTATGGTGGCTCTCGATCTGGCCGATAATCCTCGGCGTAAAACCCGCCTGCACGGCAATATCCGCACCCATTTCCGCCGGGTAGGTCACCAATTCCAGCGCCAACCCCTGTAAGGGCAATAACGCCTGGGCGGTACGCTGCCCGGCACGGGGTACCGCCCCACGCGCGAGCGCTTCCTTGGCCGTTGCCGCGCCATCGCTGCCCTTTAACGCAACACTGCCGCCAATTCCCGCCAACGGATTAACAATGAGTCCCAACTTAAACATGCTTACCTCGTCTCCCAGGGATGAACAGAACATAACCGATCAGCGCACAGCCCCGTGCTTGCGAGCACCAGCACATTAGCCCAAGCCCGTTTGTTCACGTAATAATTGTTGATACACATAGCCATTCAGGATCAGACGACTCTCTTCATCCAGGTCGATAAACTCAACCCCATGCACGATGCGGTATTCCCCCCGGGCCGGGTCTTCGACCTCTTCGAGATTACACACCCGACAGCGCACCAGCAGCACCTGGTCCAGATCTCCTACCGGCATCCGCGCGGTCATCAACAGCTGTTCGCCGCAGTCGGCCAACATATCGCTACTTTCAATGCGTGCACCAAAAAAGCTGATATCGGAACAAATAGCCTGCCGTGGCCAACGGCCGATGCCGTGGCCTTCCTCAACTTCATCGAGAGACACAATGAGACGTGTTGCCGCGCGGGTTGTCGTGCGGATTGTTACGGCCTCCACCCGCCGCGGATACGCCAACATCAGCAATGGTAAAGGTGCATGCAGGGATTTGATCACACGCGTCGTGAAGGCACAGGCCCGATTCAGCGCCACCAGGCGAAGATTGACATTACTGCCCTCGACAAGCAGTAGCGGACGTTTGCGCACTATTGGCAGCGAAACGAGAATACCCTGTTCTGCCAGACTGCCAACGTAAGTGACATCCAGACGCCGTTTCGGTGCAAGCGTCTCAAGGCGCACGCGCTCACCAACCGGTATCCGCAGCTCATCGAACCTCAACGTCGACTTAACGCCCCTGTCAAGAGTAGCTAAGGCCATGCTTGGACCCTTAAATATTCACAACCTTTAATATCTGTCACCCATGTAGACACGCGGTACACACGCGTGTCTTTATCGTACAAACCCTGCCGTACGCCATCGGTATACAACAGCGGCAGCAGACGCGCTTGTCACCATGGCGCCCGCGCTTTTGGCGCTAAGTCGCCGTGCCTATTCGCCAAGCAAGGTCAAGCCCACGGGTAGCGCTTCGCCAAACACCCGTTTGGTTTCTGCCTCGCTAAGTTCCTTAACCTCGGACACCATCTCGATCCAGATTGCCGGCGCCTTGATCATCGTCAGCGTGTCTATCAGGGGCTTTCTGTCGGCCGGATCCAGGTCTCGCGTGCGATCACCACTCATCCGCGCCAGCATGACCGCCGCAAAGGCGGCATTCTGGTTTTTCTTCCAGTCCTCTTGCAACAGACGCTGCAACCACTGCTGCGCCACCGCTTTCGGTACAACCTGATGAACACTGCCATGAAAAGGAACCCTTGAGGCGATGCGGCCCAATGCCCACCAACTGGTTTGCGTCTCGCTGGATTTTTCAAGCCGCTTAAGTAACCAGCGCCCGACCTCTTGCTTGCTGGTCAGCGGCAGGTGTTCCAGGGCGGCAACCAGGCGAACCATATCCTCGTAGGACTTATGCTTCAATTCAGCCTGCAGCTTGCGGTCCCGCAGCGCCACCGGATTCAGGTATTTGGCGATATCCTTGTATACACGTTGCTGCTGCTGGGGGTTGAGCCCCCCCGCCGATCGCCGCCAGAACGTCCACCAGTCGCTCCAGGACTGGTTCTCTTTATCAAACTGCAGGCCCTGCTGGTACAGCGGCCAGATCTTATCGATCCGCCAGTCGTCCAGCGGATAACCGAAGCCAGGGCGCAGGGCATAACCGGCCAGGTTGAACCAGAGCCGCTCATGGGCAACCGAGCGGCGGCGGCGCTTGCTGTTTTCTAAAAGCACATCAAAAACGGTGCGCAGCAGGTCCGTGTCCCAGCTGTCGCGTTTGCCAAGCGTCTTTTCCAGTTCAATCCGCAGCGACTTAGCCGCCTTCGGGTCAACATCCTTCTTACTGGGGCCAAAAACCTCCAGCAGACGGACCTGGGCTTCATTATAGCGGGGCGGCAAACGGACCTGCAGCGCCTCGCCGTATCCCTGACGCTGCCGCGCCAGGTCTTTGCGAATCTCGAATTCAACCAGCCAGCGCTGTGGGATATCGCCCTGCCCCACGCACTCGATCTTAAGCGTCCCCACCTCGGTCAGGGTCGTAGCCAGGCTCACCTCGACCGCCGCGGCATTTGCAGCGGCTTCATATACGCCAGGCTGGCTCTCCAGGGCTGCCACCAAGGGCGGTAAGGTCACAAACTGTTCATCATCCAGCGCCACCAGCTCACCGGGTTCAAAACGCGCGTCCCCGGAACAGGAGGCCAGATGAAAGCGCACCGGTTGCCCCAGTCGTAACGCAAATTTGCGGCCTTCTAGTGATACCTCCTGCTCCTCCTCGCTACCTTTAGGCAGCAGACAGACGCCCTGTACTGGCGCGTTATCGGCCGCTTGCTCGGTCTCGACCACCAGGAAGAAGCTGCGCGCAGAGCCGCCCCCAATTTTCAACTGCGCGCCACGTCGCGCCATCCCGTAAGCCACGGCGCCATAGGCAACGGCCAGATCGGGGTGCGCGTTAGCCAACTCCTGTACCGGCTGCTGTCGCCAATGGGTTAACACCGACAAGGCGCGCTGGCGTAGCGGCGTGCTGTTAAATACCCCGCCGTTAAATAACACGGCATCGGGAACCGCAGGTTGCTCCGCGCTGATGATTCCCAGTGCGTCTCGACAGGCACTGGCGTGACGGGCCAGAAACGCGGCCAGATGCTTGCTGACCGCTGGATCGGCGGCGTATGGCAGGCCAAACGCCACCATGGCCCCGCGCCGTTTGTTGGGCTGCTCAGTAAAGTCGACGACCGGAAAGAAGCCATCGAGGGCGACGGCGCGCACTTCCTGCTGGCTCAATTCGCAACTACGGGCAGCGCCGATCAGGCGCGCACCGGCCCCCAACACCATCACCCGGGCTGAATCGGGCGCGGTTTCGGACAACAGCGCCTCTTTGGCATTGCGGGTCTGCTGAATCAGCTGCGACAAGCTCGCCGCCCGCAGCCGTTTGCCCTCCCCGACCACCCGTGGCTCGGCCAAATGCGCCAGGGCGAGGTCAACATTATCGCCACCCAGCATCAGGTGGTCGCCGACGCCGACCCGGGTCAGGGACAACGCCCCGTCCTGTTCGGCCACCTGGATCAGGCTCAGGTCGGTGGTCCCCCCGCCAACATCGCACACCATCAGCAGGCGAACCTTGTCCAGCAGGGTCGCCGCATCGTGCTGGTTGCGGGCGTACCAGTCATAGCAGACCGCCTGGGGTTCTTCGAGCAGTTTGATAGCGGGCAGACCGGCCATTGCCGCCGCCTCGACCGTCAGGGCCCGAGCACCTTCGTCAAACGACGCCGGCACGGTGATAACCACATCCTGATCTTCCAGGCGATCCTGCGGGTGTTCATGGTTCCAGGCCGCGCGTAAATGACTGAGGTAACTGGCGCTGGCCAACACGGGCGACACTTTCTCGACGCCTTCAACGCCGGCCCAAGGCAAAATCGGCGCGTTACGCTCGACCTGAGGGTGCGATAGCCAGCTTTTGGCGCTGGATACCGCACGCCCCTCAACCTTCGAACTCAACTCCCGCGCCCATTCGCCGACAAGAACGGTCTTCAACTCTCCCGGCAACGCCGGCCGCGCCCAGGGTAACAGCAGATCGGATTCGCTCAGTTCCCCTGCCGCCGGATGATAGCGAAAGGAGGGCAGCAAGGGTTTTTTCGCCACCTCGCCGGGAGCCACCAGCTGCTCGATCTCAAACAAACGGGTTTCGGCACCGACCACCCCCTGGGCGATATCGGCATAGGCCAAAGCCGTATGGGTGGTGCCCAGATCGATACCGATCAGGTAGCGGCTTTCGGGCTTCGCGACAGCAGCGCCCGGGGCATCTTTTCGCTCTGTCATTACGGGTTGTCCCTGACCTCAAATTCGATCTGCCAGCGCTCACTGCCCTCGCGGGGAATGGCCTCGAGGCAGAGCGTACCGACTTCGGTTATCCGTGCCGCCAGGCGCACGGGAACCACCTCGCCGGGAGATCGCCCTTCCAGCGGCAGGGTGGCCTGGATTTCGGGCAACTCGTCCAGTTCTTCAGGCTCCCAATAATCGAGATGGGTACCCGCGATATCCTCACGGCGCGTCGTCGATCCGAAGAAACGAAAGCGAACGGGATCACCGACCACCAGGCCAAACTCACGGCTGGGAACCTCGACCGAGCTGCCCTCTTCCATACCGAAAGGTGCCACGCATAAGGCCTCCAGAGGCGGTTCCATCCCGGGAATTGCCGGCATGGAACTCTCGATGCCCACATAATAAGCACTGGCGATACCACCGCGAATTCGCATCCCTTTACCCTTGCGCACGCAACCGTAATAGGCCGCACCACTGGCTACGGCAAGATCGAGGTCCAGCCCTTGCAGTCGTTTGGCGGGTTCCGCGCCGGCGTCGGTTAACCAGCTGTTGATGATATCCTGGGTACGTGCGGCCAGCGTCGGTGCTTTCAGTACTCCGCCATTGAACAGCAATGCCGTGGGCTTAATAAAGCTGCCGCCCGGCTGCCCCAACAACTCCTCGGCGGCACTGTGCTGACGACTGAGGAAGGCAGCCAGGTGACGCGATACGCCCGGATCTTGCGCGTAGGGCAGGCCAAGTTGGCTCAATGCGGCGCGTGCCTGCTGGGCCGGGTGATCCTGAACGGACACACGGGGGAAAAAGCCCTCGACCAGCGTTTCCTCGACCTCTTGCCGGGTCAGTTCCGTGCGCAGTGTACCCCCCATCAGGCTCGAACCGCGGCTCGGCACCACAATCGGTACGTCCAACACATCCGGGTCTGAGAGCAGGCTCTCTTTGGCATCGCGGCAGGCGTGGGTGATGGCCTGAATCTGCCAGGGCTGCAACCGCTTACCCTCTTTCGCCAGTTTGGCATTAATACGGTAGGCCAGGGCCAGGTCCATATTGTCGCCGCCGAGCAGAATATGATCGCCAACAGCGAGACGATTCAGGGCCAGATTGCCCGCCTCTTCTGTGACCGCGACCAAGGACAGGTCGGTGGTGCCGCCGCCGATATCCACCACCAGGATAATATCGCCGACACGGACCTGCTGTCGCCAATGGTCACCACTGGATTCCAACCAGCTGTAAACCGCAGCCAGCGGCTCTTCCAGCAGCGTCAGATGCTGAAAACCGACCTGGCGCGCCGCTTCGGCGGTCAGCTCGCGCGCCGCCGGATCGAAGGAGGCCGGGACGGTAATCGTCACGTCCTGAGCGACCAAATGCTGGTCAGGAAAGTGCTGATCCCAGGCACAGCGAAGATGGTCAAGATACTGGCAAGTCGCCTCAAAGGGCGACACTTTGGCGACCTCCTCCGGACCGTTGAGGGGCAGGAAATTGGAATAGCAGTCGACGCCGCCATGACAGAGCCAGCTCTTGGCGCTGGAAACCAACCGAATCGGCGTTTTGCCACCGAGGTTGCGGGCCAGGGTACCGACGAGTGCCGGCGGCTGAGCGTTCCAGGGCAACGCCAGATCCGCCGTGGCCAGTTCTGCGTCGTGCGCCTGATACAAAAAAGACGGCAGCTGGTTTTTTTCTTCCACGCTACCCGGGGTAGTCAGTTGTGGAATCGGCATGATCTGTGGGTTCGGTGACGCGTCCTCGTCCTGCAGATCGACATAGGAAAGCACGCAATGGGTCGTACCCAGGTCAATACCGACCGAATAGCGCGGTTCGCCGGTCTCTTGATGCGTGACCGCTTCGCGGGGAGCGGATTCAGAAACCACAGGCTGGCTGAGCGTCTTTTTTCTGCCGAAGATCATAGCTCTACCTCCGCCGGGGCGATGACGCGCGCATCATGACCCTCTGCCAGTTTCGGCAGCGTAACCTCGGCTACTTTCCAGCCCCGGTGCACCAGCGTACCGGTAAAGGGCGCCTGCCCAACCACATTGCCGGTCAGGCGGACTTCGCTGGCATCAAAGCCTTCGGCCAGCGTAATCTGGCTCTCTTCCGCTTCGTCACGCACCGGCACCAGGGTAAAGTAACTGTTGAGCGCTTTGAGACTGCCTTCATGCACAACCCGTGCTGCCGCGCCAATATCGGCGTCGGAAAATCCGCTGAGATCTTCTTTGACGAAATCGATCAAGCGCGCTTCTTGCTGCAGCAACGACAACAGCTGCAAGGCGGCCTCCGGACTCGCTTCGCGCAGTAGCGCCGGCGCCGGCTCCGGTGTCGATTCAGGTTCAGGCTCAGGAGTTAGCGTCTTGTCTGACACCGAGCTCGGTGCGTGGCTGACTGGCGCTGCAGCATCGGCGGAAGATCCGCTGCGCTTGGTTACCCCTAGGATCAGAAACAACAGCGCTGCACCCGCCAAAATCAGGTGTAATAGATCAAAGGTCGTGGGCATGGCGGTCAAATCAAAGGTCGTCAAGTCAAAGGTCATGGCATGTTCTCTCGTCTGTTTGGCGGTAATAGATGGCTAAATGATGGCGGCTAAGTAACTGACTGAATAAAACCGTTGTCTCTTATCTAAAAACGTGACGGGCCGCCGGTACTCATACGCGGCGGCTCTGTTGTCGCCTCGCGGCGGCCTGGCAGCGAAACCCGAGCGCAAGCGGTGACGGCTAGACTGCGCGAATACTACCATGCAGGTCGCATCGATTTCATAAAGAAAGGGCCGCAAACCTGAGCCTATAGAACCGGAGGCGACTTAAGAAACCGAATCCTGCAGAGCAAAACCCGCCGCACCTAGGATCCGGCCTTGCGCCGAGCTATTAACGACACCGCAGAGCGGTAACGCACTGAGTTCACGCCGAACCGGATAATCCTTACGCAAGGCGTCAAAGCGCGCGCCCATCACATCGGGATCGACATGCAGCGCGGCCATCAATCGATCATGGTCATCGCGCAGATCGTAACCCAGGTTGATCAACTTGCGCAGGTCCAGACTCGCCACAGGCTCGACCATCACCTGACGAATCGGCGGCGCCGGCAACAGCTGCGACAATGACACGCTGGGGGCGATACCCAGGTGAGCGCACGCAGCGCGGTACACCATCTCCGTCCCCCGCATGCGCCCCTCGAGGCTGTAGCCGGCAATATGCGGCGTTCCCAGCGTGATCTGCTGCGCCAGGACAACATCAATAGCGGGTTCTTCCTCCCAGACATCCAGCACCACCCGTAGGTCCGGTCGAGCCGAGATGCACTGCGACAATGCGCGGTTATCGATCACGCCGCCCCTGCCGGCGTTAATCAGCCAGGCGCCCTGACACAGATTGTTCAGCCGGGCCTCATTGAGCAGATGAACGCTGGGATGATCACCATCGCGGGTCAGCGGAGTGTGCAGACAAATCACATCGCAGTGACGAATAATCGCATCGAGATCGGCAAAGGTCACACCTTCGCGTGCCGCCCGAGGCGGGTCGCATAACAAACATTCAAGCCCCAGCGCGCCAAGCCTTGCCTGCAAGCGACGCCCGACATTGCCGACACCGACGATCCCGACGGTTTTACCCCAGAGGTCGGCCCCCTCGCGCGCGGCCAGATTGAACAGGGCGCTGAGCACATAATCGACCACCGACTCGGCATTACAACCGGGCGCATTGGAAAAACCTATTCCCTGGGAAACCAGCCAGGCCTGATCAATATGATCGGTACCGATAGTCGCGCTGCCGATAAAACTAACCTGGGAACCCTTTAAAAGTGCCGGTCCCACGGGGGTCACCGAGCGTACCAGCAGCAGATCAGCATCCGCCACCTGAGCGGCGGTCATTGTCCGTCCAGGCACTCTAACCACCTCACCGAGCGCATCAAAAAACGGCTCGACCAACGGCATATTTTCATCGGCAACAATTTTCAACATACAAGTTCCCACAGCAAATCGGTAAAAATAGCGCCGCCTCGACAGTATGGGCGCTGCAGTCATAAACAGGCATCTTTAGCTCGGTGCCCCGCTGACAGACAACCCGGGCTAGACTATTAACCCGGCGCCTGTCCGTCCTTGTCTCGCGTGGCTTGATGCCACGGCGACATTTTTTGCTCGGTATTACTTACATTGTCACCTTAATAACTGTCACCTTAATAACTGTCACCTTAATAATTGTCGCCTTAATAAAAGCCCCGCAGTCTACTGGAATGACTCCTGTATAGGCTACATTTTCGCGCGGCCGCGGGCTACGGAGGGGAATCTGCCCCACCCGTAACACAGGCAGACAAACACCGATCGATACGATCCGTGCGATGCCCGGAATCGATCAGCACCGCTCAACAACGCGGGTTCAGACCGAAAGCCTAAATTAAAAAAACCATAAAATACAATATGCCACCAAAGTCATCAAACAAATAGCCCGCCACACTCATGGGCTTGCCCCAAACACCGCGATCGACACAGCGCGGGCCGCGCGAACAGGGTACAAGTGTCGCCATTATCTTGACCGTTGCCTTGACCGTTGCCTTGACCGTTGCCTTGACCATTGCCTGACCATTGTCTAGGTGTTGCCTTGACCCATGTCTCGACCTTTGTCCTATTGCAAGGGATTTCCCTCGGGGCAAACTACGGTCTATCCAGCCACCGCGACGGCTGATAAAGTCGTTATTATTTCAGGAGATTTTATGAGCCAGGTACCGTTTTCAGCCATGCCGGATAGCGAGGGTTTTTTTGGTGAATATGGCGGTCAGATCATCCCCCCCGGGCTGAAGAACATCATGGATGACATCGCTCAGGCCTACCTCGATATCAAAGATACCGAGGCCTACCGAAATGAATTGCTGGAACTGTACAAGTACTATGTAGGGCGCCCGAGCCCGCTGTACTTTGCCCGCAGGCTGACCAAACGCTGCGCAGGTGCACAAATCTATCTAAAGCGAGAAGATCTGAACCATACCGGTGCACACAAGATTAACCACTGTCTCGGCGAAGCCCTGTTGGCCAAGCATATGGGTAAAACCAAGGTACTGGCCGAAACCGGTGCCGGTCAGCACGGTGTGGCCTTGGCAACGGCTTGTGCGCTGGTAGGCATCGAATGTGAAATCCATATGGGGCAGGTCGATATAGAAAAAGAGCACCCCAACGTCACTAAAATGAAGATCTTAGGCTGCCGCGTCGTTCCGGTCACTCGGGGCACCTGCACGCTGAAAGACGCCGTCGACAGCGCCTTCGAAGAATACGTCAAAGATCCGATTAACTTTTTTTACGCCATAGGCTCGGTTGTCGGTCCACACCCTTTTCCGATGATGGTCCGTGACTTCCAAAGCATCATCGGTGAAGAAGCGCGTGCTCAGTGTCTCGAACAAACGGGTCGCCTGCCGGACCAGCTTATCGCCTGTGTCGGCGGCGGCAGTAACGCCATCGGCCTGTTCAGTGCTTTTCTGGCGGATAAGAGCGTGACAATCACCGGCGTTGAACCGGGAGGGAAAGGCCTCGACACCCCCGATCATTCGGCGACCCTCACCAAAGGGCGGCCCGGCCAGATCCACGGGTTCAAGTGCTATCTGTTGCAAGATGAACAGGGCGAGCCGTTACCGGTGCATTCCATCGCGTCGGGACTTGACTACCCGGGCGTTGGCCCACAGCATAGCTACCTGAAAGATCTCGGCCGGGTCGACTACCAGGCGATAACCGACCAAGAATGCCTCGATGCGTTTATGACGCTGTCACGCACAGAAGGCATTATTCCCGCGTTGGAAAGTGCCCACGCCGTTGCCTACGCCATGAAAATCGCGCCAGAATTACCCGCCGATAAGATCATCATCGTCAGCCTGAGCGGTCGAGGCGACAAAGACGCCGATTACGTGGCGAACCAATTAAATCTCTGAGGTCTGTTATCCGGATATGCCGCTACTGTTCATCACTCGGTTAATTACTCGTTTAATCAATCGGTTAGCGAGTACGCGATCACCCCGCACAGGGTCGCCCTGCAAACCGTTACCCTGTGTGAAATTACGGCTAGTCCGTCCAGCGCGTAGTAGGCCATGGCATGCTTGAACTATCAGACCTTTATCCGGTTTTTGCTCTCGCGTTGGTGGGTTACTACTGGTGGTATAGCAAGGGTATCAAAGAGGCGGCACTACGTGCCGCCCGCCGCTATTGCGAGAAAATGGATGTCCAGCTACTCGATGAAAGCATCGTCCTGCGCAATATGCGGCCACGCATCGGGCAACGGCGCCTACTGGAATTACAGCGCCGTTATCAATTTGAATTCACGACGACCGGCGAGCAACGCTATCTCGGGGAAATACTGCTCGTGGGCAATCGAATCTGCCGTATCAACCTCGATCCGCACCGTCTGTGACTGCGCTGCCACCAAGCACCGTCACCAGGCACAGCCCCCATCACCGATAGACTGCTTTTTCTTTGTCAAAGCGAACCCTTGGTCGCTTAAAGTGATAACCGCTTATCGGTCACTCAAAGTGATAACGGCACCGGTATTCACTGGGGTCATCAACACGGGATAGCGCGTCAATACGCTGATGCAGGCTGACCGTTAACGCACCACGCGTCTGTAATTCGTGTTCTATGGCCCGTAACCGATCACGGGGAGGCAAAGGATCTGCCATTAGGGCTAATAATTGCTCGGCCTGATTCAATAAACTCTCTTCACTGCGCAGCATAATCGACTCCCATTTCCGGCCACGGGTACCAGCACCCGACAAGCGGTTGACAGGTAATAGTCCACAAGTCAGCACACCTCCAGTAATTGCCTACAGATTTTACATGTCATCAGACAAGCTTCAGGGTAACGCCCCCGGTTATCGATGCGATTCCCCGCGTGGTTTACACTTATTAACCTGGCATCAAGATACCGATCCGTTCGGTCTTTTGATGACGACAAGGCTGGCGCCTGTCCGTCCTTGTCTCACGTGGCTTTACGCCACGGCGATTCATCCATGAACCGCCTATTAAGGCGATATTTTTTGCTCGGTATTAAGCTGCCGCCTTAATACTCGACTAACAGAGCTACGCGGCTCTGCTTCTGAGGAGGTTCGTCATGCGCTCACCGCTACCACTGGTCGCCGGTTTGTCACTGCTGCTGTCGATAACAACGGCTTACGCCCATCGATTTGAGGAGTCCCCCACCTGCGCAAAACCACGCAAGCCTGCTCAATTTATTGATGAGCTGGCCAAAACTGACTTTCAAATCAAAGTTGACCGTTTCAGAGTCTGTCTGGACAATTTCATTACCCAGCACAACACAGCCATGACCAAACACCAAGGCTCGGCAGAAAAGGCCGCCAAAATCTGGCAACAGTTTAGCGAATCAGAGCGTGCCCCGGCTACACGCGAATAACCTGGAGCCCGCGCGCAGATTGTAGACTATAGGTTGTAGGCCATATGTCGCACGCGCTAATGCGTTCAGCGCCTATGGCCGGCCACATCATGCAATAGCTGGTCATAGTCGGGCTTGCGCGCAGACCACTGAAAACGCTCGATGCAGGGGGGCTTCATACGCCCTAAACCCTGCTGCTCGATCAAGTTTACCGCGTTGACCGCTTCGCGCTGCTTATCATCCCATACGCAGTCATACAAAAACGGCTCGGCAACCAGCTCGGGATAGGCCAACCGGCGAGGTAACACCGGCACGCACCCCGCTGCGGCGGCTTCCAGCACCGCTAGCCCCTGAAATTCATGAATCGACGTTGATAAAATCAGGTCGGCTGAACTCAACCAGCGTTGGTAGTCCTGCCGGGATTCAACGAAGCCAAATTGGACCAGCCGATGGGCAAACGCCGTCCTGATCGTTTCAAACTCCGTCGGCGAATGCCGAAACTGCTCACCCAAGATCGCGATACGGTAATGAGTCCCTCGCCGCTCCAGCTCGCGCAGTACCAGCAATAAGCGGTCCGGCCCCTTATCGTATTCCCAGCGTGATGCCCAGACGATTTTGATGCCGACATCTCCGGCGCCCTGCGTCCAGCTCGATTGAGCCACGGTGGCTGCATCCTCTATCGACTCACAGCCAGGGAGCGCTGGCTCCTGAAACAACGGGACCGGCAGTACCGAGGACTTCTCACGCAGCTGGCTCGATAAGTCCCGCGGACAATGGTCTGGGAGCTTTCGTACCAAGTTATCGGCGCCCTGCATAAAGGTCGACAGGTTGTACTGTGAGTTAAACAACAAACAGTCAGCCGCTAGCGCTGAATAGATCGAAACCATCTGCGGTTCTAGCCGTTCGGGGCCTTTTCCTGACGGGTAAGCAAACTGATTTTCGTGAAAGTAGAGCAACGAGGGCGTCTGCGCTAATCCGGGAAACAAACCACGCAACGTCGTCAGGTCCACCATCGACGTCGCGACGATCAGATCATAGCGATCGCGCAATAGCGCCGACTGCTCTGACCACCAGCTTAACGGATTGCCCCTGATTCGCCATTGAAAATAACGGGCAGGAAGACTCAACAACGTCCAGTCATGCTCGTCACACTGGGTCATTAACCCTTCGCACCAATAACGGTGGCTCACGGCATGATAGGCGCTTAACAATAAGATTTTCATGGAGTTCCCGATGGAAGAAACCTTGGACCTCACTCTTAAAGCTCGTACGCCGAGCCTCGCAGCAAAGGTTTCAACAGGCTGGTAAGGCCGTATGTTAACAAGCATTACCTTTTGTACGTAGCCCCGCGAACCATTCGGCCTCACTATTTCGGTCTAAACTTAGGCTATCGGAACGGGGGTTCAGCGTTCTGATACACCATAATAAATAGGTAAATTAGCCGACATGCAACACCTTGGGCAGACCGGCGGGAGGAGCGACCATGGGGCAACTTCCTGAGTTCGATACGTTAAAGCAACTGGCCGAATCGGACCCAAAGGCGTTCAATGCGCTAAGGCAGGCTTACTGTCAGGCATTGATCTGCAGCGTTCCCTGCCGCCATAAACACCGTATGCAAGCGATCCAGCATCGTATCGATACCGTTATTACACGCGCCAAAACGCCCATGGCGGGATTAATCACCGTGTCCTGCATGATGCATGACAGCCTCGCCAGACTGGCCAGCCAGTTAAGCCGCTTTCAAGACCATCCCCTCTGCGACCTCCCTCCTCCTCAGCAAAAAAGCGCGGATGTCATCGACTTGGCTGACAGAAAGCGACGACGCTCGCCAACAGGCCCCGTGGAAAAGCATTAATGTGGGTCGCATAAAACCCGCACGTGCGGCGCCAAGGTGCAGGTCAAACAGCCCTTAATTCATTACAAAAACAACGGGCTTTATTGTCGGTAACAAAAAATGATACGATTTGACGGCTTATCGAAGCGAGCCCACGATTAGCGACACCCAATACTGAGCGCCCACCACATGAACAAACCGGAAACACCGGTGCTATCTGTAAGACCGGTAAAAGCACAGGACGTAAACGTAGGCAAACAACTCCCCTACTCGGTCTATGATCGGCAGGATAATTTGTTGCTGCGCAAGGGCTTCGTGATAGCCAACGAACGCCAGCGCGACCGACTGCTTGAACACGGCCTGACACGTCACAGTGACGAATCCAATACCGGGATCGATGGCGAAATAACCCTGGCCAGTAACCGGTTAACCGTATCTGAAACCATCGAGGTCCTGTTATCCCGGCTGGAGCATGCTTACCGGATCCTGCGCGCTCACGATGCCGTGCAGCGTTTTCCGTTCGAAATCCAGCGCCTCGCACTGGATATTCAGTTTTTATGCCAGAGCAACCCTGATGCGCTGCTCGGCGCGATGCAGATCAGCCACGACCTGCCCTACGGCCTGATCCACCCACTGCATTGTGCGGTATTGTGCGAATTGATAGCCAAACGCCAAGGAATGCCGCAGATGGATCGGCTCGCCCTGGTTGCGGGTGCCGTCAGCCATGACATCGGCATCACACAGCTGCAAGAACGTTATCATGAACAAAAGGAACCACTCACCGAACAGCAATGGCAGCGAATCCGACGCCACCCGCTTGAGAGCCATAAATTGATTGAGGGCGCCGGTGTCGATAATCCGACCTGGTTAAACGTCGTATACCACCATCATGAGCGCCTCGATGGCAGCGGTTACCCGATGGGACTGAAAGGCGATGCCATTCCCCTTGCGTCAAGAATTCTGGCGATTGCTGATATCTATACCGCCATGATCCGTCCGCGCCTGTACCGGGATGCTTTTGTGGCGCGCGATGTATTGCGCAGTATCTTTCAGGACCGGGGCAAAACCGTTGATCCACAACTGGTACAGATCTTTATCCGCGAGATTGGCATCTTTCCGCCCGGCGCCTTCGTACGTTTAAAAAATAATGAGACAGCCGTCATACAACAGCGTGGTGAAGACCCTTCTGCACCCATCGTCTTCAGTGTGCAAGCGTCAAATGGCAGCCTCATGAACCCGCCCAGACTCCGTGACACCAAAAACGATCTCTTCGCCATTTTATCGATGCTGCCGCATCGAAATCATCCCCTGCTCTACAACCACCTCAACGCGCTATGGCCACCACTGCCGGCCATAGCCACGCAATAAAAGCAGCGGGACGATCACAGCACCTGATCTTTGAATTGGCCGATGAAAAACCGTATCAAACCTGTTGGTTGCGCGCGCGCGGGGGATCACCCCCGACGTTTTCAGCAAGGCTCTTCACTTTTACTTCGCCATCGGTAAGAATACGCCCTCCATCCGGAGGCGTTTATGAAGTCCTATCAGTTTTTCACCGACAACGGCCGTGGCGGCACGATGCTGTGCGATGACGAAAGCCTTGACGATGCTGTCGCAGAACTAACCCGTCGCTTTAAAGGCGTTGTTCGCGTGCAAATTGGCGACCAATCATGGACCGCGCCAAACCATCAGCCGCCTAGCGATATCCCTGCCACAGGACCCGAAGCGCCCGATGGGGCGTCGTCGTAACGCTGCGGCACGAAGTTATTTTCACCTTTTATAACAGAAACCTGAGCCAAAGCCCGGCATAGACGGAAAATTTACGCTTGAGCTGCCCGCTTTGTTAATGGCGCGCTTCTGTTGAATCTTGAGCAATAAAGACCTGTGTTTCGGGGTGAAACGTAAACCAGGCAAACCAGAACGCATTAATACTCGAAACGATTGTCCCATCCGCCCGCTTGATCAACCCCGTGCGAGAGTCCAGGTCGTATTCGATGGTTAACGCTTCACCCGCGACCCGATCGCTCAAGATGCCATCCTTAGCGGCCTTACCCACCCCAACGTGGCCATTAGTGCTGAAATCAACAGTACATAAACAATAAGTTTCATCGTTAACTCCATCATGGCTAGGTTGGAGCTAAATAGACGCACGAAACCTACTGACGTTACGGCTATGATCGAGAAGCAACGGCCTCATGGCGGCGGCATAATGGGGACAGTCAAAAGTCTGGTCAGGCGCATTGGTCATGTGTCGAACTCTGCGCATTCTGGTCAATACACTGAACACAGCCGATCACCATACTGGATGCCTTCTTTAATGAACGGGTCTGCTTGCGAATACCGAACAAAGCAGACATATTGGGGGCTCAGGCTTACGGCAGCATCAGGACAACGCGGCACTGGCCATGAAAATATGCTAGGCAAAACGCAAGACTAATCACCGTCGGCTACTGGGTGACCCCGCCCATGCCGCATCGAAAGGAACTGACCCATGACCGAAACTCCGAAGCCCGTGAACCTCGCGCTGCAGGGCGGCGGCGCACACGGTGCTTTCACTTGGGGGGTGCTGGACCGCATCCTTGAGGACGGTCGTCTGGAGATCGCAGGCATTTCCGGCACCTCGGCCGGCGCCATGAACGCCGTGGTGCTGGCCGACGGCTACACCCGCGCCGGGACGGAGGGCGCACGCGCCGCACTTGACGTTTTCTGGCGGAGCATGAGCGAGAGCGCGAAATTCAGTCCGCTACGCCGCACCCCCTTCGATGTTCTGACCGGCCAATGGGGGCTGGAGCATAACCCTGTCTATCACGCGTTGGATGCGCTGTCCCGCCTGGCTTCGCCCTATCAGCTCAACCCGATGAAGGTCAATCCACTACGCGATCTGCTGGAGAAGAACGTCGATTTCGAGAGGGTGCGCGCCTGTACTGCGTTTAAGCTTTACATCTCCGCCACCAACGTGGAGACCGGTAAGGTCAAGGTCTTTCCGCGCGGGGCATTGACGGCGGACATGGTTATGGCCTCGGCCTGTCTGCCCACCCTCTATCAGGCCGTGGAGGTCGATGGCGTACCCTATTGGGATGGCGGCTACATGGGCAACCCGGCGCTCTTCCCGTTTCATGGCCATACCGGCACGGACGATGTTGTGGTCATCCAGATCAATCCGATCGAGCGTAAGGGTGCCCCGCGCACCCCGCAGGAGATCCAGAACCGAATCAACGAGATAAGCTTCAACGGCAGCCTGCTCAAGGAACTCCGTGCGATCGATTTCGTCGACCGCCTGATCCGCGAAGGCAAGCTTTCGCCTGACGACTATCGCCAGGTTCGGGTGCATGTTATCGAGAATCAGGCGGCGTTGAAGCCCCTGGGCGCCTCGTCGAAGATGAACACAGAGTGGGCGTTTCTGACCAAGCTACGCGACCTTGGCCGTGACACGGCGTCGACCTGGCTCGACGAGACAGCCCCCTTCATAGGCGAACGCAGCAGCGTCAATCTACGGGAGATGTTTCAGGGTATCGGCAGTCAGCATCAGGGATAGCCGTTCTTGCGGCAAAATAAACAGGGGCAGATCTTTTCAATTGCAGCCCCCGTCTAAACACTGTCTATAAACGGCAAATATAAACGGTGCATCCAAACCAAAAAGGAAGCGTTTCCCAATGAGTAGTAACACAGGGCAAAAAAAAGGACTGCAGGTCGTTATTAATACCGTCACGGCCATACTCTTAGTCGCCGGCAGCATTTGGTTGATGCTCGAAGACAAGCCCGAACAACCGAACAGTAAAGACGTGCTATTCACATTGGGCGGCAAAGCCTATCAAGCCGACACGATAAACAGCCGTTATCGCCAACCTCTGTACGAGGTGGCGCTGACCAATTACCGTAATAAAAAGCACATCCTGGAGGCCGCTGCACTCGAGGCTTACATCGCTGAACAGGCCTCTAAATCCGGTCAGAGTCAAGAACAGGTCACGGCCAATCTTTTCACCCTTAGCCCCCTGGATGCACAAGCGCTGCAAACCTTCTACAACCAGAACACAGCGCGCATTAACCGTCCCTTTGAAGAGGCGAGAGAAGAGATTGCGGCCTATCTCAATACCATGCAGCGCCAACGCCAGCAACAGGAACTGATCGCAAAACTGGTATCACTTAACGAACTCGACTTCAATCTGAACGCACCCACCGCGCCTTTTACTCAAATAGAAACCCAAGGCTATCCGGTCTTGGGTAATAGCAACGCCACGATCACGCTGATCGAGTTCGCCGATTACCAATGCCCTCATTGCAAGTTGGCCGCCGAACAACTGAAAATAACCCTGGAGCCCTATCTGGACCGGATACGGTTTATCTATATGGATTTCCCGATACACCGCTCCGGCATCTCACGTCTGGTGGCGCAGGGTGCAGTTTGCGCCGATCAACAGGGGGCTTTCTGGGACTATAACGCCATGGCCTTTTCTCAGCAGGCAGCGCTCAGCGAGCATGCGCCGACGTTATTGGCGAAACAATTGGGCTTAAATCTGGCCGCATTTACGCCGTGCCTTGAGTCCGAACAGACATCAGAAAAAGTGGCAACGGCCGAACGTCGCGCCATCCAGGCAGGTGTTACGACCACGCCCACCCTGTTCCTCAACGGGCGACAGCTTAGCCTGCACGATTTCGGCCCTTCATTGCAGGCCGAGCTGGATAACCTGCTGGAGAGTTCCTTATAAGCCAGAACGAGGTGCCACGCGGGGCCTCACGGTTACCCCTGTGGGTCATCGCGCCGCTCAGCGCGAATAAACCAGACAGCCAAGAAGTAAACGACGCGTCGTTAGCGATAAACAGGTTAACTGCGCGTACGCAGCTCAGGAACGGGAATGCTGGAGGTTTCTTTTACTTCCTCCATAACAATATAGCTCCGGGATTTATCCACATTGGGTAGTGTCAGTAGCAGTTCCCCCAGCAGCTCGCGATAGGCCGACATCTCACTGATCCGCGCTTTAATCAGGTAATCAAAATCCCCGGAAACCAAATGGCATTCCATAACGTGGGGGATTTTGAGTACCTCACGTTTGAAGTCTTCGAACACCGTAGATGAGCGGTATGTCAGGCTTATTTCAACAAACACCAGCAGACCGGCTTCCAAATAGCTGGGTTCCAGAACCGCGGTATAACCTTTAATAACCCCATCCTTCTCAAGCCTGCGCACCCGCTCCAGACAGGGCGTAGTACTCAGCCCCACCTCCGCAGCAAGATCTACGTACGATACCCGACCATTGTTCTGCAGTTGCCGGAGTATATTTCTATCGATTCGATCCAGCTGTTTGGTCCGCTTTGCCATAGTATGAAGTTCTTATCTAGCTGAGTTATTTCGAATTTTAGGCTGCATCGCTTTTTTTATCAAAATTATCCTGTCACACGACGAAACGTCCCTGCTGTAACATTTTCCAGCGGAGATCGCGGTCTCTCCTGCACACGACGTGGAGCGAAAAGATAATACCTCGCGGCGCTTTATACGTCCGTCACTTATGCTCAGGTTTTTGCTGATGTTCATAGCGGATCTTTACAGGGAGTCTTCATCAGCTTTTGCGCGAGTTGTCAGCCTACCTACAGGGCCACCGCAAGAAACAGGTTTTCATCCGGCTTGCGTCTGTTGTCGATCTGAGCCTGCACCTGTGGATCGATCATCGCAGTACCCGCCTCATACAAGTCACACAGGCGCAGCGCTTTACGCAGATCGACCCGCTGCCCCAGGTATTCATAAATCACCCGTGTGCAGGCGGGTTCGCGCCGATCGCTGGCCGAAACCCCCAATTTCAGGCCCGACAGTTTGTTGACCCGGCTCTTGTAGGTCGGATAGAGAATGGTTTGGGTCACCTCGTTGCCGGTCAGCGTCTCATAGTCGAGCAAAAAGATCCGATCACTCAGAAACAGCGCGCCCCCCTGATAACGACTGTGCATCACACGCCCGCTGGCGCCTTCGGGTCGTATACGCTCGATTCGCCGGTAGTAGATAGCACCGTTCTCAGCGCGGATTTGCACCAGATTGCGCAAGATTTTGCCCGGAAAGGCCATGGAGTAGTAGATCTCGAAATAATACCCCAGGTATTTATCAAACTTGCCTTGCGACTGTTCCTGCAGTTTATCGATATGGGCCGTATAAGGCCTGGAAGCCCCTGCCTGTTCAGGCCTGGCACGGATTTGCACGATCTGTGCGAACTGCGCATGGGGCAGAAAAATTTCATACTCTTCCACACCAAAAAAATCACAGATGCGGCGCAAAATAAATTTCGAGGGCAAGCTGGAACCGGATAAATACTTGTTGAATTGCGAACGATTAATCGGCAATTTGCGGCACACATCGGCAATCGACCTGTAATAACTACTCAGCAAGCGAAGGTTCTGTGAAAAATCATCTTCCATAACGACACCTCATAACGACACCTCATAACGACAGCCCACATTTCTTATCATTATGCGGGTATTAACCCGGCGGCTTAATAGTGACGCAAGTAGGAGCCACACTAGCAACAACTCGCGCCAATGTGTAGCAACTAGCGAACTTGTCGCCGCAACGGTCGTCTGGTCTTATGGAACAGGTATACTGCGCCCTCAATAGAACAAGCGAGCAGCGCGCCTATCAATACAAAGGCGTTGCCGCTAAATAAGTCATACCCCTTGCTGCCCGTCTGGCTTGCTGGAGCCGGGACAGTGCAACGCTGAACCTACATCCACTGTGATAACGTTATGCCCACGGATTTAAAAACATTGCCCGCGATCAGGAAACGAATTTACATCCTGTACAGTGGTGGCACGATCGGAATGCAACGCTCGGATGCCGGCTATATCCCCATGCCTGGACTGGCCGATCTGATCGCCGAAAAAATTCCCATGCACCTGTCGGCCAATATGCCGGTTTATGTGCTCGAGGAGCTGGATGAACTGATCGATAGCGCAAACGCCGAGCCGCAGGACTGGACGCGCATCGGGCAGCGGATCCTCGATAATTATGATCAATACGACGGATTTGTGATCCTGCATGGCACCGACACCCTGGCCTATACCGCATCCGCCTTATCGTTCATGCTGCAGGGGCTGAAAAAGCCCGTCATCGTCACCGGCTCACAGATCCCATTAAGCGAACTGCGCAATGACGCGCAAGACAACCTGATCACCACCCTGATTCTAGCCAGTTACTATCCGATTGCCGAAGTTTGTCTGTATTTCAACGGTCGGTTATTGCGCGGCAACCGGGCAACGAAGATCAAGGCCACTGGCTTCGATGCCTTCGACAGCCCGAACTACCCCTGGCTCGGACAGGTCGGGATCCATATCGAAATAAAAGAGGAACTGACCCAGCCAGCCAGCAACAGCCGCGAACAGTTCCGCATCGAAAATTATGGACAGCACCGCGTCATCCCGCTGCGAATCTTTCCCGGGATCAACGAGGCGTTTCTGCACCATATGCTGCAACAGCCTGTCGACGGCGTGATCTTGCAATCCTATGGGGTGGGCAACGCGCCAAACCGGGAGCCCGGCTTTCTGAAAGAGTTACAACGCGCCAGTGAACGCGGCATTGTCGTGGTCAACCTGTCCCAATGCATGTACGGCCGGGTCGATACACAAAGCTACGCAACCGGCAGCGCGCTGGCCCGCACCGGGGTGGTCAGCGGTGCGGATATGACGCTGGAGGCGGCCTTTACCAAACTGCACTATCTGCTGGTGACAGGCAAGGCAACCGACGAGATCCGCCTGCTGATGGCGACCAACCTCTGTGGTGAACTCACCCCCTTAGCCGTAAATGGCGGCTAAGGCCCACCTATTAACCTGGCTTTATGCCACGGCGGTTCATCCATGAACCGCCTATTAACCTGGCATCTACATACCGATCCATTCGGTCTATTGATGCCATTTTTTGCCCGGTATTACCTTACCACCTTAATATAGGCAGGCGCTGATATAGCACCGCTCTTTTGAACCGCAGTCATCTTTAACCGTCCGCATCAGGCCCGCTATTTCTTGGCTTTCGGCAGATTCAATCCGGCGCAAGGGTCCGCGTAATCCTCGCGCTGGGTGAACCAGAGGATCTGATGGTCCGGCGCAAACGCTTTACTGCCCACGACCTTGCCTTCCAGATACGCCGCCAAGGGCGTTTGTTCTACCGCGATCTCGCGTAGACCGATATTCAGCTGCCTGACGCCCGGCGCCCGATGCGCCACCCGCTCATACACGCCCTGATCGTGCTGCACATGGCCGTTGCCCACAATCAACACCACCGGCCGCTCGGGATCCTCACGCCACATCGACACCACGGACTCGGCCATGCGGTCATTACGCGCCAGCCAGGTCGCGTACAAACGGGTCAATAAAGGCTCCTCGCCCCAACCACAATGGCCGTTACGAAATTTTTCATACATCAGCTCGCGGTAGGCCGCATCGTCAAACACCGTGGGCCGCAACGTCCCGGCCTCGACGGCATTCAGGCCCGTTAACCCCGAGCGGCTGATACGCAGGGATAATGCAGAAGGCAGGTCGGCACCAAAGATCGGCAGCTGGTGCGTTTTCGCCAGTTCAATCAGCTGAAAATAGAACTGCCAGTCGCGGTCATCGCGCCGATCCCAGCCCAGTTGCCGGCGCAAGCGCTCACCGGCATCCAGCGTGCTCTTGCCATGGCTCAACGACATCAACGACTTCTGCCCCTGCACATACTGGGTCAGGTAACCGGTTTTTGCCGTATCAAAAAACTCAAACCCCAATGCCGGCTTGATTCCGCGCGCGATCAACGCGTCAAGCACCTGTTTCTGCAGCCGGTGCTGTTCGGCATTGTCGTGTTTTTCGCCCAAATAGATCACGTCGGCCGCGGCCGCACGCGCCTCCAACTGCGCCACTGTCAGGGACTCACCACTGCGGGTATCGATAATCTGACCAATCAAGGGGTCGTCCCGTTTAAGCGGTGGCGTCCCGGCACATCCACTCAAGCCAATAGCCAGCAAGATGGCCAGCACAGCGCTCAAACCGTTAGCATTACCACGCCCGAGCAGGACTAAGGCAAAAAATCGCCGCGTCGAACAAGGTAGAAACGAAACACCCCTCATACAAACTCCTTGTGAAAATGAAAAAAACGGACTTAATTATCGATGCCGGTACAGAATCAATTCACCGACCCTTCACCGAGACCTAGCGCATCCGCCTTGGCCTGATATCATAGCGGTAGCGCCACACGCCGGCTATGTCTGGCAAATGTCACAGCCGGCAGTGCCGCATAGGCATAGGCCAACGCCTTCCAGACCATACGCGCGTCATTCTACGACCGTTATCAGAGTGTTCAAGCATGCAAACAGTTCTAGTCAGCCGCTGCTTGCTCGGCGAGCCGGTTCGCTACGACGGGCAAAGCAAAGCGCTGCAGCATCCGCTCCTGCAGCGCTGGCTAGACGAAGGCCGTCTGGTGCCCATCTGCCCCGAAATGGCCGGCGGTCTGCCCTGCCCTCGCCCTGCGGCCGAAATTAGCGGGGGGCGCGGCCAGCACGTGCTGCAGGGGCGACAGCCGGTACTGACCCAGGATGGCACCGATGTGAGTGCGGCTTTTATTGCGGGCGCACAGGCTGCCCTGGCCCTGTGCCAGCAGCACGATATCGGACTGGCGTTGCTCAAAGCCCGCAGTCCTTCCTGCGCCACCCACCAATGCTACGATGGCCAGTTTAACGGCACGCTCACCGACGCGATGGGCGTCACCGCCGCACTGCTGCACCAGCACGGCATCCGCGTTTTCGACGAAACCGAGCTGGATAAACTGGCGCAACAGCTATCATCGGCTTAGCCACCTCTTGTTACCATCATTCCCCCACCGTAAAATAAAGCCTTTTCGCGAACCTTTTCTGCTAACAAGCCTGAGTGATCAACCATGCGAGCAAGCCAGTACCTGATAGCCACCCAGAAAGAGACCCCGGCTGACGCCGAAGTGATCAGTCATCAGCTGATGCTGCGTGCAGGGATGATCCGTAAGCTGGCATCTGGACTCTACACCTGGCTCCCGATGGGGTTGCGCACGTTGCGCAAAGTCGAGCGAATTGTTCGCGAAGAGATGGACCGCTCCGGCGCCCAGGAAGTCCTGATGCCGGCCATCCAGCCCGCCGAACTCTGGCAGGAGTCCGGCCGCTGGGAGCAGTACGGCGCCGAGTTGCTGCGCCTGCAGGACCGTCATAACCGTGACTTCTGTGTCGGGCCGACCCACGAAGAGGTCATCACCGATATGGTGCGGCGTGAAATTCGCAGTTACAAGCAACTGCCCGCCAACTTTTACCAGATCCAGACCAAATTCCGCGATGAGACCCGTCCGCGCTTCGGTGTGATGCGCTCACGGGAATTCATCATGAAAGATGCCTACTCCTTCCACGCCAACGCCGAATCGTTGCAAGAAACCTACGATGTGATGCACGCCACCTATACCCGCATCTTCGAGCGTTTCGGCCTCAACTTCCGCCCCGTACAGGCCGATTCCGGCTCCATTGGCGGCAGTTTCTCCCACG
This sequence comes from Motiliproteus sp., assembly GCA_041586615.1. Lineage (GTDB taxonomy): Bacteria > Pseudomonadota > Gammaproteobacteria > Pseudomonadales > Balneatricaceae > Motiliproteus. The sequence goes on along the minus strand of JBFGZS010000003.1, from coordinate 86,029 downwards.
AATTCCATGTTCTGGCAGAATCCGGTGAAGATGACATCGCCTTCAGTGACAGCAGTGATTTTGCGGCAAATATCGAAGCCGCCGAAGCCCTTGCGCCTGCCGGCGACCGCCCTGCCCCCAGCGTAGAAATGACCCTGGTTGATACACCGAATGCCAAAACCATTGCGCAGCTGGTGAACCAGTTTAATCTGCCGATCGAAAAAACGGTTAAAACCCTGATCGTCGCGGCCTCCGATGCGTGCGAAGCGGACTTTGTCGCCCTGCTGGTCCGAGGCGATCACGAACTGAACGAGATCAAGGCCGAACAACAGCCGCAGATCGCCGAGCCCCTGCGTTTCGCGACCGAAGAAGAGATGCGTGCCGTGATCGGTGCCGGTCCGGGCTCTCTTGGCCCTGTTAACCTGAACATACCCCTGATTATCGACCGTACCGTTGCCAAGATGGCAGACTTTGGCGCCGGCGCCAACATCGACGACAAGCACTACTTCGGCATCAACTGGGAGCGCGATGTCGCGTTACCGGAAGTCGCGGACCTGCGTAATATCGTCGCCGGCGACCCCAGCCCTTGCGGCAAGGGCTCGCTTGAGATCAAGCGCGGCATCGAAGTCGGCCACATCTTCCAGCTTGGCACCAAGTATTCCGAAGCGATGAACGCCAGTGTCCTGGATGAAACCGGCCGCTCCGTGGTGATGTCCATGGGCTGTTACGGTATCGGCGTGACCCGCGTCGTCGCTGCTGCTATCGAGCAGAACAATGACGAGCGCGGTATCATCTGGCCCGACGCCATCGCCCCGTTCCAGATCGTCTTGGTCCCCCTGAACCCGGAGAAGTCCGAGCCGGTGCGTGAACTCAGCGATTCACTGTATGCCGAGCTAACCGCCGCCGGCTACGACGTGCTGCTGGACGACCGCAAGGAGCGCCCTGGCGTCAAGTTTGCCGACTCCGAACTGATCGGTATCCCGCACCGCGTGGTCATCAGCGACCGCGGCATTCAAGCCGGCGCCCTGGAGTACAAGGGACGCCGCGACACCGATCGTCAGGATATTGCCATCGATCAGGTGGTTGACCTGCTGAAGAGCCGTATCACGCTCTGATGACATCGAGTAGGCGGCCGCTGCTGGCCGCCTACTCTTCTCTCGACTTCACCCACAATAACCAGCGTCTCCCAGACGTTTCTTAACCGCGCCCAACCCTTCCGGTTTTCCTGATCTATCTTTAATAACCTTTCGGCCAGCCATTATTCACACCGCGGCTCAAACCGGTGCCTGCGTTAGCCATTCTGATCGAAACAGGGTGGTGAGAAGCGTTATCTTCGGAAGACACTGAGAAAGGGAGAGCATCAAACAGGCGGGCAGTTCCGGCCGGATCTGCCCTGACTGGCGATCAGGTGTTATCAGAGCTCGACAACATCAAAATCCATTACCGTGTCGACGTCGGCATCGTAGTCGACGCCTTCAACGCCAAAGCCAAACAGATTCAGGAACTCATTCTTGTAGCCCTGGTAGTCGGTTAGCTCAAACAGGTTTTCGGTGGTCACTTTAGGCCAGATAGCCCGGCAGGCATCCTGTACTTCGTCACGCAGTTCCCAATCGTCAAGACGGAAGCGATTCGCTTCGTCCAGTTCGACCTCGGCGCTGGTGTACAGACGCTCACGGAACAGTCGGTTGATCTGCTCGATACAGCCCTCGTGCAAGCCTTTCTCCTTCATCACCTTAAAGCCCATGGCGATATAGAGCGGCATAACCGGAATGGCGGAGCTGGCTTGCGTCACCACGCTCTTGAGTACGGCAACGTTGGCAGAACCGCCACGCTGCGCCAGCTTGGCATCCAGCTCTGCGGCGGCGCGGTCCAGATCTTCCTTCGCCTTACCCAAGGCACCGTGCCAGTAGATCGGCCAGGTGATATCGGTTCCGATATAGCTGTAGGTCACGGTACGCGCACCCTCAGCCAGCACACCGGCTTCATCCAGTGCGTTGAGCCACAGCTCCCAATCCTGACCACCCATCACCTTGGTGGTGTCGATTACTTCCTGCTCGGTCGCGGGCTCGACTTCGGCTTCGATGATGCAGTCGCGGTTGGTATCGACGGCGGTTGCCCGGTACGTTTCACCAATCGGCTTGAGGCTGGAGCGAATCAGCTCGCCGGTATCGGGCATTTTACGCACCGGTGAAGCCAGCGAGTAAACGACCAGATCGATCTGACCCAGGTCCGCTTTGATAATGTCGATAACCTGACGCTTGGCTTCATGGGAAAACGCATCGCCGTTAACGCTCTTGGAATACAGGCCGGCTGCTTTAGCCGCACGATCAAAAGCTGCTGAGTTGTACCAGCCTGCGGTACCCGGCTTTTTCTCGGTGCCGGGCTTCTCGAAAAATACGCCGATGGTCGCGGCGCCGCCGCCAAATGCCGCGGTAACGCGAGAGCAAAGGCCGTAGCCACTGGAAGCTCCAATAACCAAAACACGCTTGGGTGCTCCTTCAATTGGGCCCTGTTTTTGAGTGATAGCGATCTGCTGCTGGACGTTGGCTTCACAACCTACAGGATGCGTAGTTGTGCAGATAAAGCCTCGAATTCGGGGTTTGATAATCACGGTCTTATTCGTTCCTGTATGCGCTGAACAGAATGTCTAAAGGCGGCATTATAACCCGATCAGCGCCCGGTGTGCGGATTGAATTCACACCCTGATTTTTCTCCCGTTGCGACGGCGCTGTCATAAAGCAAAACCGCCTTATCGGCAAGCTTATTAGCCTGGCATCAACCTACCGCTCTATTCGGTCTTTTGATAACATTTTTGCCCGGCATTGCGTGGCCGCCTTAATATAATGGTCTACCGATGATCCGTTCCAACAGCGCCTGATCCAGATGCGCTTCCAGCGTATCGGCCAGCCGATCGATACCCGCTTCCCGCTCTGCTTGCAAATCCAGCACCTGTGGTGCTTGCAGGCCCGCCCACGTCAGCACGGCCTGCAGGGCTTCGGGGGCATCTAATAACCCATGCAGGTAGGAGCCCGCGATCTGATAGTCGTCACTGATCACGCCGTCACGCCGTCCATCGTCCAGTATCACCAGCGGGCGCTGCAGGGCCGGACCTTCGCTCAGCCCGGCATGAATCTCGTAGCCAACAACCGGGCTGTCGGTCAGTTGCAGCTGCCCGCTGACCCGATGTAACTGTTTATGCGTATGCAGGCGAGTGGTGAAATCCAGTAACCCCAAGCCTTGGCTGCTAGTCTGTTGGCTTTCCACGCCTTCGGGATCGTCGATGCGTTGCCCCAGCATCTGAAAGCCACCGCAAATGCCCAACACCTTGCCGCCGTAGCGTAGATGACGCTGAATGGCCGATGCCCAACCCTGACGACGCAAGAATGCCAGATCACCGGCGACGCTTTTCGAGCCCGGCAGAATAATCAGGTCGGCAGCAGGGATCGGTTGATCGGCGCGCACAAAGGTCAGATCGACCTGGGGATGCAACTGCAACGCATCAAAATCCGTATGATTCGATAGCCGCGGCAGGGCCGGCACCACCACGCGCAGTAACTGCCCCGCACTCTTCTGCGGTACCTGGCGCAGGGCATCTTCCGCTTCCAGATATAAACCGGGTAAAAACGGCAAGGTCCCGAGTAACGGCTTGCCACTGCGCTGCTCCAACCAGTCATTACCCGGCTTCAATAGCCCAATATCACCGCGAAACTTATTGATGACTAACGCCTCGGTGCGCTGTCGTTCTGACGCTGACAGCAGGTCCAGGGTGCCCACCAGATGCGCAAACACGCCGCCCCGATCGATATCGGCGACTAGGATCACCGGGCAATCAACCGCTTCGGCAAAGCCCATATTCGCCACATCCCGGTCGCGCAGATTGATCTCGGCCGGACTGCCCGCCCCCTCCACCACCACCAGATCATAGGTTTCACATAGACGGGCATGTGCCGCCAGCACGGCCTTCATCGCTTGCGGCTTATAGGCGTGGTAGGCGACTGCTTCCATATTGCCGATGGCCTTGCCGTTGACGATCACTTGCGCGCCGGTATCGGTATTGGGCTTGAGCAGGATCGGATTCATATCGGTGTGGGGCTCCAAGCCACAGGCCTGAGCCTGCACGGCCTGGGCCCGGCCTATCTCGCCCCCGTCGATGGTGACCGCGCTGTTTAACGCCATATTCTGCGGTTTAAAAGGGGCCACGCGCAGCCCTCTGCGCCGCAGTAATCTGCACAGACCGGTCACGACGGCACTCTTACCCGCATCGGATGTGGTGCCTTGGACCATCAGGGTCTGTCTTTTCATGCCGTGGGTCACTCCGAATTAATTCAACTATTGATCTGGTGGACACCTGGTAATGCTACCGCTGTGTCCATCGCCGCTCCAAACAGGCTCAACCGCGCGCAGCTGCTCTTGTCAAGCATGCACTTATCAAGTATGCACTTGTGAAAAACGCTCGTGTTAAGAACGCTCGCTTTTCGGGTGCTCGCATTGACCTTACCGTCCGTAGTGACGCATTTTGCATCAAATACTTAACCCCGCGGGTTAATCCGGTACTGCGGTTTTACTCGATCGCATTTCGCCGCTAAGATGGCCAGCACTTTAACAAATTTCACCGGAGAATAAAGGCACGATCCCGCGCCTCCTACCCTTACCATGACCACCGCCCTGACGCTTGTTTTGGCGCTGCTGCTTGACCGATTGCTCGGCGAGCCACGCAGGGCACACCCGCTGATTGCCTTTGGCAATGCGGCCAACTATGTGGAAAAGCGCCTGTATGGGCCTGCCGGGCTGTCCGTTGCCCACAGGCGAGTACGCGGCGTGCTGGCGTTGCTGCTCGCGACAGGCCCTATCGTGCTGATCGCCACATGGGTCACCACCGCGCTGATTGCCGACAGCTGGGCCCTGGTTGTTAACGGCGTCGGCCTCTATCTGTGCATCGGCAGACAAAGCCTGGTTGAGCACGCCCGTGCCGTCTCCGCCCCCCTGCTGGCCGGAGATCTGGACACCGCCAGGATCCGCACCGGCTACCTGGTCAGTCGTCAGACCGAAGCTATGCACAGCAGCGATATCAGTAAAGCCACCATCGAATCGGTCCTGGAAAATGGTAACGATGCCCTGTTTGCGACCCTGTTCTGGTTCCTGATTGCAGGCCTGCCCGGGGCGATTCTGCACCGACTGGCCAATACACTGGATGCCATGTGGGGCTATCGCAACGATCGCTATCATGCGTTTGGCTGGGCGGCGGCCCATGTCGATGACGGGCTGGCCTGGCTACCCGCGCGCCTGTGCGCGGCGAGCTATGCCCTGTGCGGCAGCACCGCTACGGCCTGGCGCTGCTGGCGTCAACAGGGACATCGGTATCCCAGCCCGAATGGCGGACCGGTGATGGCATCCGGGGCCGGGGCACTGCAGATCTTGCTCGGGGGCGACGCCGTCTACCAGGGGCAACTGAAACAACGCACGGCGCTCGGCGAGGGCCCGGTCGCCACTGCCGCCGATATTGACCGCAGCATTGCCTTGCTAAACCGCGCCACCCTGCTGTGGGGGACCGTTGCACTGATTATGGCGACGTTTTTCGCGATGACCCCGCTGCTCTCTGGGTAGGCACATGTTGTTATCTAGGCCCCCTAGCGTATTTAAAACACCCAAAACATTTAAAACACCAAAATCATTTAAAACACCGAAACGATCAAAAGAACCTGAATTGCTAAAATCACCTAAATTATCAAAAACGCCCACAGCACCTGCCAATGCCCGTGCAACGGCCGGGCTTCTCAGCCACGGCGGAAACCTGCTGGAAGCGGCTCAACGTTACGCCATTCCCGTCGAGCGCTGGTTGGACCTGTCCACCGGCATTAACGCCAATGGCTGGCCGGTCCCCTCCCTTCCCGCGTCCGTCTGGAACCGTCTGCCGGAGCGCCATGATGGCTTGGAACAGGCGGCAGCAACCTACTACGATTGCAGCGACCTGCTCCCGGTTGCCGGTTCTCAGGCCGCGATTCAGAGCCTGCCCACGCTGTTTCCCAACAGTCGGATCGGACTGGTCACACCCGGTTATGCCGAGCATGAGCATGCCTGGCGCACCGCCGGGCATCAGGTCATACACGTGCAACCGGCACAGATAGACGCGCGGTTAAATGAACTCGACATCCTGCTGCTCATCAACCCCAGCAACCCGACCGGTCATCAGTATCGCCGTGAGCAGCTCTTGGCCTGGCAGCAACGCCTGGCGGTTCGCGGCGGATGGCTGATCGTCGACGAAGCCTTTATTGACGCAGATCCCGCGCACTCCTTGTCCGCGGACTGTGGCCGTGATGGCTTGGTGGTCCTGCGTTCGGTCGGCAAATTTTTTGGTCTGGCCGGCATCCGGGCCGGATTCGTCCTGGGGCCGATGCCCCTTCTGCAACAACTAGACCGCCAGCTCGGTCCCTGGGCATTGTCGGGGCCGGCACGCTGGGTCTGCCAGCAATGTCTTGCCGATGACGCCTGGCAGAGCCAGAGCCGCCAAACGTTACGCGCCGCAGGCACCCGGCTCGAGCAATTGCTGGCAACCACGCTCGGCAACGCCGCGACCGCTTCAAGTGTAAATGGCCCGAGTCTGTTTAAGACCCTGCACCACCCGGACGCCGCTATACTGCAGCAGCAACTTGCCGAACGCGCCATCTGGGTCCGCTATTTCCAGGGACCCGAACTGTTACGGTTTGGGCTACCCGCAACCGAACAGGCGTGGCAACGCCTATCCCACGCATTGATGGAACTATCAACGCCAAACACCTTGATATCTACGACGAGGACCAATCATGAGTGAGCAAGAACGCAACGCCCGCCACAAAGCACGCATGGAACGTAAGAAAGCCGTGGTTGATGAGCGCGTCAAACAAGCCACAGACGTTCGCGGCGTTATTCAACTCATTACCGGCAACGGTAAAGGCAAGAGTAGCTCCGCGTTTGGTACCGTGGCACGGGCTATTGGCCATGGCCAGAAAGTCGGCGTCACCCAATTTATTAAAGGCAAATGGCAAAGCGGTGAAGAGATGCTGTTCGGGAGCCACCCTGCCGTGACCTTTCGGGTTATGGGCACGGGCTTTACCTGGAATACACAGGATCGCGAGCAGGATAAGCGCGCGGCAGAGCAGGCTTGGGAAGACGCGGCCGCCATGCTCACCAACCCGGAGCTCGCACTGGTTGTGCTGGACGAGCTGACGTACATGTTCAAATACGACTACCTGCCTCTCGAGACGGTGCTGGCTGCTCTGCGAGCACGTCCCGCCCAGCAACATGTGATCATGACCGGTCGGGGTGCCAAGCCCGAGTTGCTGGAGATCGCCGATACGGTGAGTGACATACAAGATGTTAAACACGCGTTTCGCGGCGGCATCAAGGCACAGGCAGGCTTCGACTGGTAAGGCGTAAACCGCTCACTCAGGCAAGGGGGGTGTTTCGTCCTTCTCGGACTCGGCGCCCTCAAAGTTGCGGTATCGAATTGCTATAAAGCGTTCAACATTGGCATCGAATAACGCAACCAGCGCCGGATCAAAGCGACTGCCACTGTGGCGATGAATATAATCGGTGACCTTTGGCATCTCCCAAGCCGCTTTATAGCTACGCGTACAACTGAGCGCATCAAACACATCGGCGATGGCCGCAATGCGCCCCATCAAAGGAATGGCATCTTCACGCAAACCCAGGGGATAACCACGCCCATCCCAGCGTTCATGGTGACTCAGCGCAATCGTGGCGCCGGCTTCCAAAATCGGTAAACCCGAGCCCGTCAGCATGCGGTAGCCTATTTCCGAATGCTCACGCATCGTTTTCCACTCACCGTTCAATAGCGGCCCGGGTTTATTCAGAACCTGATCCGGTATGCCGATTTTACCCAGGTCATGCAGCGGCGCGGACTGTTTGATTAATTCCACGTCAGCCCGAGAAAGCCCTGCCAGTTCGGCCAGTAATTCACAATACAGCGCCACACGTTGAACGTGGTATTCCGTCTCAGAGCTTCGGCTCTCGACCATATCCCCCATACGGTAGATCAATTGCTGCTGAGATTGATTAAGCAACTGATTAAGATCAATATTATCTAGGGCGATCGATAAGTTATCGCTGAATATATTCACGAGATAGTGATCGATTGTGGACAATCGCCGCGGGGCATCCAAAAAAAACAACACGTTATGGTGCTGGCTGGCGCAATAGATCAGCAGCAGATCATCCCCGAAACTATTACTGCGGGTCGCCAGACTCTGCTCCACCAAAGCCCGCCGTCGGGGTTCAAGGTCGGCGATCTTCAATTCAAGCCCGATCCCTTCGCGGCCACCGGTACAGAACTGTTCAAGCCGGTCCTGCCGGTAATGATAAGCATCGACATCAAACAGATACACAACGGTATCGTCAAGATTCAACAGATGCCGTAACTGCTCCACCGCCGCATCGACAAACTCACCCAGCGCCTGTTTTTCATAGATACCACGCGAGGCGCGAATCACTTTTTGTAAGCCTGCCCGGCTTTTTTGCAACGCCTCAATATCTCGAAACGAGCGTAAACAACTGTGCATAAGAGTAAAGAGCTTCAGAGAGGTCAGTTCTGTTTTGTCTTTATAATCGTCGATATCGTAGTTACGTATCACCTGAAGTTCTGGCGCTTGTCCCGGCTGGCCGGTTCTGAGAACAATGCGTAGCGCCTTGTCCTGTCGTTCTTCACGAATATAGCGAACCAGATCCAGGCCGGCATGCTCGGTTTCCATGACCACATCCAGCAAGACAACCGAAAAACGCACCGGACCATCCAGTATTTCCCGTGCCTCGGCACCACTATAGGCGGACGTAAACTGCAACCCGCGCGCCTCGATCAAGACATGACGCAGCGCCAGTCGGGTAACCCGATGCACCTCTTCATCATCATCGACAATCAGGATATTCCAGGGAGGATGCTCATCCGGCAGTTCTGGCGCGGCTTCATCACAGAATACCAACTCATCATTCATCAAATCCCCCCTGAACGATCCATCCACAAGCGTTACACCTGATAAGTATAGATAGGTATTACGCCCTCAACCCCGGAAAACGAACGCTGCTATTTTTGGTCACAATACAGCCTGGCGCATCCGAAAATAGATTAACGCATACAAACCAATAACCTTGCACAGGCAGCGGGTAAACAGCAAAGCCCTCCCTTGCATCCCCTAAAACCTGCGGCCACCACCCGATATGCCCCCGCGGCCTTCGCCTATCAACATAAACCACAGCCGGATAATAGAACAAGACAGCGCCGCGTCCAGGGTCTATGGTAAAAGCATCCCTTCCCGGCCTTGGAAGCCTCTCTTTTACAGATAGGAGCGCGCGCATTGATCAATGGTTTCGTTCCTGAGCCCAGATTCGGCCTTATTCATCACAGCGACGTAGGGGGCCCTCCTCCGCAAAACCGGCGGTTGCGGCTGATCAGCTTCAATATCCAAGTCGGCATCGGCACCCGCGGTTACCACCACTATCTGACCCGCAGCTGGCAACATTTCCTGCCACACTCTCAACGGAGGAAAAACCTCAATCGCATCGCCAGCCTGCTGCGCGACCACGATATCGTGGCGTTACAGGAGGCTGACGGCGGTAGCCTGCGTAGTCAGTTTGTGAATCAGGTCGAATATCTGGCTGAGGCCGCGGGCTTCCCTTATTGGTATCAACAGCGCAACAGAAATCTCGGCAAGCTAGGTCAACATAGCAACGGCTTACTGAGTCGCTATGCCCCCCATGTGCTGGAAACCCACCGTTTACCCGGGCTTATTCCCGGCCGGGGCGCGATCGTTGCGCGCTTTGGTGAAGGCCCCGACGCCCTGATGCTGGTCGTACTACACCTGGCCCTGGGCAACCGGGCACAACGCAGACAACTCCACTACATCCGCGAACTCATTGGGGCACAGCGCCATATCATTATCATGGGCGACCTAAATAGCCCGCTACAGCATCTTCTGCTGCATACCGCGCTTCGCGACCTGGATCTGCACCCCGCGATGGACGACCTGCACACGTTCCCCAGTTGGAAACCACGCCGTGACTTGGACCATATTCTCATCAGCGCCAACCTCCGTGTTCACCAACAACGGGTCGTCGATCTGCCCCTGTCCGATCATTTACCCATCGCGATGGAGATCGATCTGCCCCCCGCTCTCAGCCGGGCGTTACACCAGCCGGTAGCGGATGTTCAGTCGCTTATGGAGCCGCGGTACCCCGCGCCCGACGCCGCCACGACGCAATTACTCGCGCAGCCCTATGCGGCCGGCCTGCGCGGGAGAAAATAAACACGGGGCATCCTGCTTAGCCGCGCGCTACCGGTCGATTCGGATCGCGTATCCACTCACTCCAGGATCCGGCGTACAGGCGCGAACCGGACAGGCCGGCCACTTCCATCGATAGTATGTTATGACATGCCGTGACGCCGGAGCCGCATTGATGAACCACATCATCGACGGGCCTGTCGCCCAGCAGATCCAGCCATTGACGACGCAATGCTTGCGGCGACTTGAACCGGCCCTCACGCAGATTTTGCGTGTGAGGATGGTTCATTGCGCCGGGGATATGCCCGGCAACCGGATCAATCGGCTCTTGCTCACCGCGAAAGCGCGCCTGCGCCCGTGCATCAACCATCCGATAATGCGATGTCTGCAGGTTCGCCAGCAAGCCCTCTGTCGACACCGGCACGCCCGCAGAAACCTCCGTGGCAACCAATGCCACACAGCCAGGCAGCGCGCTGATGTCACCCTGCCCGACCGGTGGACATGCTTGAGCCACCGGCAACTTGGCACCCCGCCAAGCGCTTAAGCCGCCATCCAACACCGCCACCGCACGGTGGCCCAACCAGCGCAACAGCCACCACAAACGCGCGGCGATGGCACCGCCCATATCATCGTACACCACGACCTGGCTGCGCGCGTTGACCCCCCAGGCGCGCAAACGGGAGACAAAATCATCGACGGCGGGTAACGGGTGACGGCCACGGGTAACAGTCACCGGCGCCGACAAGTCATCATTAAGATGCGCATACTGCGCACCGGGTATATGCCCTGCCAAGTAGGCGTCTCGTCCCGCATCGGGCTGCATAAGGTCAAAACGGCAATCGACGACGACCCAGTCAGGATCCTCGAGTTTTCCGGACAATTGCTCAGCATCAATCAGTGTGTCATACATCCGTATTACCTCCACCCTGCACACCTGAAAAGCCGCAACGCCGTGTAAAAACGCCGTAACGCACGTAGAAACGCCCTCAGACTGTCGATAAGTACGGCTGAAGACTATCTACGTGACCGTTGCGACACAACCGTAGGACGTCATCACTCAGAATAGACTGACACTCGTTCAACCAACCACTCGTTCAGCCAACCAGTAGTTCAGCCAACCAGTAACTCAGCCAACGCTTCGCGTAACAGCGCCAGTTCATTCTCGGCCTTTTGGCGGGCTTTTTTCTTCAGCCCCTCGACCTCGGTTTCTTTGCCCGCGATCAAGTCTTGGGCAGCAGACAACGGATCGTCCGCAGCAAACACCTGATCCAATAGCGGTTGAACCTGCTTCAGAATCGCTCGCTTGCGGCCTTCTTCGGCACGCGCTCGCGCTTCATCGCTTTGCTCTTTCTTGGCTTTCGCTGTTTGATCGCTCACGACCGGAACAAAGTCCAGCGCGCGTAAGCCAACCGCTTGCTTGATTTGCTGCAGGAAAGGGCTTGCGATGGCGCGGGCCTTTTCCGCGCCCTGCAGCAACATCTGCTCCAGATAGCCAGGATCGCGCATCAGCTCATCGTAGCGTTGACGCGGGCCACTTAACTGACCATCCAACAGCTCAAACAGTTCGGTCTTGGCATCGCCCCAGGCGATCCCCTCGGCAAAACGCTGACGGTAAGCCGCCGTTTGTTGCGCATCCGCAAACGACGAATAAAGCTCAAACAAGGTGCTGTCGTCCGGGTCTTTGGCTTCACCAGGCTGGCGCAGATCGGTTTTGATCTGGTTGATCAGCTTTCGCAGCTCATCACGGCTACAAAACAACGGGATCGTGTTGTTATAACTTTTGCTCATTTTGCGACCGTCGAGACCCGATAGCGTCAACGGATCGTTATCGACCATCGCTTCTGGCATATCAAACAGCGGGGCATACGTATGGTTAAAACGTCCGGCAATATCTCGCGCCATCTCGATATGCTGAATCTGATCCTTACCCACGGGAATGTGTTTGGCGTTGAACATCAGGATATCAGCCGCCATCAACACGGGGTAACTGAACAACCCCATGGTCACCCCATCGTCATCATCGGCGCGGCCAGATGCACGATTTTCATCGACCGATGCTTTATACGCGTGAGAACGATTCATCAGGCCTTTGGATGTCAGGCAGGTCAATATCCAGGTCAGCTCCGGAATCTCGGGAATATCCGACTGCCGGTAAAATGTTGCGTTATTGATATCCAGGCCCAGCGCCAACCAGGTTGCCGCGATTTCCCGCGTCGAGCGAGCCACTCGTTCGGGGTCATGACACTTGATCAGTGCGTGAAAATCCGCCAAAAAGAAAAAAGAGCTCAGAGAAGAATCCTGGCTGGCCGTGACCGCAGGTTGAATAGCACCAAGATAGTTACCCAAATGGGGAGTGCCGGTGGTGGTAATACCTGTAAGAACGCGCTTATTGCTCATGAAACTGCCGTGCCCTTTTTAACGCTGAATTTAAGTGGCTAATAATACAGGAAAAGCGCCCTGCTGCACTCGACAGCAGTGCACAAACCCGTCCATACCCTTCATGATCGACAAAAGTCGAGTAGGCATCGGCCCGGCCAACCTTTAGAGTCAGCCAGCAAAATAACCATCATGACTAGCGGAAAACTGTGAGCACTCACGATATGGGTTCTTGGATCATCGTCGCAACCTACCTGACCACCGTCGCCTATCTACTACACGAAGCCAAGGGTCGGGACGCCCTGCAAGTGGTCTCCAGCTTTATGACGGCGTTAATACTGACCTTTTGCGGACTGATATTTTCGGCACTGGTTATGAGTACCGCGTCAGCACTGGGTATTACGCTGGAAAACAAACTGCTCCTAGCGAGCCTGATCATTCCGGGTGCCATCATCAGCGCCCTGATTCGCCATGCCTGGAATCGCCAACGCGCCTGACGCCGAATCGATGCCCCCCCTGCGCTGCGAACAGCACTACAAATGATCATAGTCAACTATACTCACGCGTGGGAGCCTGTCGGACGAAACGCGACGCTAGGCTGGAAAGCCGACAGGCGGCTAGATTTCAACTCAGGCGCGCCGGATTGGACTATTTTTAAGGTAGCCTGTTTTAAGGTAGCCCTGCTTTGGGGTATCCCTGTTTGGGGATAAACCTGTGACAGAGACCGCAAAGACACCCCGCTACCGGGACAATAATGCAACGGAGGTTGGCATGGAAACCTGTAATCACGGCATCAACACCCTGTTCGAACAATTGGGATTGCCGAGCAGCGACAACGATATTGACCACTTTATCGCCACCCACAAACCCCTTCCCTCGCAGCAACGTCTAGACCAGGCCAGCTATTGGAGTCCAACACAGGCCGCTTTCCTACGGGAGGCGCTGGCCGCTGATTCGGACTGGTCCGAGGCTGTGGATGAACTTAATGTGCGTCTGCATTCCTGACCACAGGCGCCGCGTTGGCGCGGCCTGCTTTTCGGTGTCGATCGCTAGTAACCTGGTGGGCAAATAGATATTCCTATCTGTCCATCGCCCCCGGCCGCGCATTCTGGTCAGCACCGGGCATCACACCGGCCGGGGAACAGATACCGTCGAATAAACGCACAGGCCTCTAAATTTATTAGCCCCTACCTGCTGCTTTTCTTCTGGCTGCTTTATACTTCGCACAGCACCTAACACCGTACGTAATACCGTACGTAATACCGTATGTAACACCGTATGTAACACCGTACGCTGCAAAAACGCACGACTATCCTGACGTGACTTCACCGACCGAGAGCCCCAATGCTGACAGTTATCTCCCCCGCCAAGACCCTCGACTTTGACACCCCAGCGACCACAGCAGACTACACGCAACCGCAGTTTCTCCGCCAATCCGAAGCGCTGATCAAGCAGCTACGTCCCTTAGCACCACAGGATATTGCGGGGTTGATGAAACTCAGCGATAAACTGGCCAGCCTTAACGCCGCCCGTTACGAGCAATGGCAGCCGCCCTTCAGCCCCGACAATGCCAAACAGGCGGTTCTGGCCTTTAAAGGCGATGTCTATACCGGCCTGGATGCGGAGACCCTCGACACATCGGCGCTGGCCTTTGCCCAAGAAAACCTGCGAATCCTGTCCGGTCTCTATGGTGTTCTTCGTCCGCTGGACCTGATTCAACCTTACCGCTTGGAGATGGGGACCCGTTTGGTCAATGAGCAAGGTAAGGATCTCTACGCGTTCTGGGGCGACCAGCTTAGCCAGCATATCAACCACGAATTAACGACACATGCCCAGCCGGTCTTGATTAACCTGGCGTCCAACGAATATTTCAAAGCCCTCGGAAAAAAGGCCATCCGCGCGCGCGTGATCACGCCCGTATTCAAAGATCGCAAAGGCAGTGATTACAAGATCATCAGTTTCTACGCCAAAAAAGCCCGCGGTCTCATGAGTCGCTACATCCTGGAGCAACAGATTCAAGATCCCGAGTTGCTGAAATTATTTACGACGGAAGGTTATGTCTTTAACGCGACGGCGTCAGACGGCGACACCTGGGTCTTTACCCGCGATCATAACAATACCTGAAACCCGCGACGGCGGACTCTCCCCTCGTGTTGATCGCAGGCGGGCGGCTCAGAAACGCCCAGGGACGGGCATCAAGGGGCTTGAGCGCTGTTCTATCACCCTTGTAGTACCAGGTGCCTACAGGGTGCTACAGGGCATTACAGGGCACCACGGATGACGGGGCGAAACAGTCCCCAACACCGTGCCAGGACACAACGTTGAGGGCTTTTGATCGAACTATGTTAGGGCGACCATGTTAGGGCGACCATGTTAGGGCGACAGTCAGCCGGCCTTAGAACCCCTGTCCGGGTTGTTCGATACCGACGATATACCAATCGGCATCCGGGCGGGTCAGATCGCGGGTCAAGTGCCAGATCTCATTAAACTCTTCGGTCGCGGCTTCGGGCTCCTCACGCATCCAACCATAAAAGTTAATGCTCAGCCGGGCTTCAGCGGCATCGGACGTGAAGCCAACCAGCTCGCCCATGATCGAAACGACGTCGTTGCGCAGCTCACCTTCGCCCAGTTCACGGCGCTCTTTCTCGAGTTCAGCGAACAGTTCCGCGGAGCAGTAGCTGCGAATCTCTTCCAGATCATTACGATTCCAGGCAGCCTGTAGCGCACTGAAATGGTTTTTGGCACCTTCGACAAAGGCCTCGCGGTTAAACCAATCCGGCAGCGCCAATTCCGCTTCGGCGAGACGTCCGGACATAAGCGGCGTGGGTTCGAAGCCTGTCGCTTCGCGCGCCATGGGCGATTGCGGCTGAACCGGGTCCGCCGCTGCATTTTGCGGCATCTCGTGCCCAGCGCCCGCGGCTGCACCGGCGTATTGGGGCCGGGGTTGGGCCTGCCTCATCCGCGCAAATAATTTGAAGGCAACAAATGCAATCAGGGCGATAATGAGAATATCCATAAACTGGATACCGTCAAAGGCGCCGCCCATAAACAGCGCGCCTAACAAGCCACCCGCCAACAAACCGCCCATCAGGCCGCCAAAGCCGGAGCGGGGTTTAGCCGTGCCAGCCGCCGCTGTTTTATTGGCCGTGTTAGACTGCGACGAAGCTTTTGGCGCAAGCGCCGGTTGTGTTTTCTTCGGTGTGGAAAAGAGTTTTCCGAAGCTTTTTCCGCCACCGAAGCTCTTCTTGGCTTCGGCATAGTCTGTCGTTACGGTTGCGCTCAGCGTCAGTGCGCAGAATAGTGCCAGTAAAGTCCTTAACATCCCCGTTTGCCTTTTTTGGTTGTCGTTGATCCGGTGCGGCGGCCAGGTTAATGACCTGTTTCGATATTACGACCTCTTCTACCATAACCGACAGAAAATAAATGGCCGTAATGCTGCGCGCAGCACCACAGATGCCGCCGAATAGTAATACCTAAGACTAAAGAAGGAAAGCCCACGCCGCATTCAGTCCGCGTTCTGCCAGCGACGAAACAAGCGGGCAAGGCTACCGCTGGAGTGATAGCGGTCCCCCATGATCTGACTAAGTACATTTCGGTTATCGACGATCCACTCCATCTGACGAAAAGCCCGAGGAAGCCCGCAGAACAGCAACTGGTCACCCACACAGAGTTCCTGATCCCGATCCGGCAAAAGGGTCGATTCACCCCGGCGCATCAGCATCAGACACAACGCGGGTAAGCGCTCTTGCTCATCACGGGGATCGCTGAGCAAGTTACTCAGCGTTAGTGTTTTGCCTTCATCCAGCACCGCATACACGGCTGGCGCGGCATCCGGGCTGAGGCGAAAAGCCCAACTATCCAGCTCCGCATCCCCACTGATGTTACTCATGTGGTTAACCAGCCCTCGCGCCCACTCTTCGGGCTGCTGGCGCATCTGCCCTAAAAATCGACTCAGCAGCGGCGTCTTAATCAAAGACAGTATGTTATTGGCGATAATCCGTGCCGGCTCCATGATCAGGTCGGTCTTGGCCGCCGCAAACACCGCCGCGTTGGAACTCATATTCTGTCGTGCCACCGTAAATAACTGCGGATTGATCTCCAGTGCCGTCATCACAATGGACAGGTTGTTCGCATCATTACCGGTACCGGCGATCAAGCCCACCGCCTCGGCGATTCCAGCTTGCTCCAGTGTCACGGCCTCGGTCCCCAAGCCCTCGACAAAATGCAAATTCACATCATGCGGCTTCGGCTCGATATCGATCACCGTCATGGTCACGGGCTTATCGGCAAAAGCCCGGTGCAATGCCCGGCCAAAGCGACCGTAACCACAAATCACCCAGCGCCCCTGCGTTTTCTTGAAGGCACTGGTAATCACGCGGTGGGTCGGGTTCGTCAACCAGTCATACACCAAATGCCGGTAGGGAGAGTGCAGCGCCAACGCCAAATATTGTGCATAGGTCACAAACGGATCGACGATATGATCAGTACCAAAAGACGCCAGATTGGCGGTGGTTACATCGGACTCACTGCGACAGATCACCGGTAATTTAGGCGCCAGCAGTTTACTGGTGATGGCCACCGCCAGGTTCACCTCATCGCAATTGGTCAGGGCCAAAACCCCTACGCAATACCGGCTCTGCAAACCGGCATCGGTGAGTACCGCCGGTTCAGAAGCATCGGAACAGAGCCCGGCGGTACTCATGGACAGATTATCGGTCTCCAACGCATCGATTTGCGCTTGATCGATATCGATCACCACCGCCCGTAGCCCGCGGTTCAGCAGGGAGGCAACCACTCGCCGGCCGGTCATACCGTATCCACACACCAGATAAAAAGGCTCCTGGGTCCGGCGTACATCCCGGACAAAACCAAAGCGGTGCATCAACCGGATAAAGGCGTGGTCCTGAAACAGCGCCAGCATTTTACCGATGCCGTACAGCCAAGAGATAACCGTGGCGTAGATCGTGACCATCGTCCACATCCGCTGGCCATCGGTAAAGGCGTAGGGAACCTCACCAAAACCGATGGTTGACCCCATAAAGCTAACGAAATAGAAGGCGTGAAAGAAATCCATCCGCCAGGGCTGCCCCTGATCATCGATTCCCGGGATCAACACAAAACCCAGCACAGAAACGGCATACACCGATATCAGGGTGATCAACGGCGCCCGCAGACGCCGAAACAAGACGAAGAAGATATTATTCATGCCGGACTCAGCGCCGGGTCATGACGGTCTCGACCATCAGCAGCACCACCGACGTCAGGTTAGCCAGTACGGCGCCGGCCGATAACGAGACGATACTGGCCATCACGCCAACCGTCATCCCCGCCTCGCTGACGTGTTCGGCAAAGCCCCACACAAAAGCAGCCGCCACAAGCTGAAGATCGGCCACGAGGCTGGTCGCCAGTAGCACCGCCCCGATATGGGTCCGGTCACCAAATTTAAGGACAGTCGCAATCAGACTCACCACAATCGCGGCAAACAGCTCAAACTCATCGTGATGATCGGGATTATCGATATCCCCCATGAAAAAGCCAAAGTTGAGGGTCAGCGCCAGCACGATAAAAAAGGCAAACATCACTTTTTCACGATTCATACAGTTTCCTTACTTAGTTGAACAACGACTCAGGCTTGCACACCCGTCTAACCATGCGGCACCTGTAGCGCGTCGATTCTAACCAGCAGCCTACTTAAATACTACTCAAGCGCTTCAGCTAGGTACTAGGTTCTAGGACGCCGCGTTGCGGCTGCTAGCGACTAAACAGAAAAAAGCGGCAGACGGCAGGCATGGTATGTGCTGTGTGGTTTTTGCCGTTTAGTTCCTAGCAGCTTCGCAGAAGCGTCCTAGTCCCTAGTGTCGCAAGAGGTCATGCAGTATCATGGCCGGTTTTTGGGAGCTGGAATCATGAGCAAAACGCTGGACCAACGTTATATGAAGGTGGCTCAGGCCTGCCTGAAGATCCTTAACAACCTCGTGCCCGGCGCCGACCGCTCAAAACAGATCCAGCAATTGCACGACGCCATCGACCAATCAATCAGCGACCTTTATAAGCAGCAAGAACGGGAACTGGGTCGAGTCTACGCGACGCTCCGCGCCATCGAAGCCTTACCGGATGACCCAAAGTCTCTGGAGCAAGCGCGGGCACTGGCTCGCCAGGCCATGCCAACCGCGCACTAATAAACCCCCTGCAGGGACGCATTCGCGTCCTGCTTGAACCGCACCTCGAATAGCCGGCCTGTCGCCTGAGGCTAACCGCCATCGGCGATTCGAGGTCTACCGTGGCCTAGAGGACACGCGGGTCTTGGAGGACACCGCGGTCTCAGAGGACAGGTGGTCCTATAAGAACAGTCCTGTAAGAACGGTCCTATAAAAACAGGCCTGTGAGGACAGCCAGGGCAATGAAACATCGTTGCCAATCGATCGCGGTGCACAAACGCTATAACCGTACCCATGTCAGAAAAAAACCATAAAAAGCATGAACCGGGGAACATCGGTGTCACGTTGTGTCTAAGCAGAACGCGCACCGATCATTACACCGATCATCACACCGATCATCACCACGACCGAGGGAACGCCGCATGACTCACACGCTTCGTCAGCCATTTCGTTATCTGCTTGTTTGCGGATTATTGCTCTGCACCAGTCTCGCTCAGGCGCAGGTACCGGTCACCAGCGATAACGATCCGCGCAGCTACCGTTTTCTGGCCCTCGATAATGGTTTGCGCGTCCTGCTTATCAACGATCCGACCTCGGACAAGTCTGCCGCCAGCCTGAATGTTAACGTCGGCAGCGCACAAGACCCCGCTACCCACGCCGGACTGGCGCACTTTCTTGAACACATGCTGTTTCTAGGTACCGAAAAATATCCCCAGGCGGATGAATACCAGGCCTTTATCAGTGAACACGGCGGCTCGCACAACGCCTTCACCGCCCAGGATAAAACCAATTACTTTTTCGATATAGATCCACGTTATCTAGAGCCCGCGCTCGACCGCTTCAGTCAGTTTTTTATCGCGCCCCTGTTTACCGCCAAGTACGTTGACCGCGAACGCCATGCGGTACATTCCGAGTATCAATCAAAATTCAAGGAAGACGGTCGCCGCGGCTATAGCGTGCTCAAGCAGGTCATGGCCCCCAACCATCCTCTGGCCGGATTCTCCGTCGGCAGCCTGGATACCTTACAAGATCTACCCGGAAAACCGCTGCGCCAGGCACTGCTTGATTTTTACCAGCGTTACTACTCCTCTCACCGGATGACCGCGGCGCTGATCGGCCCGCAACCGCTGGATGAGCTGGAAGGGCTGGCGCGTAACGCCTTCGCCACTATTAACCGCCGCGCGGCACCGCTGGTGCAAGCTAATCAGCCGCTATTCTCCCCCGGTACGCTGCCCCAGACCCTCAAAATAGCGACCATCAAAGACCAGAAAAACTTAAGCCTCAGCTTTCCCATTCCGGCACAACAGCAACTGTACCGCAGCAAACCCGCGCATTACGTGACCGCCATACTGGGTGATGAAGGAGAAGGGAGCCTGCTTTCACTGCTTAAACAACAGGGATTAGCGACAGGACTGAGCGCAGGGGTGGGGTTTGGCGATGACTACCAACAGCTGCTCGAGGTTTCAATTGATCTCACCGAAGCGGGCTATAGCCGTTACCCCGCCATCATCGATGACTTTTTCCAGACCGTTCGCCTGATTCGACAGCACGGCGTTCAGGAGCGACTATTTCGCGAGCAGCAGCTGATCGCCGATATGAAATTTCGCTTCCGGGAACCGGCTAAAGCCACCTATTACGCCATGCGCATGGCAGGCAACCTCGATAAATATCCGGTAGAGGATCTTATCCGCGGTGATTATTTATTATTCGATTTTAATCCCGCGCAGATAAAAGCCGTCCTCAACCAGCTGCAACCCGAAAACATGCTGATAACCCTCAGCGCACCCGATATTGCAGGCAATCACCGTGACCCCTGGTTCGATACGCCCTATAGCCTGACGCCCGTTGCCCAACACCAACTGGCCCGGTGGCGTCAGGGCCCCGTTAACGCGGCGCTGCGCCTGCCGCCGCCTAACCCCTACCTGGCCAGTGATTTTTCCCTGCGCGGCGGCGCCGCATCCCCTGCCCCATCACACATCGCACTCATGCCAGGCTTACGCCTCTGGCATCAACAGGACCGCGAGTTTGCGACGCCCAAGGCGGACTTCTTTTTCAATGTCCGCTCGCCCGTGGCCAACGACAGCGTTAAGCATCATTTGCTGACCCGTCTCTACATCACACTGGTCAATGAATCACTCAACCCGCAAACCTACCCCGCGCATGTTGCCGGACTCGACAGCAGCCTCTACCCTCATAGACGCGGCTTCAGTGCCAGGATCTCCGGCTTCAGTGGCAAACAGAGCGTCTTACTGCGCAACATCGTTCAGGGCTTGCGTGGCTTCGCGCCGACCCCTGAAGGTTTTGCCATCGAGAGACGGAAATTGAAACAGGAACTGGAAAACAGCCTGAAAGACAAGCCCTACCATCAGACCCTCGAGCAGGTTTATCAACAGGTGCTGATCGGCCAGTGGTCCATTCAGGCGCAGCTCGCCAGCCTGGACTCGCTGACCTTTACCGATCTGCAGGCTTTCTGGCCACAGCTCTACCAGCAAGGCGAAATAGAAGCACTGGCCCACGGCAATCTGAATAAAGACGACGCGATCGCCCTGGCCGATGAACTACGCCCACTGCTGGAAAACACCCAGGTTGTCACCGTACCGCACCGCGGCATCAACCTGCTCCCCAACACGCCGGCAGAAATTGCATTGGATGTGGATCATAACGATACCGCCGTTACGCTGTATTACCAGGCCCAACAAGCCGGGAACGCCATACGCGCCAACTACGGATTGTTAAATCAGATTTTGTCCGCCGCGTTTTATAACCAGCTGCGCACCGAACAGCAACTGGGCTATATCGTATTCAGCAGTGCCATGCCGATTATGGAACACCCCGGGCTCATCTTCGTCGTGCAGTCACCCAACACACCGGCAACCGAATTGGTGGCGGCAATAGAGCAATTCATCGGCGAGAGTCATGCACGCCTTGCAGCAATCACCGAGCAAGGACTCGCGCAACACAAGCAAAGCCTGCTGATAAAGCTGCTAAAGAAAGATCAGAAGCTCAACGAACGAAGCCAGCGTTACTGGCGAGAGATCGATAACGGCCACACGGAATTCAACAGCCGCGAACAACTCGCTGATGCCATCCGTAATGTCACGCTGACAGACCTGAAAACCACGCTCCGTCAATTGAATACAAAAAAATTGACCGTCCTGGCACCCGGTCATTCGCAGCCGGATCAAGCGCCCATACAGGAAGCGCGTCTGAAGCCCGCGGCCTGATAGGTTTGAACGAGGTGTTGGCAAGGAAGCCTTCAGCAAAGTGAAGACTAAGAGCGATAAAGATAAATGCAGGGTTGATTATTCTGGAATGAAGGCACGGGTCCCCGTTAACAGGGACCCGTGCGGATATTATTTCTCAAAAAAGACCCTTTCTCCCATACGCCTGGCCTCACGAGGCCCACCGTTGATTAATTCAAAAATACGATTTTCCGGCCCCGTTTCTGGGCCGGAAATACGATCGGGAGCGATCACGACGCCACCCCGTTCCGAGTAACCGTCTACCGGTATCACCGTCGGCTCAGGCAACTGCAGTGCCGGATCGTCCCCCGGTAAAACCTCCACCATCGCCTCGGTATCCAGGGCATCGCTTTTCATGTCGCGGTAAACGGACTTACCGTGGGTCGTCACGCCGGAGATGCGATCCGGCACAATTTCGGTATAGGTACCCTCATCCGCGTAGGGATTACCGGCTACGCCGGCGCTCCAAACAAGCGGGGAACAGGCGACACAGACCAGCACGCTGACACGGCGTAACAAGGCCTGTTTCGATGCGCCTTGCTTCAAGGTGCCCTGTTTCACGGCGCCTTGTTTCACGGAGGCTTGTTTCACGGAATCTGGTTTCAACATCCTCTGCTTCGCCCCCCTTGACGATGAACCTGGCATCAACATACCGATCTCTGCGGTCTTTTGAGGACGTCAAGGCCGACGCCTGTCCGTCCTGGTCTCACCTGGCGTTATGCCACGGCGATATGTTGTGCGCGGTATTAAGCTGCCGCCCCAGCAAAAAACCTTAATTTAAAAGGGATAAATCGATTCGGCGTACGTTGCCAGTTCCTGTAACACCAGCATTTCATCACTGTCGACCGCGTATTGCGCGCCTAATTCATTCAGCAACGCATAAAAAGCCTCAAAGCCCAGCACACCCGTCGCGGGATTCGCCAGCCGATCGCTGCGAAACTGCTCCCAACGCTCCTGCTCTTCGGCCTCGAGCGTCTCAGGGTAATTACGCGCCCGATAGCGAAACAGCATCTCTTCCAGACGCGCATCCTGAAACGGCAATTCAAGCGCGCTCAACAGACTCGGCTCGCATTCACGGACCCGGTCCATCGACGCCCGGTCCTGCGGGGAAAAGAAGCCGCCGCTATAAAGCATGTTATCCGGATCAGACTGGACCGGCAGATCGCTGTCGGCAAACACCTCCTGCAACTTCTGCTGCAACGCCGGGCAGTCACGCAGCATCGCCAGATGATGGCGACAATTACGCCCGGAGACCTTGAGACGCTCGGCCTCCTCGGGCGTCAACATCGTTGCCGGTGCAATCATCGGGCTGCGATTGAGGTGCAACACTTTAAGCGCAATCCGCTCCACGCCAGCGGGCAACTGATCCGCCCGGGTAAAGACGCGCTGGCGAATCTCCGCCGCAGACAGCGATAACAGGGGGGTCGGATCGGTCTCCAGGTCATAGACGATCACCCCGTTACGGTTAATAGGATGCATGGCCAGCGGCGCCACAACCGCCAAATTGCTACGCTCGGCAGAATATTTCGATGAGACATGTAAAACCGGCTTGTTCTGAACCACATCCAACTGCGTCGCCACATAACGCTTATCACGCAGCCGCAATGCATACTCAAACAGCCGAGGCTGCTTGTCCTTTATTAGTTTGGCAACCGCAATCGTCGCATACACATCGGACAAGGCATCGTGCGCACTTTCATGCATTAAACCATTGGCCGCCGACAGATCCTCAAGGCGAAGGCTGGGTGTGCCATCGGCATAGGTCGGCCATTCAATACCCTCTGGACGCAATGCCCGCGCCAGGCGTAGCACGTCGATCAGATCCCAGCGCGAATTACCGTTTTGCCACTCCCGTGCATAGGGATCGAAAAAATTGCGGTACAGCGTATTGCGCGTCACCTCATCGTCAAAACGAATACTGTTATACCCGACTGAACAGGTGCCAGGCTGCGCCAGTTCGTCATGGATACGGCGGATAAACGCCGCTTCACAAACGCCTTCGCGTTCCGCCTGCTGCGGGGTTATGCCGGTCACCAGGCACGCCTGAGGGTTGGGCAAGTAATCGGCCGCCTGTTTACAAAACAGCATCAGCGGCTCGCCAATGGGATTCAGGTCACTATCGGTTCTCACACCGGCAAACTGTACGGGACGATCACGCATCGGATCGATACCGAATGTTTCGTAATCATGCCAGTAAAAGGTGTCGGTACTCATGCTATCGGTCTCTGGTCGTCGCGCATCCACGGACGAGATAAAGGAAAGCCCTACTTGGGGTATCAGGGCTATCAACTGTAAACTGTTCAGCCTACTATAGACTGTGCAATTTACTATAAATCACCCTCCCTTGTTGATAAACCGATAACACGTCCGAGGCGCCATCCTGCATGTCAAAAAGCCACGCTAGCCGCCAACATTGCCCCTGCGGCAGCCTGCTTTATTTCAAGGATTGCTGTGGACCGCTCCTGTATGCAAACGGAAGTAGCGCCGAAGAACAGGCCGCCAGGCCAGGCGCACGCTCGGCTGAACAACTTATGCGCTCGCGCTACAGCGCCTTTACTCTCGGATTGGGTGATTACCTGCTCAATACCACACACACCAGCCAGCGCCAAGGACTCGATGTTCAAGACCTTCGCGAACAAGCCCGCACCACCCAGTGGCTTGATCTCAGCCTTCACCATAGCCGGGGAACAGGCCAGGAGACAGAAGGCGAAGTCAGCTTTACGGCCCGCTTTATGGAGCAGGGCCGCGCCGGCGCGCTGCATGAAACATCGCGCTTTTTACAGGAAGAGGGGCGTTGGTACTACCTGGATGGGCGGGTCAACGTGGAGAGCCGCTCACCAAAAACCGGACGCAACGCACCCTGCCCCTGCGGCTCAGGAAAAAAATTCAAGCAGTGTTGCGCACGATGAATGCACGGCCGAGTGCGGTAAAGCCTTTCTCCTGAAGGGCCAATCCCTTAAAATGTTCGACCCTGGACCCACCCTTAATAACAATGACAACGACTGGCTCTACTCCGGAAACGGTTTTACAGCGTACTTAGCGGGCGGCAAGCCGGCATCCCGCCGTCCCGATACCCGATTGACAATGACATCAAGAACAGTGGTTTTCGCATGCAGTTGATTTTTTCAAACCTTTTCCGCCCCAAATGGCAGCACCAAAAAGTCGCCGTACGCCTCCAAGCAATTCAACAACTCAATCCCGCCCGCGAGGAAGACCAGGCCATTTTGCAACAGCTGGCCAGAGACGATGACAGCCCGGATGTCCGCTGTCAGGCACTGGCATTTATTGACCACCTTCCGCTGCTGAAAGACCTCTGCCATCAGGACCCTAACGACACGGTACGCCAGGACGCCCTCAATCGACTGTGCCTGCTGCTGACACGTACGCAGGTAAATCTCGAGGCAACGGACAGCTGCCGCAGCCTGCTGGAACAGTTCACCGATCAGGATATCCTGACCCATCTGACGATCAATGCACAGTCACTCCCCCTGCGACAGCAAGCGATCAGCCAGGTCAGCGAAGAAGCCTGCCTGGAGCAGATAATCCTGCAAGCGGACAACCACCAACTGCGGCAAATCGCCGCAGAACGGGTTTGCGACCAGACAAGAATCGATGAGCTGCTCAAGCAGTGCCGTCAAAAAGACAAGGGGGTCTACCGTATTCTGCGCGCCAAAGCCGATGCGCATCGCCAGGCCCTGCAACAGACCGCCGAACTGAATGAACGCGCCTGCGCGCTGCAAGACCTGCTGGAAAAACTCGCCAATACGCACGATGAACTGCACTACCCGGCACGACTGGATGCCCTACGCAACCAGTGGCAGGCGCTGCCGGCGTCCAGCCGTGAGCCCTACCAGCAACAAACCGATCAGCTGTTTGCCCGCTGCGATGCCCGTGCCGACACACTGATTGCCGCCGAAGAACAGCGCAAACAGCAGGCAACACTGCGTGCCGAACAACAGGCCTATCTGGAGCAGCGCCAACGCGACGATCAGCAGCTGATGGCGCTACAAAGCTACGACTGTGCTGAAATCACCCAGCAACACGAAATCCAGCAGACACGCTGGCAGTCACTGCAAGCCTTGGCACCGGAGAAGTCCCTCAGTCAACAGGTCGGCAAACTTGACGATCGCCAGCAACAGCTGATCCAAAGCCTGACCGAACTTCAACAACAAGAAGACGCCTTGGCCGCGCAGACGCAATCCCCCTCGCTCGCGTCCATCAGCGCGTTGGAATCGCTTATCAACTGGCCTTCGGCTTACCCAAAACCCGCGGCACTGCGCGCGCTGGACGACCTGCGCCAGCAACTCACGCAAAAACAACAGGACAAGGCACAGCGTAAACAGCAAGACCAGCAACAACTGAAAGCCACGCTGCTGCAACTGGAACGGGATATCGACGACGGTAACCTTCAGCAAGCCGAACAAACGCATCGAAACCTGCAAAACAGCGGCTTCGGCCCCCTGGAAACCCGCTACCGTAACGCACTCGCCCGCCTACAGGAGCTCCAAGACTGGCAACGCTTCGCCGTGTTACCTAAGATCGAGGCACTGTGCGCGGAAATGGAATCCCTGATCGAATCGTCCCTGGACATCCCGGCCCGTGCCGAAGCCATCAAAGCCCTTCAGGCGCGCTGGAAGGAGCTGGATAGCCCACGTACCCCGGCCACCCTGCGTAAGCGTTTCCAAAAGGCCAACGAACTGGCCTACGCGCCCTGCAAAGAGCACTACAACGGTGAGCGTCAGCAGCGACAAGATAATCTCGCCCAGCGCCAGCGCCTGCTGGACGAACTCAGCCTCTTTGAACAACAAAACAACTGGGAGGCCCCAGACTGGAAGGCCGTCGCCCAGGTCAGCCGCCTCGCTAAAAACGAATGGCGAAAACATGCACCGGTAGACCGGGCTCCCGGCAAACTGTTGCAGCAGCAGTTCAACCAGCTACTCACACGTCTTGACGCCAGGATTGCCGCCAACCGCGACCAGAACGCCGCGGCCAAGCAGGTACTGATCGAACAGGCCGAGGCGATGCTCCAGACTAATGCGGACGCGAACAGCGCCGATTCGATCAAGGAATTACAGCAGCAATGGAAGCAGATCGGCGCCACCCACCACAAAGATGAACAGCGTCTGTGGCACCGTTTCCGTGATTTATGCGACCAGGCGTTCGAACAAGGCAAACAGCTGCGCAGTGCAACCCAAAGCGAGGCGCAAGCGCTTTGCGTTGAACTCGAAAATCGTCCTGACATGCCGCAACAGGAATGTGCCCAGCTTGAAAAGCGCTTTAAAAGCCTGCTTGCCGAGCACAGTCGTTTACAAGATCTTCAAGCGCGTTTTTCCAAAGCAAAAACACAACAGCGGCGCGTCCAGGAAGAAAACTCACCCGCGAACACCGCGCTGCAGCAGTGCCATTACCGCTGTGCCGAGCTGGAACAAGAACTATTGGAACAGGCTGGGCCTGAACACGAACACCCAACGCTGCCTGCTTTAGACACCCGCGAACTGGAATCGGCACTGCAACCTACAATGTCTGCCCGCTACCAGGCCATCACCGAGCTGCTGACCCGCCGCAACGCCGCCGCGGGTGAGGAATTTGAACAATGCCTCGAGCAGACATTGGAGCAAAGCTTCCAGTCATTACGCATGCTCTGTATTCGCGCTGAAATAGAGACCGGGCGCAGCTCTCCCGAGGAGGATCAAGTCCTGCGTATGGAATACCAGATGGCACGACTGAAAGATGCTATCGAGCAGCAAAAACGCGGCGCCCACTGCAACGAAACACTCAAAGGACTCTACAAATCCTGGCTGTGCACGCCGTTTAATCAGTGCCATGAGGAGCTAAAAGCCCGCTTTGATGCTAGCCAGACGCAAGGCTGTACTGAGCGCCCGTAACAGCGCGGCAGCAATAAGCGCCTGACCAAAAAAAACCCCGCCATGCGGGGTTTTTTATACAGGATCCGAAGGATCAATGCATGTGCTGACCACCATTGATGGACAAGTTAGAACCGGTGATGTAGCCACCGTTCTCATCGGCCAAGAAAGCCACTGCACGACCAATTTCATTCGGCTGACCCATACGACCAACCGGAATACCGGCAACAATCTTATCCTGGATTGCCTGATCGATCTTAGCCACCATCGGCGTCAGAATGTAGCCAGGAGAGATCGTGTTAACGGTAACACCGTTACGCGCGCCTTCCTGAGCCAAAGCCTTGGTAAAGCCATGCAGACCTGCTTTCGCGGCTGAATAGTTTGCCTGACCCATCTGTCCCTTCTCACCGTTAACGGAAGAGATGTTGATGATACGCCCCCACTTCTTCTCCAACATGTCCTCAATGATAGGGCGCGTCATGTTGAATGCGCTATCCAGGTTAGTATTCAGTACGGCGTGCCACTGATCCCAACCCATCTTTTTAAAGAATCCATCACGGGTGATACCCGCATTATTAACCAGAACATCAATACTGCCGCCAGTCTGCTCTTTAATTGCGGCAACAGCCTGGGTGCAAGACTCAAGACTAGTAACATCAACATGCTGGATCAAAAAATCGAAACCCGCTGCTTTCTGCTCTTCCAACCAAGCCTTGGCTTTTTCTTCGTTGCTATAACCCGCAACAACCTTCATACCCAGGTTGGCAAGTTCTTGACAAATAGCACTACCGATGCCGCCTGTGCCTCCGGTGACCAATGCGATCCGTTGAGTCATTAAAGCTTCTCCTTATAATACATACTAAGCTGACGGGCCCTTACAAAAGCCTCTGTATCAGCAAAAAGCCGTGATTCCATGTAATTTGCTCACGACGCTCTATCATAGGCAATGATCGGCACACTTTCATCAAGGGTTTACCCCTATTTCAGGTTTTAATTGTTCAAAAAAACACCGTGAAAACCCAATGTGATTCTTTACCAAATGAATGATTTTTATAATTAGATAGACAGGCTGCCCCACTCTCTCTATAATTCGCCCCACGTTGATGCGGGGTGGAGCAGTCTGGTAGCTCGTCGGGCTCATAACCCGAAGGTCGTAGGTTCAAATCCTGCCCCCGCTACCAACGTAATATTAAGCCAAATCAAGCACATGCTGGGTTTGGCTTTTTGCGTTTCTAAGCACAGGAAAAATCGTCGGGCTCGCTCTTTATACCCCCAGCGAAGGCCCTAGGTTCAAATCCTGCCCCCGCTACCAACGTAATATTAAGCCAAATCAAGCACTTTTTTGATTTGGCTTTTTGCGTACTGGGCTCTAAAAAAGCCCATTTGCCCAAACTCTCATTCGCCATTTTTCTTGTCTAGCATGCTTGACCTTAGGGCAGCGAAAATAAGCGCCGCCTGGAAAACCGCAAGCAGCGCCTGGTTGTCACTACGCTCTATTTCGGGGACGCCGAGATATGTAGGCTTAATTTGATTTTCATAAACTAAGCATTCCTTCTTTCAGATACAGATTCAGGCGGCCTTGGGGTTGTGACTGATGCAGTTTTTGGAGCAGACGCTGGAGCAGGCTTCGCAGCCGATGCAGTCACCGGCATTAGCGACCTCCATCACCATCCGCTGCTCATCGTCATCGAAGTCGTCGTATTCGTCGTCGTAATCGTCGTCTGCTTCATACTCGACCAAATTCAGAACATCGCGCGCGCAGACCTTGTAGCAGCGTCCGCATCCGATGCATTTTGACTGATCGATCTCGGTGATAAATTGCGGTTCCCAGGCACTGCCGCCCTGCGTTGAGCCTTGATAGTTGGCCATGAGAATTGACTCCTTTAAATAATGTAAATTAGATCGCGGCAACCTTGGGGTAACTTCCCACCAGCGCTTGCGCCTGGCTTAGTATCAGGTCACTGTCTGTTTTCATCTTTGACAGACTGGCAAAGCCGAATAGATGCGCGTCGCGCAGGATCTTATCCACCACCACCAGCTTGCCGACAGTGATCAGTACCCGGCCAAACCCTTCATGGCTGATGCTAATCAGCGGGCGCGCCATATGACCACACTCCTTTTCGATCAGTACCGCCAGGGCGTTGTAGTAGGCACGGATATTGGAAAGCGTGACGTCGTCGGGATCAGCCACGATCGGCATCTCACGTTTACGCTCCTTGGTCATGATGATTGGATCCAGTACCCGCGCATCGCTCCAGTTTTCATAGGCGCCGTAGGTGTCTATCGCCCGTAGCTGGCGCAAAATCTCTTTGACAAAATCGGTTGTGAGTACCGGGTCGTGCTCGTCGATAATGAGTTCGTCAAACATAGGTTGCTCCTGAAATGAATGCTTACAATGAAGGCGGTTTATTCCTGCCAGCCTTCATCCTCCATGGTGTCGAAACGGTCAGCAGAACGGGTGCTCTGTTGCTGCTTGGCCAGCCAGCTAGGCGGATCGGTTTCCCAGGCCTGTTGTAGCTGTCCAATCTCACGACTGATGGCCGTACCGGGAATAGAGCGGATCGGCTGGATCCCCAGGCTGAGCAACTGCTGCACCGCCGCGGACCCTATGGCGTTGCTGTAGACCGCATGACAGCCATCGAGCAGTTCTAGCTTGGTCAATAGTTTGCTGTGATTTTTGTCCTGCTCGGTCTCGGTAAATTCGGCCACTTCGATCAACTCATAGCTCTGCAGGGTGATGCTGTAGATCATAAAGCTGCAGGCGGAACCGAAATGCTGGTCAATATGCTTGCGGTCGCGGGTCGCGAAGGCGACGCGGATCCGGCTAGCGCCGACATCGGCCGAGGAGAGCTTAAGGTGGCGTGCGAGTTTCATGTTGCTACTCCTGTTAATGGGTTGTCGGTGTGGGTATGGGCTCGTCGCGTTTCTGGCTCAGCACTGCGCGGTAGACAGGAATCGCGTGCTGATCCGCCTGCAGGCGCAGATTAGCGATATCAAACAGCGTCTGAGCACTTCCGCCATAGCCGATCCAACAGCGCCGGTGGGCGCCGTAGTGATGGTGTTGCGGGAAGCCTGCAGATAACACAGGCACCCCTAAGCGTTTCGCTGCGTCGACCAGATGGCTGTTGCCGATCAGCAGCTCCGCACCCTGTTCGGCGGCCAGTGATTCTAGGTCGGCCAGATCGCCGACCTTGATCAGATGACCGGCTGCTTTGGCTAAGGATTGGCTGGCGACCGGGGTGACAGCCACCACCACATCCGCCCCCATCTGGCTGAGCCAGCTGCTGAACGCGGCCAGTAGTTCGGGGTCACCGGCTAGAGCCACCGGCGCCAAACCCAGCTGGTAATGGGTATCGACCATCGCGTCCTGAAGCTGGTCGCGTTGCCGCTCGATCGAATCGGGGACCTGTTGGCGACTGAGGCGACGCAGGCAATCGATCAGCTGATCGGTAGCCTCCAGCCCCATTAGATGTTCAAATCTATAACTCTCAACACCGGTACGTTTTTGCAGTAGCTGGCCCGCTTTGAACAGGGAGCGCCCGATCACCAGGGTGGCGGTGCTCTGGCCCAACTGATCGAACGCCGATACCGGGGTGCCGCCTACCGAGAGCGGGCTGAAGTCCTGTTCGACCAGATGCCCCAAGGAATCCGAGATATCGGGCAACACCAGGGGTTTGAAACCAAAGGCTTCGACGTAGCTCTTTAGCTGCTCAATATCGGCCGGTGTCAGGTTGGCGCTGACCAGCAGATTGAGTTGTTCAGGTCGAGTCGCCGCAGACTCACTCGGAGACACCAGCTCATCGATCAGCGCCTCGATCGCCAAGGCAAAGCCGCTCTCCAGGCAGCCTTTAAAATCGGGCGTATTGACCGGAACGATACGGGTAGCACTGAACTCCGGATGGTCGATGCGAAACTGGGCAATCACCCTACGGGCATCGCAGCCTTGGGTTTCAGTCAGGCCTGTTGTTGGGATCAAGATCAGCGCCGGACTGTTTTTGCTACACAGGGTTTGCAACGCTTCAAACAGGTTTTCATCCCCGCCCATCACGGTGCTGACCTGATCCATCGCCGTGGTCTGCAAGGGGATAGGTTCGCGAAAGTGCTGTACCAAAAACACCTTGGCAAAGGCGGAGCAGCCCTGGGATCCGTGCAGTAGCGGGATCGACTGGCGAATCCCCAGACAGGCCAGCGTGGCCCCCAGCGGCTGGCTGGCTTTGAGCGGGTTGATTGCCAGGGGTTTGGTTCGTGGGATCAGGTTTTTCCCGCGAGGCGTGTTGTCATCGGTCATGCTGATCTCCTCAGGCTGCTGTATTGGATTGAGGGCTATTGATTGCTTGGGGATGGTGTTCGGTTGCGCCGGATCGGCTACCGGCTGCAGGCGCATCTGCAACGTTAATCCAGAGCGCAGGCGTGCAGACCTGCTGCCAGACCGGATTGGTCAGGTTCAGCTGCCGCGCCAGCTCCTGCATGACGGTATTGTTACTGGAGAGCCCGGTGTCATCGAGTTCTGCTGTTGTTATTCGGAGCTTCATTGCTTGTCTCCGTTACAGTGTTTCTTGTTCCATGGAGCCGGCGTCCGAACCTGCTGCCAGACCGGGTTAGTCAGGGTCAGAGCCAGCTGCCTTGCCAGTTCCTTCATGCCGCTGTAGCCGGCGTAACCGAACTCCCGCTCCTGGTTGATATCCAGAAAGGGCAGCCGAGCCTTAAGTGCGGTGTAGAGATTACGTCCTCCAGCGATCAGCAGATCGGCCCGTTGCTGGGCGACGGTATCGAGCAGCTGGCGCGCGCTGCCGCCATCGAGCATCAACGCGTCCTCCCCCATCAGCGCTTTAATCCTGGCCTTGTCCTCTTCGGTGGATTTTTTTGTGCCGGTGGCCACCACGATCATCCCCAGATCCTGCAGCGCGGAAACAACCGACCAGGATTTGACCCCGCCGGTATAGAGCAGCACCCGTTTGCCGCGGAGCTTTTGCCGCCAAGGCTCGAGCTCCAGATCCAGGCGCGCCTCTTCGCGGGCGATCACAATCTCGGCACGCTGGATCAGATCCTGATCACCAATCAGCTGGGCGAAATCGCGCAGCGCCTGGGACGTATCGCGCACCCCGTAGAAGCTGCCCTCGAACCAGGGGGTGCCGTAGAGCGTTTTGAGTTTACGGGCAACATTCACCATCGCCTTGGAGCAGACCATCATATTGACGTCAGCCTGGTGCATGCTCTGCACCTCATGAAAGCGGGCATCACCCGAGAGGGTGCAGAGCACACGGATCCCCAATTCATCGAGCAGCGGCATCACGTTCCAAAGCTCACCGGCGATGTTGTACTCCCCGATCAGGTTGACGTCATACACGGGGATACCCGTTGGATGGATCGGCTTATCCGCCTTGTCTGCAGTCCCGATCACATACTTGAGCATCGACTCTCCCGCGATCCGGTTGCCCAGGTTTTTAGAGCCGTAAAAACCCGCACCATCCACCGGTACGACAGGCGTTCCCCAGCGCTCGCTGGCGGCTTTGGCGACCGCTTCGATATCATCACCGATCATCGCCGGGACACAGGTGTTGTAGATAAAGACGGCGGCGGGTGAATAGCTGTCGATCGCCTGCTTGATACTGTGAAAGAGGCGCTTTTCCCCGCGGCCCATGATCACATCCTGCTCAGTCAGGTCTGTGGTCATCCCCAGCCGATAGAGCGTCGGGCCGCTGGAACGGGTGCCGCGGTTGTCCCAGGAGTTGCCGGCACAGGCGATCGGGCCGTGAACGATATGGGCGACATCGGCGATGGGCAGCAGCGCGATCTGGGCACCATCGAAGGCGCAGCCCCCGGCCGAGGCACCCGGCTTGGGTTTAGCGCAGCCTGATTTGGACTTGTCATTGTGGGAACAGGCGGGCTCATCGAGCAGTTCAGCAATCTGTTTGGATTTCATGGTGTCTCCTGGTACCGAAAAATGCCTATAACTAAGCTAGAGCAACAGTTGTGCCAGCGATAAGCTATTGATTGTTAGTAGCACATAACGTTTTTTGTCGGTTTTGCGACAGCAACTCAGAGCACTATGCGCAGATCCTGACAAAGCTGAGAACAGTTTTAGGGCGCGGTGTCGGTGCCGCGTCGGGATGAATTCAACCCACAGGGAGGTGAGGAGTGACGCCGACCCAGAAGTAATGTTCGCCCGACTCACAGCAATAAAGAATAAGTCGGGCTGTTTTGGATCGGGGTTTAACCCGACGAGGGAATATCGGAGGGATTACGACGCTGTAGTTTCCAGAATATGCGACAGTGATGCATTGTTACCCATCAGCTTGGCCATCCAGGGCGGCGGAGTCCCTTCGATCACGTGCTGCAGACGCTGTAGTGCGTCTTCAATCGTAATCGGTTCATTTGTTTTGAGCGGATACAGTCCGAATTTGATCACCTTGGCTGCGGCGGGTCCGCCTATGGATGCAACATAAAGCAGATGGCAGTCGCTGATCTGTTCGGCACGCACGCTGTTTTTTTCTACGCCTTCAACCTCGATCGCTGCTCGGGTTTCAAGGTGCTCGATCGTATTGGCATCAAACTGGTAGATGGCGAACGATTCACAGCTGCCAAAATGACCATCAATACGTTCACCGCTATTGGTCGCGATGGCGATTTTAAAGCGAAAGTTATCGCTACTCATAAGGCCTCCTATCAGCCATTGTGTGGTGTCGGTTGGAAAAAACGGCAGCTCATCCCATCTGAGCTGCCGTGTTCGGTAAATTCGTAATCAGTCATAAAGGTGAAAAAGGGGCTATCTGTTCAGCCGACGGGCAGGATGCAGTTATCAATGGGGCAGATGGTCACGCATTTGGGTGTATCGGCTTCGCCATCGCACTCGGTGCAGGTAGCGGCCTTAATCTTGAATGCCACCAGCGTTTCGCTGATGGAATCGTTGGGACATTCGGGTACACAGTCACCACAGGCGATGCATTCGTCTTCAACAATATAAAGTGCCATATGAATTCTCCTTAACGCTTGTTAATAGGACCAGGACTCACTTAAGACCATCCCAATCAGCAAGTTCAAGCCCGGCGTACACGCACGGTTTTGGGTAGTTTAGGTTTGGCATCCATAGGATCCAGGTACCAGGCAGAACCGTCGTCGAGTTCGATTTTTCCGCCCCACTTGTCGGCTTGATCATGTTCTAGTGAAACCACCATCGCTTCGAGGTCTTTCTTGGCGATGTAAAGGGAAAGCTTGCCTTCGTGCTCTCTAAACATAACGCTGGGCATAAAAAACTCCGTACTTGGCCTTTTCTCATCGACCAACTCGGTAGCGAGTTTTGGGTGAGAAAAGCGCCCTCTGGCAGCGCAATAAGCTAGCGCAGAGGGCGGGGTTAACGACCGCTGTTAGCGAACCAGGTCAAAGCCCTTAGCGCACTAAATCAAAGTTGTAGTCGGTTGCACCAAGCTCCATCGTCTCGGCATCCAGCTTGGCCAGTACTTCGTTGACCAGCGTGGTAAGGATCTGCATAGCCCCCTCATACCCCAGCGTGGTTTGGCGATGCATATGGTGACGGTCGAAGATCGGGAAGCCCATGCGAATCAATGGCACTTCGAACTCCTTCCCTTTTGCCAGCGTGTCGCGCTGCAGGAACTTGCCGTAGGAGTTACCGAGGACAAAGTCCGGCTTGTTGGTAAACAACAACGAGCGCAGATGCCACAGGTCCTTACCGTAATGGATCTCGCAATTGCTGCCGAATGGAGACGCATCCAATATCGTCTGCATCGCTTTAGCCCAACGCTTGTTGGCGTTGTTACACAGGATGATCGACGGCTCAGCACCCAGCTCCAGAATGAATTTGGCCAGACCCATGACAAAATCCGGATCACCGTAGAGGGCAAATTTCTTACCATGCAGCCAGGTGTGTGAATCCTGCATCATGTCGACCAGGCGACCACGCTCCAGCGCCAGACTCTCAGAGATCGGCTTACCGGTCAGTTCAGACACCTTCATAAGGAACTCATCGGTGCCGGCCAAACCCATGGGTGCACTGATCTCAGAGGCCGGCTGGTTCCAGGTAGTTTTGACAAACTTCTTGGTCTTGATCAGGCCCCAGGGTTGTAGCAGCAAGGTATCGATGGCGTTGGGTGCATCTTTGATCTCGGCCTGGGTGGTGCCACCCGCGTACATCCGGAACTCGCCGTCTGCCGGCGTATCCAGCACCTCGCTCGGATCACACAGCAGAGTAGCCTCGACGTCCATATCGGCCATCATCCGCTTGAGTACACGGTAGTTACCCAGGTAGGTTTCAAAGCCTGGCACCAGATTGATCTTACCGTTGCTACCGACAGTTTTATCGTCCATCGAGTTAAGGGTGAAATAACGCGCAAAGCCTTCAAACATGCCATCCCAACCGGTGGTGTGGCTACCGACAAAACTGGGGGTATGGGCGTAAGGTGTCGGCATATCCTCGGGGATATGGCCGGCTTTCTTGGCGTTGCCGATAAAGGCGTTCAGGTCGTCACCGATAACCTCAGCCATACAGGTAGTGGAGACAGCGATGATCTCCGGCTTGTACAGCGCATTCGCGTTTTCCAGGCCATCTTTCATGTTCTGCTGGCCACCGAAAACCGCCGCATCTTCGGTCATGGAGTCGGAGACCGCCATGATCGGCTCTTTAAAGTGACGGTTGAAGTAGGTACGGAAGTAGGCCACGCAACCCTGGGATCCGTGCACGTAAGGCAGGGTCTTTTCAAAGCCTAGCGAGCAGAGCACCGCCCCCAAAGGCTGACAGGCCTTGGCGGGGTCAACCGTCAGCGCTTTACGGCTGAAGTTAAGCTCTTTGTACTCTTCGGTGGTGGTCCAGTCGAACATCTCCTGCACCTTGGCGGCAACAGTCGGGTCTTCGTGATCGACCTTCTTCTTGGCCAACAGGTCCTTGTATTCAGGCTGTTCAAACAGCGGATAACAAGGTTTTACATTTTCAGCAATCTGACTCATTTTAACCTCCCAACCGTGCCACTGGCACTTCTCTAACGAAGGCGGAGCACACGGCGGTAAGTGAATCTCTGACAGGCAAACCTGCCGACATTAAGGGGCTGTCCTGTTTCTGAAGCGAGGCCTTAGGCGCTCTTTTTCCAGGGGGCTTCCATCGCCTTCCAGCAAGGATTATTCAGGGTCATGTCCATATCGCGGGCAAAGATGGCGAAGCCGTCGTAGCCGTGATAAGGGCCTGAATAATCCCAGGAGTGCATCTGACGGAAGGGGATACCCATCTTCTGGAAGATGTATTTTTCCTTGATACCACCGCCGATCATGTCGGGCTTGATCGCTTTGACAAACTCTTCAAATTCGTAGCCGGTGACATCATCGTAAATCAGGGTGGAATGCTTGATATCTTCCAGGGTGCGCTCGTAGTCATCGTTGTGACCGAACTCGTAGCCGGTGCCAACCACTTCCATGCCCAAATCCTGATACGCGCCGATGGTGTGACGTGGGCGCAGTCCGCCGACATAGAGCATCACTTTCTTGCCTTCCAGACGGGGACGGTACTTGTCGATAATCGCCTGTGTCTGAGCTTCATACTTGGCGATCACTTTCTCGGCATTGGCCTTGATGGTGTCATCAAAGTAGGCCGCAATCTTGCGCAGACTCTCGACCGTCTTGGTCGGGCCAAAGAAGTTGAACTCAACCCAAGGAATCTCGTACTTCTCTTCCATGTGCCGTGCTAGGTAGTTCATCGAACGGTAGCAATGCAGCAGGTTAAGTTTGACGTTGATGTTGTTCTTAACTTCATTCAGGGTGCCGTCGCCGGACCACTGGGTGACAACGTTAAGCCCCATCTCTTCAAGCAGAATCCGTGATGACCAGGCATCGCCACCGATGTTGTAATCGGCAATCAGTGCCACATCGTATTTTCCGACTTCACGCTTATCGTTGTCGTTCAGAACCCAGTCACGTACCGCGTCGTTGGCAATATGGTGGCCCAGCGACTGAGATACACCGCGGAATCCTTCACAGCGCACCGGCACAATCGTTTTACCCAGCTCAGCGCCCTTAACTTTGGAGACGGCTTCAATATCGTCACCGATCAAGCCCACCGGGCACTCGGATTGAATCGAGATGCCTTTGTTGAGCGGGAACAGCGTTTCGATCTCATCGATCAAGGTTTCCAGCTTTTTGTCGCCACCAAAAACGATATCTTTCTCTTGGAAATCTGAGGTGAAGTTCATGGTGCCGTAGCTATCAACACCGGTGGTACCGACGTAATAGTTGCGACGACCGGCACGGGAATACTGACCGCAGCCTACCGGACCATGGGAGATGTGGATCATGTCTTTGATCGGGCCCCAGACCACTCCTTTAGAGCCGGCATAGGCACAACCCCGGTTGGTCATGACACCCGGCAGGGCTTTACGGTTAGAGGTGATGCAGCCTTTGGTGTCTTGACCAGGTTCTGCCACCATCAGGTGTTTGGCGCGGTCCTCTTTAGCTTTTTCCGGATAGACCTCCAGCACCTCTTCGATAAGGGCCTTGGTCTCTTCAACATTTAAACTCGCCATAATGGAGTTCCCTTGTTAAAAACAAACGGTTAAAAACAAACGGTTAAAAACAGCGGTTAACGCGCTCTACGGCTACCCGCGTCGGGTCTCCGCCAGATCCTGTGGTAAACACAACAGACCTGGCGGAGTTGCTCGTAGCAGGAGCGGCGCTGCGGTTTACGCCTCAGCAGCCAGCTCTTCAGCGGTCTTACCGACGATGGACTCGTCCTCGACATCCATGATGCCGAACTCCATCAGCAATTCTTCCAGCTCATCCATCGAGACAGGGTTGGGAATCACAAACTTGGTGTTGGCGATGACTTTCTGTGCCAGGGCGCGGTACTCGTCGGCCTGATTGGCTTTGGGATCGTATTCGATCACCGTCATACGGCGGATCTCGGCGTGCTGCACCACGTTGTCACGCGGTACGAAGTGGATCATCTGGGTGCCAATCTTCTCGGCCAGGGCGATGATCAGCTCGTCTTCACGGTCGGTGTTACGCGAGTTACAGATCAGACCCGCCAGACGTACGCTGCCAGAGCTGGCGTATTTAACGATGCCTTTGCAGATGTTGTTGGCGGCGTACATCGCCATCATCTCGCCGGAGCAGACGATGTAGATCTCTTGCGCTTTGTTCTCGCGGATTGGCATGGCGAAACCACCACAAACCACGTCACCGAGTACGTCGTAGAAGACGAAGTCCAGATCGTCGGTGTAGGCGCCTTCCTCTTCGAGGAAGTTGATCGCAGTGATGACGCCACGACCGGCACAACCCACACCTGGCTCAGGGCCGCCAGACTCAACACATTTGATATCCTTGTAGCCGACTTGAAGCACATCTTCCAACTCGAGATCTTCAACGGTACCCAACTCGGCAGCCATCTCCATCACCGAGGTTTGGGCCTTGGAGTGGAGGATCAGACGGGTAGAGTCCGCTTTAGGGTCACAACCGACGATCATTACTTTTTTACCGGCTTCGGCTAGCGCCGCTACCAGATTTTGGGTAGTGGTCGACTTACCGATGCCACCTTTTCCGTAGATTGCACATTGACGCAATGCCATGGTCACTCTCCTTAATTGCTACGAGGTTTTCATACAAGTTCGCTAGAGATATGGCAATGGCTGTGCCAAGTGCGGGTATTATCACCTAAGCACTTGAACCAAAAGGGATGATTAATTATTACTAGTCTATTTACTGTTTATTTTTTATGATGCCAATGCGACAAAGCAACAAACATCGTAGGGTTAATGACGACAAATTGTAGGGCGTGTCGCGATATGAGCAGGCCACAATGCAGTTCAATCCATAGGGCTTCGACGTTATGGCTGTTAAGCGATCAAACAATTGCCGTTTACCACAGGGAAGCTACCTGCCGATCAACCGCTGTAACCTCCCTGCCGTTATTCTTGGCGGATTGACCTTTCAGCAGCAACCGGCCCCGCTGCTGATCGATGGTGTAGCCGATCTGCATAAAGACCTGTTTCAGCGTCTAGCCCACTTGCCCGACAAGGCTCAGCGCGTGCAGCAATTTTACGATTATGTCGATGTCCATTTTTGCCTGGATGATCCGGCAGCGGCAGGCTACTCACCGGGCAGCAAAGGACGACCTAAAGCGAATTGGCAGCGAACCCTCCGCGGCTGGTTTTTTGATTCTGATAGTCGTGAAGGCGCGGTACTTAAAGCCTGGGTTGAATCACGGTTTGGTTTGCTGACAAGGTTTCACCAGCAACCGATTCGGGATGTTAACAGTCATGGCCACCTGAAATTCCTCGAAGCCCGTGCCAAAGGGTTGTATAACACCAATGCCTTAGAGGCACAGCTCGATCTGGTTTACGGCTATTGTCAGTACGAATTATCACAGCCACGACAAAGCTTACAAACGCCGAATCGATCACAGACACATCTCACCCTGTACCGAGGCATCAACCGGCTGGAGCAGCTTTCGCTAAGCACAGGGCCACTGGAGCAGAGTGAACGCAACGAGCAGGAGGGCGCGGTCCTGCTGTTAAATAACCTCAACGCCTTCTCACTCGACCCTGAACGCGCCTCCGAATTTGCCGACCGGGTGGTTAAGATCCAAGTGCCTACACAGAAGGTATTCTGCTTCGATCAACTGTTTCCCAGCCTGCTTAACGGTGAAGGGGAGTATATTGTCATCGGCGGTTTGTATCGTATCGATGGCCGGGTGTTTTAAGAATGGAGTGAATGGCACCAAGAGCGATAACAACAAGCTACACTGAAGGGCGCACTAAATCGATTGACCTATGATCATCATGTTCATTCCTCCAGTGGACGGCGTGACACCGTTTTCGGATCAGCAATGATTGGCATATAGATTTCGACCCGATCACCCTCACTCAATGAAGCCTCGAGTTTTGCTACTTTACCAAAGATACCTACTTTCTGGGTAGTCAGATCGATAGCCGGAAAGCGTTCCAGAATCCCTGATTGGCGAATCGCATCCGCCACCGTCTCCCCTGCGGCAAGCTTGACCGTAATCCAACTCTGACGTTCTGTTTCTGCATAGACGACGGATACTTTCATGATTGATTCCTCTACGTTTTCTTAAGGGGAAAGGCCTCAGTTATTTCTCAGAATCCGAGTTTAGATTCATGTTTTATCGGTATTAATCAGACGCGTCAGGCGTCATCCAAGCATCAACATTTTGCAGGGCTCATCGCACTGACCCGCCCTGTCGCGCGGCGTTCAAGCACCCGTTTTCCGGCGACAATAAAGCCCAACATCAGAAAAGCGCCCGGAGGCAGGATCATCAACAGAAAACCGTCATAATTGGGAATAAGCGTCAGCTCCAGGAAGCCAAACATCTCCCCTAACAGCAGATGGGCATTGGCAAACAGGGTGCCGCTACCGATGATTTCGCGGGCAGCCCCCAACATCACCAACGTCAGGGTGAACCCCAACCCCATCGCCAGACCATCGACAATCGACGGCAAGACCGGTTTCTTGTAGGCAAAGGCCTCGGCCCGGCCAAGAATGGCGCAGTTAGTGACGATAAGCGGAATAAACAATCCCAACACCTGATGCAGCTCATGCAGCCAGGCATTCATCATCAGGTCCACCAGGGTCACTACGGTTGCGATCAACATCACAAACGCGGGAATACGGACCTCCGACGGGATCACCTCGCGCAGCATGGATACCAGCAGATTGGAGATAACGAACACCAGCAAGGAGACCAGCCCCATCCCCAGACCGTTAGTCGCCGTACCCGTCACCGCCAGCAGCGGACAGAGCGCCAACATCTGTGAAAACACCACGTTGTTATGCCAAATCCCCTCTTGCCACAGTTCTTTATTCCATAACGATTGAAAACCTCGGCTCTGTTCCATTAGTGCACCTCCGTTAGTTGAGATTGACGTAACCCCTGAGGAGGGCTTAATTGTTGCGTTTGACTTGGCCCTTCAGGCCCAGTGAGCCCAGGCACTAAAGCCTTAGCGTTCTGCGTCAGCGCCGCGCGATTAGCCTGCTCGAGCAGCAAACCTTTTTTGACGGCTTTAACCACCGCCCTGGGTGTGATGGTGGCACCACTAAACTGATCAAACGCTCCGCCATCCTTTTTTACCGCCCAGCGCTCGTCGGCGAGGTTGCTCAATGAGAGACCGTTAAAGCTCAGGACCCAGTCATCCTTAGCGGTCTCTATCTTGTCCCCAAGCCCCGGTGTTTCAGTGTGAGACAGCACCCGCACGCCCAGAATCAGTCCGTCACGGCTGACCCCCATCACCAGTCGGATAGGCCCGGAATACCCGCCTTCCTCGACTTCGAATGCAGACGCTACCGCCACACTGGCCAGTGTTGCCCGATAGAAACGGTTCACAGTGCCGTCTTCGCTGGGCTGATCTAAGGTATCCAGGCTAGGATCGTTGTCATAGCGTTCAGCCGGGAGCACCTGTGACAGGGAGCGTTGCAGATCTTCCAGGGCCCGCTGTTTAATCGGCTCTTCTGTGCCAACAAAACCCATCACCAGCAGGCTCCCTGCGATAGCCGCGATCATCCAGAGGACTCCGGCAAAATAGGCGGGCCTCTGGGTATAACTGGGTTTCAGTACGCCCTTACCGATCATGCCTGCTCTCCCTTGCTGGTCTGGTGTTTACCTAAGGCCCTGGGCGCAACCACCAGCGGCTTGAATGCACGGTCCCGGCCAAAAATTCTGGGGCGGATCCAATGATCGATCAGCGGGGTCAGCGCATTCATTAGCAGTACGGCAAAGGCGACCCCCTCGGGGTAGCCACCCCAGGTGCGAATCAGATAGATCAGCACTCCACAGCCGACACCAAACACCAGCTGCCCGGCAGGTGTATTCGGCGAGGTGACCATATCGGTGGCGATAAAAAAAGCTGCTAGCATCATGCCGCCACTGAACAGGTGGTAACCAACGCCTGGGTATCGATCGGGGTTAAGACCGTTAAAGAGCAGTGCCAACAGTCCTACGGTAGCCAACAGTGATACGGGAATTGTCCAGCTAATAACGCCAAATACCACGAGCAGCAGCCCACCGGCCAGAATCAGCAGCGCCGAGGTTTCACCCAGGCTGCCGGCGCCATACCCGGTTGCCATCGACCAGTGATCCAGACCTGCCGGCAACAGCTCGGGTAGCGTTGATCCGACCGAAAATCCGGTTTTGACTTCACCCAACAGGGTCGCCCCACTCAACGCATCAAATGCGCCACCAGCTAGAGCGTCCCCAGCAAAACTGATCGCCAACCCGTCGATAAACCCGGGTGCCTCTGCGCTAAACAGCGCTACGGGTTGGGTCCATAAAGTCATCTGCAACGGAAACGACACCAATAGCGCCACACGCGCCACCATCGCCGGGTTAAACAGGTTATGTCCCAGCCCGCCAAACACCTGTTTACCGATGACGATAGCCAGGAAGCTTCCCAGCACACCGATCCACCAGGGCGCCCAAGGCGGTAGACTCATCGCCAGCAGCCAGGCGGTCAACAGTGCCGAGCCATCAAACAATCCCGCCTTAACGCGTTTACCCGCCAGGCGCAGGCAGCCAGCCTCAAACAGCAATGCAGCTACCGCCGTGATCAAAAACAGGTTGATCGCAGGCCAGCCAAACAGATACAGCCCCCAGAGTGTGGCCGGAGTCAGTGCCAGCATCACCCAGAGCATGGTCCGGCTAACGGTTGTTGATGCCAGCGTGTGTGGCCCACTGATCAGAGTATTTGCCATGATTAATCTCCAGACTCTTCGCTGCTAACAAGGGTGATCTCTGATTTCGAATCCGATAAATCGATCTCTTGTGCTGCTACTTCTGCTGCTTTTTTCGCTGCCATTTGCGCCTTTCTCAGCGCTGCAGCCTCGGCCTTTTGGCGCTCAATCGCTTCAACCCTGAGTGCCTTGCTGGACGCCAGCTCAGCGGTACGGTCCCGTTTCTTCTCCTGTTGTTTTCGCGCCTGTAACTCACCCTTGCCGTAATGGAAGTACTGCACCAGAGGAATTTTGGATGGACACACATAGGCGCAGGAGCCACAGGCAATACAATCGCTCAGCCCCAATGCCTGCGCAGCACCGAAGTCCTCCTTGCGAATGCGTTTCGCCATCTCCAGCGGTAACAGGCCGGCAGGGCAGACCGTGACACAGCGCGCGCAGCGGATACAGGGGCTGGGCAAATCCATCTGCG
This sequence comes from Motiliproteus sp., assembly GCA_041586615.1. Classification (GTDB taxonomy): domain Bacteria; phylum Pseudomonadota; class Gammaproteobacteria; order Pseudomonadales; family Balneatricaceae; genus Motiliproteus. The sequence goes on along the minus strand of JBFGZS010000003.1, from coordinate 41,992 downwards.
TCTCGGCTTCATTCAGGGCGATAATACCGCTGCTGCCTTTGATGATCGGCAGCTGTGCATGGGGTAACCATTGCCCCATCATCGGCCCGCCGACTAACAAGCGTTCGTAGTTGTCATCCTCTACACCACAAAAGCGCAGCAACTCTTCAACCAGGGTGCCCAGTGGTACCTCCAAATTGGCCGGACGCGGTACCGCACCGCCGCCCACCGTGACAATTCTAGAGACCAGCGGCTTGCCCACCACCAAGGCTTCATAGACGGCGTAGGCGGTGGCCACATTGTGCATCACCACACCCAGATCCGTGGCGTGGGCACCCGCTGGAACCTCTTTACCGGTCACCGACTGGATCATCTGTTTTTGTGACCCCTGTGGATAACGGGTCGGGACCGACACGGTTTTGATCCGCTCGAATTTGCTATAGAAAGCCTCATTACAGAGAGTACGCAGGTTGGCTAGCGCTGCCGCCTTGTTATCCTCGACCACGATGATCGCCTGCTTTGCATCCAGGCAGCGCAACATCAACTCCACCCCCAGCAACATCTGCTCAGCTCGTTCACGCATCAACCGATCGTCACAGGTCAGATAAGGCTCACACTCGCCACCATTGATAATCAGGGTGAGCACCTGGTGCTGGCGGGCCATATCCAACTTCACTGCTGAGGGAAAGGTCGCGCCGCCCATGCCGACAATACCGGCCTGCTGAATCCGCTGCGCCAATTCATCCCCGCTGAGGCTAAAAGGGTCTTCTAAAGGTGCAATCCAAGGGCTCTGGCTAGCACTTACCTCTATCACCGCTGTCGTCACCGGCAGTGCCGCCGGGTGCGGCGAGGAAAAGTCGATAATGCCAATCACCTTGCCATCGGCAGGGGCATGCACAGGTGCAGAAATTCGGCCGACACTGCCTCCCAATATCTGACCGCGGACCACCTGCTCCCCGGCCACCACCCGCGCCACCGCAGGTTCACCAATATGCTGCTGCAAGGGCACGTACAGCCGCTTGGGCATTGGCAGGCGAATAATGGGTAGGTCCTGGGTCCGTTCTTTACGCGCCGATGGGTGAATTCCGCCACGAAAACTAAACAGCTTCATCCGTTCACCTCCTGCTCCGCTTGGGGTTTTGGCCACTGCCAGTTCGCCAGTGTCTGCCTTGGGCGGCACATTTTAATCCCCATCGTTGGGCAGATATCGATGCACTTATTACAGCCGGTGCACGCGTCGATCACGACGTTATGCAACTGTTTAGGCGCGCCGACAATGGCATCGGTCGGACACAATTTGATGCAGCGGGTGCAGCCAATACACTGCGTTTGGATCACCTGAGCCACAAGCCGGTTATCATCGGCGACCGCCGACAGGTCCAGCTCAACGCCAAGTTTGATAGCCAAGGCTTCGGCCAGTGCTTTACCACCTGGCGGGCACAGCGTTACCGGCGCAGTCCCAGCTGCCAGCTCTTTCGCCCCGATCGGGCAACCGGCAAAGCCGCACTGACCACAGTTGGTGCCCGGCAACATCGCTTCGATCTCCTGCACGATTGCGGGCTCTTCAACCTTCAGGTGAATCGCCGCGACACCGAGCAAATAACCCAGTCCCAGACCCAGAAAAGCGAGGGTAATAATGGCGGCAAACATAACGTACTCCCTTTAGTGAATGCGTACGGGTGAACCGGTACTGAACCGACAATCATGAACCAACAATCAATGCGTCGGCAGTCCGGCAAAGCCCATAAAGGCCATCGACAATAGACCGGCGACGATAAAGGCCACCGGGGTACCGGCAAACGCCTCGGGCACATCGGCGTACGCCAAGCGTTCTCGCAGACCGGCAAAGATCACCATCACCAGACTAAAACCTATCGCCGAGCCCATGCCATAGAGAACACTCTGCACGAAGCTATTACCCTCCTGAACGTTCAACAAGGCCACGCCCAGCACCGCGCAATTGGTGGTAATGAGTGGCAGGAAGATACCCAGCATCTGATACAGCACCGGACTGGTTTTTTTGACCAGCATCTCGGTGAACTGAACCACGGCGGCGATCACCAGGATAAAAAACAGAATTCGCAAGAACTCTATCCCCATAGGGATCAGTACCAACTGCTCGATCGCCCAACTAGATGCGGCAGCAAGTGTCAGCACAAAGGCTGTTGCCATCCCCATGCCCAGCGCGGTATCCAGCTTTCCCGACACCCCCATAAATGGGCAGAGTCCTAGAAATTTCACCAGCACAACGTTATTCACCAACGCAGTACCGAGAATCAACAGCAGGTATTCAGTCACATTACTCTCCAACTCAGGTGCTCTGTATCAATCATTCCAACGCAAGTGCTGCAACTCAGGTGCTCTGTATCAGACGTCCCAGCCCAGGTTTGCTACATCTGCTTTCAACAGAGAGCGGTCCAAAAAGGGCTCTACAGGAATCTAAAGACCCAAAACAGTGCAATGTTAAAAGGGGCCTCAGCGATCCCTTTAAGCCATTGCAGAAGCTATGCCAGTCAAAAAACAGCCTCCACAGAAATCATAACATATTGATTTTTAATCGATTGTTATTATGCCCATGACTATAGACAGGCTTAAACGAGTGTTATCTACCTCACACAAAATCCTTCCTCCGCAACGCTTTGTCGCAAAGGCTACATTCCGTACTTACTGCATGGTTACTGGCCTGGAGCGTTATTTACACGAATGGCGCATTAATTGCTTGTTAACACAAAAAGAGAGGCGCAAAGACTGGGAAAGGTTTCCCACCTGACGCCCTCCATGGCTGTTCCGCACCGGTCGATCTACTTGAATCCGTGCGTTCAAATCGGCGAACAGAGAAGTAAACGGCAGGGCAAACCAGATAGGAAACACTATGACCAGACACCAAACAGTAATGCTCGACGGCAATGATGGACTACCTGCTGGGATCTATTTTGAAACTGTCAATCAGTCCCCGATAGCCATCACCATTACCGATACGGAGTCGAAAATTCTGTATGTCAACGAGGCCTTCAGCCGCATCACGGGATATGCTGCTGACGACGTTATAGGGCAACAGACGCGGATGCTTTCAGCAGGTAGAACACCGAGCTGCATTTATGGAGAGCTCTGGGACACGCTGCTACAACAGCAAGTGTGGACTGGGCGTCTGGTCAACAAACGTAACGATAATCGTCTCTACCTGGCCGAGCTAACCATCACCCCGGTAATCAACGAAACGGGACAGACCAGTCACTATCTGGCGATGCACCGTGATATCACCCAGTTTCAGAAACTGAATCAAGATCTGGAAAACCAGCGCACCCTGACCGAGTCGATCGTCAAAACAAGCCCGGTCGCCACCCTATTGATCGATCACCACGACAAAGTGCGATTTGAAAATCCCGCCGTAGAACGACTCTGTTTAATCCTGGGCTGCGATACGCAGGCACTGCTCTCCGTCGTCGCCAAGCGTTTAGGACTGGTTTTTAGGGATAGTCCGAGCTTCAGCGGCCTAGAACTACGTTATGACATTCCTGGAATCAGCACCCCTCGCTGGCTGAGCTGCTCAGGAAGCTCGCTGCAGCTGTGGCAGAGCGATGATAGTTTTAATCAGGAGCAGGCTTATGACTGTCTGCTATTGACCCTCAATGACATCACCGATCTCAAGGTGCAACAACAAGAGGTTAGGATCAATTCGCTGATGGCGCGTCTGGCCGAAAATGAACTGGTGCACAGCATGCGCGAGGCTCTTAACGGCGCCATCTACCAGCTGCAACGCCCATTGAACATGACCGGCGCCGCTGCAGCGATTCAAGAAAAACGCAGTGGCAGCGATGACCCTCTGCACAAAACCCTGCTTGAGGTTCGAGCGTCCTGCCAGTTGGCGATCGACACACTCCAACACTCGGTGCCCAGTATCCCGACCAAACGCAAAATGCCCTTGAACCTCAACGAACTACTGCGCGAGGTGCTGTCGCTCTATACCGAAAAATTCCTTGCTGACGGCGTCATTATCGATTGGAAGCCCTGCAACATCCTACCCAGCGTGCTCGGTGATGATATTTCGCTCTGTAATCTGTTCAAACAGATGCTGGATAACTCACTCAACGCCATGGCCGAACACAGAACCACCGACCGCGAACTGATCATCCAGACCGAGCGTTTAGCAGATGCGGTACGGGTGATTATTAGCGACAGCGGTCCCGGCATTGCCAATGAGAACCGCCATAAGGTGTTCGAACCTTTTTTCAGTACCCGCAATACTCCCTCAAATCGGGGTGGCATGGGGTTGGTACTGGCCCAGGACATCGCCAACGATCACGGCGCGACTATCGACTTAGATCGCATCGATGATCCGGGCTGCCGTTTTGTGCTGACATTTCCTAGCCTATCTACGTTGTGAGGCACTCCTGTGAATAGTGTATCTATCCCCATCAGCAGCGAACGCCACCGTGGTGAGCTGTTGCGAATCCAGTTCAACACCCTGTATCGCGTTAGCGAGCTGCTGAATCGCTCGCTGGACCTTCAAACCACGCTCAAACAGGTGTTCGAAGTCTTGCACACCAAGACCTCACTCTCCTATGGGATGGCGATTCTGCTCGATCCTAAGAGCGGAGAACTCTTACTCAATGCGGTTCACACTCCGGACCAGCGTATTCTGCCCAATGTTACCTATCAGGCCGGTGAAGGACTGGTGGGGCAAATTATGGAAAACGGTGACTCGCTGGTGGTTGAGCGTTTATCCGATGCACCCGAGTTTCTTGACCGTTTAGGGATCTACAATAGCGACCTGCCCTTTATCGGCGTACCCATCTTTGCCGGTAACAAAACCCCGGTCGGGGTGCTCGCGGTCCAGCCGCCCCGAGAAGCCAAGCTGTTGCTGCAGGATCGCGTCCAGCTTATGGAGATGATCGCCAACCTGATGGGCAACAGCGTCCGCCTCTCCTGGGAGGGAGAGAGCGAACGTAAGAACCTCACCAACGAACGTGACAGCCTGCGTCGCGCGATCAAAGGTGAACACGGTTTCGATAACGTTATCGGTTCATCGATCCGCATGAAGCAGGTTTTCGAACAGGTTCGCCAGGTCGCGAAATGGGACACAACCGTGTTGATTCGGGGTCAGTCAGGCACCGGCAAGGAGCTTATCGCCAGTGCTATTCACTACAACTCGCCCCGTGCCAGCTCGACCTTTATCAAGCTTAACTGCGCCGCGCTGCCCGATAACCTGCTCGAATCGGAACTGTTCGGGCATGAGAGAGGTGCCTTCACCGGGGCATCAAGCCAGCATATCGGCCGCTTTGAACAGGCGGATGGCGGCACCCTGTTTCTGGATGAGATCGGCGAGATAAGCCCCACCTTTCAGGCCAAGCTGTTGCGCGTACTCCAAGAGGGTGAGCTACAGCGCGTCGGCGGAACCAAAACACTCAAGGTGGATGTGCGCATCATTGCAGCCACCAACCGTGACCTGGAGGCAGAGGTCGCCGAGGGTGATTTCCGCGAAGATCTCTACTATCGCCTCAATGTGATGCCGATCCAGGTCGCACCCCTGCGCGAGCGGATTGAGGATGTTCCGGCGCTGGCTCGCTTTCTGGTCACCAAACTATCTAAGCGTCAGGGCCGCCCCCTAGAGATCAGAGACAATGCCATTCGTCTGCTGATGCAACACCCTTGGCCTGGCAATGTCCGCGAATTGGAAAACTGCTTGGAGCGCGCCGCGATCATGAGTCAGGAGGGCTGCATTGATCAGGAGTCGATCGGCCTGACCGGGGTAATTAACCTACAGGGGGCTGCGGTGCCAGCCCCCATTCAGACAGTAGACCTGGATGATCCCGAGCTGGATGAACGTGAGCGCGTCATCGCAGCACTGGAACAGGCAGGCTGGGTGCAAGCAAAAGCTGCACGACTGCTGGGCATGACGGCACGACAAGTGGCTTACAGAATTCAGATACTGGATATCCCGGTGAGGAAGTTGTGATATCCCTAAGGGGCACTTACGAATCGACAGGCACAATTTTCCTCCCTGCCCCCGTCTCTTTTACGACATCCCGCCCCAATGTCGTTGTCGGCTTTATCACAATACATCGCGCATAAAAAAATAACTTCATATAAAACAACAAATTAAAAAATTTATAGCACAGGCACACTCCTTGCTCTCTCCTTAGTAACGAGCACTTGTCGGCGTCCATTCCGGCCTACAGGCCTGAGGCCAGGTATTAACCCGACCCGACGACTTAATCTAAGGAGATGACCAATGGAGATGATCGCCACCAGTGGCAAGCCCCAGATCCAAGGCTGCTCTGCCAGCCGTTGTGGTACCAATGACGATGGGCTTTCCGGGATGCCGGAGTCGGTGCGTAAGCAGGTAGAAAATCATCCCTGCTTCTCCGAAAAGGCGCACCATCATTTTGCCCGGATGCACGTTGCCGTAGCCCCGGCTTGCAACATCCAATGTAACTATTGCAACCGCAAGTACGATTGCAGCAACGAATCCCGCCCTGGCGTGGTCTCTGAAGTGCTGACCCCGGACCAGGCCGTACGCAAGGTCAAAGCCGTTGCCGCCAGCATTCCGCAGATGACGGTATTGGGCATTGCCGGACCCGGCGATCCGCTGGCCAATCCTGAGCGAACCTTCACCACCTTCAGCCGTCTGGCGGCAGAAACGCCCGATATCAAGCTGTGCGTGTCCACCAATGGCTTACGCTTGCCCGAGTTTGCCGATGAGATCGCCAAATACAATATTCAGCATGTGACTATCACCATCAACTGCCTGGATCCGGAGATTGGTGCCAAGATTTATCCCTGGATCTACTGGAACAATCGCCGGATTCGTGGCGTCAAGGCAGCCAAGATATTGCTGCGTAACCAGTTAAAAGGGCTGGAGATGCTGGTCGAACGCGGCGTCCTGGTCAAGGTTAACTCGGTGATGATTCCCGGCGTTAACGATCATCACCTCAAAGAGGTGAGCCGAGTGGTCAAAGAGAAAGGTGCATTCCTTCACAACGTGATGCCGCTGATCGCCGAGGCCGAACACGGCACTTTTTATGGCCTGACGGGCCAGGCTAGCCCGACCGGACGCGAGCTGCGTGAGCTGCAAGACAGCTGCTCGGATTCGATGAGCATGATGCGCCACTGCCGCCAATGCCGGGCCGATGCGGTGGGCATGCTCGGCGAAGATCGCGGCCAGGAATTCACCCTCGACAAGCTGGAAAGTCAGGAGATCGATTATCCCGCCGCGATGCTTACGCGCAAAAAAGTGCATGACGGCATCATGGCGCTGCTCGCTGCCGAGCGCAGCAAATCGACAGCGACCGGCAGTGGATCAATCAAGCCTCCTGCCCTGACCTCCCGCACGCCAACGCCCACACCTGAGGGCCCAAGCATGCTGATGGGTGTTGCCAGCAAAGGGCAGAATCTCGTCAACCAACACTTTGGCCATGCGACCGAGTTTCTGATCTATCGTATCGGCCCCAACAGTATCGAAGCGGTGGGGCCACGTAAGGTTGACCTCTACTGCGGCGGCGCCAACGACTGCCCGGAAGATGACGACGAACATAACCGTCTGCAAGGCCATCTCGCAGCGCTAGCTGACTGCAAAGCGGTATTGTGCGCCAAAATCGGTTTCGGCCCCTGGCAGCAACTGGAACAGCGAGGTGTTGCACCCTCCAGTGAATACGCCTACGAGCCTATAGAAAGCGCACTACGCGCCTTTTACCAGGAACTGTTATCCCAGGGAGCTCCACTTAAGACCCGGGCAGATCTGCCACTGAGCAACCAGGTCGTCGCCTGAGCGGCTTAGCGATCGGGTTGAACCAGAACCGGCGGGGCGACAAGCCCCATTCATACCGAGAACCACCGAGGAGAGCGACTATGGCCCTAAGTATCACTGACCGCTGTGTAAACTGTTACGCCTGCCAGGATGTATGCCCCAGCGATGCTATCACCCAGGGTTCAACCCAGTTTCATATCGACGCATTAGCCTGTACCGAATGCACCGGCCACTATGCCGATCCTCAATGTGCAAGCATCTGCCCTGTTGAGCAGGCATTGCTCGACGGTCAAGGGCATGAAATTCATCCTCAAGGATCCTTGACCGGCATTCCACCGGTACTCATATCAGCCCCCCTATCGATGCAAGCAACCAGCAACGAACAGAGCCCTGCAGCGCCATAAAGAGTGCCATAAAGAGTGCCATGAGGAGTGCCATGAGGAGTGCCATGAGAAGTGCCATGAGAAGTGCCATGAAAAGTGATACGAAGAGCGCGATGAACAGCGCCATAAACAGCGCCATGAGCGCCGCGCTTAGCTCGCCGGAGCCGTTACATCCAGAGACACGCGACCGGCATTACCAGCAGCTGCGTGCTTATTGGTTTGCGCATCCCAACAGCCAACCCCTGGCTGAGATCCTGTCCAGCTGGCAAGCAGGTTTAGGGGTACTGCCCGACGGGCTAGGGCTTAGCCCGCTGGATTTCAACCGGCTGCACGCGTACCACTTCGGGCCTATCACCAGCCGGCGCCATCATCCTCAGCCGTCTAAGCTAGACCACCGCCTCGATGACCTGCGCCTAGACCTGCTAACACTGCTGCAACTTCACGCACGTGATGACAGTGATACGGTACGCTGGGTCGGAGAGCTAATCGCTACCGCCTGTCAAGGCAGCGACCACCTTTGGGAAGACCTGGGCGTCTGGAACCGGACCTCGCTTAGCGACCTGCTGCATCAAAACTTCCCGACCCTAGCGACTAAGAACAGCCGTGACATGAAGTGGAAGAAGTTTCTGTTCAAACAGCTGTGTGAAACCGAAGGGATCTACATCTGTCGTGCCCCGACCTGCGACGAGTGCGCCGATTTTAACGACTGCTTTGGCCCTGAAGACTGAGTCGGCTAAAATGCTCTCGTCGGCTCCCCCTCACCCCATTCATGACCCTGAGCATGAGCACAGCAGCGGTTGTCGGGCCGATCCTGCCGTATTGAAGTCACGCGTTCGTGGCAGCTACCTCGGGCTGGCTATCGGCGACGCCCTCGGCGCCACCGTCGAGTTTATGACCCCTTCTGAGATCCGCCATCAATACCAGGTTCACCAAGAGATTCTCGGTGGCGGCTGGCTACGGCTAAAAAAAGGTCAAGTCACCGACGACACCACCATGGCCCTGGCCCTGGGCGAGGCGATTCTCGCTACTGGCGAGATAAACGCTTCCGCGATTGCCGCTGCCTTTGATGCCTGGATGCGCGCCAAACCGGTCGACATCGGTCACACCGTTCGTAGTGGCTTGATACACTATCGCCGCACTGGAAAAGCCACCGCTCCGGAAGATGAGATGAGCGCCGGTAACGGTGCCTGCATGCGCTGTCTGCCTATCGCTATCACGACACTGGGAGCGAGCGAAAAGGCCGTTCGCCAGGCATCCAAAATCCAGGCGCATATTACCCACAACAATCCACTCTCAGATGCCGGCACCGAAGCGGTGATTTTGATGATCCAGGCGCTGTTTACAGGCCAAACGCTTAACCAGCAGTTGCATCAATACGCGCACCCGCTGGCCGCAAAACATCCGCAATTTTATTTTAGAAAACGTCCCTGCCAAAACCCCAGTGGCTTTATCGGCCATACCCTGCGAGTGGTATTCGACGCCTTGTTTAACACGGATTCGTTTGAAGACTGTCTGGTCGAAGCGGTTAACCGCGGCGGCGATGCCGATACCACCGGGGCGATCGCCGGCATGCTGGCGGGTGCCTGTTATGGCGAAACCGCCATCCCGCAACGCTGGTTAAAGGCGTTAGATGCCAAGATTCAGGGCGCTTGCACAGCGCAGGCGGAACAACTGCTGTCGCTGAAAAACGCAGCCTCGGAAGTTAACTGGGAATAGAGAACTTAGCGGCCGAAACAGCACTTTCGCAGGCTTGTCTAAGAATTCATCACAATACCCAGCGAGCTCGTCATACTCTAGGACATGGTCTTGTAACACAATCGGGGCATTGCAATAACACCAGGTTTCGGCCGCTGTATCTACAAGTACTAAACCGCTCGCGCGGTAGATTGCTGCTACCTGTAAGTCCTGCATCGCCCTCATATCACCCCGATCTCTGCTGGATGCTGTACTTGAGACATGGAGGGCATTTCCCCTCTGCTTCTTGATAGGAGCAGCATCATGGCTAATTCCAACAACCCAATCAGTCCATTACGCCAGCGCTTTATCGACGATATGGCCTTGCGTAAGTTGGCCCCCAACACTCAGTCCGGCTACATTCGTGCCGTTAAAAAGTTAGCGTTATTTCTGGGCCGATCACCGCATACGGCCACCCCTGAGGATCTGCGACGATTCCAACTACAGATGGTCAACGATGGCATTGCTGCAGGTTATTTGAACGGTACCATCACGGCATTAAGCTTTTTCTTTAACATCACGTTGGACCGCGTGGGCTCTCTTCGATTGATGAGTCCGGTCCGCGTACCGCGCAAGCTACCGAGTATTCTCAGCCCCAAGGAGGTGGCCCGCCTGCTTAATGCCGCCACAAACCCCAGAGACAAGACGGCACTGGCTGTTGCCTATGGGGCGGGTTTACGTATCAGCGAGGTGGTTTCCCTTAAGGTCTGCGATATTGATAGCCAACGGATGGTCCTGAAGATCGAGCAGGGTAAAGGCAGCAAAGACCGTTTAGCCAAGCTCTCTCCAGCCATGCTTAATTTACTACGGGATTGGTGGCGCATCGCCCACGCGAAGCATGTAATGCTGCGCGATGGTTGGCTGTTTCCGGGTAGGGACCCCATTGATCATCTTTCAGCTAGACAGCTCAGCCGCATCTGTCATGCAGCAGCCAAGCAGGCCAAGATCGATAAGCGCGTGACCATGCATACACTTCGGCACAGTTTCGCCACCCACCTTCTGGAGCAGAAGGTCGATATCCGGGTGATTCAGGTGCTGCTGGGCCATAACCAGCTAGGAACGACGGCACACTACAGTCAGATCGAGACCGGACGCTGCGTGATGTTAAAGGCCCATTGGAGTACCTGAAGCTCAAGCCACCGACTCGCTGATTATTCACCGTGGCTCGGTTACCGCTGGAGGTCGCGGATATCTTCCGTACCTGCGGCCCTGCCTGGCGTAACGCCAGAGCGAGACATCTCAACCTCGGCCAGCTCAAGGTGATGTCGGCGATCGAACGTTGCCGTAGCGCCGAACTGGGCGGACACGTACTGCGTTGTGAACGCTGCGCAGAGATCCAGGTCGCCTACAACTCATGCCGCAATCGCCATTGCCCTAAGTGCCAGGCATCGGCGGCACAACGCTGGTTGGATGCCCGTCAGGCCGATCTGCTGCCGGTGGATTACTATCACGTCGTTTTTACTCTGCCTGCTCCGATCAGTGACATCGCTTACCAGAACAAGGCGCTGGTTTACGGCCTGCTGTTTAAAGCGGCGTCTGAGACGCTACTGACGATCGCGCGTGATCCACGCCATCTCGGTGCCCGCATTGGGGTGACGATGGTACTGCACACCTGGGGCTCAGCACTCACCCATCATCCCCATGTGCACTGCATCGTGCCGGGTGGTGGGCTGGCGGTGAAGGGTCAAAGTTGGCAAGCCTGCAAGCCGGGGTTCTTTCTGTCGGTTCGGGTGCTGTCGCGTCTGTTTAGGCGGTTGTTCTTGAGTCAGCTCGAAGCGGCTCATCAGGCAGGTGAACTGCAGTTCTTCGGTCGGCATGAAGCGCTTAACGAGGCATCGGCCTTTGCTACCTGGCTGCAACCCTGCCGAGAACAGGAATGGGTAGTGTATGCCAAACGCCCCTTTGCCGGACCGCAAGCTGTATTGACCTACCTGTCTCGCTATACCCATCGGGTCGCCATCGCTAACAGCCGTCTCCTCACCTTTGATGAGCATGGCGTCACGTTCAAGTGGAAGGATTATCGGCAGCACGGACGTACACGGCACAAGACCTTAACGTTGGCCAGCGATGAGTTTATTCGTCGCTTTCTGCTTCATGTGTTACCGCTGGGTTTCCACCGCATTCGTCACTACGGCTTGTTCGCCAATGGTGGCCGGGCATAGAACTTACTTCAGGCTCGGAGGCTGCTTAACGTCGTGATTAATAAGCAACCGGCGGATGCAGCTGAGTCTGCTGAGATCTCGCAAAAGAGTCCCTATACCTGTCCTTCCTGCGGCGGGTCTATGATCGTGATTGAGGCACTGGCGCAAGGTCCGTGGGCTCGAGCACCACCGAGGATCGCTGCATGAACCTGACTGAAATGTGTCCTCTTCAAAACTGTCGATCCAGGCCGGCAGGGCTACAGTGCATGCGATGTACTGATAAAGTGCGATATAGGTCTGTCGTTACCGATTATCCAGGCGAACTAAGGGGGTCTGAGCGAGCCAGATCTACCGGCAAAGAGATAAAGAAAGCCATGAATAGGTCTGCGCTGCTGGGTGTTATCGGGTGGAGCAAGACCCTAATCCCCATAGACCTACCGCCATCGCAAACCCGAGCTTCGAGCCCAGCGGTTTCCTACATGTCGTTTTCTGCAACACCGTCCCGCTAAAGCAATTGAGCACACATTGGCTCAAGCTTGCGGGACGGTATCGCAGAACACTAAGACAAAGGAGACATTAGGCTCGGCTTGAATGGCTCCTGATGTGGGTGTCTTTTTTACACATTTACATGTCCTGCGCAGTAAAAGGCGTTTATTATTCCTGAATTCTAACTAGTTGAAGTGAAGTATTTTATGAACCGCCTAACCGATTTCACAACCATCATCGCATTGATTGCTGCCTTGGCCGCCGGACCGGCAAGCGCAGACAGCGCACTCAAAATTTCTGGCGATCCCTGCAGTTTGCCGTTAGCAATGAAGCTTACCGAGGCATTCAGCGCCAATAACAGTACTTTTAAAGCCGAGATGGAAACCGTCGCATGCACCCAGGGCGTGTTCAAGGCGGCGGCAGGCAAGGCGGACATCGGTGTAAGCACCCAGAACGGCCTTTCGTCGAATCTGCCGAAAGGGGGCGTCAACACGGTGATTGCGAAATCGCCCATTGTCTTGATCGTGCACAGATCAAATCCGGTAAACGACCTTAAATACGAACAATTGCAGGGTATTCTTTCCGGTGAGATCAAGAACTGGAAAGAGGTCGGCGGAGAAGATACCAAAATCAAAAACGTCTTGCTCGAACCTTGCGTGGTGAACACCATGTCCAAGCAGGTCATACCCACCGGCAAAGACGTGGTTAAACTCAAACCCGAAGGAAAAGTGGACCCGGTACTACATACCAACATCATAGTTTCGGAACACCCAGGGGCGATTGGCGAGCAGATCTACGGGTACGAATCCAAGGACGTCAAGGTGCTGACCATCGACGGTTTTCTCCCCGACAGTACAACATTGCCGGCGCAATATTCATTTTATCAGGACTATAACATCGTCACGAAGGGCCAACCCGAAGGCATGATCAAAGACTTCATCACGTTTGCCTCTAGCGCAGCGGGCAAGGCCGTCATTACGTCGATGAATCACATCCCTGTTGAGTAGAACGCCTAACGAAAAAAAAAAGGGGGGGGGGTGAAGAGTCGTATGTAGCCACTCAAACCTACCCCTTTATTATGACCGCAATGTCGCAGCTTTTGTCATTAACGGTCACTCATCGAGTGTTTTTTTATCAGATACAAACCACAACCCTCTCGGCCAAGGCGCGGAGGTTAATCCGGCTCGACTTCCGCAATAACGACCCCAAAGGCGCTATCAGGATCCTCGGTCAGCCCCATGCAATGCCCGCCGCTATGGATCAGGTAGAGACAGAAACCGGCATAAGACCGATAAGGCTGCGCCGCACCCATCTCGTCATCCAGACAAAACACCAGATGCACATCAGCAAATAGCGTCCGAACCTCACTGATTCCAGCCGGAGTAAAACCGAAGCGGGTAACTGCCTCACAGACCCCATCCAAGATGCTTGTCGCTATCATGTCAGACTCCGCATCCAGGCCTGCTGAGCGTTACGTTGCTGCGCCTCGGTAAGCTTCTCTTGCAGCGTACTCGCTACCTCTTCAAACGGGATCTGCTGCCCGGCTTGGATATCACTGCACATGACCAAATGCATCCCGACTTCGGTTTCGATCAGCTCACTGAGCTCTCCGGCAGGGAGTTGAAACAGTGCCTTATCGATCTCAGGATAGAGATGGCCTTGCGGTATCCAGCCCATCTCACCGCTGTTTAACGCCGAAGGACATTCCGAATGACGTTGCGCCTGCTGTTTAAAACGCTCAAGGTCGCCATCGATCTCCGTTCGAATAGCACTAAGCCTATCCAGTACCAAGTCACGACGATTCTCAGGATACTCCGGATTTATCGTAATCAGTATGTGCCAGGCTTGACGGCGTTCAGGCTTAATAAACTGCTGCGGGTGTGTCGCATAATAATCGCGGGCCTGGGCCTCCGTTACGGGTTCAACCTTCGCCGCTTGCCGCTCCAGTATCAGGTCAACGCGCAGCTGCCGTTCCAGCAGATCCGTGAGCGTCGATAACGTCAGATCAAGCCGCTGGAGGTCATCAAGGAAGGCATCAACATCCTCATACTGGGCCTCAATGGCGCCTACGGACTGTCTTAGCCTCTCATCGGGCACCCTGACTTGGGCAGACTCGACGCTGGCTAACAGGTTAGATTCCATGAGCTGTTGATTGACAACCGTGTTTTCAAGCCATCGGTTCTCTTCAGCGCTTAGCTCATGCGGTTGTCGCTGGAAGTGATGCTGTGCAGCACGGAGCAGATAGTAGGCTCTGTAAGTGGGGCGGCTCATAAACTAAAGCCCTCCGCCAAGCTATCAACGGACGCTAGTGCACCAGCAGACTCCCGATCAGCCTTGGGCTTTCTAGCATCCGAAAAATCGTCTTCAAACGCCTGCAACGCTTGTTCGCGGACTTCCAGTGTCCGGCCACGAAAACGCACCTGATAACGAACCTCGGTATCTGGCTTGCGGAGTACCCGGAGTACTTGCCCCTGATCACCAGGCGCGACAATTGTTTCGCCGTTAATCGCCAGCGCTCGTGTTGCCTGCACATATTGACGAAACTCAAACAGGCTTTCGACCCAAGGCGCATCCATAGAGATCAGCTCCTCCTCGCGACAGCCTACCTGTATGTCCTGCTCCAAAAAATGTACCCGGTAGATCAGCTGGTCCTGTAAGAAGGTGCCGACATCCACCACATAGCCGGTGCTGCCGCGAAGAACCAGCAGATCGCCACGCTGTTTACCTGGAAAGGTACCGTCATCGCGCAGAGTGCGGATAACGCGTAACTCCTGGCCGTACTTGTATTTGGGTTTCATGCTTTTACTCCTCGACCCGAGGTAAAGAATTGAGCAAGATAAAGAAGGTCTCTACTCCGGGGCTATAAAAAGTCATCGGCACTGACAAAGCCGGGCTCGGGTGCCTTAAACACCCGCAGCACCTTTTGCTCCTGTGCACTCGAATCGACAAAATCCCTATACGCCTGCTCCAGCCAGCGGCCATAGTGGGTAAAGGCATCAACACCAGGTTCTAGCGGCGTCTTAACCAGGTAGTCGTGGAAACGCTGCATAATATGCAATCGGTTTACCTGCACCACGTCTAGGCTATATCGAATCCCGAAGTGATCGAGAAAATCATCGGCACTGGATAGCTCAGCCAGCTCATCCTGAAGCTGTTCAAGAGTCATGGGCATATCAGGGTTATCAGACATTGCAGTCTCCTTAAGCACTCAGTTGACGGTAGTAACTCAGCAGTTCAGCACGCCCCGGTGCGCGTTTACGGCGTTCGCTGAAACGGCGCACCCAGGGCAAAATCCGTGAGGCCTGGTCGCGTTTAAGCTTCAAACCCAGCTCTGCGTAGGCCAGCATCAAACCGCTGATGCCGGAGTGTTTTCCCAGCACCAGACGGTGCACCCGGCCGATATCTGCCGGATCGATCGCCTGATAGTTGCGCGGATCTTTCAGCAGGCCATCGACATGAATCCCTGCCTCATGGGTAAAAACCCCTTCCCCGACAACACTTTTCTGCCAGGACAACGGCCTTCCTGAGGCCAGCACGACCAGATCACTGAGATTTTGAAAGCCTTTCAGATTGATCCCCAGGTCATAGCCGTGCAGTTTCTCCAACCCCATCACCACCTCTTCCAGCGGTGCGTTGCCGGCGCGTTCGCCTAAGCCATTCACCGTGGTATTGATATGGGTGGCGCCGCCCAAGGCCGCCGCCAGCGAGTTGGCGGTCGCCAGCCCCAGGTCGTCATGGGCGTGCATCTCCAGGTCCAGATCAAAGCGCTGGCTAAGGGTCAAAAACTGCGCATGGACACCGAAGGGTTCCATTATTCCCAGGGTATCGGCAAAGCGGAACCGGCGTGCTCCCGCGCTCTGCGCCACCTCGGCAACCGCCAGCAGAAAATCGGGATCGGCACGTGAAGCATCCTCGGCACCGATACAGACATCCATGCCCAGCTCACGCGCCTTGGCTATATGGCGCGGAATCCTCGCTAAGACAGCATGGCGATCGCTGTTTAGTTTGCTGGCTATCTGTTGATCGGAGACCGGAATCGAAAGATCCACCATATTCACCCCGAGATTCGCGCAGTGGCTAATATCGTCGGCACGCATCCGGCTCCAGACCAAGAGATTAGCATCCATTTTCAACGCACTCAGGGCACGAATAGCGTCGCGTTCAGCATCACCCATGGCAGGAATACCGACCTCCAATTCATGTACGCCGAGGGCATCCAACTGGCAGGCGATCTCCAACTTTTCATCGACGGTGAAAGCCACCCCGGCCGACTGCTCGCCGTCGCGCAAGGTGGTGTCATCGATGATCACTTTTTTTGCCGAGGCGACTGTCGGCGTATGACGGGCACTGTTCATCGCTACGTCCTCCTGCAATCAAGCATAAACGGGCGCAAACGCCTGCTCGGGGTCGGCAACGGGTGCACCCTCGCTCCAGTAAGGCGACATCTCGCGAAGCCTGGCAATGATTGCCGGCATCACCTCAATCACCTTATCGATCTCCTGCTTGGTATTTTCGCGCGATAGAGAGAAGCGAATACTGCCGTGGGCAGCGGTATAGGGAATATCCATCGCCCGCATGACATGCGAGGGTTCCAGCGAACCCGAGGTACAGGCCGAACCACTGGATGCGGCGATACCGGCACGGTTTAACAGCATCAGAATCGCCTCGCCTTCGACGTATTCAAAAGCGATGTTGGCGGTATTGGGTAGCCGGTTATCAGGATCACCGGTGACGAAGGCATGGGGTACTGCGGCCAGAATCCCCGCCTCGAGTCGATCGCGTAACGAGCGCACCCGGGTGTCTTCGCAGCTCAGATACTGGGTTGCAAGCTCGGCCGCTTTACCTAGACCCACAATCGCCGCGCTGTTTTCAGTGCCGGAGCGACGCCCCCGCTCCTGGTGTCCGCCGCGCAGCAGCGGTCTGAAACGGGTGCCGCGACGCAGGTAGAGCACGCCGATCCCTTTGGGACCGTGCAGTTTGTGCCCCGATAACGACAGCATATCGATGGCCGAGTGCTTCATATCGATCTTCACCTTGCCGACCGCCTGTACCGCATCGGTATGGAACATAACCCCTGCAGCCCGTGCCATCTTCGCCATCTGCTCCACGGGAAACAGAGTGCCGGTTTCATTGTTGGCCCACATCACGGTGACCAAAGCCACACGATGACTCAATAGCGCGGCGTAGGTCTCCAGATCCAGGCGCCCTTTGCGATCCACCGGTAAGCGGTGAATGGTATAACCCTCTTTTTCCAGTTGATCGCAGACCGCCAGAATCGCGGGATGCTCGACCACTGTAGTGATGATTTCATTACGATCGGGATTGGCTTTGAGCGCAGAATAGATAGCAGTACTGTCAGCTTCGGTACCACAGGAGGTGAAAATAATCTCTGTCTCGTAAGCAGCGCCAACCAGGTCGCGGACCTGCTCGCGCCCCTTCTGAATCGCCTTGCCGACGCCACTGGCAAAGCTGTGCATCGATGACGCATTACCGAAGAGTTCACTGAAGTAGGGCAACATCGCCGCAACCGCTTCAGGATCGACCCGGGTGGTGGCATTGTTGTCGAGGTAAATGTTATCGGGATAAATTTGGCTAACATTGTTACTCATGATCACAGCCCCCGGCCGATGGTTTGGTTGGCGTTGTCGTTTGAAATACAGCGGTATCGAGCACATCTTGGTTACTCATGATCACTGCCCCCGGCCGATGGTTTGGGTGGCCTTATTCACCGCGTTATTCACCGGTATCAACCGCACAAACTCACCCAGTGTTTCCACCAAACGCTGTTGAATCCAACCCAGGGTTGCGCTGGCCATCTGGCAATCGCCACAGGCGCCGTCGAGCTTGACGAAGATCTTCTCGTCCAGGACTTCAATCAAACTGATATCGCCACCGTCGGCTTTCAACTGCGGCCGCACCTCGTCAAATACCGCCAGGATGGTTTGAATCCGTTGCACCAGACTCATCGGCATAGGCTCGGCAGTGAACCCCTCAGCGACATCGCCGCCTGTCACTGGGCTGGCTTCAGCCATGACGTTATTGATGATCTCTTCGATTCCCTCATGACAGGCGGCGCAACTTCCCCCAGCCTTGGTGTAATGGCTCACCTCCTCTACCGTATGCAGGTTGTTGGCGCGGACGGTTTTCTCGATCAGCACCGCATCGACGGCAAAGCATTTACAGATCAGCGCCCCCTCTTCATGATCGTCTTTCCAGACCTCACCCCGGTAGTTGGCAACGGCGGCCTGGAGCGCTTCCTGACCCATCACCGAGCAATGCATCTTCTCCGGAGGTAAGCCATCGAGGTAATCGGCGATATCCTGATTTGTCACTTTTAGTGCTTCATCGACCGTCATGCCTTTGATGATCTCGGTCAGTGCCGAAGAGGAGGCGATGGCCGAGCCACAGCCAAAGGTCTGGAATCCAGCATCTTCGATCACCTGGGTCTCATCGTTCACTTTCAGGGTCAAACGCAGGGCATCACCACAGCTAAGTGAGCCCACATCCCCCACCCCATTAGCATCAGCAACCGCCTTAGCGTTTTTGGGCTCAAAGAACAGCTCTTTCACTTTATCGGAGTATTCCCACATATCCATCCCCCTCTATGCAGACCGCTAAACGGCCGCAACCACATTTACAATTCGTTGAATTCGATTATTTGGATTTATCGCAACCCGAGCATCCCTGAGCAACATGAGGGTTATCGAAGGTAAATCCGCGTCGATCACCGTCTTCGATGAAGTCAACCCGCACCCCTTCCAGCCTGCTGACACTGTCGAAATCAACAAACACAGACAGTCCCTGACACTCGATGATCTGATCGTCACTGCTAGGCGCCTCTTCCAAACGAATGACGTATTGCAGACCGGAACAGGCACTGCCCATAACACCCACCCGCAGCCCGCCGGGGGGCGAAGTCCGAGCCTGGATCGCGTTCTGGATCGTGTTTAATGCTTGAACGCTAAAATGCAGCATAAACCACCCGCCTTGAGTTAAAAATGAATCACAGATGATCAAATGCAAAGCCGATGCCAGAGCAAAAGATTTCTCTAACACATTGTTTTTATGTCGCTTGTTTTTAAAAAAGGATAATAACTGGAGTAAATTGTGGGCTTTACGACAAAGACAGATTGGCGCAGCAAACTGCTTTGTCGCGATAGGAACAAAAACCTGCATCTACACCTACACCTAAAACTAGAACTAGAACTAGAACTAGAACTACAGCGTCATCGATGGCTCGGTGACCCGCATGAGTGGCGCAGCGTCTGCCAGAGGATGGGTCAAGAACTGGGTGAACCGGTTAAGTGGCTGATCGATAATCTCCAGCTGCATCCGCTTACAAAAGCGCCGCTCTTTGTCGCTCGTATCGCTGAGAAACACCCAGCCCCGCGGCTCGCTTGCGCCATAGCTAATATCCGACACCAGCATCCGCTCGGTATCACGATTCAACGAAACGCCCAGCAGCAGGTATTGCTTGCCCGTTCGGTAGGTTTTAATAAAGTCAGGGATCGCAAAGCCACCCATCAGCTCGGTCAGATAATCGACAAAATCAGCATCCGAAGCGATATAGCTCGGCTCGGGCAGCGGTGCACCCAAGGGCTTGAACAGAATCGGCAGCCGGGTATCGAGCTGATCCTCCAAGATAGCGCGATAATCACTGCCGTCGTACTCAAACAACAGGAATCGCTTGGCTTTTTCCATGATCCTCGACGTCCCGAGGATCAGCGTATGCGGACGACCGGCATTGCTGTCCAGTAGTTGAAGATCTCTATTCAGATCCACCACCCAATGCGGCGCTATGGCTGCCAGTGCATCGTGCAAAGGTGCCCGCGTCCAGGGCCGGCTGTAGACCCCGTTCAGAAAACGCGCGACTGCCGCCTGACCCCGCCGCTGCTCGACATGCTGGGCAGCCCGAGAGAATTCATACATCAGTCGCGGCATCATCTCGCGGCCATTATTCATCGCCAGAATCAAGCTGCGATTGTCGGCAGGAATAGGCTGCTGGGTTTGTGGATCAACAGCGCCCTCTAATGCCCCCGGACCCAAGATGGGCACCAGTGTTCCCGCCGATAAAGCTGTGCGTAATTGTTGAAAATCGGTCATGTATCACCTCAGGTATCAGCTGTTCGGTTCTTAGAATTTCAATGTATAAATGAGATCTCTCGCTTGAAATAACCCCGTCTTTTACCCTCGATGTTTACAAATACCTCCCGCGTTCAGGCTTCGCAGCCCGCCTCCTGGGTCAATGCCGCAGCCATCAGGCGGCCAATATATCGCCAGAAAAGAGGGTTTTTCCCTCTTCGAGGTAAGTGCACGGGGTATCCGGCCAGTGCATAAAAGGCGTAGGAATAAGGATGATGTACTTGATCTCGTCATAGCGTGCGACGGACTCTAATCGGGTAAAGAAATCATCCGAGAACTCCGCTTTAACGGTATCGATCACCGCCACCCTTTCGTTTCCACGAACCAAATAAGCGTTGTAGCTGGCGCCGTTGGCTGTTTCAAAAATGATGTCAAAGACGCGCAGTGCCGGGTCCAGGGCACCGATCCAGTAGACGGAATCAGAACGTTGTACTGCATCGCTGGATTGGATCGGGCTACTGATCGAACGAATGCCAGTACTGGCACCTGTGTTTGACCATTCTATGACTGCCATATCCTGTTATCCCCATACAAATAACGAGGTTGTTCAGCAGAGATAGCAATAGCCATGCCGTCAGAATGCAAACAAAATTATCTATTAATATCAGCACTGTAAAAAACATGGCTGTGACCAGTTGTCGCACAGGTAACAATAATTTGTGAGCTTTATTGATTTTGTCGGCAAAGACTTCGCCCGCAATACAGCAAGCCAGCGGGCGAAGACCGTCGAATCAGTATTCGATCACAACGTCCTCGTCGCGCAGGATCAACTGCCAAGCAAGGCGGGGGCAGATCATCGATGCCACGTTGGTGCCTGCGCCCAAGCAGCACAATAGCCGAGGCGAGAAGCCGCTTATCGAGAATCAGGAAAAACCATCCTCAGGCTATCTCCCGAGGCTGAATATCTACGCCTAAGGTGCTGGTCTTTGAGCGCCAAAGTACCATTTTGCGCAGGGATCGCGATTCGTATTATGAGTTTGAAATCTATGTTGCGCTGATACACAGCAGCGGCAAGGTCGCATGGAATGGTTCTGCTGTACGCCTCTAAACCTCGAGTGCTGTCTCAGGACGTGCAACGCTACCCACTACAAAAAAAAAGGTACCGCTATGATCTACGCAAATCCAGGCTCAGAAGGAGCCCTCATCACTTTTAAAAAGCGCTATGGCAACTATATTGACGGTGAGTTTGTGGCTCCTGTCGAAGGCCGTTATTTTACCAACACCACGCCGATTACCGGTGAGGTGATCGCTGAGGTTCCCCGCTCCAGCGCGGCCGATGTGGAAAAAGCGCTGGATGCGGCCCATGCCGCTAAAGAGGCCTGGGGCAAGACCTCGGTGACCGAGCGCTCCAATGTGCTGCTTAAGATCGCCGACCGGATGGAAGCTAACCTGGAGATGCTGGCGGTGGCCGAATCCTGGGATAACGGTAAATCTATTCGCGAAACGCTGGCGGCTGATGTGCCTCTGGCGACGGATCATTTCCGTTACTACGCGGGTTGTATTCGCGCTCAGGAAGGCTCTGTCGGTGAGATTGACGAGCACACCGCGGCCTACCACTTTCATGAGCCACTCGGCGTTGTGGCTCAGATCATTCCCTGGAACTTTCCACTGCTGATGGCCGCCTGGAAGCTGGCACCCGCACTGGTCGCCGGCAACTGCGTGATTCTCAAGCCTGCCGAGCAGACGCCGATGTCGATCATGGTGTTGATGGAGCTGATTGGCGACCTGCTGCCGCCCGGTGTGCTGAACATTATTCAGGGTTACGGTGAAGAGGCCGGCCAGGCGCTGGCGACCAGTCCCCGAATCGCCAAGATCGCCTTTACCGGCTCGACCCCGATCGGCAGCCATATCCTCAAATGTGCTGCTGAGAACATTATCCCCTCGACCGTCGAGCTGGGTGGCAAGTCCCCCAATATCTACTTCGAAGATGTGCTGGATCAGGAAGAGGATTATATCAGTAAGTGTGTCGAAGGCGCCGTACTGGCGTTCTTTAACCAGGGTGAAGTCTGTACCTGCCCGTCACGACTGCTGGTTCAGGAATCGATCTATGAGAAGTTTATCGGCCTGGTGATCGAGCGCATTGCCAAGATCAAGCGTGGCAACCCGCTGGATACCGAAACCATGGTGGGTGCTCAGGCTTCCGAGGAGCAGTTTGACCGGATCATGAGCTATCTTGAGATCGGTAAGAATGAAGGCGCCGAGGTGCTGGTCGGCGGCAAGGCCGCACAGCTCGGTACTGAGTTTGGCGGTGGCTATTATGTAGAGCCGACCATCTTCAAGGGTGATAACTCGATGCGGGTATTCCAGGAAGAGATCTTTGGTCCTGTGATCAGCGTCACCACCTTTAAAGATGAAGCCGAAGCGCTGGCGATCGCCAACGATACCGAGTTCGGTCTGGGTGCCGGTCTCTGGACGCGTGATATGAACCGTGCCTACCGCATGGGCCGTGCGATCCAAGCAGGCCGGGTATGGACCAACTGTTACCACGCCTACCCTGCACACGCAGCCTTTGGTGGTTACAAGAAATCAGGTATCGGTCGTGAAACGCACAAGATGATGCTCGATCATTACCAGCAGACCAAGAATCTGTTGGTCAGCTACAGCACCAGCCCGCTCGGATTCTTCTAAGCCTAACCTGACACAGCCCCCTCAAGGGTGCTGTGTCAGGTAACAAGTTCTCCTATCCGTTAGTGGGTTTTTGCCACACCCTGGTTCTCGACAAGAGCCGGGGCTTTTATCCCGCAGCGGTGATGTAAACCCCGCTTGCAAGGCGCGCAAGGTTTCAATGTCGGCGGCGACCAAATCAGCATGTAATTAGGTCCTAAGTACTATGTTTTAGGTGTGGATACAGGCCTAATATGGCTTATATCTAATGGTTTAATGAGGTACAGCGGTGTTAGCTCCCCGATCAATCGCTTCTCAGTCAGCCGTACTCACCAGCGTCTCTCATGACCGGGATGTCGTGGCGGCCGCCGCGCAGCTCTATCGAGAACTGGCGCGGCAACCCTTGAGTCTGGTGCTGTTTTTCTGCTCGAGTCAGTACGATCTGGAGGCGTTGTCGAAAGCTCTGAAACAGCGTTTTGGGGATATTCCGCTGGTCGGTTGTACCACCGCCGGAGAGATCAGCTCCGAGGGTTATACGCACGGCAGTATCACCGCCATCGGCTTTAGTCTGGCGCATTTTGCGATCGAGGTTGCGCTGTTTAATAAGCTGGCCGAGTTTAGTTTTTCCGGTGCTCAGGCATTGGTGCATGGCATGCTTGAAGGCTGCCGTCGCAAGCAGGTCGCACCGATCATAGGGCATTCGTTTGCGTTGACTCTGCTCGATGGCCTGTCGGTCCGCGAAGAACAGTTGCTGAATATGCTGAATGCGCATCTGGGGAGTATTCCACTACTGGGTGGCTCGGCCGGCGATGACCTGCATTTTCGTGATACCCAGGTCTATTACCAGGGGCAGTTCCACTCTGATGCGGCAATTCTTATCCTGGTTAACAGCCGCTGTCGTTTTGAGGTGTTCAGTATCGATCACCTGATCGATACCGATGAAAAGCTGGTCGTGACCGAGGCTGACAGCGACCAGCGACGCGTTATTGAGCTCAATGCCGAGCCAGCTGCCGAGGAGTATGCTCGGGGGTTGGGTCTGTCGGTGGCGCAGCTCGATTCGCGAGTGTTTGCGATGAACCCGCTGTCGGTCAAGATTGGTGAACGCTATTATTCACGCGCAATTCAGAAGGTTAATGCCGACCTGAGCCTGACCTTTTACTGCGCGGTTGAGACCGGCATTGTACTGACCCGTTCGCGCTGCGGTGACTTAGCCGACGGGCTGGAAGCGCTGTTTGAGGGGATCAAGCGCAAGATCGGCCCGCCGCAGCTGGTAATCGGTTACGACTGTATCTTCCGTCGCCTGGAGTTCGAGCAGCGTGCGCTTGACGCGAAAATCTGCAAGCTGCTTAGTCACAACCGGGTGATCGGTTTCAACACCTACGGCGAGCAGTTCAACGGCATGCACCTGAATCAGACCTTCACCGGGGTTGCTATCGGAGATCCAGAAAGTGCTGCCTAAGCAAACAGTTGGGTTGGGCGAGTCGGCGCCACTGGCCAAGGCTCCGTCTACCTCAGAGCCACAACCGCTCAGCCCGTTACAGCAGCAGCTGGATCAGGCGCAGGCCGAGAACCTGAAACTGAAAAAGATTAATCGTGCGCTGATGCAGCGGGTTGAGTCCGGTCCCAGTCGTCACGAGGGCGCCTATGGCAGTTTTGAGCACGCGGTGTTTCTGGCCGAACAGGTGCGCGAGCAGACGCTGGCGCTGAACTCTGCGTTGGAAGAGATCAAGCATAGCAACCAGGCGTTGAAACAGGCCAATACCCAAGCGCAGATCGCGCACAGTAATTTGCAGGATGCGATCGAGAGTATTTCGGATGCCTTTGTGCTCTATGGCAAAGATCGGCGTCTGCTGCTCGCTAACTCTAAATTCAAACAGTTCTGGCAGGCTTCCGGCGTCGATATTCGCCCCGGGGTGCATTATGAAGAGATCATGGAGCTGGCTAAAAAAACGCGCATGATCGAGCGCTATTACGGCGTGGGTGTCGCTTTGGGCGCTAAGGCGGCGCCACTCGGCGACGGCAAGGTGTTTCGGATGTATAGTGGCGTCTGGCTCCAGGTTAGCCAGCGCAAGACCGGTGATGGTGGGCTGGTGGTGCTCTATAAGGATATCACCACGCTGATCGAGAACGAGCGGGCGTTGCGCGAACGGGCGTTGGCCAATAAATCCCGAGTGTTGCAGCACACCCTGGATAACCTGTCGCAAAGCGTGGTGCTGGTCAATGCACAGAATCAACTGGAGACCTGGAACCAGCGTTTTAGCGCGTTGATTGGCAGGCCTGCGGGAGCCCTAACACAGGGCGATTCCTTTACCCAGCTGATGGCCTCCAGTGAGATCTCAGATCTGAACCCCTGCAGTCGTGATAACAAAGGCAAACGCTGTACCCGGCTGGAGCAGAAGCTTCGCGATGGTCGGATTTTGGAGATCTGCAGCCATGCGCTGCCCAGCGGTGAGTTTGTAAACACCTACACCGATATCACCGAGCGCAGCCGCAGTGCCGAAGCCTTGGCCCAGGCCTATCAGCATATGGAACATCGGGTCGAAGAGCGCACCGCCGAGCTGACGCAGGTAAATCGACAGCTGCTGCAAGAGATTGATGAGCGCCGCCTGATCGGCAGCCGCTTGTTGGAGGCTAAGAAAGAGGCTGAGCAGGCGAATCAATCGAAAACCAAGTTCTTGGCCGCCGCCAGTCACGACCTGTTGCAGCCGATGAGTGCGGCGCGGCTGTTTTCCGCCTCACTGCTAGAGCATCCGCTGGAGGATAAAACCCGGGCGCTGGTGCAGTCGCTGAATTACTCGCTCGAAGATGTAGAGGGTCTGCTCGCTGCACTGGTGGATATCTCCAAACTTGATGCCGGGGTGGTAAAACCCGATATAACCTCCTTTAATGCCGATCACCTGCTGGCCAATCTGGCCACTGAGTTCCAGACCCTGGCGGCACAGGCTGAACTCGGATTTAACTGGGTGCCCTCCACGGCGGTGATCGCGACAGACAGTCAGTTACTGGCACGGATTCTCAGAAACTTCCTCAGTAATGCGCTGCGCTACACCCGCAAGGGGCGGATCGTGCTCGGCTGCCGGCGGACCCTCGAAGGGATTTCGATCCAGGTGTGGGATACCGGTATCGGCATCGCGCTCGACAAGCAGCGGGAGATCTTTCAGGAGTTCAATCGTATCCAGAACGATAACTCAGCCCAAGATAAAGGGCTGGGGTTGGGGCTGGCGATCGTTGATAAGATGTCAGGGATTTTGGGGCATCGGGTGGCGGTGCAGTCGCGGCTTGGCTTAGGCTCCTGCTTTTCGGTATTGGTGCCCTATGGGGAGCCGGGTCAGAACCCGCAGCGGGCTGTTTCGATGCCGCCTTCCCTGTCCCAGCAATTTTCTGCGCAGCAGCTACAGGGACGGCGGATACTGGTCATCGATAACGAACGCAGCATCTGCCAGGCGATGCGGTTGTTGCTCGGAGGCTGGGGCTGCGAGGTCATTACCGCGCTCAGTTATGCGGGTGTCTTAGCGCAGGCTGCGCAGCTCGATAGCTTGGATCTGATCGTCGCAGATTACCATCTTGATGATAACCACACCGGGCTGGATGCGGTGCAGCGGCTGAGGCGAGAGGTGGGTGTCAGCGCCCCGGTGTTGATGATCACTGCCAACTATAGCAACGAGTTAAAGCAAGAGATCCGCGCGCTGGGCTTTCAGCTGATGAATAAGCCGGTGCGTCCGGCCAAGCTCAAGGCGGTGATTCAACACCTGGTAACCCCCCCTGCCGAGCAGCCAGGGGGTTAACGCCGGGAGTTAATACCCAGGTTAACGCGGTACGACCCGGTTAGCGTTTTAAGTACTGGTTAAAATCGATATTACCGGCGGCCAGTACCGCCTGGATACGGTTATTAACATTGAGCTTACGCAGCACCGCCGAGACGTGGGCTTTGACCGTGGTTTCGGCGATGCACAGGGTATAAGCGATCTGTTTATTGGACTCGCCGTTGGCCATCCGCTCCAGGACCAGCAGTTGGCGTCGGGTCAGGCTATTGAGCATCTCCGGGGCGATCACGTGTTCATCGATACGACGCCGGCTACCACGGCTGTTATCGGGGGTTGAACGGATCACATCCGCAGGCAGGTAAACCTGTCCGGCCAATACCTGTTCCAGCGCCTGGATCATCTTTTCGCGTGCCAGAGATTTGAGGATGAAGCCGACCGCACCGTAGGTCATCGCCTGGAGCACGATGCTTTTGTCCTCTTCGGCGGAGATGATCACCACCGGAATGGTGGGGGATTCGTTGCGCAGCTGCATCAGGCCGTTAAGGCCATGCATACCGGGCATATTCAGATCGAGCAGGATCAGGTCGAGATCCTCATGCTGGTCGGCCAGTGCGGCGGCGGCTTCGAGGTTTTCGGACTGCAGGATTTCAGCCGTGGGGTAACGGCTCCGGATCACATCGGCAATCGCTTCCCGAAATAGCGGATGATCATCGGCAATCAACAATTTATACACAGGCAACTCCAGCCGGGGTGCCCCAGTGCTCTGTGGATCAGCGGCTGGGGCAGTATCGTTATTATCGGTGTTTACATTGTGGCCCATAACGCAGGGCTTGGGAATGTCACGCGTTAATGGGGCTTGAGCAAGGGCCGTGGATGAGACTTGGAGCGACTGCATGGTCGATAACGCCTTTTTTATTGTGTTGGCCTATTAGAGCGCGAATGGTCTCGCGTCGGAATAGGACCATCGGCCTTAGCAAAGGGGCCGAAAGTACTATTAACCTGGTATCAAAATACCGATCCATTCGGCCTTTTGATGACGACAAGGCCGGCGCCTGTCCGTCCTTGTCCCACGTGGCTTTATGCCACGGCAATTCATCCATGAACCGTCTATTAAGGCGACATTTTTTGCTCGGTATTAAGCTGCCGTCTTAATATGTGTGGCGATGCAGCGCAGCCGATCCGGTTCTCAAAGGCCCACACGGTGGTGGGATCCGGAATGGTCGTCGCATCCGCCAGTCCGCAGAAACGCTTGTAGCTCATACGATCAAGCAGTTGGTATTCCATCCCGCGCTCTGTGTTATGAGTCACGCAAGAAGGCCTGCCAGCGCTCCGGGAACCGTCCATTTCTAAAGGTTACGACCAAGGACGTAGATTTTGCACGCCAAAGTACCATACCAACGCTGAAGGCCCGTGCGTAACATGAACTGGAAATCCGAGTTGTTCCAAAACAACACGCCAGGGACGCATTGTTTTGGAACACAACCAGCAATAAATGTGAATCGTCAATGTAAACACTCGATCAAATTTGCTTGCACTGGATTTTGACAACGCAGAAAACAATTATAAAACTAGAGGTGTATTCGCATGGCATTAGCAGATCAGACTTTTGGCTTCTATATTCCCACCGTTTCTCTGATGGGCATCGGCTCCTCCAAGGAAGCCGGGGAACAGGTTAAGCAACTCGGCGCCAACAAGGTGTTACTGGTTACTGACAAGGGAATTTCCGCCACAGGCATGGCCGACCAGATCAAAGAGCTGGTCGAAGTGGCTGGCATCGGCGTGGTGATCTTCGATGGCGCCGAGCCCAACCCCACTGACAAAAACGTTCACGATGGGCTGAAAATCTACCAGGAGAATCAGTGCGACTCCATCATTTCCCTCGGCGGTGGCAGCTCTCACGACTGCGCCAAGGGGATCGGCATGGTAGCCACCAACGATTGCCACATCCGCGATTTAGAGGGGGTCAACAAGAGCTGCAAGGCGATGCCACCCTTTGTAGCCATCAACACCACGGCTGGCACCGCGAGTGAGATGACACGTTTCTGCATCATCACCAACACCGATACCAAGGTGAAGATGGTCATCGTCGACTGGCGTTGCACCCCGAATATTGCCATCAATGATCCCGTACTGATGGTTGGCAAACCCGCTGCGCTGACCGCCGCCACCGGTATGGACGCCCTTACCCACGCAGTGGAAGCCTACGTATCCACCATCGCCACCCCGATCACTGACGCCTGTGCCCTCAAGGCTATGGAGCTGATCGCCGAGTGGCTGCGCCCTGTTGTCGCCAACGGCGGCAACCTGGAAGCTCGCGACAAGATGGCCTACGCGGAGTATCTGGCGGGTATGGCCTTCAACAACGCCAGTCTCGGTTACGTGCATGCTATGGCTCACCAGCTGGGCGGTTTCTACAATCTGCCCCACGGCGTCTGTAACGCCATCTTGCTGCCTGTCGTGTGCGAATTCAACACCATCGCCAATCCCAAGCGTTTCGCCGATATCGCCAAGGCTATGGGCGTGAATACCGCCGGACTGACCGATGTGGAAGCCGCCGCCAAGGGAATCGAAGCGATCCGAAAACTGTCCCAGGATATCGGCATCCCCGCCGGTCTCAAGGCGCTGAATGTGGATGAGGCGGATCTGCCCACCATGGCTGAGAATGCCATGAAAGACGCCTGCATGCTGACCAACCCCCGCATCGCCACCCTAAACTGCGTGATCGGCATGTTCAACGAGGCCATGTAAAATTGCTCCTCTGCTCAGATCCTGAATGAAAGCCGGAAAGAGTCTATTATCGGCGGGCTCTTTCTGGCGGGTCTCCTTCTTCAGCACAAGCGATCATTGGTCGGCAGCCATACGACAGTTCTCAAAAGACCGAATGGATCGCTACCCCCAGAGTTAAGCCAGCTCAAACAGCACGTTGATGGCCACCGTGAAGATGGCGCAGTCCACGCTCGGGCTGCGCTGCATATCGGCGAGTACCTGCTGCCAACGCTGGATGAAGGCCGGGTGTTTTTCCAGCCAGGCAGCGATCGTCGCATGGGGTGACTCACCAGGCTTGGCGTCACGCAGGGCGCTGATGGTCAGAGCCCGCTGCTGGGCATCCAGATCATCGCGGTAGCTGTTGCGAGCCAGGGCCTGCCAATGGCTCGTTGCCGGGGACGTTCTTATCTGGCGATCCAACCAAGGCAGGTTGAGGTGCTCGCCGAGCTTGAAATAGACCGCTGACACGTCAGCGATCTCCATCCCCAGTTCGGCAGCGGCTTCAATAATATCCAGCAGCCAGTAGAGTCCCTCGCTGGCGCCAGTATACGCTGATAGCGGCTCGGGCACGCCCACCTCGGTGTAACGCTGAAACGTTGCCTGCCAACGATCTTGCGACGGAATGCACTGTTGCAACCGCGCCAGGGTAGCGACGGTCTGTTCGATGCCGGCTTGGTAATCGGCGATGCAGGCGCTGATGCTCAGAGCGTTGCGGCGCCGACGCAGCAACCACCAGCTGGCCCGTGTTTGCAGCTGGATCAGCTCTTTCATCATCGCCCGCTGAATGTTGAAGGGATCGTTCTCCACGTCGTTATACCAGGTCTTGATAAACGCTTGCTGGAAGAGTTGTTTTTGTTGCGCTGGATCGCTATCCAGCGTAGACGAATGCGCCAAGGCGTGATCGCCCGCGTCCTGATAAGCCAAGGTGTAGTCATGAATCCAGAAACGTTGACCATCAGCGCGGTTGATCGCATAGGGGTGCTCGCCGATCACCTGCATGCCTAGATTTTCTAGAATCGGTACCACGTCGGAGAGCACCAGCGAGTCTTGGGTGGTAAAGAGTTTGAAATGCAACCGTCCCGGGGCTTGATCGGTCGACTCCGAGAAGCTGCAGGTTAATCCATCGGGCCCACGAAGCTGCTCCAACAGGGCGATATCCTGCTGCGCGCTGGCCGTGCTGAAATGGTCGCGATAGGCACTGGGAAAGGCATTTTGATAGGCTGGCGCCGTGTTGCCCAGCACCTGCTGCCATTGCGGCGTCGCAACCCGAGCGGATTGCTGACGCTCGATAAAGGGCCAGGAATTGAGCAGGTCGTGATACAGCGCATCAAGGTTGATACCGTCTAGCGACTGAATCGAATGGTCGATCAGATAGTCGTGGCCAAATGCGATCAGCAGCTGGCTCTGCGAGTCAGCGTGACGCTGGCGAATAAATTCGGCGAGCTGATCCAATACCCTTTGTTGTTGCAGTTGGCGGGGATCGAACATGTTACGGGCTCCGGGTCCTAATGACCTAGTCGATGATTAAGAGCGTGAAATAAGCGCGTGAAGTTTGGTGCCGATGAGCATGTAGAGACGACCGGTGGGATATCGGCCAGGCCGTCAGTGCTAACTGATCACAGTAGAGCAGCGAGCGTTTTATCCAACAACGTTATCCAACAACGGCATGCGCTCTTCGATCCACACATCGCGATTACCGTTTGTCATAGATAAAAGCCTGATGCATAAACCGGGTGCGGTTGTGGATAGCCCCTGCCATAGGATGCCTACCGTTGCCTGAGCTTCGAATAATGCTTTATTACGGTATTGGGCTGTCTCTGTGGATTTCGGTTCGCTGAGGCGTGCAGGTTCGACATACGGGGTCGCTGAACTTCACCCGTCCGTACCAACGAAGACAGCCACGATCATCGCGCAGCTGTATTGAATTCCCCAGGGCCGTGATGACACGGTAACGTTGACCGTCGGTCAGCTGGTCTTCGAATCCGTTGTTGTCGATACATTGAATGTGCATAGCATTACCTTTTTTTATTAGAAGGGCGTGACTGTTTTGCTCAGGCTTTGATTACGTTTTCTGCCGGCGGATTTCCGCGGCAAGTACCTTGGCCAGCCGCAACGAATTGAACCGGCGTCCGGCCGCATCCGAGCGTGAGTTCAGTACCACCGGCTCTCTGGCGCCCATTACCAACCCGCCGCAGACGGTCGACGAACGCTCACAAAACGAGTGTAAAAATTATACTGAGGGGAATATTGTCCGAACGTGCAGAGATTGTTGTTGCTCCGTGCACACTGTGCGCGTGACATGGTTAAATGCTGTTGTTTAGTCTATAAGCAGAGAGGTGCGCAGCGTTTACACGACCTCCTGGCGGCACAGGATAGTGCCCGGTAATCATGCCCGGCGATCGCCATAGGGCACGGAGGAAGTATGTGGCAACTGTCTTTTCCTAAAGCGGCGCTGCGCTCGCTGAGCACACGGGGACTGTTGTGTGCCAGCCTGTTTCTGGCAGCCGCGACGCGGGCTGAGCCGGCGTTTCTTTTTCACACGCGGGCCACCAGCGACGTGGCCTGGCAGATCACGTCGGTCAAACTGCTGCAATCGGCACAACAGCCTTGGAAGCTCTGTGTGATCTTGCCGAACCTGAGCGATTCCTACTGGTCACTGGTGCGCTATGGCATCGAGCAGCAGGCCCGTTCGCTCAACCTGTCGCTGACCCTGATAGAGGCAAGCGGCTACGATGCGGTACAGCAGCAGGCCGATCTGATCGACAAGCGCTGCATCACGACTCAGCAAGACGCGCTGATCCTGGCAGCGGTCGATCACAGTGCCCTAAACGGTGCTGTGCGCAAGGCACGTAGCGCCGGTCTAGCGGTGATTGATCTGATCAACGGTATCTCGACGCCCGAAGTCAGTGCCCGGGTGGCGGTGGATTACGGCGATTTAGCGTACGATATCGGACGTTATATGGCCGAGTTCTTTCCCGACGGACGGGTGATTTGGCAGCCGGGCCCCGCGAGTAGTGCCTGGACGGGCGATGCCAATCGCGGTTTACTGCGCGCCCTGGAGGGCCGTTCACAAAACTTGGTGCACAGCTACCACGCGCTGCCCTTTGTACGCGAACAGCATGAGCAACTGCAACGGATTGTGCAGCAATACCGCTTCAACCGGGTGGTGGGCACCGCGGTGACAGCAGAGGCGGCGGTGTCGCTACTAGACCAGATGGAACCCGGAACCGAGATCTTTTCCTACTACTACAACCCGAAGATTCATCCACTGATAGGTTGTGGCCGCATCCAGGCGGCGCTGTATGACTACCCAGCGCTGCAGGGACGGGTGGCAGTGGATCAGGCGGTGCGCATTCTGGAGCATCAGCCGTTCGATTTCCATCTGGCAACCGCGCGCCTACTACTAACCCGAGCCAATCTGGCCCAGGTGATGACGGTATTTGATATGCCGCCTGCGTTGCTCAAACAACTGCAGGACCAGGGCTGCGGTTCGCCCTAAACGGGGGGCGGCGCCGCGTCGGCCGCTATGTTAAAGCGGCAACCTAATACCGCGCAAAACAATGTCGTCTTGATAGGCGGTTCGTGCATAAACCGCCGTGGCATAAAGCCACGTGAGGTCAATCAGCTTTTTATCCTCCACTCGGCCACACTTTTGCGATCCGAGCCCGCAACGTACGCCTACTGACAAGTAAAATGACGCTGGCGGTCAATAACACCGTGAGTGGGATTTTTTATACTCACATGCGAAGCTGCCCTGGGCAGATTGGAAGGTCTTATAAGACAAGGCACGTGATAGGGAGAATTCGATGAATCAATCAAGAAAGAAAGTGGAAGCGCTGGTCCAGATAGATAATGAGCGGGTTATTGTTACAGAGCTGCGCTTTTCGCCGGGGTCCGAAACCGGCTGGCACCGACATGGTTACGATTACGTCATCGTGCCTCAAACCACAGGCCAGTTACGCATGGCAGACGCCGGAGGAGAGCGCGTAGCGGCGCTTACGGCTGGCGATGCTTATTACCGGCCTGCAGGCGTCGAGCATAATGTGATGAATGACAATAACCACGCGTTTGTTCTGATCGAAATTGAACTGAAGAACAGTTAGCGCCGGCACAGCCGATCGGAGAGCCACCCGCACTCTCCGAGCCCCTCCGCCCAGGTCAAACGCTACACGGCGGTGCCAGCCTTGGCGCATGAATCAGCCCGATCGCTTCATCACCGCGCCAGTCCTCACCTCAGTCCTCACCTCAGTCCTCACCTCAGTCCTCACCTCAGTCCTCACCTCAGCCCTCACCTCACCCCTCACCCCTCACCCCTCACCCCTCACCCCTCACCCCTCAGCCCTCAGCCCTCAGCCAATATGGTGACCGAGCCTATACCTACCCCTCGCTGTGCGCTGGTCAACAACAATAAAGTCCCTCTGCGTCAATAAAAATAACGAGGGGGTTTTTACACTGTAAACAGCGTTCACGGAGTTCAAAGACAACCCGCCGCGGACGATCCAGCCAATAAAAAAATAAGGATTCGATATGACCAGCAGTGTTGATCCAATCACCCTCGCCGTGGTGCGCGGTGCGCTTGAGACCGCGCAGCGAGAGATGACCCTGACCCTCGAGAAGACCGGGCGCTCCAGCGTTTTCACCCTGGCTCATGATTACAGCAACGCCCTCTTCGATCATTACCCGGAGATGATTCTCCAGGGTCAGGATATCCCCATCCACCTCGGCTCGCTGATTCCGGCGATGAAGGAAATCGCACGTTATTTTGGCGACGATATCCATGAAGGAGATGTGATCTACCACAACGATCCCGCCTACAAAGGGAGTCATATCCTCGACTGCTGCATGTACAAACCGGTGTTCTACCAAGGTGAGCTGGTCTTTTGGTCGGTCTGTAAAGGCCATCTGAGCGATATCGGCGGCCCGGTACCCGCCGGCTACAACCCCGATGCCAAAGAGATCTACGCCGAAGGTTTACGCATTCCGCCGGTCAAGCTGTGGGATAAAGGCGAGCGCCGCGAAGACGTGATCAACCTGCTGCTGACCAATATGCGGGCCCGTCGCGATCAGGAGGGTGATATGAATGCCCAATATGGCGCCTGCCGAGTGGGCGAACGTAACCTGATCGCGCTGCTGGATAAATACGGCGTCAAAGAGGTTCAGGCCTGTATCGCCGAGCTGAAGAACATGGCTGACCGGCAGATGCGCGCGCTGATCGGGGCCGTCCCGGACGGCACCTATGCCGGTTCTGCGGTGCTGGAAGACGCCGGTCACGGCTACGGCCAGATGGAGATCACCAGCAAGGTGACCATCAAGGGCGACAGCGTTCATATCGAGGTCCAGAGCCCGCCGCAGATCCCCTACTTCATCAACTCCTATGAAGGAAACTCGATGTCCGGGGTTTTCCTGGGTCTGATGATGTTTGCCCAGCTGCCCCCGCCCTATAACGAAGGGCTTTACCGCTGTGTAACGGTGGACCTGGGTAAGAAAGGCACCCTCTGCAACGCCGAAGAACCCGCGCCGCACGTCAACTGTACCACCACCCCCATGGAGACGCTTACCGATGCCGTACGCCAGGCACTGGAGAGCGCCGCTCCCGACCGGGTGACCGCTTCCTGGGGTCATGCCAGCGGGGTCAATATCGCCGGCATCGACCCGCGCACCGGCGAGCAGTATGTCACCATGGTGCTGGCCTCGATCATCTCCGGCGCCGGGGCCACCCAGGTGATGGATGGCTGGCATGCCTGCGGCCCGCTCTGTTGTTTCGGGGCCCTGAGTTCCGGGGATACCGAACTGCTGGAATACTCCTACCCCATCATCATCCGTCGCTACGGCCTGATTCAAGACAGCGGCGGGGCGGGCAAGTACCGCGGCGGCTCGGGCACGGTCTGGGAAGTCGAGCCGATCGATCACGATATGACCGTAATCGCCTTCGGTGAAGGCCGGCAGATACCCACCATGGGTGCCGCGGGCGCCGTCAACAAGCTGATCGAGCCCAAGTTAGGCCGACTGGTGGTAAGCGGTGGGGGGGAATCCGAGGTGTATCGGGTCAACGGCATCCATACCGCCAAACCGGGGCAGACCGTGGCCAACTACAACCCGGGCGGTGGTGGCTACGGCTTAGCCTTCGAGCGTCCCCCGGAAGCCGTTCTGAATGACGTTCAAAACGGTCTGGTCTCCCTGGAAGCCGCCAAAACTGAATACGGCGTCGCCATCACCTCCGACGGGCATGGCATCGACACTGCGGCGACGGCAGCACTGCGCCAACACGCACCCAAACACAACGTTTAATAAAAAGGATAACAAGATGCGTAATACATACCGTTTGGGTATCGATGCTGGCGGCACCTTTACCGACTTCGTACTGGCAGAAAACAACGGCGAACTGCGGGTCTTCAAGAGCCCCTCCACCCCGCAGGACGGCACCATTGCCATCAAGGCGGGCCTGGCCCAGATCAGCGAAGCCATCGGTCGACCGGTGGAAGAGATCATTCGTGAGTGCGACCTTTGCATCAACGGCACCACCGTCGCACTCAATGCCCTGATCGAAAAGAAAGGGGTCAAGGTAGGGCTGCTCTGCACCAGCGGTCACGAAGACAGCCTGGAGATACGTCTGGGGCATAAAGAGGAAGGCCATCGCTATGATGCCGACTTTCCGCCCGCCTATATGATCGTACCCCGCCACCTGCGCCGCCCGATCGACGCCCGGGTGCTGGCCAGCGGCGCCGTCGATCAACCGCTGGATGAGCAACAAGTTCGCGAGGCGGTGGTCTACTTCAAGGAGCAACAGGTAGAGAGCGTCGCGATCTCCTTTGTCTGGGCGACACGCCACCCGGAGCATGAGCGACGCGCCAAGGAGATCGTCCAGGAGATGATGCCCGGCGTCTTCGTCTGTACCGGCACCGAAGTCTATCCGCAGTTGCGAGAATATACCCGCACCTCCACCACGGTAGTCAACGCCTATCTGAGTCCGGTGATGCGCCGCTACGTAGAGCGCATCGATGACTACTTCCGCGAGCTGGGGGCACAGTACCCGGTGCGTTATTTCCAGTCCAACGGCGGCCTGGCCGTCGGCGAGGCGATGCAGGGACGGGCGGTCAATGCGATCAATTCAGGACCGGCATCGGCGCCCCAGGCGGGTCTCTTCACCGCCAAACCCTTCGGCATCGACAACGTCATCACCGTTGATATGGGAGGCACGTCCTTCGATATCACCCTGACCAAAGATGGCCAGACCAACCTCAATAAAAATATCGATTTTCTGCGTTATCGGATCGGTGTACCGATGATCCAGGTGGAAACCCTGGGCGCCGGTGGCGGCTCGATCTGTCAGGTCGATGAATACGGCATGCTCCAGGTCGGTCCCGAGAGTGCGGGTGCCACGCCCGGTCCGGTGTGCTACGGCAAGGGAGGGACTCGGCCCACCGTCACCGACGCCAACCTGGTGCTCGGTTATCTGAATCCCAGTGCGGTGCTCGGCGGCACCATCCGCCTGGACCGGGACGCGGCAATCCGGGCGATTAAGGAGCACATCGCCGACCCGCTGGGTATCAGTGTAGAAAAAGCCGCCTATGGCATCAGCACGATCGTCAACCTGAACATGGTCAACGGTATTCGACGGGTCTCCATCGAACGCGGCTACGACCCCCGGGATTTCGCCCTGCTCTGCGCCGGTGGTGCCGCAGGCATGCATATCACCGCCCTGGCCGAAGAGATCGGCAGCACCACCGTGCTGGTACCTAAGGTCTCCTCGGTCTTCTGCGCCTTTGGCCAGATTATCTCCGACGTACGCTACAACTACCTGGCGTCGGAGCCGATGCGCCTGGATGACAACGCCAACCTGGACGCTCTGAACCGTAAATTCGAAGACTTGGAAAATCAAGGTCGCGCGCACCTGCTTGACGATGGCATCAAGGCCGCGGATATCAGCTGCAACCGCAGTGTCGAGATGCGCTATGTGGGGCAGATCCATGAGTGCAGCGTCGAGATCCATCTCGGTACGCTCACCCCCGAGAAGATCAAGGCCGTGATCGACGCCTTTCATCGGCGTCATGAGGAGCTGTACACCTACGCCGAGGAACACAGCCCTGTGGAGCTGGTGAATATCGAATCGACGCTGGTGGGCAAGGTCGCAAAGCCCAACTTTCGCACGTTGGTTGCAAAAAATACGACGGTCGAAGACGCGCTGATTGAATTTCGTCCGACGCTGTTCGATACCGAAGGTCACTGGATCGATACCGCGGTCTATGCCGGCAGCAAACTGGATGTGGACCTGGAGGTTATCGGCCCGGCGGTCGTAGAGGAGCCCACCACCAATATCGTGGTGCGGCCCGGATGGAAGCTGGTGCTGGAAGCGAATAACTGCTACCGACTGACTCGGATTAGCTAGTCCTAAGCAAGGCGCGATGCCAGGTCGGCACAATTGGACCTGGCATCGTACCATGCAGCGTGCTTAAATGATGCCCATAATAATAAACAGGGGATCCATATGTCTACCTGCTTCAGCACCCACCTGCTGCCCCAAGCGGAGCGGCAACCTTACTGGAAAGGGGTGATCGAAAACACCTACTTCCCTCTGGATCTGGATATCCGGGATCCGCAGCGTTTCCACGGCCATCTGAGTCAGTGGCCGCTAGGACGCCTGGGGGTCTCCCGGCTGGAAAGCTCTGCCACCTGCTTCAAGCGGATGACAGATCATATCAGCGACACCGAAGAGCCCTACTTTCTGATCACCATTCCCGCCAAAGACCGGGTACATTTTACCCAGGCCAACCATAACCTGGTCTGCAATCCAGGCTCCTTTATTCTCGAACGCAGCGACCTTCCCTACGAATTTCACTACACCAATGACAGCATCATCTGGGTGGTGCGAGTACCGGTTTCGGTGCTGCGCTCACGCATCCGCGAGCCAGAACGCTACCTGTATATGGAGTTCGATAAACAGAAAGGAATGGGGGCGGTCTTTTGTGAGTTTTTAAAAACCGCCGTTCAGCAATCCGTCTATCTCGATGAGACCAACCAGGCGCAGCTAAGCAACCAAACGCTCGACCTGCTGGCCCTCAGCCTGGAAAACGATGACCGGGTACTGATGAGCAACGAGGCAGGGATAAAGAACATCCATCTGCGCAATATCGAAAATTATGTCCGCCAACACCTCCAGCGCGGCGACCTGTCTCCCGATCAGATCGCCGCTACCTGCAATATCTCGACCCGCTATCTGCATAAACTGTTCAAGGCCTCGGATCAAACCGTCAGCCAATGGATTAAGGAGTTACGACTCCAATCCGCGTTTAACGATATCAAAACCATGGACCGTAATACGAGCCTGGCGGAGATCGCCTATCGCTGGGGATTCAACGACCAGGCCCATTTCTGCCGCCTGTTCAAGGCCCGATTCAACCACACCCCCCGCGAAATGCGCGCATCCCGCTAAACAAGCCGCGTCCTGATTACCCACAACGTTCAGTCAACACCACGCTAAACGGCAGTATGTGCTGAACGTTGTGTGTACTCAGGAACGTGTTACGGCTGATAAGAGACGGTCGGCTATGTTCGCACTATTAGCCTGGCATCAACATACCGATCCCTTCGCTCTTTTGATGATGACAAGGCCGGCGCCTGTCCCTCCTTATTTCACGTGGCGTTATACCACGGCGATTCATCCATAAACCGTCGATCAAGGCGACTTTTTTGCGCGGTATTACGTTGCCGCCTTAATATTGCCCCGCCGGGTTAATAGGGGTTTTAGCATTTTTGTTAACCCTATCCGGGTCAAATAAAACACCAAAAAAAGGCCGAACCCGAAAGTTCGACCAAAAGAACAAGGATCAATCCAGATGTTTTAACGGCTTAAAACGCCACAGCAAGACTACTGCTGAACGCATCGTTCTCGATCTTGCCACCAGCATGGTGTTATAAAAAACCGCTGGACCTGTCTACGGGCACACCAGGTGACCGGCAGGAACAGCGGCGTGATCGGTAGATCACTTGTTCTAGAGGCTTTCTTGTTTAACGAACCAGTGGTGCTTGGCGCTGTTAAGCAGCATCAGGTAGACACAGAAGGCCACCAAGAAGGTAATGGGGGCAGAGAACGTCGACAGTGAGGGATTGGCGTAATTGAGGATGACGATCCCCAGCCCCGCACCGGCAAACCAGGCGATAAGCCCACAGGGGTTAAAATTGGGTATCCGGCGGTGGTCGCATTCGAGGTGACCGTCAAACAGCTGCTCATATTTGGGCGAGAAAATATGCGCCAGGGCGATGGCCACCCACGCGACGACGAAGATCCCTTGATAGGCCAGTGACTGCAGAATAAACTCGAACACATTCAGCAACATCAGCGCATACACGACAGCACCCACGATGATTGCCCAGATATACGACGGTACCTTTTGCACGCCAAATTGTGCGAAGAAGGCCTGCATGTTATCGGCGGCAAGGTAGAAATTGGCGGTGTTGATCCGGGTTTGGCTGATCCAGACGAACAGCAGCCCCCAAATACCCATCAGTTTCAGAATCGCCAGCACCACCGACACCTCCGACAGTCCACCTTCGGTGGGAATCGTCGCCGCCAGAAAGATGCCCACCACGCCATTCACAATGAAGGTAAACAGGTAGAAAGGCATCCCAAAATTAATCTTGGCGTGATAGTCCGAATCGTTCTCATGGCCGAAACGGGCATAATCCCAGGTGTACATCATCAAGATCCAGACGCCCATAAAGTAGGTAAAACAGTTCCACCAGCCGTTTTCTGGATCACCTCCCTCCGGGCCCATTCGCAACCAGGCATCACTGTAACCGTATTCGTTGATGGCGATCAGCACCACAGCGATCAGACCGAGGATATAAAAAGGCAACAACACGCCGTTGAACTTGTCCAGCCAGGTTTGAACGCTGCCGAATACCAGCGGAACGCTGTACAAGATGACGATAAAATACGCCATATTCAGACTCAGTGACGGGAAGTAGGCCTGAATGGCCACACCGATAACCGAGCCTTCAAAGACGCTATAGAAGATAGCGGTGGCAAAAAATATCAGCGTTGCCAGCGTGGATCCGATCTTGCCAAAAAGCACCCGGGAAAAGAGCGCCACCGACAAGCCTGTCTTAATTGCGTAGCGGGAAATGATGCCGTTGATCAGACCGAAGGTGAGCACCGATAACACCAAGCCGATCAACGTGTTGATGGTACCAAAGTTCATGGCCAAGGTAGCGGATATCACTAGCCAGAACATGGCACTGCAGATGGCCCACCAGGCCATGCTTAATGAGCCCCTGCTCATACGTTCGTCTGCCGGTATCGACAGAACCGGCGGGGTGTCTTCCCCCGCATTTTTTTGTTTTATATTTCCAGCCATTAGGATTCTCTCTATTCTTATTAGGCGTTAGTTAGCTCTGGCTTAGAGGCCGCCGTGGCGAATCCATGCAGAGCTAATCCTAGGCTAGAGCAGAGGCTGGCTCGATTATTGATGATCTGAGCCCTGTTTTTTGCAGGCCAAGGAACAACCGGAAACAGCGCGCAAGCACCCACCGATGAACCATGAAGGATACCGCAGCGACAGCATTACGTGTGGTATACATGACACTTACCTCCTGTATTGACAAGAAACAACAACCGAAGTCTGTGCGGAGCCACGAACAGAAGGCATTTGCCAGCCTGATCGACAGCACCAGCAAGCCCCATCGACAAAACAGCACCTTATTAGTGATAAAAAGACAGTTCTTTATAGCAAGATGTCCCTTTGCAGTAAGGCATACCAACCAATCCATTAGTCCAAATTTGAATTTCCTGACAGACAATAAAGATTGATTTCGTTCTGAATAGCGCACAACACCAACCATATACCTACCCCCCTGACAATAGGGTTCGATAAAACACACAATAGAATTCGGCCTACCTAATAACAAAACGAGGTACTCCCATGACCCAGCCCGCTAATAAGCCCTCCTTTACCTGGGACGATCCCTTCTTCCTGGATCAACAACTAACGGAAGAGGAGCGCATGGTCCGTGACGCCGCGCGTGACTATGCCCAAGACCGGCTCATGCCCCGCGTACTGGAAGCCAACCGCCATGAACGGTTTGATGTCGAGATCATGCGCGAACTGGGCGAACTGGGCGAACTGGGCCTGCTGGGGGCGACCCTGCCCGAGAAATACGGCTGCGCCAATGTCAACTATACCTGCTACGGCCTGGTGGCCCGCGAAGTGGAACGTGTCGACAGCGGCTACCGCTCGGCCATGAGCGTGC
>JBFGZS010000002.1:0-153882 GCA_041586615.1 Motiliproteus sp. | reverse complement strand
GACGGCAGCCTCTTTAAACTCAGCTGTATATGGTTTTGTTTTCTTCTGACTCATGACACACACCTTTATTGGCAGGTGATATTACCTGCGTCTGTGTGTCCGGAGAACTATAACCACTTCACTCCAATCAATACCATGGCACAGGTATTCAGGTTCATTCGTCATCTCCTTTGGTCATGGCCACGATGACCCTACGGTTTATTTGAATCTGGATGTAGCCGACTTCAGTGCATGACTAATTGTGCTCCACGCACTATCCATGCCTGCCTTGAGGTCCTCCCAGGCATCGTCGCTGGCATCCTTAAGTTCGGTAAGTTTACGGTTGGCCGCTGCTTGCATGGATCGTAGTTCCGCGATTTGTTTCTCGTATTCAAGTTGCGCATCGGCTCCCGCTTTATCGGCTTTTGCCTTGATTTTGTCGATCTCTGCGCTCATCTCGTCCAATTGTGCCTGCAGTTTCTTTTGGTAAGCTTGTTTCATGCTCATTGTTAATCTCCATTTTTGAGTTGGGCGTGTATACAGACGGCACTGCCCGTCGAATGATTTCAAGATCACTTCCTTTCATGCTGTGGGCCTGACTGTTCCATCCCACGATCCCCGCAACGATGGCAATAAGCAGGATAAGCACCCACCCTCCGCCGTGTTCGCCCATCCAACCCGTGCCATAGGGCCTGGGCATGGGCCATCCGGCGACACGTTCTTCAGGGGTTTGAACAATGCGCTGCCGGTTGATTGTTATTCGTTAACGATGACGACCTCTACGCGGCGGTTTTCCGCGCGGCCTGCCCGGGTTTCATTGCTCGCCACGGGCCGCGTTTCGCCGAAACCGCGCGCTTTCATTTTCGCTTGATCGACTCCGCCGACCTCCATGAGAAACTGTGAAACTTTCTCGGCGCGCGCTTGGGATAGCTTCTGGTTGTTAGCATCATTGCCCATCGCATCGGTATGCCCGTTCACCTCAATATGGGCATTCGGGAAGGTCTTAATGGCCTGTACAATCTTGTTCATTAGAGGAAAGTTAGCCGCCTGAATTTCACTCTGGCCCGAGGGATAGTCAAAGCCGTGCACGGAGATCAGTATGTTTTTGCGCTGACGATACACCTTGGCTTCTTGTTCGCTGAACATGGCCTGCACCGTTTCGAAGCGCTCTTGCTCGGCCTGCTCCATTTGACTCAGCTTCTGGCGTTGCTGTTCGGTCGATTGCAACTGCGACTTATAGGCCGCCATCTGTGCAACCTTTTGTTGCTCAAGCGTCGCCAACTGTGCAAGTTTTTGTTGCTCAACTTGCTGTACTTGACTGCGGGCACTGTCTCGCGCCATAACCAGATCGCTGACCGCTTTACTTAAACCGACAACCACCGCGTCGTTGGACTGGTTAAAAGGCAGGGGTTGCCCCAGGGGGGCGTTGATCGTGCTGAGTTGCTGCTGATGCCACAGCACCACGTCCTCCACACTGTAATCACGGCGGTTAAAATCCTTGATGGTCTCGGCGATCGCCGCGCTCTGTTGTGCCTGCCTGCGGGCGTTGGTTGCGTGTATATTGGCCTTCTCGGTCTGGGTTCGGTCAGCATCGAGGATCGACAAGGCTAGCGCCATCTCATCTTCCGCCTGAGCCAGGGTGCGTGGGGCTAATTTAGCGGCACCCTGCTGTTTGGCACTGCTGATAGCCGTCTTGGCCTGATCTATCGTGCCCTGTTTCAGGGCGATCAACTCGAGCTGTGAATAGCCGGCGAGTAATTTGGGGCGGCGTCGTTTGGCCTGCTCCACGTTACCTTGCTCTACCAGCGCGGTGGTCGCTTTGAGCTCGCGATCCAGCTCCGCCATTTTCTGGCCTTGCAGGGCGTTGGCTCCCGCGTTATAGGCGCGTTCGCGCTTTTGCAGCACATCGGCCAGAAGCTCCCGACTGCTTTGAGCATCCCGCTGGAGTGTTTCAAGCGACTGCAGTCCGGCAGTCACGGCTACCGCTGCGGCGTCAGCGTTGTTATTTCGCGCCGCCGTTGTTGCGCGTTGTAACGCGTTACCCACCTTGGCGTAGTTCAGTGGGGCGAGCAGATCGGCGTTGTCGCTGCCGGCCTGCTCATAAGCGGCATTCAGTTGACCCACTTGGGGATATTGATTGAGGATCTGTTGGTCGGTCAGCTGCGATTGCGACGCGCAGCCGGCAAGACTCGCAACCACAACCATAATCCAGGTCAACCAAGTCGGATGAATTGTTATTTTCATGGTAATGCTCCTTATAATCGATTTATATAACGTCGCAA
The DNA here is from genome assembly GCA_041586615.1 of Motiliproteus sp. Classification (GTDB taxonomy): domain Bacteria; phylum Pseudomonadota; class Gammaproteobacteria; order Pseudomonadales; family Balneatricaceae; genus Motiliproteus. Next base: position 151,621 of record JBFGZS010000002.1, on the reverse strand, counting down.
CGTCAATTAAATCAGCTGGTTGGGCTGGGTTGGCGAGCTCTGGCAGGGGGCGCGGCACCTGGGAGCGCACAACAAAGAGCCTGCTTTAACCGATGACGAATCGGACAACGGTGACGGTATCAATACCTCGCGTCCGCTTGATATGTGCAGCAACCGCTTACCTGGCAGGTGATCCGGGTTGCACTCGATCTCAGGGATTGTTTCCCATGCTGAAGCGCCTTGTCCCCCTGCTCGTGAACGCCGCTTATTCAACGTCCGGCGCGGAATGCACATGCATGGGGTGACACGATCGGCGCAGCAACAGCGTCAGGCTACGCGCTACGCCTACGGCTGTCGGTGCGCTGTCGCACACTGTGCCTCAGCCCTGATTCGATACGCGCGACCCAATACGTCTCACCCAATGCACTGACATTCCCTAATGACCAAGAGGGGGCCGGGATACGCGATATAGCCAACACCTCTAGGCTTGAAGAGCATAAGAGTGAATAGCGACATAGCGAGGTGACCCTAATTACCGCGGTTTTCGCTTCCGTATCGAGTGGTTGAGCGCACGAACAACCTCCCTGTCTTGTGGGAATGTGAGCGCCGCTTCCGATCGTGCAAGCGCCATGCGGGCATGGTGTATGGCGATATCTCGCATCAGGGCATCGTCCATGGATGCCAGCGATCCAAACGCCTTTTGCAGCCGTCCTGCGACTTCGATGGTTCCCGCTCCGTCACGCGCGATCGCAGTGAATGCATCGTCGAACAGGTCGTGCAAGTCGAGTTCGGGCACCGCCACGCGATCACATTCGGATTGGCCTCGCTCGTCTGCGTCGACCGGCGCAATCCAGAGTGCAAATAGGCGGACGTAGGTGCCGATAATGCGGATGGCCGTGCCGGGGTCGTTAACGGCCGGCGATAACGCGCGACTGGCAATTTCCGCAAGCACCACCAGGCCGAACCGGGGGTCCTCGTCGAATTCCCGGTGGGTACCAATTAGGAACGCCTGTGTGATCGGTATCAAGTCGATGTCCGCAGCATCCCCCGAATCCGCCGTGACATAAGCAAGTGGTCGGCCTGGCGTGGCAAAGGAACCGGGCAGGGCGGCCACCGAGATATGCAGCTGCCCCTTTGCTGCATAAGACTGCAATGCCGTCATCTCAATGCGCTGAACATAGCCGACCGACGCACTGTAAACGGCCTGTCCCCGAGGCGGCTTTCGTCCTATCGGAATACCACGCAGGGTCGGCAGGCCACGCCGCCGTCGCAGTGCCTTGGCCGTTACGGCTTCCACCTTCTCGATGGTGCCCCCGAGTCGGCCCAGGCGCGCGATGCAGTCGACCCAGCGCACGAACGTGGTGATCACCAGGGCAAGCACCAGCAGCGTGATGATGAAAACGCCAAAGCGCCCTGCCTTGTCATAATAGTCATTCTGCATAGCGACCAGCGCGACGATGCTAAAGATGAAGGCGCCCACAAACGTCGACAGCGCGTTCTGGGAAATATCGTCGGCAATGACCAGCGAAAAGGCGCGCGGTGTTGCCGTGCTGCTGGCCGAGGCATAGGCGGACACCATGGAGGCGACGGCAAAGGTGGCAATGACCAACATGCTGGCCGAGATAATGGCGAGCAGGGTCTCGATCGATTCCTGGCTAATCGGCGGCACCCGCTGACCGATGTCATGATCATCCACCCGCTTCGCAAGGAATACGATCACGACCGATAGCAGGGCGGTCATAAAAGGCCGGATCCACAACCGCTCGCGGAGGCGATGCATAAAGAACCTCAATCGATCACGCATCACCTCGCCCCCCTAGCCTGGCAACCCTGACTCATACCTATGTGGAATCGTGGATGGCGTGACCAAGAATGCCGATCGCAGCATTGTCATCGGTCCCTATCGTGCGACCACTTGCCAGGACGGCAACGCGCTGGCCTTGTCGTTATCAAAAGACCCAATGGATCGGTTGGTTGATGCCAGGTTAATAGTATAGCTGCGACCAGGCAGCTGAACGCGACATGCTGCTGCGTATTGACGCAATAAGCACGCTCAGTGACCTTAATTCGCAACACACCGACCCCATGTGCGCTTGCGCACAGACTCAATACCCAGAGCAGACCATCATGGAAAGAGTAGATCATCATGGAAAGCAAGACGGGGGCCTTGCGGTTGTCCGCTAATGCACTCGACAGCGGCTACACGTCGATGCCGCCCCCTGCTGATTCTGATAACAACAGATAGAGAGGACGAGAGATGCTGTATTACACCATCGTATTTTTTATTATCGCCTTGGTTGCTGGGGTGCTGGGGTTTACCGGTATTGCAGCCGGTGCCGTCGAGATCGCCCAGATTCTGTTCTTGGTGTTTCTGGTGCTGTTTGTCGTCTCGTTGGTCATGGGGAGGAAACGTCGCCACTGAAGCGCGCTCGTGTGGCACAGACGGCAATAACCTGCCCGCCGGAACAAACGTGATCTTAGCAGCCAGGGCCTGAGACAACGCCGATCAATGCTTTTGGAGGCCTATTCAGCGGAATAAAATGACCCAGAATTCTAAAAATGTATTGCAGCGTGGCCTGGAGAGCCTCCACGATCCATTTTCCAATTTCATTCGCGCTCAAACAACGTCTAGCCTGTTTCTGCTGGTTGCGACAATCTCGGCCCTTTGGTGGGCTAACTCGGCGTATTCGTCTACGTACCAAAATCTGATACACACCCCGATTGGTTTTTTTGTGGGAGACTTTGAACTACGGGCTTCACTCAAACACATTATTAATGATGGGTTGATGGTGATATTTTTTTTCCTGCTTGGCCTTGAGATAAAACGCGAGGTGCTCGCCGGAGGCCTAACTCGGCCTAACCATCGACGCATGCTGATTTTCTGTGCGGTCGGTGGCATGGTTTGTCCGGCTGTGATCTATTCCTTGTTCAACTGGTCACTTGATTCACAGATTGGATGGGGCATCCCCATGGCCACCGATACCGCGTTTGCGCTAGGTGTCCTTGCCCTGGTGAGAAAACAGATTCCTGGCAGCCTTCTAGCCTTTATCGTTGGCCTCGCCATCGTCGACGATGTCGGTGCGATACTGGTTATTGCGCTATTTTACACTCAGGAAATATCTGTGATGCACCTGTTAAGTGCAGGTGCACTTATAGCCCTTTTGGCCATAGCCAACTACGCAGGCGTTCGCCAGCACCGGTTTTATATCGTCATCGGCGTTGCCGCGTGGTGGGCGATGCTTAAGTCCGGTGTTCATCCGACGGTTGCCGGCGTCGCAATTGCCTTGACGGTGCCTGCAAGGCCCACCGTAACGTCAGGAAAATTGCTGGATAGCGCGAAAGCGATAATCAGCTCCATGCAGAAAAAAAACCAGGCGGTAGATGTTCTTGGGAGCAGACGGGATCATGAACAGGTCCTGGAGGTACGCGCTGTTGCAGAGCGGGCCAGTACCCCCCTGCGTCGCTGGGAAGATGCACTGGACTTGCCGGTCGCATTATTTATCCTGCCGCTGTTTGCCTTGACCAACGCTGGCGTCGTATTTGGCTTAAGCTCAATTGTCGATAGTTTCCAGAATCCCACGGGGTTAGGCATTATTACGGGACTCGTACTGGGTAAGCTTGTCGGTATTTCCGGCACATGCTGGCTGGTCTTGCGCTACAACATTGGCTGCTTACCCGAGGGCGTTAATCTTCAGCACGTCATTGGTGCCTCACTCATAGCCGGAATTGGTTTCACGATGTCCACGTTTATCGCCGCGCTGGGTTTTGATGCGCAACCCAATGATCTCTATAACGCAAAAATATCGATCTTAGTTGCTTCCGTGCTTTCCGCATTCCTGGGTGTTTTATACATTCGAATGACGTCTACAAAATAACTGGGGGCACAAAACAGCGCGCCATAAAAGTAGACGCCAGCAAGCAGCGTTAATGCGCGTTGGTTAACGCTGCTATTGTTCGGCGACTAACGAATAGCCCTAATGGGCAACAATAGCGTAATAGGCAATAACACGCTGTTCCTGATGGGCGGCCTGATGCGACGGCAGTGCTCTTATCCTTTTGCCTGAAGATCTCGACCAGCGCGGAGCAATCGGCTTGCCAAATGCCGCATTAGGAGCTGTACTGTACAGAACTAACGTCTTTGTGTTTGGGGCATGGCGTTCAAGCGACGCTCAGGGATGAATAATGTCTATCTCACCGCAACAAAACCATTTATTGATGGCCTTACCGACTGAGGTTAAGCAGCGCCTGTTCCCCGATCTCAAACCGGTCGAACTCCCACTCGGTAGAGTGTTGTACGAATCAGGACAGATTCAACATGAGGCTTTCTTCCCCATTGACGCCATTATTTCGTTGCTTAACGTGATGGAAAATGGCGCGTCTGCCGAAATTGCGATAGTGGGTAACGAGGGTGTGGTCGGCGTAAACTTGTTTATGGGCGGTGCGAGCACACCCAGCCGCGCGCTGGTGCAGAGCGCAGGGGCTGCTCTGCAACTCTCGGCGCAGCGCCTCAAGGCGGAGTTTGACCGCCACGAAGAACTGTTGCAGTTGCTGCTGCGTTACACGCAATCGCTGATCACCCAGATGGCACAGACCGCCGTGTGCAATCGACACCATAGCATTGACCAGCAATTATGCCGCTGGCTGCTGCTGTCACTGGATCGCTTGCCGGGTAACCAATTAGTCATGACGCAGGAACTGATAGCGAATATGCTCGGCGTGCGCCGTGAAGGCGTGACCGATGCCGCGGGCAAGTTACAGAAACGCGGTGTGATTGAATATCACCGCGGACATATCAGCGTGCTCGATCGTCCGCAGCTTGAAGCGCTGTGCTGTGAATGCTATGCCGTGGTTAAAAAAGAGACGGATCGCCTGTTACCCTAGCAACCTTGCATTGGCCTCTATAACACATCCCTGCGTTCGTCTATTAACCCGCCGGAATAGTCACCAAACCTGCAACGACGGGGCTTAAAGCGCTAGCGCCGTCGAGGCGCAGTGAATCGGTACGGGAACCGCGTCGGTTCGCTAGCGCAGGCTCAGACACGACGGAGCAGGGATGCCCAGTCGTGTCTGCGTGTATGCCGGGTCGAGAGTAGCGGGTGCTCGATTCGACAGTCCGTATCCAATCAGTGTGCAGTCCAACCGCCATCAATCGGTAAGGCGACGCCGGTCATGGCCTTCGCGGCATCACTACACAGGTACACAGCCAACGCCCCAATGGCTGACGGTGCGACGAGGTCAGGATAAGGCGCCTTGCTCTGAACCAGGCCGCGGCGCGCTTCGTCGCTGCTCTGGTTGTTTTCTTTGGCGAAGGTCTCTATTTGATGGTTGAGCAGCGGCGTGTCGGTCCAACCGGGGCAGATGCAGTTGGCAGTGATGCCTTTATCGGCATACTCCAGGGCAACGACTTTATTAAATCCAATCAGGCCATGTTTGGCAGCCACATAGGCGGCCTTGTTCGTTGAGGCGACGAGCCCGTGTACCGAGGAGATGTTGATAATGCGTCCCCAGCCATTTTTTTCCATCAATGGCAGTACGCGTTGGGTCGCGTGGAACGCTGCGCTGAGATTAATGGCGATGATGGCATCCCAGCGTGCAGCGGGAAAATCTGCCACCGGTGAGGTAAATTGAATACCGGCGTTATTAACCAGCACGTCCACGGTGCCGAACTGCTGTACGCAGCGTTCTATTAAGCTATCCACGCCTTCGGTGCTGGCCAGGTTGGCTGAGCAGTAATGGCAGGTTGCGCCGGTCTCGCGGGCTAGTTCGCGTGCAATGGCCGCGCCCTGGGTATCATCCTCAAGACCGTTCATCATAATGCTTGCGCCCTGTAGCGCCAGCTCCCTGGCGATGGCAAGGCCTATGCCACTGGATGAGCCCGTAACCAGAACGACTTTGTTTTTTAACATGCCAAATTACCCTCGTTGTTTTTATGGACGCTATAAACGATGTAACTTAGCATAACCTTATTCGATGAGGCTGGATTTTTCGTAAGTCTGCGCACGTCACATCGGGTGGATGCCGGCGCTGTTATGAGGTATTACGGGTATGGGGCCGTTAGGGTATCGACAGTCTTAGTGTCGTTGTGGCAGAGGTTTCCGGCGGTTGTTCGGTTCCCGTATGCTGCGTTCGCGTGACGGACAGGCAAGGGTTTTTCGACTTAAGCCGCGTTTCGTTGTATAAATGCGGGCTTTGAATGATGTTGGCAGATCCGAAAATATGACCATCGAATACCGATTAACCGAATACAGCCATGGCGCGGGTTGCGGCTGCAAGATTGCGCCGAATGTCCTTGAGCAGATCCTTCAGTCTGATTTAGCCGTGATTCCCGATGAGCGCTTGTTGGTTGGTAACAGCAGCAAGGATGATGCCGCGGTTTATGATATCGGTGGTGGTCGCGCGGTTATTAGCACCACGGACTTTTTTATGCCTATTGTCGATGACCCATTTGACTTTGGACGTATCGCGGCGACGAATGCGATCTCCGATATCTACGCGATGGGTGGGACACCGACCCTGGCTATCGCCATATTAGGCTGGCCAATCAATCAATTACCGGCCGAAGTGGCGCGGAAAGTTATCGATGGCGGCCGGCAGGCCTGTAAAGATGCGGGTATCCTGCTGGCCGGTGGGCACAGTATCGATGCGCCGGAGCCGATTTTTGGTCTGGCGGTAACCGGCCTGGTCGATATCGATAAGCTTAAATGCAATAACAAGGCGACCGCCGGGAGCCGGCTCTACCTGACCAAACCGTTAGGGGTTGGCATACTGACCACGGCGCAAAAACGCAAAGTGTTGCAACCCGAGCATGCGCATATCGCCCGGGACGCCATGTGTGAAATGAACCGTATCGGCGCGGATATTGCCGTGCTGCCGGGTATCAGTGCATTGACCGACGTCACAGGCTTCGGTTTATTGGGGCATCTGAGCGAAGTGTGCGAAGGCAGCGGGCTGCAGGCGCGCTTACAGTTTTCTCGCATACCGCGTTTACCGGAAGTCGACCGTTATCTGGCGCTAAATTGTACGCCGGGTGGCACCGACCGTAACTTTGCCAGTTACGCGCAACATGTCTCGGCGTTGAGTGATGAGCAGCGAGCGTTGCTCTGCGACCCACAGACCAGCGGTGGCCTCTTGGTGGCCGTTGAGCCAGAGGCTGAAGCAGCATTTCTAGCATTGACCGCGTCCCGAGGCTTACAGCTTAGCTGTATTGGCGAGCTGTTGGCGCCTGTTGGTCCATGCCTGATTCAGGTAGATAAGTAATGAATAATTCTGCACGTCAGGTTCGGGGCGATTGCACCGATTTACGACAACTGTTCCTCAGTGCGGTGCCGATGATCGATCTGCGCGCCCCGGTTGAATTTCAACAGGGTGCGTTTGCCGGGAGTGTTAACCTGCCTCTGATGAGTGACAGCGAACGCGAACAGGTCGGCACCTGCTACAAGCAGCAGGGGCAGGAGGCGGCTATCCAGTTGGGTCACAGCCTGGTATCCGGCCCGATTAAGGCCGCTCGGATGGCGCAATGGAAGGCATTCACCGCGGCGCACCCAGAGGGGGCTCTTTACTGCTTTCGTGGTGGCTTGCGATCGCGCACCACTCAGCAGTGGTTGCGCGAGGCGGGGATTGACTATCCCTTGGTTGTCGGCGGGTATAAGGCGATGCGGCGCTTTCTTATCGAGCACATCGAAACAGCGGCCAAAACCTGCGATTTCACGATTCTGAGTGGCCGCACAGGCAGCGGAAAAACCCGTGTACTGAATCACATTACGCAGTCGGTTGATCTCGAAGGGCTGGCCAATCACCGGGGGTCAAGCTTTGGTCGGCAGGTAACAGCCCAGCCAACGCAAATTAATTTTGAAAACGATCTCGCCTTGGCGTTACTCCGTCACGATGAGGCCGGTGTTCGCAGTCTGATGTTGGAAGACGAGAGCCGTTTGATCGGTAGCCTCAACATACCGCTACCGCTGTTCGATGCCATGAATCAGGCGACTATCGTGGTCATGGAAGAGCCGATGGAAAATCGGATTACTCAGGTAATGGACGATTACGTCGAGGGGCTTTGCTCCGATTATAGTCGCGCTTTTGGTGAGCAGGGGTTTGCGGAATACGCGGCCTATATGCTGGCCGGTGTTGACCGAATTCGCCGGCGTCTCGGTGCAGAGCGTCATGCCGAGATTAAGTCACTGATGACATCGGCAATGAACCTGCATCAGAACAGCGGCGATAGCTCGGGGCACCGCCATTGGATTCAGATGCTCCTGGAACAGTATTACGACCCGATGTACGACTACCAGTTGGCTAAAAAGGCCGATCGCGTGGTCTTTCGCGGCAGTGGTGCCGAGATATACGATTGGTTTGCTCATCGTTAGAACCGATGATGCCTGGTGTGTGAATAACGCTCACGAAGGAATAGCGTCTAAAGGCGCCTGCAGAAAGCGGTGTGGCCTATGTGGGGTCAAATCCGCTATAATGTTGCGATGCAGCATTGCGAGGGCGGGCGAATGAATCGGCTGGTATGGGAAGATGGTCTATCGACCAAGAATGAGCTTATTGATAATCAGCTAAAACGGCTGGTGGCATTAAGCCAGTGCTGGCTTGATGCCTGTACCGAGGACTCTCCTCGAATAAGCCAGGTTGGCGATCTGCTTTCGGCATTAGCCTACCACTTCGCCACCCAGGAAACGCTGATGCGGACCATGGGGGTGCCGGCAACCCAGATAAACCATCACAAGGCATCGCATCGAAGGTTGCTTGCGCGGTTTCGCGATGCGCTGTCCGCGCCGTATTGTGGTGACCGACACCAGGAGTTGGCGTCGGTTATGGCAGCGCTTATCGATCATATTCGATGGGTCGATAAGCAAGCTCAACCGCCCAGTCTGACCCCCGCTGACTTCCAATATCGCGCAGGAAGTATTGCGTCCTAATCCGCGCGTGCGAACCGGTTGTGTTGCCATCGTTCAATCGATGACGGTGTCTAATCCTTAGCCGGTGTTGCCGGTTGATAGAAGTCGGGCCAGAAGTCCCTGACAACCGCGCTGGTGTCGGCAAACGCGTGACAACTATTCAACATGACCGGTTTTTCTTTTTTTGCGTCTGGGCCTTTATCGCGCTGGCTGGCGTGGTAGACCGTCTGAAATGCCGTGGTGGCCAGTGGCCCGAGCAATTCGCGCAGGTGCGTGCAACCCTGAGTTCCCGAAAAAAGCATCTTGGTTAACTTAGTCCATCCCGGGCCGATACGCTTGCCTTTGAGTTGGTCAAAGGCTGGCGTAATGGAGGGGCACAGGGTAAATGGCGCGTAATCAATAACCGCCGCAACAGCGTGAATCAGCAAGTCATCATCCAGGGTGAGACGAATCGACATATCGTGGATCGCTTCGCCGGCGGCAATTTCACCACCGCGGTCGCGGTTTTTGACGGAATAGGTTTTAACGTCGGTCATTCTCGCCTCGATATCCCAAAGGCCGTCGTCGCGTTTGAATCCACGGCATTCAATATCGCGCCGATGGATGGCTGTGCGATTGGCAGGCTGGGGGAGAGGCATACTCAGGCTCCAGTTGATGGCAAAGGTGCGTTGGTCCGGCAGGATACTGCGTCGCGGCCGTCGGTGCAATGGTAACAGAATGCGGCTAATTACCATGTTCTGCAGGGATATTGGGTCAAAAATCAGCTACAGTTTTGTAACAGATCCGACGTCTCGCCGAGGTTTACCCCTGCGATGGCGGTGACACAGATAGGGGGGTTCATGCTGAAACTTTATGACTATTGGCGTTCGTCAGCGGGTTATCGCGTACGTTTGGCGTTAAATTTAAAGGGATTAGAGTACCAGCGCACGGCGGTCAATCTGGCCGCCAATGAGCAACGCAGTCCGGCGCACCTGACGCGAAACCCGCAAGGCTTGGTGCCGGTGGTCGAAATCGGAGAAATCCATTTGACCCAATCGATGGCCATCTGTGAATTTCTGGACGAGGTATTCCCTCGAACGCCGCCGTTGTTGCCCCGTAATCCCGATAGTCGTGCCTGGGTGCGTGCGCTGGCGAATCTGGTGGCTTGCGAAATACATCCCTTGAACAATCTTCGTGTGTTGCGCTATTTGCGCGATGATCTGCGGCTGCCTGAATTAACGGTCAGCGGTTGGTATCGCCATTGGGTTGAGCAGGGTCTCGGCGCGATGGAAGCGATGATCACGCGTGAAGGGCTCAGTGGGCGTTATTGCTTTGGCGATACGCCTGGCCTGGCGGATTGCTTTTTAATCCCGCAGTTGTATAACGCGCGGCGCTATGAATGTGAGTTGCTGGGGTGTCCGACGTTACTTGAGATCGAAAGTCATTGTCTTGAATTGCCTGCATTCAGGGCAGGCAGACCGGAGTGCCAAAGCGATGCACCAAAGGGGCGTGGCGCATAGCTTTCTTGACTGGTTTTCTTGAATAGGACTCTCGAAGAGACAGGCCGCTTAATAGCCAGTTACGGATGTTTTGATGTCAGGCTCCGCGCTAAGCCTTCTTCGAGGGATGGCCCGCTTAGGCTGGGCAGGGGCTCGGTGTGCGGGTACAATGCCCGCGCGCGCCTCTGACTGGTTTCCCGCGTGCACTCTTTTGACAGGCTTAATGCATGAGTAATGACTTTAATAACCGTTTTGGTGGTACCCGCCGACTCTATGGCGAGGCGGCGACGGAGCGGCTGCGGCGTGCGCGAATCTGTGTCGTCGGGATTGGCGGTGTGGGGTCCTGGGCGGCGGAAGCGCTTGCGCGTACAGCGGTTGGCCACATAACCCTGATCGACATGGATGAGCTCTGTGTCACCAATACCAATCGCCAGATTCACGCCCTGAGCGACACGGTGGGGCGTTCCAAAGTTGCGGTGATGGCTGAGCGGATCCGGCAGATTAATCCTGACTGCGCGTGTTGTGCGGTGGAAGAGTTTGTTACCGAGGATTCGCTGGATCTTCTCGATAATCAATTTGATTTCGTTATTGATGCCATAGACAGCATACGCGCCAAGGCGGCAATGATCGCTTACTGCCGCCGCCGCAAGATCCCGATTATCACGATCGGCGGTGCTGGCGGCCAAGTTGACCCCACCCAGATTCAGGTGGCTGATTTGAGCCGTACCGAACAGGATCCTTTAGCGGCGAAGCTGCGTTCGCAGTTACGGCGTTTTCATGGTTTTAGTAAAAACAGTAAGCGTCGCTTCGATGTACCTTGTGTCTACTCCTCCGAGCAGCTGGTCTACCCGCAACCGGACGGCACGGTCTGTGCGAAAAAGCCCGTCGAGCAGGGCTCGGCCCGACTCGATTGTAACAGCGGTTTTGGCGCTGCCACGGTCGTTACGGCGACCTTCGGTTTCGTCGCGGTCGCGCGGGTTATCGAACGGCTGACGCGGGTTGCACGCTAACCGTTGCTGCCCGCAGGACGAGGGCCGCGCGGGTTGTTAAACGGTTTCGGGGCGGGCTTGCAGCCTGGCGCGGCGAACGATTTCGGCGATCAGGGTATGCAACCCGTTGCTGCGCGACTGGCTCAGGTGTTGCAGCAAGCCTAGGCGCTGGAACTGCGCGGTAAAATCCAGGGCGAGTATCTGTGCGGCTGTTTTATGCTCGATCAGCGCAAGGACCAGTGCAATCAGCCCGCGCATCACGTTAGCGTCACTGTCGGCTTCAAAGCGGATTTCCCCCGTAGACATGTCCATGACGTGGCGGAGCCAGACCCGGCTGGTGCAGCCATGTAGCAGGTCTTCTTCACGTCGCGCTTCAGCACGTAATCCCCTGTGTTTTCGTCCCAGCGACATGATCATGCTGTAGCGGGCTTCCCAGCCGCGGCAGGCCTGGAGTTTAAGGGCTAACGTCTCGAAATGTGCAGGATCCTCGACGCGAGCTAGGCTGTCAGGTTGCTGAGCCGTTTCGGCCTCTGTGAGGCTTTGCTGCACGCTTACCCGTACGGGTGACAGAATATGGGCGAGGGCGTCTGCAAACAGATCCACCTCGGCTTGCGTGTTGTACAAGGCGAAGGAGGCGCGGGCACAGCCCGGTAGTTGCAGGCGCTGCATCAGAGGCATGGCGCAATGGTGTCCGGTACGGATAGCGATCTTCTGCTGATCCAGCAATGCGCCAATATCCTGGACATGCCAGCCATCGACAATAAAAGGCAGGACGCCGGTACGCCGGATGGGGTCAGCGACAATCTGCACGCCGGGTATGGCTCGCAGGCGCGCCGTGGCATTTGACAGGAGCTGGTCCTCGTGCTGCTGAATGCTTGCACGGTTCTGCGTCTGTAAAAAAGCCAACGCGGCGCCGAGTGCGATTGCGCCGCCAATATCGGGTGTGCCCGCTTCAAAACGAAACGGCGGGCGGTTAAAGCGCGTGGATTCGAAGCTCACGTGCTCGATCATCTCGCCGCCGCCTTGCCAGGGTGGCATCGAAGCAAGCATTTCTCCGCGTGCATACAGTGCGCCTATACCCGTCGGCGCAAAGATTTTGTGCCCGGAGAACGCGTAGAAGTCGGTATTCAAGGCCTGGACATCGACGGGGAAGTGACTAACGGCCTGCGCGCCGTCCACGAACGTCACGGCACCGGCCTGGTGAGCCAGGTCGATAAGCGGACGGAGATTATTCGTGGTCCCGATAGCATTAGACACCTGTGTCAGAGCCACCATTTTGGTACGCGCGCTCAGCAGAGCGATATAGCCGGCGGTATCAATATCGCCACGATCATCGATGGGGATGGGCTTGATCACCGCGCCGCTGCGCTGTGCCAGAAGCTGCCAGGGAACGATGTTGGCATGGTGCTCCAGGGTGCTGACCAAGATCTCGTCACCCGGCTGTAGCCGCGCGCCGAAACTATGCGCGACCAGATTAATGGCCTCTGTGGTACCGCGCACCCAGATAATCTCATCGCTATCGTGCGCATTGAGAAAGGACTGCACTTGCCGTCTGGCCTGTTCGAAGGCCTGGGTTGCCAGGTCGCTGAGATGATGCGCTGCGCGATGTACATTGGCGTTGTAGCCCCGATAGTGCGCCGTTAGCGCGTCGATGACGCACTGCGGCTTCTGGGTGGTGGCGGCGTTGTCCAAATATGTCAACGCCTGCGCGTGAATCAGCGGGAATTGGCGGCGAAGGGCGGCGACGGAAAACGGGATAGGCTGCGACATGGTATCTACGACAGTTCAGTGAAGGGCTATCATACTGATTCGCTGGTTGAGGCGAAATAGGCTAGGCGCTATGTGCGTGTTCTGAGCCGGGAGGACATTCCAGTTGATGCAGGGTTATTTCTGGCGGGCAATTGAATCGAACCGGTAATATCGAGGTGCCGGTTCCCGCAGACGTGTATCCCGTTAGTTCGGCGAACTGCCAACGACCCCGGGCCATACGCCGGGGACAGTGCGTCTCCAAGATAAGGGGGATGCCGCCAGGCAAGCAGATCTGGCCGCCATGGGTGTGGCCACAGAGCATCAGGTCAAAGCCGGCGTGCGCCGCTTGACGATAGATTTCCGGGGTGTGGGATAGCAGTATGCTGGTTTCTGACTCGGGGAGTGATGACGCGGCCTTGTCGATATTGTCGAGCCGGTAATAATGCGCATCATCGATACCGGCTAGGTGCAGTGCACAGCCGTCTCTGACCAGGGACGTGCTCTCGTTGAGTAGTACCTGAATACCAATGGCTTCGAGATGGGGGGTCATCATGATGCTGTCGTGGTTGCCTAGTACCGCCAATGCCGGCCCTGAAAGCAGGTCACGTAATTCCCCCATGGCGTGCATGCAATTGCTGATTGGCCCGTCCGTCAGTCCGCGATAGTCTCCGGTAAAGACGCACAGGTCGTAGTCCAGATTTTTGATAAGGCGGGGGAGCACCCTGAGTAGTTCGAGGTTCATATCCAGATGCAGGTCGCTAAGTTGCAGGATCCTGTAACCATGAAAGGCGCGGGGCAGCGTGGCGAGCACGACGGTGTTGGTGCGAAGTTCAACGCGGCGGGCGTTGTTCTGTCCGCGCCGATAAACACCGGCGGCACGTAGGGCAGCGCGTAACAGTTGTTCGGTTTGTTGCCAGTTCTCTAGGTGCAGAAGGTTAAGGCCGCCACCAAAGACGCGCTGGGGAGTGCTCTCGATACCGAGTCGCTGCCGAAGGTGCAGGCGACCGATTCTGGCTTCCAATGCATTGCGGATCGATTGTTCCAGATTGACCTCTCCCCGTTATGTGCGATCGGGTCGGGGCGCCGCCCCGTAATTAGGATAGTCCGCGCGACGGGGAATGCAATGAGCCGCATTCTTGGAGGGTGAAAACGGATGGCGTTGTGCTGGCGCATGTGCCGATAGGTGATACATCACGCGCGGGTGCACAAAGGGCGGTTCCGCACGTGGGATGATTAACACGATACGGGCCGGCACGCGGTCGTAACGGGCTCGGCCTTTACGTCGTGCAGCTGCGGCGTTTTTTGAGCGCGTTAGTCATCGACCAGCGCCTGCAGTGCCTCTTGCGCCCAGATTAAGCTGTGTCGATATGCGCTTTCGTAGAGGTTGTCCGGTATGCTGAATTCCGTCAGGCGGTCCCATTCTCCGCGCTCGTAAGTCAGCGTTGCTTCGAGTATTTCGCCCATCGGGCCGCCATGGTTGGCAATGGCTTCTTTGATATCGTCAGCCAGTGGGATCTGCTCAAGCAGGGCTGCCATCTCCATATCCAGCAGGGCGTTAATATCCGACATCATGCCAACCATAAAATAACTACTGATATTGCTGTAGCCAACGGCTTCGGCCAGCAGTTCACACATCCTACCCCGGGCCAGTAATACGCGTGACAGCTCTTCGGGCTTATCTTTGTTGCTGCTGAGAGCAATCAGCGTCGCCCACTTTTTGACCTGTTCAAGACCGAGCATGACCACGGCTTGATTTAACGATTCTACTTTACGAACCAGGGAGTAAGCCGCCGAGTTGACGATGCGCAGGAGTTTGTAGGTCAGGACCGGATCTTTAATGATCAGCTCTTCGATACGATTGGCCGTTGTGCCGGGTTGCTGGATTTCCTGAACCAGCTGCATCAATGCAATGCTGTTACCCGATACACGCTTACCTTTGACGAGCTGGGGTTTGCTGAGGAAGTGTCCTTGAAACAGCTTGAAGCCGAGGTCGACACACGCATAGAACTGCTCCAGGGTCTCAATCTTTTCGGCGAGCAGTGTGACGCCATAAGGCGCAAGGATCTGTACATGCTCGCGCACCTGCTCTTGGGTTAACTGCAGAATATCGACCTTAACAATATCGACCAGCTGCAGCAGCGGGATATAGCTTTTATCATAAATAAAGTCATCCAGGGCAAGTCTGAAGCCATCTTTCTTCAAATTGCGCGCCGCTTCGACGACCTGAGTATCGACGGTAATGTCTTCAAGAATCTCAATAACGATTTGCTTTCTTAGCAGCTGCGGGATGCGCTGGTTGATCAGCATATCGCGGGTCAAGTTGATAAAGGCCGGAACCCGTTTCATTGCCCCACCATCGCAGATGCTGGTATAGGCATTCAGCAGGACGGAACTGGTCGCATGATCACCATCGAGGAAATCGGCTTCCTCAGGGTTTTCGCCTCGGTAGAGTAATTCATAGGCGATAACCTTGAGTTGACGGTCAAAAATAGGCTGGCGAGCCATCAGAATCTGGCTCTGAGGCAATTCCTTATTCATTCACGTTCATTCCTGGATCCATATAAGTGGGCTCATCATAGCGTATTAATAAGTGTAACGACTACGCCGGGATCAGAAGATCGAACTCTCCTCTGCCGGAAGGCATTAATTTCCCAAGTAACACGGCTGACAAAGGAGTATAATTCTGGCCCTTTAACGGCGTTGTGTGCGTAATGAGGTAGTAATAGATGGCGATTCACTGGTTCCCAGGACATATGCATAAGGCGCGTAAAGAGATCGCCAAAGCGATGTCAGAGGTTGACGCCGTGATTGAAGTACTTGACGCACGCCTACCCCGTTCCAGCGAAAACCCGATGATTCGCGAGCTGCGGGGTGACAAACCCGTTATTAAGGTGCTGAGTAAAAGCGATCTGGCTGACGTTGAGCGGACCCAGGAATGGTTGGCGCATTTAGCCCTCGATCCACAGAATCACGCCTTACCCATGCGTGCTGACCGTAAGGCTGATATTCAACGGTTGGTTGACTTGTGCAAGCGTGTCGTGTCCACGCGTGTGCAAGCCGGGAGGCCGGTTCGGGTCATGATCATGGGTATCCCAAATGTCGGCAAATCGACATTGATCAATAATCTGCTGGGTCGCAAGGTGGCGAAGGTGGGCAATGAGCCCGCGGTCACGAAGACGCAGCAGCGTTTTGTGACCCATAATGGCCTGGCGATTTTTGATACTCCGGGGATTTTATGGCCAAAAATAGAGGATCTGGATTCGACATTACGCCTGGCAGCCAGCGGCGCGATCAAGGATACGGTGATGGAGTACGAGGCCGTTGCCCTATATGTATTGGCGTTCTTGTCTAAGGATTATCCTCAGGCATTATCTAATCGCTATAAAATCGGTGCCGAAGTGGCTGATCCGGATGCGTTGCTGGCCGAAGTGGGGCGTCGCCGGGGCGGATTGCGCAAGGGGGGCGTCGTTGATCTGCATAAGGCTGCCGAGGTCGTTATTGGTGATCTGCGTACCGGCGCCTTTGGACCGGTGACGTTGGAAGGCGTTGCCGAGTGGGTAGAAAAAGCGCAAATTCAGGCCCGTCTCGCACAGGAGGCCGTTGAGCTTGCTGCGCGTGAAGCGCAGGAGAAGGTTCGAATTGCCAGCGCGGAAGCCGACCGCATTAAAGGGCGCAAGCTAAGGGAAAGTGAAAAAAAGGCGCAGGAGGCAATAGATCAACAGGCGGCTACAGACGGCCGCAATAATGAGGTATCCGATGACCCGTGTTAGAAAAGTTCGATCCCTAAAGCGATTATTAGTTAAGCCAAAGGTGCCGGTGCCGAGCGCTGATCACGAAGATTACAAAGCGCAGAAGCGTGCGGGCTTGACCAAGAAAAAGCGCCAGCTTTCAGTGTATGAGAAGCAGCTCGAAAGTGAGGCGCTAACGACAGAAACGTCGGCGGCCGGCCGCACGCCAAGACTTAAGGCCTCACCGGAAGAGGTGGCGCGCCGTAGTCGTGAGCTTTTAGAAAAAAAATCCGCAGACCCCGCGGAGGACGGTGACGAATAGCCCGGATGCCTAGAGCAGTCGATCAATGTGGTAGCGAGGCACCCAAACCGGCGGATTGACTGCAAAACCAGCAGCTTTCGCCTCTACACACCCGCTTCTACACATCGACCTCTGCACGATCAAATCGTGACTGCGAAAGTCAGCTCCCTTCTGATTGGTTTACTCCATCATTGACCCCTTCCCGACTGCCCATGCTGCCCATGGGCCTTGTCGTCATCAAAAGACCGAATGGATCGGTATGTTGATGCCAGGTTAATCATACCGCACTTATTATTTAAATCTCTGCCGACTACCGCATCGTCAGGACAGGTATTAAACCGGATTGGCGGTTAATCGCAGTGTTCTATACTCAGGCGAGACTGCATCGCACTAACAATAACGACAAGCAGAGGGTTTTCGCCGATGGCCAGCCGTAACCTCCCGCACAAAACCCTGTTGGAGCCGTTGTATGACGAGTTAAAGCGTCGACTACCTGAGATAGACGCTGAGCGGGTACATCAGTTTGCGCGTATTTATTATGCGTCGGTCTCCGCCGAAGAGCTTGCTGAGCGACGACTGGATGATTTGTACGGTGCCACACTCGAGTGTTGGCAATTTATGCAAATTCGCGAAGCGGGCAAGCCGCGAGTGAGGGTCTTTAATCCTGACTTTGAAGCAAATGGGTGGCAGTCTACGCATACGGTTATCGTCTTGCTGCAGTCTGATATGCCCTTTTTGATTGACTCTGTGCGTATGGAGCTCAATCGCCGTGGGTTAACCATACATGCCATTCAGAATGCTATTGTCGCCGTTCAGCGCGATGAAGAGCAGCGGCTGCAGGACGTTTTGGAATCCAATTCTGCTGCAGGTGAGCTGCCGCGCGAGTCATTAATTTACTTTGAGGTCGATCGCCATACCAACCCAGAGGCGCTGCGTGATCTCGCGGAGCATATTGAAGCGGTACTCGCGGAAGTCGCCTTGGTGACCGATGATTTTGTCGCGATGCGCCAGCAGGCTGACGCCCATCTGTTGGAGATTGAGGCCGATAACAACATCTTGGCTGAGGCCGATCGCCAGGAATGCCTGGATTTTTTGCGCTGGATCATTGGTGACAACTTTACCTTTCTTGGTTATGAAGAGTACCGTGTGACGCATAACGGTGACGCTGTGCAGTTAGATTTGGTCGCCGGGAAAGAGCTTGGCTTGCTCAAACTGTCGGCCGAGCACAGCCGTAATGCGTTGGTTTCATCACTATCGGTTGAAAAGAAGCTCCCTGTAGCCATCGAATCGATGCTCAATTTTGGTAAATCGCCGACACGCTCACGGGTGCACCGTCCCGCATACCCTGATTATATTATTTTACGAAAATTCAATGATAAGGGGCGGGTCACCGGTGAGCGTCGTTATCTGGGGCTTTACACATCCACCGTGTATATACAAAGTTCAACCATGATTCCGGTCGTACGCCTGAAGGTCAATCAAGTGTTGAAGCGGGCCGGTTTGCATGCCGGAAGCCATGATTGGAAAGAGATGCAGCAGATTCTGGAAATATACCCCCGAGATGACTTATTTCAGATCGATGCCGATGAACTGTACACCACCGCACTTGGCATACTGCATATACACGAGCGACGTCAGGTTAGGTTGTTCTTGCGTCGCGATCAGTTCGGCCGGTATTACTCCTGCCTGGTCTACGCACCACGGGATATCTACAGCACCGATTTTCGTATAAGAGTGCAAGACATCCTTGCCCGAGAGCTGGGGTCTAAACAAGTTGAGTTCAGCACCTATTTTTCAGAATCGATCTTGGCCCGTACCCAGTTTATTCTTCATGTCGATGAAGGCGCACCTCAGAACATTCATAATATCCGCGCCATTGAAAAGCGTATCGTTAATGCGGCGCGTTCGTGGAGCGATTTCTTAATGGACGCCCTGATCGAAGCGCACGGCGAAGAGCGGGGGATCGCACTCGCTAACCGTTACCGGCGTGGGTTTCCATCCAGTTACCGTGATGACTGTAGCCCGCGCACGGCGGTTACTGATATTCAGCATATGGATGCCATTGGGCCGGAGCAGACACTGGCGATGAGCTTCTATCAAGCATTAGAGCAGAGCGGGACGTCTGTGCAGCTCAAATTATTCCACTTCCAGGATCCGATACCCTTGTCGGATGTGATTCCGGTGTTGGAAAACCTAGGCTTGCGGGTCATCAACGAGAGGCCTTATTCCATTCGTTGTGCGGACGATCAACGAATCTGGATTCATGATTTCAGTCTACAGCATTCGGCGGGGGAAGCGTTCGAGTTGCGCAGTGTCAAACAGGTGTTTCAAGATGCATTTCAGCAGATTTGGAATGGTCGGTGTGGTAACGATGCGTTTAACCGACTGGTGCTTGCCGCGCGGCTGAGTTGGCGCGATGTCGCGATACTACGCGCTTATGCCGCCTATATGAAGCAGATCAACGTTAACTTTAGCCAGGAGGCGATAGCTGCCGCGCTGACCCACCAGGCTTCGATGGCCCGCATGCTGATTCAACTGTTTGTTGCGAGATTTGATCCACGCCAACGCGATAGCGCGGCGGAGCAGGCCTGTTACGATAGCATTGTAACGGCGCTGGACGCAGTGCCCAGTTTGACGGAAGACCGCATCATACGCCGCTATCTCGATCTGATTAGGGCTACATTGCGCACCAATTATTTTCAGACCGAAACCCATGATGTGACTGGTCTCGCGCTTCAGCCCCATGACTACCTCGCGTTTAAATTCTCCCCGCGACAGCTGGCGGATATACCCAAGCCAAGGCCCATGTATGAAATATTTGTGTATTCACCCCGGGTTGAAGGGGTCCATCTGCGTGGCGGGCCCGTTGCGCGTGGTGGTTTACGTTGGTCTGACCGATTGGAAGATTATCGGACAGAGGTGTTGGGGCTGGTTAAAGCCCAGCAGGTTAAAAATGCCGTTATCGTACCGGTGGGTGCCAAAGGGGGCTTTGTGCCGAAATTGCTTGCGGAGGGTACCAGCCGCGACCAGCGAGTGACGGAGGCTGTAGCGTGCTATCAGATTTTCATTCGCGGCTTGCTGGATATTACTGACAACCTCCACGGCGCCGAAGTCGTTAAGCCCCATGATGTGGTCTGCCACGATGGTGATGACCCCTATCTGGTGGTTGCCGCCGATAAGGGGACGGCGACGTTTTCGGATATTGCCAATACCATAGCGCGTGAGTATGGCTTCTGGCTGGATGATGCCTTTGCTTCGGGGGGGAGTCAGGGCTATGACCATAAAAAGATGGGTATTACCGCGCGGGGCGCGTGGCTGTCGGTAGAGCGGCACTTTCTTGAGCTTGGGCTGGATACGCGGACCACGGATTTTCGTGTTGTGGGTATCGGCGATATGAGTGGCGATGTGTTTGGTAACGGGATGTTGTTATCGGAACATATATGCCTGGTGGCCGCGTTTAACCATCAGCATATCTTTATTGACCCCGCTCCGGATTCAGCGAGCAGCGTTGTTGAGCGTAAACGGTTGTTTGACCTGCCGCGCTCGGGTTGGGGTGACTACGATGTGTCGCTGATTTCAGCCGGTGGTGGTGTGTTTTCGCGTGCAGTGAAAACGGTGCTGATAAGCCCGCAAATGCAACAGTGTTTTGCTATTACGGCCACGCGCCTGACGCCCTCGGAGCTGATCAGCGCATTGCTGCAAGCACCGGTAGATTTACTCTGGAATGGCGGGATCGGCACGTATATAAAAAGCAGTGCCGAAAATCATAACGATGTTGGAGACAAGGCGAACGACAATCTGCGCATTGATGCCACCGCGTTGCGCAGTCGTGTCGTCGGAGAGGGGGGGAATTTGGGTATAACACAGTTGGCCCGGATCGAATACGGTATGCGCGGCGGCGCCTGTAATACCGATTTTATTGATAACGCCGGCGGTGTTGATTGTTCAGATCATGAAGTGAATATCAAAATACTACTCAACCAAATCGTTGCTGAAGGAGATATGACCGTTAAGCAGCGTAACCGCTTGTTGGTAACGATGACTGATGCGGTTGCCGAACGGGTACTGAGTAATAACTATCAACAGGCGCTGGCGATTAGCATGGCTCAGCAGCAGGCGCGCGAGAAAATGGGCGAATACCAGCGGTTGATCAACGCCTTTGAGCATCAGGGGCAATTAGATCGATCGCTTGAGTATTTGCCCAGCGAAGAGGTTCTGGCTGAGAGGGCCGCCAGTGGTATCGCGCTTACGCGTCCGGAGTTGTCGTTATTGATCTCCTACACCAAGGGTGTTTTGAAAGAGACGTTTGCTCACTCGTCACTCCCCGATGACGCCTATATGTCCAGAGCGCTCGCACAAGCTTTTCCGCGTTCATTGGCCGCGCGTTTTCCTGGCCCGTTACAGTCCCACCGGCTACGAAAAGAGATTATTGCGACGCAGATAGCCAATAAGTTAGTGAACCAAATGGGCATTACCTATGTGCATCGACTGCAGCTTTCAACCGGTGCTGAACCCGATGTGATTGCCAGGGCCTATGTGCTGGCTCGGGATATTTATCAATTTGATAGCTTGCAGCAGCAAGTAGAAGCGCTGGATAGGCAGGTGGCTGGGGATGTACAGTTGCGCATGCTGATGGAGTTGCAGCGGCTTATCAGGCGGGCCAGTCGATGGTTCCTGCGAAACCGTCGATGCGAATTGGATGTGGCTGCAGAGGTCGCGCGTTTTACCCCGCCGCTGGCTGAGCTGGCTGAGCACCTGGGTGAATGGCTGGAGGGAGCACCGGCACAACAGTGGCAGGACCGTTTTTACTATTATCAGCAGGCAGGGGTGTCGCCAGCGCTGGCGGCCGCCGTTGCGAATGCGGAAGGGTTGTATATTGCACTGGGCATGATTGAAGTTGCGCAGGCGAATGAATGTGGGTTACAGAAGGCCGTTACTGCCTATTGCACGCTAAGCGAGCGGTTGGATCTGTTCTGGTTTTCGCGTCAGATTGCCAACCTTCATGTTCAGAATCACTGGCAGGCCCTGGCGCGCGAATCCTTCCGGGATGATCTCGATTGGCAGGTGCGTGCGATAGCCTCCGGTGTGTTGGGCCGTAAAGATGCCGCTGAGGATATCGAGGCAAGTTTTTCCAGCTGGTCGCAAGAGCATGAGATTTTAGTGCGGCGCTGGCTGGCCATGCTCTCGGATTTAAAAGCCACCGAGACACCGGACTATTCGATGTTTACGGTCGCAATTAGGGAGTTGTTTGATCTGGCCAGAGGGGCTAGTTTGGCTGAAATGACAGGCAAGGGGCAGGAATAAATCGTGAGGAAGGGCTATGCCGGAAGTTGTTGTGAAAATCTGTGTCCCGGCAGATGAGTATATCAAAGTGTATCGAGGTACGGCTAAAACTGTGTTGTGTGAAACCCTAGATGGTCGGCGGGTGCGTTTTCCGGCCGATATTTTGCAAAAATTTGTAACCCGTTCGGGGGTTGAGGGCCAGTTCAGAATCTATTTTGACCCGCAGGGGCGTTACCAGCGTATTGAAAAAATTACATAAAGTCCGGTCTATTTGGCCGCGGTTCGATCTATAATCGATTCATTTTTTTACTGCGGAGGTTCACCATGGCGTTTGATTACTTCAGGTCGCTGTTATTTCGGTTTGATCCTGAACGGTCCCACGGAGTGGCAATGCGCTCCATCGACCTTTTGGAGCGAGTCGGCGTTTCGTCGTTGTTATGTCGCAATGTGGCAGCACCCGTGACGGTGATGGGACTTGAGTTCCCGAACGCGGTGGGTTTAGCCGCCGGGCTGGATAAAAACGGTGAGCATATCGATGGGCTTGCAGCCCTGGGCTTTGGCGCGATAGAGGTCGGCACCGTAACGCCGCGCCCTCAGCCAGGCAACCCTAAGCCGCGCCTATTTCGTCTCCCCGGGCACCAGGCCATTATTAACCGCATGGGCTTTAATAACCGTGGTGTGGATTATCTGATCCGCCAAGTAGATCGAAGCCGCTATAACGGTATCTTAGGTATCAATATTGGTAAAAATTTTGATACGCCTGTGGAGCAGGCAACGGATGACTACCTGTACTGTATGCGTAAGGTCTACACCAGAGCGAGCTATATCGCCGTGAACGTTTCGTCACCGAATACCCCGGGCTTGCGTTCCCTCCAATTTGGAGACTCACTGAATGCGTTGCTGGGAGCTCTAAAGAGGGAGCAGCGAAAGCTTGCTGACTTTTACGGACGTTACGTACCGCTTGCGGTAAAAATTGCGCCCGATATGACACCGGAAGAGGTTGATATGGTTGCGCAGTCGCTTCAGCGTTACGAGATCGATGCCGTTATCGCCACCAATACGACGTTGTCGCGTGATGGGGTTGCTGGCAGCCCTCATGCCGATGAAGCCGGTGGGTTGAGTGGCGGGCCTGTGCGCGCCTCTTCTACCACCGTTATTAATCGTCTGTCCCAGGCCTTGGCGGGTAGTGTGCCAATTATTGGTGTGGGGGGGGTTTTTGATGGCCTCTCGGCGGTAGCTAAGCTGGAGGCTGGCGCTTCGCTGGTACAAATCTATACCGGTTTTGTTTATCGTGGGCCACCTCTGATAGCTGAAGCAGCGCAAGCCCTTGCTGAGCGGCAATCTGCCTGAAGGTCTGCTTAAGGGTGTATGTCTGGACGCAGAGGTTGACGGGGGATGCTGCCAAGTACGCCTGGAACGAATGGATCTGAGGTCTGATCTCGGGGCTTACTTGCGAGGCCCGCGAGCGCGGGCCTCTGACTCCTGTGTATAAATAAAGAAAAGGTTAGGGAACGCTGGGAGCACAATGCAGTGCTGCTACTCCCGTGTAACCATCCCAAAAATCGGCACGACCCTGGCGCCAACCTCCCATCCAATTTTGACGGGCGTCACCCTCGTCAGCAGGGCATAGCTCTCTGGATTTTCCTGACAGGCCAACGCGGTATCCGCGTGCATAGGCTCTGGTGGTTAAGTCGCGTTTCTGTCTCTTCATTCACAATAGCCTCGTAGGTTTTTTTGGTCTTTACTCGGTCTACTTGCAACGATGGTTGGTGACGGCTAGATGATTGGTGCCGGCTAGATGCGCCGGTTGCCATCTAAGAACAACGTATCGCACTTTCTTTGTAGCTGTTCTGCGGGGCTTTGTCGATCACCAATTTTTAACTGATTGAGGTTAAGTCGGAGGTTTGTGGTGTGCTTTCTTGAAAAATCCGTATAAAAACAGTTGGATAAGTGGATCGGCTGGCGTCGAATGGCTACCTGAAAAAAATTAATATGCGGATATTTGTTCAGTGGCCATTCATGTCTTGCGTGGCGTGCAAGATGGGCACTGGGAGGCGGGGCTCGATAGGTGCTATTATTCGCCCTTTTTATAATTGAGAAATTGACATGTCGACGACTGGCAGTCTGCGCCGTTTTTTTGCTACTTGTCCCAAAGGGATCGAGTCGCTGTTGTACACCGAGCTTGAAACGTTGGGGGGGCAAAACCTTAAGCTGACTGTTGCGGGTGTGGCGTTTGATGCGACCCTGCGCGATGCCTACCGTGTTTGCTTATGGTCGCGGCTAGCCAACCGGCTGTTGTTACCCCTTGCCCGTTTTCATGTGACAAGTTCTGATCAGCTTTATGAGGGGGTTCAGCAGGTTGATTGGCTGGACCATTTGCGTTCTACTGGAACGCTGTTGGTGGATTTTAATGGGACCGGACCCGGTATTAAGAACACCCATTTTGGTGCCTTGCGCGTTAAGGATGCGGTCGTAGACCAGATTCGCAGCCTGACCGGTAATCGGCCCTCGATCGAAAAGCAGGGGCCGGACCTGCGCATCAATGTGCACCTGAACAAGGGGGTGGCGCAATTAAGCATCGATCTGTCCGGTGACAGTTTGCATCGGCGAGGCTATCGCCTCAAAGGGGGGGCGGCGCCGTTAAAAGAGAATCTGGCTGCAGCCATTTTGTATCGGTGTGGCTGGCCAGCGCTGGCGGCGCAGGGGCGGCCCTTTGTTGATCCGATGTGTGGTTCGGGCACGCTGCTAACCGAGGCCGCGTTGATGGCCGCAGATATCGCCCCGGGTTTAGCGCGCCATCAATTTGGTTTTGAGCGTTGGCCGCAGCACGATAGTCAGGCCTGGCAGGAGGAGCTGGCATTGGCCCGAGAGCGGCGTGATATCGGCGTGCGCGCGTGTAAGGCTGAGCTGCATGGCTATGATGCCAATGCTGAGGCGATTGCTATTGCTGACAGTAATATTCGCAGCGCCGGCGTCGAGTCGTTAGTCAGGGTGTCGCGCCGGGAATTAAGTGAATTGAAGCCGCTCACGCACAAGCCTGGCTTGGAGCAAGGTTTACTGCTTACGAATCCGCCTTACGGCGAGCGATTGAGTGATGCGCCGGTGGTTATTTATCTCTATAAGCATCTTGGCAGTGCGTTACGAAGCCATTTTGTGGGCTGGACGGCGGGGGTGTTTACCGGCAATCCCGAATTGGGCAAGGCTGTAGGGTTGCGGACGCGGCAACAATACAAGTTGTTTAATGGCGCAATCCCGAGCAAGTTGCTGATCTTTGCCGTTCAGGAAGAAAACTTCTACCGTGATGGCGGTGACCATGTGCAGGACGTGAAGGCCCCGGTGTTGGATAGCGGCGGTGAAATGTTTGCTAACCGGTTGAAAAAGAACCTACGTCAACTCGAGAAGTGGGCGCGGCGTTCGGATATTTCTTGCTATCGCGTTTATGATGCGGATATGCCTGAATATGCGGTCGCGATAGACCGCTATGCCGATTGGGTCCATGTGCAGGAGTACGCTGCGCCTTCTTCCATCGATCCGGATAAGGCTCAGCATCGGCTGGATATGCTGTTGTCCATATTGCCAGGTGCACTGGGTGTCGACCCCGCCCGTATTGCGGTGAAGCAGCGGCGCAGACAGTCCGGCACGGCCCAATATCAGCGCCAGGCTGATCGCGGTGAGTTTATTCAAGTGATGGAAGGGGGTTGCCGGTTTTTAGTGAATCTCTGGGATTATCTGGATACCGGGCTGTTTCTTGATCATCGACCGATTCGGCTGCAGATCCAGAAGCAGGCCAAAAACAAACATTTCTTAAATTTATTTTGTTATACAGGCAGTGCAACGATACATGCGGCGCAGGGCGGAGCAAGATCGACCACCAGCGTGGATATGTCCAGAACGTATTTAGACTGGGTGCGCAAGAACTTGGCGCTGAATGGTTTTAGTGAGGCGCACAATAGCGTGGTGCAGGCGGATTGTTTTCAGTGGCTTGATCAGGCTGCGGCGCAAGATGCGCGCTTTGATATGATTTTTATGGATCCGCCGTCGTTTTCTAACTCCAAGCGGATGCGCGATGATCTGGATATTCAGCGCGATCATGTACGGCTCATTCAGGGGGCGGTCGCGTTGCTGGCAGAAGGAGGCGAATTGATTTTTTCCAACAACCTACGCCGCTTCAAAATGGATTTGGAATCATTGAGTGGGTTGGTGGTGAAGGATATGACCCCGCAGACCATCGATAAGGACTTTGTGCGTAGCCCTCAGATCCATAATTGCTGGCGAATTCATAAGGCTTAAATTGGCGCTGCTTTGAAGCCAGTGGCTTAATCGGCTGGCAGAATAACGATATCCCATTACCAAAAAGCCGCCCGAAGGGGCGGCTTTTTGGTAGGCTGCGTGTTTAGTGCGGGAATTCGCGCTGAACAGGGCCGGTATAAAGCTGGCGAGGACGGCCAATCTTATTCGGGCTGCTGTGGAATTCACTCCAGTGCGAGATCCAGCCGATTGTCCGTGACAGGGCGAAGATCACGGTAAACATGTTGGTTGGGATGCCGATCGCCTTCAGGATGATACCGGAGTAGAAATCAACGTTCGGATACAGTTTGCGTTCTACGAAGTACGGGTCTTCCAACGCAATTTTCTCCAGCTGCTTGGCGATTTTCAGCAGAGGGTCGTTCTCGAGGCCGAGTTCTCTGAGGACGTCGTCACAAGACTGCTTCATAACCTTGGCGCGAGGGTCAAAGTTGCGGTAAACACGATGACCGAAGCCCATTAAGCGGAAGGGATCTTCGGGGTCTTTCGCGCGGGCGACAAA
Organism: Motiliproteus sp.; assembly: GCA_041586615.1. Lineage (GTDB taxonomy): Bacteria > Pseudomonadota > Gammaproteobacteria > Pseudomonadales > Balneatricaceae > Motiliproteus. The sequence goes on along the minus strand of JBFGZS010000002.1, from coordinate 124,410 downwards.
CTCAGGAATATTGTCCGCATCGCCGATCTCATCCAGCATGGTCAGCACGGCTTCGTTAGCACCACCGTGGGCAGGGCCCCACAGTGCGGCAATACCGGAAGCGATACAGGCAAAGGGGTTGGCGCCAGAAGAGCCCGCCAGGCGTACGGTTGATGTAGATGCGTTTTGCTCGTGGTCAGCATGCAGGACAAAAATACGGTCCATCGCTTTGGCGACGATGGGGTTAGGGATGTATTCGCCGCAAGGTGTGCCGAACATCATGTGCAGAAAGTTTTCTGCATAATCAAGGTCGTTACGCGGAAACATGAAAGGCTGGCCGATGGAGTACTTGTAACACATGGCCGCTATCGTCGGGATCTTGGCGATCAGGCGGAATGCGCACACTTCACGGTGGTGCTCATCGTTGATATCCAGGGAGTCGTGATAGAAGGCGGACAGCGCGCCAACCACGCCGCACATGATGGCCATGGGGTGTGCGTCACGACGGAACCCATTGAAAAAGTGGCTGAGTTGTTCATGAACCATGGTGTGGTTCTTAACGGTATCAACAAATTTAGCTTTCTGCTCGGCGTTAGGCAGTTCGCCGTTCAGGAGCAGGTAGCAGACTTCCATATAGTCTGACTTTTGAGCAAGATCTTCGATGGCATAACCGCCATGCAGTAGAACGCCGTTACCACCGTCGATAAATGTGATTGCAGAATCACAGGCAGCTGTAGACATGAAACCAGGGTCGTAAGTAAAAAGCCCTTTGCTGACCAATGAACGTACGTCAACAACATCTGGGCCCATTGAACCGCTTATAACGGGCAGTTCGAAGGTTTCATCAAATCCATCTACCTTGAGAAGTGCTTTCTTATCAGCCATAAATGGCTCCTATCATTCATTATATGGACGAATCGGATAGTCTCGGGCTTGTTCGAAAAATAAATCTAACGGCAAGAAATCGTGACTAGCATGTAAAAAGACCGACTCACTATAAAGTTTCTCCGCGCCATGTCAATCAAACCAAAGCCTAAATTGTCGCGTTGCAGCAAGTGTGTTTATAACAGTATGTCGAAAATATGGCATACGCAATTAGTTGTAATGGCTTAACAAAATGATAAATGGCAGCGTAGTTTTGTGGGGCTGACCTGCGTGGTATAGACCTTTGAGATGGTGATGGCTCATTGTTTTGACGTGTTGAAATGCTTATACTCTCGCGGCGAAGTTCTAAGGGCATGTTGATATACCCTTAGAAAATCACAGGGACTCTGTGTATGCAGGTCTCCTCTTTAGCACGTCCTTCTAATTGCCCATAGGGGCCTAAGAGAGTGTGAACTAGAGCCGTGAACAAAAACAGACCGGTAAACCTCGACCTACGCACAATTAAACAACCACTCACCGCGGTCGCATCGATTCTGCATCGTGCTACGGGTGTAATCCTCTTTATCGGGGTTGCATTCATGCTCTTTGCTTTTGATCGTTCGCTGGAATCACAACAGAGTTTTGATGCTGTTGCCGATATGCTTCAAACCAGCTTCTTTGCAAGGCTGGTTACATGGGGGCTGGTATCTGCGCTTCTTTATCATCTATTTGCAGGCGTCAAGCATCTGATCATGGACTGCGGCTACTGCGAAGAACTGGAGAGCGGAACGATGGCGGCTAAGGCAACGCTGGTTGCGGGCGCCTTGGCAACTTTACTGGCAGGAGTATGGATATGGTAACGTCAATTACGAGTTTTGGCCGTAGCGGTCTTTATGACTGGATGATTCAGCGGGCGACCGGCGTTATCCTGGCTCTTTACGCGCTGTTTATTCTGTCGTACCTGCTGTTCAATCCCGGTCTCGAGTTTGGGCAGTGGCGAGCGCTGTTCGATCTGACTTGGGTTCGTATCTTTACGTTGCTGGCATTGCTGTCCATCGGTGCTCACACCTGGATCGGGATGTGGTGTATTTCCACAGACTATATCAAACCAACAGGTCTGCGTTTCCTGTTTCAGGTTGTCTGTGGTGCCGCTATGTTTACCTACCTTGTGTGGGGCGTTCAGGTTTTGTGGGGATTATAAGCAATGACTAAACTTCGTACACTTAGCTATGAAGCTATTGTTGTCGGCGGCGGCGGTGCTGGCATGCGTGCCGCGCTGCAGCTGGCGCAATCAGGGCTGAAAACCGCCTGTATTTCTAAGGTTTTTCCAACGCGTTCGCACACTGTTTCTGCGCAAGGCGGTATTACTTGTGCGATTGCGAGTGCCGATCCGAATGACGATTGGCGCTGGCACATGTATGACACCGTCAAGGGCTCCGACTATATCGGTGACCAGGATGCTATCGAGTATATGTGCAGTGTTGGCCCGCAGGCGGTATTTGAGCTTGATCACATGGGAATGCCGTTCTCCCGTACCGAAGTAGGTCGTATTTATCAGCGCCCTTTCGGTGGGCAGTCGAAGAACTTTGGTGAGGGCGGTCAGGCTGCGCGAACGTGTGCGGCGGCTGACCGGACGGGCCATGCGCTGTTGCATACGCTGTACCAGGCCAACTTGAAAGCGGGTACAACCTTCTTTAATGAATGGTATGCCGTCGATCTTGTTAAGAACAAGAAGGGTGCTATCGTTGGTGTGATCGCGATCTGTATCGAAACAGGCGAAACGGTCTATATCAAAGCGCTGGCTACCGTACTTGCAACGGGCGGTGCGGGGCGTATTTATCAGTCCACCACCAATGCACTGATTAATACCGGTGACGGTGTTGGCATGGCGCTGCGCGCCGGTGTTCCTGTGCAGGATATGGAGATGTGGCAGTTTCATCCAACCGGTATCGCCGGAGCGGGTGTTCTGGTTACCGAGGGTTGCCGTGGTGAGGGTGGTTACCTGATCAATAAAGACGGCGAGCGTTTCATGGAGCGCTATGCGCCGAATGCGAAGGACTTGGCGGGGCGTGACGTTGTGGCGCGCTCGATGGTTCTCGAGATACTGGAAGGGCGCGGTTGTGGTCCTGATGGGGATCACGTACTGCTTAAGCTTGACCATCTGGGCGAAGAAGTCTTGATGAGTCGTCTGCCGGGTATTTGTGAGCTGTCTAAGACTTTTGCCCACGTAGACCCGGTTCAGGAGCCGGTTCCTGTTGTTCCGACCTGTCATTACATGATGGGCGGCGTGCCGACCAATGTGGGTGGTCAGGCGCTAACCATTGATGAAAATGGCAAGGACACCCCAATCGAAGGTTTATATGCCTGTGGTGAGGTGGCTTGCGTCTCCGTGCACGGTGCGAACCGTCTGGGGGGGAACTCCCTGTTGGATTTGGTTGTGTTTGGTCGTTCGGCGGGTATCGAAATCGAGCGTCGTCTGCGTGAGGGCTATGCGGCCGATGATGCGGATGAGGCTGATCTTGAGGTCGCCATGGCGCGCCTGAATCGTCTGAATAACAGCACGTCCGGCGAGAGTGTTGCAGCCGTCCGTGGCGAGCTTCAGAAGACCATGCAGCTGTACTTCGGCGTGTTCCGCGATGGCGAAAGCATGCAGAAGGGTCTGGGTCTGCTTGCGGGTATTCGCGAACGTGAAGCGGCTACGCATCTGGAAGATAAGAGCCTGGCATTTAACACGGCGCGTATCGAGGCGCTGGAGCTGGGTAATTTGATGGAGGTTGCTGAGGCGACCGCTATTGCCGCTGAAGAACGCAAAGAAAGTCGTGGTGCCCATGCGCGTAATGACTTTACCGAGCGCGATGATAAGAATTGGTTGAAGCATTCGATCTTCTTCCCCGCGACGAAGCGGGTCGGCAAACGCGATGTTAACTTTGCGCCTAAAACTGTTGAGGCCTTTGCGCCGAAGAAGCGCGTCTACTAAGGGGGTTTATGATGCTAGTCAGTGTATATCGCTACAACCCCGAGACCGATGATGCCCCTTACATGCAGGATATCCACATCGATATTCCTGGTGGCAAGGACATTATGGTCTTGGATCTGCTTCAGCTACTGAAGGATAAGGATCCGAGTCTGGGTTACCGTCGTTCATGTCGTGAGGGTGTGTGTGGCTCCGATGGTATGAACATCAACGGTAAAAACGCCCTCGCTTGTATCACGCCTTTGTCCGCCGTGGTAGAGAATGACAAGCTGGTCTTGCGTCCTTTGCCCGGCTTGCCGGTCGTTCGCGACCTGGTGGTCGATATGGGGCAGTTCTACAAACAGTATGAGAAGATCAAGCCTTATTTGATCAACGATACGCCTGCGCCTGCGATTGAACGGCTGCAATCGCCAGAAGAGCGTGAAAAACTTGACGGTCTGTATGAGTGCATTCTTTGCGCATGCTGCTCAACGGCTTGTCCTTCATTCTGGTGGAACCCTGATAAGTTCATCGGGCCTTCTGGTTTGTTGCAAGCGTATCGGTTTTTGATCGATAGTCGCGATACGGCGACCCGTGAGCGGCTTGCTGAGCTGGATGATCCGTTTAGTGTGTTCCGTTGTCATGGCATTATGAACTGCGTCAGCGTGTGCCCGAAGGGCCTGAATCCGACCAAGGCTATAGGTCATATTCGTAATATGCTACTGCAGCAAGCGACCTGATTTAGGTTGCTGTTTTGAAATGGTGCGCATTGCGCACCATTTTTTTGTCTGGGATTTGCTAACTGGCGATAAATACAGACTTTTGTTTGTAAGTAGAAAGCATTATATTTACCCCCCGTTAAGTCCTGTAGACTTAGCCCCCGTCATCAGGTTGTGAATTCGGCTTGCGTTGACAGGAATATAACTAAGAACAGAATCAGTCATCATCACTAGGGGTGGGGTTAACTCGCGGTGGGAGTGTTTGCGTCTGAGGGCTGCGCTCTGATCCGGCAGATTTTCGCCCCTACACACAGGGTCAGCTAGAATGCACGAAGGCATAATGGAGTTGATGTGGAAATCCTCCCATCTATCCGCAGGGAATTTCGCCTATGTCGAAGAGCTTTATGAAGAGTATCTGCGGGACCCCAATGCGGTCCCTCAGGCTTGGCGTGAAGAGTTTGATAAGCTCCCCCGGGTTCAGGAATTCGTAACGCAAGACGTACCTCATTCGACTATTCGCGAACATTTCCTATATCTTTCAAAAAACCAAAAGCGCGCCCAGCCTGCTCCCGTGTCCAGCGTCAGTTCTGAGCATGAGAAAAAGCAGGTTCGTGTGTTGCGTATGATTAATGCGTTCCGGGTTCGCGGTCATCAAGCGGCTAATCTCGATCCGCTAGGATTGGCGCAGCGCGATGACATTCCAGATCTTGATCTGCACTTTCATGAGTTGTCCGATGCCGATCTGGACACAACGTTTCAATTGGGTTCGCTGTTTTTTGGTCCCGAAGAAGCGCCGCTTAAAACGATCCTCAGCGATCTGAAAAAAACCTATTGCACCACTATCGGTGCGGAATATATGCACATCCTGGATACCCAGGAGAAGCGCTGGATTCAATCACGCTTAGAGCCCGTTAGGGCGCATCCAGAAGCGGATGTTGAGCGCAAGAAGATGATTCTTGAGCGACTGACGGCAGCAGAAGGTCTTGAAAAGTATCTTGCCGCACGCTATGCAGGCGCAAAGCGCTTTGGTCTTGAAGGGGCGGAATCCCTGATTGTCTCGTTAAACACGTTGATTCAGCGCGCCGGGAAGCAGGGAGGCAAAGAGGTCGTTATCGGTATGGCTCATCGCGGCCGTCTGAATACGCTGGTGAATATCTTTGGTAAGAACCCGCGCGACCTGTTTGAAGAGTTTGAGGGCAAGCGGACACTGCAGACGTCGGGTGACGTTAAGTATCACCAGGGGTTCTCATCCAATGTTATGACCTCGGGTGGCGAAGTGCATATTGCCATGGCCTTCAATCCGTCGCATCTTGAAATCGCTGCGCCGGTCGTCGAAGGCTCTGTGCGTGCACGTCAGGATCGTCGCAACGATGCGGTCGGCACCACGGTTGTTCCCGTGAATATTCACGGTGATGCGGCGTTTGCCGGTCAGGGCGTCGTGATGGAAACACTGCAGATGTCTCAGATTCGCGCGTATAAAACGGGCGGGACAATTCATCTGGTTATAAACAACCAAGTTGGCTTTACCACCAGTAAGGCAGAAGATACCCGGTCGACCGAGTACTGTACCGATGTAGCCAAGATGGTTCAGGCGCCTATATTCCATGTCAATGGGGATGATCCCGAAGCGGTGCGTTTTGTTACGCAGCTGGCCTTGGATTACCGAAATGAATTCAACAAAGATGTGGTCATCGATCTGGTTTGCTACCGGCGTCGCGGGCATAACGAAGCGGACGAACCTTCTGGTACACAGCCTTTGATGTATCAGCAGATTAAACAGCAAAAGACGACTCGCGATCTGTATGCGGCACAGTTGATTGCCGAAGGCGTGATTGACGCGGATGAGAGTCGGGGCATGGAGGCCGATTACCGTAAATCGCTGGAAGATGGGCGTCATGTGGCGTACAGCCTCGTTAGTGAACCCAACAAAGAGCTCTTTGTCGATTGGACACCTTACCTGGGGCACGAGTGGACGCATGATTGCGATACCCGTGTGGATGCTGAGCTGGTTAAAGAGTTGGCGGCTAAGCTATCGCGGATCCCTGAAGGGTTTGTGATTCAGCGTCAGGTTCAGAAGATTCTTGAAGATCGTGTAAAAATGGGCTCTGGTGCGATGCCGATTAACTGGGGCTTCGCCGAGCTGATGGCTTATGCCTCGCTACTGGCTGAAGGACATCCCATTCGGTTTACCGGGCAGGATGTGGGGCGTGGTACGTTCTCGCACCGCCATGCGGTATTGCATAACCAGAAAGATGCATCGACCCATGTTCCATTGCAGCATCTGTCGGAGGATCAGCCGCGACTGACCATTCATGACTCTTTCTTGTCGGAAGAGGCCGTGTTGGCGTTTGAATATGGCTACGCAACCACGATGCCGAATGCGTTGGTTATTTGGGAAGCGCAGTTTGGCGATTTTGCTAACGGTGCCCAGGTCGTCATCGATCAGTTTATCACCAGTGGTGAGCACAAGTGGGCGCGTCTATGCGGCTTGACCATGCTGCTGCCGCATGGCTATGAAGGCCAAGGCCCCGAGCACTCTTCGGCTCGCCTTGAGCGTTACCTGCAAATGTGTGCAGAGCACAATATTCAAGTATGCGTGCCGACAACGCCTGCGCAGATATTCCACATGTTACGTCGCCAGGTTATACGTCCGCTGCGTAAGCCATTGATTGTTATGACTCCTAAGAGTCTTCTGCGTCATAAGCAAGCCATCTCCTCATTGGAAGAATTGACCGAAGGCAGTTTCCAGACGGTCATTCCTGAAGTTGACGATGTTGCGGCTGACAAGGTTAAGCGTGTCGTGCTCTGTAGTGGCAAGGTTTACTTCGATCTTTACAACAAACGTGAAGCCGAAGGTAATGACGAGGTTGCCATCGTGCGAATTGAGCAGCTGTATCCGTTCCCGGAAGGCGATCTGACTGCTGCGATTGCCCCGTATAAGAATGTTGAATCTGTTGTTTGGTGTCAGGAAGAGCCATTAAACCAAGGGGCGTGGTACAGCAGTCAGCATCATATGCGTCATGTCTTGCAGCAGTTGGATTCTTCACTGCATTTACAGGTGTCCGCGCGCCTCGCTTCGGCTGCCCCGGCTTCCGGTTATATGTCGCAGCATCTTGAAGAACAAGAAAAGCTGGTTAATGAAGCATTGAACGGTTAACAGGTTGGCGAAGAGCAGCCTGACTATTTATATAAAGGATACAACATGTCGATTGAAATCAAAGCGCCAACTTTTCCTGAGTCAGTAGCGGACGGCACCGTCGCTACGTGGCATAAACAGCCCGGTGAAGCGGTTGCTCGCGATGAACTGATTGTTGATATTGAAACAGATAAAGTTGTGCTTGAAGTTGTTGCGCCCGCGGACGGCACCCTGGTAGACATTTTAAAGGGTGAAGGTGCTACCGTGCTCAGTGATGAGATCATTGCGACATTCTCCGCGGGTGCTGTCGCTGCACCTGCCGCGTCCCCGGCTGCGCCTGCCGCTGCTGATGCGTCTAATGAAGGTGATTCGCAAGTCGGGCCAGCCGCGCGTAAATTGCTCGAAGAAAACGGCCTGAGTGCGGCACAGGTTGCGGGAACGGGCAAAGGCGGACGCATTACGAAAGAGGATGTCGTTAGCCATCTGAAGAATAAGCCTGCGGCCGCTCCAGTAGCCGCTAATGCTGCTCCAGCTGCTGCCCCAGCACCTGCAGTATCGGTGAATGTCGTCGCCGGCGAGCGTATTGAAAAGCGAGTGCCGATGACGCGACTGCGTGCTACCATTGCCAAGCGTCTGGTAGAGGCTCAGCAAACTGCAGCCATGTTGACCACTTACAATGAGGTCAACATGAAGCCGGTTATGGAACTTCGCAAGCAGTATAAAGACCTGTTTGAAAAGACTCATAATGGAACTCGTCTAGGCTTTATGTCCTTTTTTGTGAAGGCGGCCACCGAAGCGCTGAAGCGGTTCCCTGCCGTTAACGCGTCGCTTGACGGCAATGACATGGTTTATCACGGTTATCAGGACATCGGCGTGGCCGTTTCTACGGAGCGTGGACTGGTTGTCCCCGTTCTGCGTGATACCGATAGCATGGGCTTGGCGGATATTGAGTCAACCATTGCTGATTTTGGTAAGCGCGGCCGTGAAGGCAAGCTCGGTTTGAACGACATGCAGGGCGGCACGTTCACCATCACTAACGGTGGAACGTTCGGTTCATTGATGTCAACACCGATTTTGAATCCTCCGCAGACTGCGATCCTTGGTATGCATAAGATCCAAGAGCGTCCAATGGCCGTCAATGGTCAAGTGGTTATCCTGCCTATGATGTACCTCGCGGTGTCTTATGATCACCGTATGATTGACGGCAAGGATGCGGTTCAGTTCCTGGTTACCATTAAAGACCTGCTGGAAGATCCTGCCCGGATGTTGCTGGACGTATAACGCTATAACCCACAAGGTTTACTGATAGGAAACTAGGATATGTCTCAAAAGTTCGATGTGATTGTCATTGGTGCCGGCCCGGGCGGATATGTCGCCGCTATCCGTGCAGCCCAGCTTGGCCTGAAGACCGCTTGTGTAGAAAAATGGGTTGATGGCAAAGGCGCGCCGGTTCTTGGTGGCACCTGCTTGAATGTTGGTTGTATCCCTTCCAAGGCGTTGCTGGATACGACCCATAAGTACCATATGGCTCATAGCGAGTTTAAAGTTCATGGCATTCAGACCGGCGAAGTCGGCATCGATGTGCCCGCCATGATCAAGCGCAAGGATAAGATCGTTAAGAATCTTACCACCGGTATTGGCGGTTTGTTTAAAGCCAATGGCGTTACGTTGCTGCAGGGCGCAGGTAAACTTCTGGCGGGCAAGAAAGTCGAAGTGACGAAGCAGGATGCCAGCGTAGAGATTTTTGATGCCGAAAACGTTATCATCGCCGCCGGTTCTGTTCCGGTTAATATCCCGCCTGCTCCGTTGACCGAGAACCTGATTCTGGATAACGAAGGCGCCCTGAACATCAATGAAGTACCCAAGCGCTTAGGTGTTATTGGCGCGGGTGTTATCGGTCTCGAGATGGGCTCCGTCTGGAATCGTCTCGGTTCTGAGGTCATTGTGCTGGAAGCCATGGAAGAGTTTCTTGGCTTTGCAGACCAAGATCTGGCTAAAGAAGCCAAGAAGACCCTGACTAAGCAAGGCCTGAACATCCAGCTGGGTGCGCGGGTAACCGGCACTGAAGTTAAAGGCAACGAGGTTCTGGTTAAGTACACCGATGCCAAGGGTGAGCAGGAAGTTACCGTTGATAAGTTGATCGTGGCCGTTGGCCGCCGTCCTTACACTGAAAAATTGCTGGCGGGTGATTGTGGCGTTGAGCTGGATGAGCGCGGTTTCGTTTCTGTCGATGGCCAGTGCCGGACCAATATGCCGGGCGTTTTCGCCATTGGTGATGTTGTTCGCGGCCCGATGCTTGCGCATAAAGCCTCTGAAGAAGGCATTATGGTTGCCGACATCGTTGCGGGTCACAAAGCACAGATGAACTATGACTGCATCCCCGGCATTATTTATACCCATCCTGAGCTTGCCTGGGTTGGTAAGTCCGAGCAGCAATTAAAAGCGGAAGGCGTGAACGTAAAAGTGGGTAAATTCCCCTTTGCGGCCGTCGGACGTGCCATGGCTTCTGAAGATACAGAAGGTTTTGTTAAGCTGGTTGCCGATGCAGATACCGATCGCGTACTGGGTTGTCACATTGTGGGCGGTCAGGCAGGCGAGCTGATCGCACAAGCGGTTATTGCGATGGAGTTCGGTGCTAGCGTGGAGGACCTTCAGTTGACGGTCTTTGCTCACCCAACGGTCAGCGAAGCTATCCATGAAGCCGCTCTGGCTTGCGACGGTCATGCCATTCATATGGCTAACCGTAAAAAACGCTAAGAATTAGCTTTGGCCGGCGTAAGCTGGCCTGTTTAACAGCGGGCGTTATGCGCTCGCTATTTCTAATCTCGAAAACACAACGGATCAATAGCATGAATCTTCACGAGTATCAGGGAAAACAGCTGTTTGCCCAATACGGGCTGCCGGTGTCCATAGGAGAAGCGGTAGAGACTCCAAAAGAAGCTGCGGAAGCGTGCAAGCGTATCGGCGGAGACAAGTGGGTTGTTAAAGCGCAGGTTCACGCCGGCGGCCGCGGTAAAGCCGGCGGTGTTAAGCTCGTTGACAGCCCTGAAGAAGCCAAGGCGTTCGCAACCAAATGGTTGGGTACTAACCTGGTCACGTATCAGACCGATGCTAATGGTCAGCCTGTTACCAAGATTCTGGTAGAAACCTGCACCGATATCGCGAATGAGCTGTATCTCGGTGCTGTTGTAGACCGCGCTTCTCGTCGCATCGTCTTTATGGCGTCGACCGAAGGCGGCGTTGAGATCGAAAAGGTTGCTCACGAAACACCGGAGAAGATCCTGAAGGCAACCATCGACCCATTGGTCGGTGCGCAACCTTATCAGGGCCGTGATCTGGCATTTCAGCTGGGCCTGAAAGGTCCTCAGATTGGGCAGTTCACCAAGATCTTCATGGGTCTGGCGAAAATGTTCCAGGAAAAAGACCTGGCGCTGCTGGAAATCAACCCGCTTGTTATTACCGATGAAGGCAACCTGCATTGTCTGGATGCCAAGATGATCATCGATGGTAACGCGCTGTACCGTCATAAAGATCTGCAGGAAATGCATGATCCTTCTCAGGACGATGAGCGCGAAGCGCACGCGGCTAAGTGGGAGCTGAACTACGTTGCACTGGACGGCACTATCGGTTGCATGGTTAACGGTGCAGGCCTGGCAATGGGTACGATGGATATCGTTGCTCTGCACGGCGGCTTCCCGGCTAACTTCCTCGATGTTGGCGGCGGCGCGACCAAAGAGCGTGTGACTGAAGCGTTCAAGATCATCCTTTCTGACAGCAAAGTTAAAACGGTTCTGGTTAACATCTTTGGCGGCATCGTACGTTGCGATCTCATTGCCGAAGGTATCATCGCAGCCGTTAAAGAAGTTGGCGTTACTGTTCCCGTTGTTGTTCGTCTGGAAGGCAATAACGCTGATCTGGGCGCGCAGGTGCTGGCAGACAGTGGGTTGGACATCATCGCGGCGAAGAGCCTGAAAGATGCGGCGGAACAAGCGGTTAAAGCCGCGGAGGGTAAGTAATAATGAGCATCCTGATCAATAAAGACACGAAGGTGATTTGCCAGGGCTTCACTGGCGGCCAGGGTACTTTCCACTCCGAGCAGGCGATCGCTTACGGAACGCAGATGGTTGGTGGTGTGACGCCGGGTAAGGGCGGACAAACGCACCTGGGTCTGCCTGTATTTAATACGGTTGCAGAAGCGGTGGCTGTTACCGGCGCAGATGCTTCTGTCATCTACGTACCGGCTGCGTTTTGTAAAGATTCTATCCTGGAAGCGGCTAACAGTGGTATCAAGCTGATCGTTTGTATCACCGAAGGCGTTCCTACTATGGATATGCTGGAGTGTAAGGTTAAGTGCGACGAACTGAATGTGCGCTTGATCGGACCGAACTGCCCGGGTGTTATTACCCCCGGTGAGTGCAAGATCGGCATCATGCCGGGTCACATTCATCTGCCGGGCAAGGTGGGTATCGTGTCGCGCTCCGGCACACTGACCTATGAAGCGGTTAAGCAGACTACGGATGCAGGCTTCGGTCAGTCTACCTGTGTGGGTATTGGTGGTGATCCGATCCCGGGCTCCAACTTCATCGACATCCTGGAAATGTTCCAGGCTGATCCTAAGACCGAAGCGATCGTTATGATCGGTGAGATCGGTGGTTCTGCTGAAGAAGAAGCGGCGGCTTACATCAAGGCAAACGTAACCAAGCCCGTTGTCTCTTACATTGCGGGTGTGACGGCACCGGTAGGTAAGCGCATGGGGCATGCGGGTGCGATCATTTCAGGTGGTAAGGGCACCGCAGACGAGAAGTTTGCGGCTCTGGAAGACGCCGGTGTTAAAACCGTGCGCTCTTTGGCTGATATCGGCAGCGCGCTGAAAGAAGTCACTGGCTGGTAAGACCTTGCCTCGTTATAAAAGCAGCCTTGTGCTGCTTTTTTTTTGTCTGCGCCGTATAGTTATGGGCTTGATTTCATTTAGAAGCGGCGTTGTCTCGTATGGATTTGTTAACCTTTATTCCGCTCCAGTGGCCGAACCTTTTAGCGCTAGTCTGGTTTCTATGCTGCTTTAAGGGGTATACGTATCTTTCCAGTCGCTGGGCAAAAACACGTCCCTGCCTTGTTAATACCTTGCATCTCTACCGTCTCAACTGGATGTCAGCGCTACTCGATCGCGAAGCGCGCATAGCCGATATGTCGGCCATCGCCAATCTTGAACGGAGTGTGGCTTTTTTTGCATCGAGTACCATGTTGATCCTGGCCGGTTTGTTGACCGTGCTGGGGGCCTCAGAAAAGGCGATTGGCATTATTGCCGAGCTGCCTTTTGTTGCACCGGTGACTAAGCTGGAGTGGGACTTTAAGCTTCTTGTTATGATTATTTTGTTTATCTATGCGTTCTTTAAATTTACCTGGAGTCTACGCCAGTATGGCTTCTGCTCAGTATTGGTAGGCGGGGCACCTGGGCCAGAGGAATGCAGTGATACTGAACGGACGGAATTCGTGCAGCGCTCAGCGCGGATGCTCTCCATGGCGGCCAATAATTTCAACTATGGCCTACGTAGCTACTATTTTAGTATTGCGTTATTGGGTTGGTTTATAAACCCTTGGTTTCTCATGGTTTTTTCGTTGTGTGTGGTGATCGTGCTCTATCGGCGAGAGTTTAAATCAGAAACGCTGCTGGATTTGTTGGAAAATATCCCCGCGCAGCCGCTGGCTGCGGCAATTTTTCGTAAATAAGTGCTGATCCCTTGAATTCCCCTACGTAGCCCCCATCTTTGAGGTCAGGCGTTAATTCACCTAGTCACTTAAGAGATAATTGGGCCAGTCACATGACCACAGAGACACAAAAAGAAACGTTAGGTTTTCAAACAGAAGTTAAGCAGCTTTTGCATTTAATGATTCACTCTTTGTACAGCAACAAAGAGATTTTCCTGCGCGAGCTGATCTCTAACGCATCCGACGCAGCCGATAAGCAGCGGTTTGAAGCGATTGCTGACAGTGGTTTGTATGAAGGCGATAGTGAGCTGAAAATTCGCATTGAGTTCGATGCAGAGGCTAAAACTGTTTCCATTTCGGATAACGGTATTGGTATGAGTCGTGACGATGTTGTTCAGCATCTTGGCACCATCGCGCGCTCAGGCACGGCTGAATTTTTATCCAAACTGTCTGGCGATCAGAAGAAAGATTCGAGCCTGATCGGTCAGTTTGGTGTTGGCTTCTACTCCTCCTTCATCGTTGCGGATCGTGTCGAGGTGCTGACGCGTAAAGCGGGCTTGCCCATTACTGAAGGTGTGCGTTGGGAGTCCCATGGCGAGGGTGAATTTACCGTTGAGGCGATAGAAAAGGCCGGCCGCGGGACCACGATTATTCTTCATCTTAAGCCGGGCGAAGAAGAGTTTGCCGATGGCTGGCGGCTGCGCAGTCTGGTCCGTAAATATTCTGACCATATCTCTATCCCGGTTGAAATGCTTAAAGAGCAGCATGGCACGCCGGAAGAGGGTGAGGTTATCGTTCCTGAATGGGAAGCGGTCAATAACGCCACCGCCCTGTGGGCTCGGCCACGCGCAGAGGTGACCGATCAGGAATACCATGAGTTCTATAAACACGTATCCCATGACGTGACCGAGCCTCTGACCTGGTCGCATAACAAGGTCGAGGGTAAGCTGGAATACACCAGCCTGCTGTATGTGCCGGGCAAAGCACCGTTTGATTTATGGAACCGCGATGGTGCGCGTGGTCTGAAGCTCTATGTTCAGCGTGTGTTTATTATGGATGGTGCGGAGCAGTTTCTGCCGCTGTATCTGCGCTTTATCAAGGGTGTTGTCGACTCCAATGATCTGTCGCTGAACGTCTCTCGTGAAATATTGCAGAAAGATCCCGCCATCGACTCCATGCGTACCGCGCTCACCAAGCGTTCACTCGACATGCTGAGTAAGCTGGCGAAGAGTGATGCCGAGGCGTATGGCAAGTTCTGGGACGATTTTGGTCAGGTATTGAAGGAAGGCCCCGCGGAAGACTTTGCTAACCGTGAAAAAATTGGCAAGTTACTACGCTTTGCCAGCAGTCAGAATGATCTTGCTGAGCAGCGCGTGTCTCTGGAAGACTATATCGTTCGCATGAAAGAGGGTCAGGACGTTATTTATTATGTCGTTGCGGATAATCACGCCACGGCTAAAAGCAGTCCGCATCTCGAAATTTTCCGCAGTAAGGGTATCGAAGTACTGTTGCTGTCGGAGCGCGTTGATGAATGGCTCATGAGCAACATGCATGAGTTCGATGGCAAGAAGTTCCAGGACGTTGCCAAGGGTGATCTTGACCTTGGTAAGGTTGAAGATGAAGAGGAAAAGAAGCAGCAGGAAGCCGTGGCTAAAGAGTTCGAGCCGCTGGTTGAGCGCATCAAGTCCGCCTTGGGTGACCGTGTTGATGCCGTGCGTGTCACGCATCGTTTGGTCGATTCCCCGGCGTGCCTGGTGGTTGGCGATCAGGATATGGGCATGCAGATGCGCCGGATCATGGAAGCGGCAGGGCAGTCCGTGCCCGAAGTTAAGCCGACTTTCGAGATCAACCCCAAGCATCCTTTGGTTGAAAAGCTCAATGCAGAGAGTAGCGAAGAGCGCTTCTCCGATCTTGCCGCTGTTCTTTTCGATCAGGCTTCGCTGGCCGAAGGTGGGCAGCTCGATGATCCAGCCGCGTATGTGCGCCGCTTGAATGCGCTGTTACTCTCGCTAAGTAGCCATTGATCGCTACAGTTAAGTAACTCACAGAAGGCGGTCATTGACCGCCTTTTTTTATTTGAGCGTATATCGGTTTGTTTGGCATACTGCTATGGTTATACTGCAATGCAGCATAGTTGGAGTCTACTGTGAGTACCAGTTACCTTAAACGGTTTTTTACCCCCAAATCCATCGCCGTATTCGGCGCATCAGAGACGCCCAATAGCATGGGTGGGGTCGTGCTCAGCAACCTCCAGGAAAGCGGTTTTAAAGGCCCTCTGTACGCGGTTAATACGCAAGGCTATGAGCACGTGCTTGGTATCCCTTGCTATAGAGGCGTCGCTGAACTACCCGAGATGCCGGATCTTGCGATCATTTGCTCCCCACCTGAAAGTGTGGCGGATATTGTACGTAAGCTGGGCGCCAATCAGGTGCGTGCAGCCATGATATTGACCGGCGGCTTGTCGCAGAAGCAGAACGATAGCTCACAGGATTTAAAAGACGCTGTTATCGAAGCGGCGCGGCCTTACGGTATCAGGATACTCGGGCCTGACTGTATGGGGTTGTTGGTACCCGGACACAGCATGAATGCCAGCTATTCTCACCTGAATATTAACAAAGGTAAGGTGGCGTATATTGGGCAGTCGGGCATTATCGGCACGGCCATGATTGACTGGGCGAACGGCCAGGGTCTCGGGTTTTCCAATTTTCTCACCATTGGCGGCGGCGTTGATGTCGACCTTCCCGGCGTGATCGATTATCTTGCGGCAGATCCACATACACAGGCAATTTTGCTGCAGATTGGTGATGTGACGGCGTCCAAGCGCTTTATCTCTTCATTACGCGCAGCCTCGCGCAACAAGCTGGTTATCGTACTCAAAAACAGCGTTTTTGTTCCGCTGGGAGAGCGTAAGAAGCTGCTGCCGCCGGGTATTGATGATCGTGACAAAATATACGATGCGGTGCTCAAGCGAGCGGGTGTTGTACGGGTAAACAGTACCGATGAACTGTTTGATGCCTTAGAAACCTTAACGACAATGCGCCCCCTGCGCGGCGAGCGACTTGCGATCGTCAGCAATGGCATGGGGCCGAACGGTCTCGCGGCCGAGCGCTTGCTCAGTCATGAAGGTAAGTTAGCCCACCTTGCCGATGAGACCCTTAGTGCATTGGCTGAGCTCCTGCCCGTGTTCTGGGATCGATCTAATCCGGTCGATTTAAATGCCGATGCGACGCCGCAGATATTTGCCCAGGCGGTTGAAATCTTATGTAAAGATCCCAGCGTTGATTCTGTATTGGTGATACATGCCCCAACGCGAATTGCCCCAAGCCTTGAAACAGCCGAAGCAGTGGCTAAGGTTGCCCGTCAGACTCGGCGCAATGTTTTAACCAGCTGGATGGGCCGAATCAGCGCGATTGCTGCCCGAGACCTGTTTAACGCAGCAAAAATCCCCACCTTTATCACCCCGGAAAAAGCGGTAGAAGCGTTTATGCACATGGTTGAGTACCGCCGCAACCAAGAGGCGATGCGACAGACGCCGGTTGCGCTGAGTCTGCACGACAACCGAGGCAACCGTAGCCATGCAACAGGGTTGGTTGACGGTGCGCTGACTGCGGGGCGAGACTATCTGACTCACCGCGAGGTCTCGGAGTTACTGGATAGTTACGACATTCCGGTTTCACATTCACGCTATGCCGATGATATCGATGGCGCTGTCGAAATAGCCAAGCACTTTGGTGGTTCTGTGGCGGTGAAAGCCTTGCATAAAGATAACCGCTACCCTTTCTGTTACGACGGGCAGCCTGGGCAGCGTTGGAGGGATATGGCACTTGATCTGTACTCAATGGCCGAGGTTAAGCACTCTGTGACCAATCTGGCGTATCGGGTCTCAGAGCGCTTCAGTGACGAGGATCAGAATGGGTTTTGTATCCAGCAGATGAAACGAGGTTTTCAGTCGCTGCAGATTTGTGTGGGCTTTACCCGTGATGCCGTCTTTGGGCCGGTGATCTTTTTCGGCGCAGGGGGATACACGGTCGATGTGATGGCTGATCGACAGCTGATGCTACCACCGCTTAATGAAAGCCTGGCGCGGAGGCTCGTCAAATCATCACGGATATACCGTTTTTTAAAGGAAAACAGCTATCGTTTTCATGAAGATGTCGACCATTTGTGTGAATTGTTGATGCGCATATCGCAAATGATTGTTGATATTCCTGCATTAAAAGCACTCGATATTAACCCATTGCTTGTTAATAAACTGGGCTTGCTAGCCGTTGATGCATCGGTCTCCCTCGGCGAACCCGCACAGATGGCGATTTCTGCCTACCCAGAGCATTTGAACGAGAACGTGCTGCTTAAGCGCAGTCATCGGGAAGTGCTAATACGCCCGATCATGGGTGAGGATGAGCCCAATCACCTGGAGTTCTTCAAGCGATTGAGTCCCGAGTCGATTCGTCTGCGATATTTTTATAGTCGTGGCGTGCCAAGCCACTTCGAACTGGCCAACTGGACCCAAATCGATTACGACCGTGAAATGGCATTCATTGCAACAGCCAAGCGTGAAGAGGGCCCGGGTTACGAAACCTTAGGGGTTGTTCGTACCAGTACCGATTCGGATAATGTACGGGCAGAGTTTGCCGTGGTCATCCGTGACGACCTGCAGGGCGAAGGTTTGGGTGTTATGCTGATGGAGAAAATGATTCGTTATTGTCGTGAGCGAGGAACGTTGCAAATTTATGGTTCGACGCTGCCCACCAATTTAGGTATGCAAAGCCTGGCGCGAAAGCACGGGTTCGCCAATAGTTTCAATGCTGAAGAAGAAGTGGTTGAGATGAAAATGATGCTCAATGAGCCGACTGAAGACTGGCAGTTTCATCGCCTTCAGCATTAATTTTCGACAGTGCCGTATTTTCTATGCCTGCGTTGGCTGCGCTCAGCCTGCCAGGACAGACTGTCTGTAGACCGATACGCCGACCTGTCCTGATCGGTTATTTGAGTTCTGGGCAGAACACCTGGTGCAATGTTGCAATGATTTGACTGGCGGCATTCCCCGCCAGTGAATAATAGATGGTCTGGGATTCACGGCGTGTTTTGACCAGTTCATCACGACGCAAAACGGCTAAATGTTGCGAGAGCGCGGATTGGCTCAGGTCCAGGTGTTGATTGAGTTCGCTGACGGATAATTCTTTGCCGTCTAGATAGCAAAGTATCATCAGGCGATTTTCATTTGCGAGTGCCTTAAGCATTTGTGTAGCATGACCAGCATTTTCCCGCATCATGCTTAGGGGCATTTCTTTATAGGGTGCGTCCACGACGGTACTCCTTAAACCAGGGCGGCAGTTACATAGATATGTCATAAAGCAATGGCATATCAAAGAAGTATATCTGAATACTGAGCACTGTTGATAGCAGGGTTTTTCTCCCATCTGATGCAGATCATTTCCAAAGGTGGCCTGGCCAGGGTATCGAGCGTTCTAACACAACTTCTGAGCGGCATTCTGCTTATTGAGGCTTTTCTGTCCATACTATCGGTGTATCGATTGTTTCTTCATCCTGCCAGATTGAGACGGGCACCTTATGTACAGCAAAAATAAAATTTTAGTGGTGTTGGACGCCGAATATGCTTCTGACTTCGGGTTAGATCGGATCATTGACAAGGTTAGGCGTTTGGCACAAGGCTTAAAGGCGCCGGTAGAGTTATTTTGCTGTGGCTATAGTGCTTCGCTGATAAGCTCGTATCTGTTCGACCATGAGGCGGGGCTGCATGCCCGTCGTGCGTTTGTGCGCGGTATCGAAAAACACTTAGAGCAACTGGCCAAACCGTTAAGAGCCAAAGGTATAGCGGTTACTACAGATGCCGTTTGGCATTCCGATTTGGAAATAGCCGTTCATAATCAGGTAGATCGTTATGGTGCGAGTCTTGTGGTCAAGGCTTGCCGGCGTCATCATGGATTGGGGGCATATCTCTTTGGTCATGCCGATTGGCAATTAATTCGTCACACAGCAATTCCATTATTAATGCTACATCCGACATGCTGGCCAGGTGTGCCGCAGATGATGGTGGCAGTCGATGCAAGGCATCCTGTCGACGAGCCGGGTTGTCCTGATCGTCGGCTGGTTACCCGCGCTAAAATGATCGGCGATTATTTGGGGGCTGAATACACCCTGTTCCATGCGTACAACCCGTTGCCCATGTCCGTCATTTTCGATGATACCTTGATCATGAATTATGGCGATTTTCGCGACAAAGAAGCCGAGCGACATCGTGGCGCCTTACAAAACATTGCAGAGGCAACCTTTCCGGATAAATCGATTCCGCAGCTGTGTCTCGCCGAAGGCGAGTTGCAGCAGACGCTGTCTGAGCGAGTGGAGGACAAAGGTATCGATATTGTGGTTATGGGGGTCGAGAGCAAATCTATTCTCGATCGGGTGTTTATTGGATCCAGCGCAGAACAAGTGCTGGATCATCTATCGTGTGATCTGTTGGCAATCCCGCAGAAGCAGGGGGATTGCACCGACTCACATTGAAAAGCATGACCAGATAGGGCAATGGTCTGATGGTTTGTCCATGGCTCGGATCTCGTAATCAATACCCGTTTCTACGCAGCATTGAGAAGTCGATTGGCTGGCCAAAATCAGATCAATGCGCAGGCCACGGCGGGGTTCACGTTCAAAACCGCGACTTCGGTAGTCGAACCAGCTATAAGCATCGTCGCTGTTGGGGTGTTGATCGCGAAAGGTGTCCCTAAGCCCCCAGGAGAGCAGTTTCTCCATCCAGATGCGTTCTTCTGGTTGGAAGCTCGCTTTGCCATTACGTAACCAGGCTTTGCGGTTAGATTCACCAATACCAATATCCAAATCGGTGGACGAGATATTCATGTCGCCCATGACAATCAGGTGCTCTTCTTGGTTGTATTGGGATTCCAAAAGTTTCTGCAGGTCGCTGTAAAAGCGGCGTTTGGCAGGGAATTTAGTCGGGTGTTTTATGTTTTCACCCTGAGGGAAATAACCGTTGAAGACCGTGATCGTATTGCCTTTCGGCGTTGCGTATCGACCAATGATCATTCGTTTTTGGGCATCCTCATCATCGTCGGGAAAGCCTTTAATGATCTCTAACGGTGGCTGGCGTGACATGAGGCAAACGCCATAATGGCCTTTCTGGCCATGAAAATGGACCTGGTAACCCAGGTCCTCTATGGCTTGTTTTGGAAAACTGTCATCGGCTACCTTGGTTTCCTGTATACCAATAATATCGGGGTTGTGTTTTTTTATGAGCGCTTCAATCTGGTGTAGGCGTGCGCGCAGACCATTGGTGTTGAAAGAGATGATTTTCACTGCAAGAGCAACCTCGGTCGGGGGGCTTAGGTAGCGGTACCGGAATGACAACGGCATCAGTCATTGTCGATAGAGTATAGCGTTAGGTTGTTATTATGCTGCTTGAGATGACGCGAGGCTAGCCTGTCGGGCGTGACCGATCGCAACGAAGAAACGACCGATTTGAGGCAGTTTTTGAACTTTTTTTGAGACGAATAGTGGTTCTATGTAACGAAAAAGAGGGCGTAAAATGACCAAAGTCGGCTTTGCCACAGTAGATTGGCGTTTAGTCCGCCAGGTTTCTAGAATAGGGTTATTGAACCTCGGGTGTACTATCGAGCGTACTATCGGATGCACTACAAGTAAGAGTTGCTGTGCGAGTAAGCAGGGTCGGTCGCGAATCGCTAGGGGTTGTCCGCCAAACGATGCTTAGGCCGGTGTCGTTCGAGCATTTCTTGCATTGTGGGCGCGTACAGATCAGATATTGTTTAGCGCTTAACCGGTGGGGAGCATGATGCCTCACATTGACAAATCCGAAATTATGCAGGTGGTTAAGCTGGTTCCTAAAGGCGTCCAGTGACTGGCATTCCATTTGAAGAAGAGGCTTCATAGTTATTCCATGCTAAAAATATGTTTTTGGCAGTGGCCAAGCAGTATAGTAATGAAGTTAAGCCCTGTGGATGAATTGTTTGCATCTCGCGCTTGCGAAAACTGGTTAACTTATTGATTTTAAGCTTTTAATTTTTTATGAGGACGCGATAATGCTGCGCTGCATTTTGTTGTCTGTGGCTAGTTCGGAGCGTTATATCACTTGCACTAAGCGCACTCATTAGGCGTGATGGCCAGAGTTAATATATATTTTTCTGGTCAACATCCCGGTTCAAATTCCCGGTTCAAACTCTCGATTCAAACCACGCGACCTGTTAGGCGCCATTAACGATACGAATTGCACGCAATACATTGAAATTATGTATTTTACAGGCGCGAGTACATTGCTGGTAACGCGCAACTGAGCAGGGTACGCTGAACAGGATTAACCTGGCGTGGCTTTATGCCACGGCGACATTTTTGCGCGGTATTACGCCGCCGCCTAACTAACAAACCATTAAGAGGAAAGGTTGTGGCTGACTTCGATTTTGATCTATTTGTCATAGGCGCGGGTTCCGGCGGGGTTAGGGCCGGACGCATGGCTGCGTCTAGAGGTTTAAACGTTGCTATCGCTGAAGACCGTTATATGGGGGGGACCTGCGTTAATGTCGGGTGCGTACCCAAGAAGCTCTATGTGTATGCATCGCATTACGGTGAAACTTTTCATGAAGCAAGAGGATTCGGTTGGAATTGCACGGATAGCGGCTTCGACTGGAATATTCTTCGCGAGAATAAAGTAAAGGAAATAAGTAGGTTAAATGGTATTTATCGAAACATGCTTAAGAATTCGGGTGCGCGCCTTTTCGATGGCCGCGCAACAGTCAGTGGACCGAATGAAGTCAGCGTCGATGGGGCTGCTTATACCGCGAAAAAAATTCTGATAGCGACGGGTGGGTGGCCTGTGGTGCCGGTTTTTCCCGGCAGTGAGTACGCGTTGACGTCGAATGAAATTTTTGACCTTCCAGAATTCCCCCGTCGCGTTGTCGTCGTCGGAGGAGGGTATATTGCCGTCGAATTCGCCGGTATTTTCAATGGTCTCGGCGCTCAGACGACACAATTGTACCGCGGAGATCTGTTCTTACGTGGCTTTGATCAAGAAGTGCGTACTTTTGTTGCTTCGGAAATGCGTAAGAAGGGTGTGGATCTACGGTTCAATAACAATGTTGAATCAATATCCAAAGGCCTTGATGGTGTGCTTAGTTTGCGCCTTACCGATGGCTCTATTATTGAAGCAGATGCCGTGCTGTACGCGACCGGCCGTAAGCCCAATACCGATAATCTTGGTTTGGACCAGGTTGGCGTGGCGCTAGATAGCGCGGGTGCCGTTAAAGTCGATAGCGCTTTTCAAACCAGTGTTCCGTCAATTTTCGCGATCGGTGATGTGATCAATCGTGTGCAGTTGACACCTGTCGCGTTGGCCGAAGGCATGGCGTTGGTAAACGGCATGTTTGGTAACCCCACCGAGGTCGATTATGAGCTTATCCCGACCGCGGTTTTCTGCCAGCCCACCATTGGGACCGTCGGCCTGAGTGAAGAAGCGGCGAGGGAACGTTACGACAATATCCGTGTGTACCGCTCTGAGTTTCGTGCCATGAAGCACACGTTAAGTGGTTCAGATGAGCGCACGCTTATGAAGATGATTGTTGATAACGCAACTGATCGGGTACTCGGGGTGCATATGGTCGGTTCTGAGGCTGGGGAGATCATACAGGGGATTGCCGTAGCGTTACGGGCAGGAGCTACTAAGCAGGTGTTCGATAGCACGATTGGGATACACCCGACTGCTGCTGAAGAATTCGTGACTATGCGTGAACCCGTGTCCTGTTAATCGGACGGCCAAGTAGGTTCCCTGCCTCTATTATCCGTCGCCCCTGAAATTTGGCGCAGTTGCGCGCAGCTGCTTGATTTCAGGGGGGGCTCGCATCGGTCTTCGACAAATGCTGACGCAGCCTAGCGTCTCCTGTTAACCCGCCGGGTCAATAGCTATTATCCGGCTTCGTGTGACGCGTAACAGGGAGAGGGGCGATGTTCAGTTGGCGTCAAGTCGACTGCGCGCCTCTACGCTTCACGACCCTGACCAAAGAGCACGGGCCGTATTATCCGGGCGCTTTTGTTGTAGTGCTACTACAAGAGCTACGACAAAATTTACAGGGCTGTACGGCCAGCATATTTGTGGTAACGTGGTTTTCTTAAAATGCCGCATATAACTAACCGTTATATAACAGACAGTTAGACTGTTTTCCTTGTGCGATTTCAGCGTTGGTTTGTTTTTTTGCCACTGGCTTAGCGAAAGGTAGTCGGATTCCGGCATCCCCTTTTAGTAGAATCAGGCCTAAAAAAGTTGGCTTTGTGCTTCTGTGCGCATACAAAAGTGCCATACAATACGGCGCGGCAATTAATTCCTTAGACTTAAGCCTGCAATATAAAGTCACCACGAGTTGCTTTATTCAGGACCTTTGGCTATCAGCCAGATAATACAGGGGACACCATGACCACACCGAAACAGACTATCTATTACACCCTTACCGACGAAGCTCCGTCGCTGGCGACCTGCTCCTTACTACCGATCGTCAGAACATTTACCAATTCCGCGGATATCGACGTCAAGATCACGGATATTTCTCTGGCAGGACGTATCCTCGCCGCCTTCCCTGAAAAGCTGACCGAAGATCAGCAGGTCGTTGATGGCCTGGCTTTCCTGGGTGCCCTTACACAGGATCCCAGTGCGAATATCATTAAGTTACCGAACATCAGTGCATCCGTTCCACAGCTAAAAGCCTGTATTGCAGAGCTTCAGTCCCAGGGTTACGACTTACCTAACTTGCCCGAAAATCCGCAAACTGACGAAGACAAGGCACTTTTGGAACGTTATTCCAAGTTGCTGGGTAGTGCGGTTAACCCTGTATTACGTGAAGGAAACTCCGATCGTCGCGCCCCGGGTGCGGTTAAGCAGTTTGTGCGTAAGTTTCCACACTCCATGGGCAAGTGGAGCATGGCATCACGCACCCACGCCGATTACATGCGCGCAGGCGATTTCTATTCAGCGGAGCGCTCTGTCACGATGGACAAGGCGACGGATGTCCGCATTGAATTTGTTGCCAAAGACGGCACGGTAACCGTCAAGAAAGAGCTGAGCCTCGAAGCCGGTGAGATCATCGACGGCATGTTCATGAGCGCCCAAGCCTTGCGCCAATTTTTCGAAGACTCACTGAATGACGCTAAAGAGTCCGGCGTGATGTGGTCTTTGCATGTTAAAGCCACCATGATGAAGGTCTCTCACCCCATCGTATTTGGCCATGCGGTAACCGTTTTCTATAAAGACCTGTTTGAAAAGCATGGCGAGCTGTTTAAAGAGCTTGGCGTGAATCCGAACAACGGCTTGAGCAGTGTTTACGAGAAAATAGAATCATTGCCGCGTTCAAAGCGTGAAGAGATCCTTGAAGATATTCATGCGTGCTACGAAAACCGTCCTGAAATGGCGATGGTCGATTCGGTTAAAGGTGTGACAAACCTGCATGTCCCTAGCGATGTGATTGTCGATGCTTCCATGCCTGCGATGATCCGTAACGGTGGGAAGATGTGGGGCCCTGACGGTAAGGCTAAAGATTGTAAAGCCGTTATGCCAGAAAGCACCTACTCCACGATCTATCAGGAAATGATCAACTTCTGTAAGACCAACGGTGCGTTTGATCCGACAACCATGGGTACCGTGCCGAACGTTGGTTTGATGGCCAAGAAAGCCGAAGAATATGGTTCGCACGATAAAACGTTTGAAATGCATGCCGATGGTACGATGCGGATCGTTGACGCTGACGGAACCGTGTTGATCGAGCACCAGGTCGAAAAGGGTGACATCTGGCGCGCTTGCCAGACTAAAGATGAGCCTGTTCGTGATTGGGTTAAGTTGGCGGTTACGCGTTCACGCCAATCTAATACACCGGCAATCTTCTGGCTGGATCGTAACCGGGCTCACGATATTGAGTTGATCAAAAAAGTGAACCGTTACCTGAAAGACCATGATACGACCGGTTTGGATATCCGCGTCATGACCTATGTTGAGGCTATTCGCCGCAGCATGGAGCGTATGGTACGTGGCAGAGATACCATCTCTGTCACCGGTAACGTCTTGCGTGACTACCTGACCGATCTGTTCCCGATTATGGAGCTGGGAACCTCTGCCAAGATGCTGTCCATTGTGCCAATGCTGAAAGGCGGTGGTATGTATGAAACAGGCGCCGGCGGTTCTGCTCCTAAGCACGTACAGCAGGTTGAAGAAGAAAACCATCTGCGCTGGGATTCCCTCGGTGAGTTTATGGCGTTGGCCGTTTCTCTCGAGGAGATGGGCATCAAGTCTAATAATGCGCGTGCCAAAATTCTGGCTAAGACCCTCGATGATGCGACCGGAATGCTTCTTGAGAACAACAAGTCGCCTTCACGCCGTACCGGAGAGCTGGATAACCGTGGCAGCCATTTCTATCTTGGTTTGTACTGGGCCCAGGCCGTTGCAGCGCAGACCGAAGATGCTGAACTGGCAGCCCAGTTTGCGCCGCTGGCTAAACAGCTAGCAGAAAAGGAAGATACCATCGTTGCTGAGTTGGCGGCCGCACAAGGCAAGCCTGCGGGCCTTGATGGTTACTATCACGCCAAGCGTGAGAGCGTTAAGCGTGTTATGCGTCCTAGCGCGACACTGAATGCGGTACTGGCATCGATGAACGGCTGATAGCCCCTTTCGTTTACGGCTGTATGCAGTAGATTGATCGCAACCCGGAGTGACTGTGTCATTCCGGTTTTTTTTATCTGGGCGAATAGCAACCTGAACTGCTTCGTAAAGTCGATGAGCTGGATGACAGTCAGTTGGTACTGCTGTTTTATCCTGCCGCCGATACCGTAACCGTGCGCGGGCTCATTGCCAGAACCTCCGGCGCTTCTTGGCTGATCTTGCCGTTGGCGATCCAGTCTCTGATTCGCGCTCGGAGGGAGTCCGCCGAGCTTTGAGCATTGCTGCCCCCGTCGATGGATCACCGTCAATCAGTTTAAGCAGAAGGTCATCGCTATCAGAGTGGACGGCCAGTTTGATGGCCAGGGATAGTGATTCCGGCCAACGCCAGCACAAGTGCGAAGTTGGTGCGTTGGCACGTTGGCAACGCCTCATCCTATTTTTATCGCGCGCTTTTCAAGCATTCCCTGAGCGATAATAAAGTCGATAATGGTCTGTAGACCCTGGCCGCTTTTTAGATTGCTAAAAACGAATGGCCGCTCACCGCGCATCCGCGTTGCATCACGGTCCATCACGTCCAGATCCGCGCCTACGAGCGGTGCAAGGTCGGTTTTGTTGATGATCAGCAGATCCGACTTGGTGATGCCGGGACCGCCTTTACGGGGGATTTTATCGCCGGCCGAGACATCGATCACGTACAGGGTCAGATCTGATAGTTCGGGGCTGAAGGTGGCGCTGAGGTTATCACCACCGCTTTCGACCAGTACCAGTTCCAATCCCGGATGCCGCTCCTGCAGCTGGTCGATCGCCGCCAGGTTCATCGACGCGTCTTCTCGAATCGCCGTGTGCGGACAACCGCCGGTTTCAACGCCGATGATACGGTCGGCTTCAAGCGCTTGGTGCCGCAGCAGGAACTGCTCGTCCTCTTTGGTGTATATATCGTTGGTGACCACCGCCAGGTCGTACTGCTCTCGTAGTACCGAGCACAGCTCTTTAAGTAGAGCGGTCTTGCCTGAACCGACTGGGCCGCCGACCCCTACGCGTAAACATTGTGAACTCATCGCTTTGTTCCCTGTTATCAATTGCTCAATTAGGATTGCTGCTCGTTAGTCGCTATCAGCTTCTAAACAGCCGTGAATATTGTGTTTCATGCAGTGCGCTGGCCAATGCCAAGCCGGGCAGAGTGGCGCCTAGCTGGTCGTCTTCTAACGATTGGGCCGTGGTGACTGCTGCTTCAATTGTCGGCAGCAGCCGGATAATCAGTTTTTGGGCAGCGGTCTGGCCCAGTGGCAGTGTCTTGCAAGCGACCGCGATCTGATTCTCCAGCCAGCTCCAGCCGAAGCCGTGCAGCAGTTCGCTGACGGGCACCTCAAAATATAAGCCGGCGCGGGCAAATTGGCTGCAAAACGTTGGCTGTGGCGGGTGCCGATCAGCACTATCGATCACCTCGAGCGATACCAGCAAGCGTCGCAACGCCTGGCCGACTTGCTCGTCTTCGAACAGTAGCTCTTTGGTCTCGCGGTTAGCACGCAGCCATCGGTTCCAATGCGCGACTTGTTGGGTATCGTTGGCCTGGTATGCATCGACAAAGCGAATCAGTAACGGTAGTTCGACCCGCGCCAGCCCTTCGGACAGCACGCCATGAAGCCAGTCATACAGGTCATCGTCGGTCTGGAGCCAACCGCTGTCGAGGGCGTACTCCAACCCTTGCGAATAGGCGAAGCCGCCGATCGGTAGCGATGGGCTGACCAGATGCATCAGGTGTAGCAGCGCGGGTGATTGCATCGGGTTAACTCAGTGACTGTGTGAATGATGGCTGTGGTGCTCATGCGAGTGTGAGTCCTGTTTATGGCAGGGCTCGTGGCTATGTTCATGTTCGCCGTGCGCATGGCCACCGTGCGCGCCGTAAGCGCCATTTTCAGGGGTGAACGGTGCCAGTTCCTGCACTGCGGTCAAACCGTACCGTTCGGCCAGCTCCTGCAGCACATGGTCGGGTTGAAACCGTAACCAGCGTTCGCCGACCTGCAGCGGTACATGGCGGTTCCCCAGGTGGTAGCAGACCTTGGCAAACTGCAGCCAGTCATCGCTACAGGCGGTGACCACCGCTTCGGCTTCGGCCAGGACCTCAATCACGCCACCGCATTCGGTCTGTAATAGATCCCCGTGCTGCAACACCTGTCCGCGTTCGATAAACAGGCCGATATCACGACCCGATTCTGTGACGGCCTTGAAACGGCCGCGCTTGCGCAGGTCGAACGGCAGGCTGAGACGGTCGATCACCTCTGCCGGCTGGGAGCCGCTGTAGCGTTGGCTGACTTTAAGCATGGTTGCTCCTTGTATGCGTTGAACGGTGCTGATTGTTTTTCAAGTTCATCTGTAACTGCGCTAAAAAAATCGCTGGGGCTCTTTGTATAAACCGCTCAGCGTTAGAACAAGAAATAACGCTGGGCTAGGGGCAACACCTCGGCCGGTTCGCAGGTTAACAACTGACCGTCGGCGTACACCTCGTAGGTTTCTGGATCGACCTCCATCACCGGCATGTAGTCGTTAAGTTTCATATCCAATTTAGTGATGCTACGGGTCTGGCTGCAGGGGGCCAATGTGCGTTTGAGCCCGAGTTGCTGCTCCAGTCCTTGGTCCAGCGCTACCTGGGATACAAAGGTCAGGCTGGTGGCGGCGGCTGCCAGCGGCGATGCGCCGAACATCGGTCGGTAGTGCACCGGCTGCGGGGTCGGGATCGACGCGTTAGGGTCGCCCATCGGCGCGGCAGCGATAAAGCCGCCCTTAATAATCAACGAGGGTTTGGTGGCGAAGAAGGCGGGCTTCCACAGCACCAGATCGGCCAGTTTGCCGACCTCGACAGAACCGACTTGATCGGCGATGCCGTGGGCGATTGCGGGGTTGATACTGATTTTGGCGATATAGCGTTTGGCGCGAAAGTTGTCGCAACCCAGTGCCTTATCCTCATCGAGCAGACCGCGTTGGACTTTCATTTTGTGCGCCGACTGCCAGGTACGGATGATCACCTCGCCGACCCGCCCCATCGCTTGCGAGTCGGAGGCGATCATCGAGAACGCGCCCAGATCGTGGAGGATATCCTCGGCGGCGATGGTTTCCTTGCGAATGCGTGAATCGGCAAAGGCGACATCTTCGGGAATGTTGGGGTCCAGATGGTGGCACACCATCAACATATCCAGGTGTTCATCGACGGTATTAACCGTGTACGGGCGGGTTGGGTTAGTCGATGACGGCAGTACATTAAGTAGGCCGCAGGCCTTGATGATATCGGGGGCATGGCCGCCACCAGCACCTTCGGTGTGGTAGGTGTGGATGGTGCGGCCCTTGAATGCGCCGAGGGTGTCTTCGACAAATCCGGACTCGTTCAGCGTGTCGGTGTGGATCGCCACCTGGACGTCGTATTTTTCGGCGACACTCAGACACGCATCGATCGAGGCCGGGGTGGTGCCCCAATCTTCGTGCAGTTTTAGTCCCATGGCACCGGCCTGTAACTGCTCCTCCAGCGCTTGCGGCAAGCTGGCGTTGCCCTTGCCGAGGAAACCAAAGTTCATTGGCAGATGATCGGTGCCCTGCAGCATCTTGCCGATATTCCATGGCCCCGGGGTGCAGGTGGTGGCTTTGGTGCCGGTAGCCGGTCCCGTGCCGCCGCCAATCATGGTGGTGACGCCCGACATCAATGCTTCGTCGACCTGTTGCGGGCAGATGTAATGGATGTGTGAGTCAATCGCGCCGGCGGTGAGGATCTGGCCTTCGCCGGCGATCACTTCGGTACCGGGGCCAATGACAAGGGTGACCCCTTGCTGGGTGTCTGGGTTGCCGGCCTTGCCGATGGCGGCGATCCGGCCGGCCTTGATGCCGACGTCGGCTTTGACGATGCCCCAGTAGTCTAGGATCAGCGCGTTGGTGATGACGCAGTCCATCGCCTCAACGCAGCTGACCTGGCTCTGCCCCATGCCATCGCGGATCACCTTGCCGCCGCCGAACTTGACCTCGTCGCCGTAGACCGTGTGATCCTGCTCGACCTCGATCCATAGCTCGGTGTCGCCCAATCGAATCCGGTCGCCGGTGGTGGGGCCGAACATATCGGCGTAAGCCTGGCGTGAAATGTTAACCATCAGTGCGCTCCCTGATCTGAATCTAGCGATCCCATCACATCGCCTCTGAAACCGTAGATGGTCCGGCTACCGCCGATCGCCACCAGCTCAATCGTCCGGTGCTGGCCGGGCTCGAACCTTACGGCAGTGCCGGCGGCGATATTGAGCCGAAATCCCCGGCTGGCGTCGCGGTCAAACTGCAGCGCCGGGTTGGTCTCAAAAAAATGGTAGTGCGAGCCAACCTGGATCGGTCGGTCGCCGACGTTTGCCACCTTGAGGGTCAGGGTGGCCAGCCCGCTGTTGAGTTCGATGTCGCCGGCCTGGATCTGAAGTTCGCCTGGGATCATGTTTCTTTACCTCTAATCTAAAGGTCGCTGCATAGCTATGAACGATCTTTTATTGGATCGGCTGATGAACGGTGACCAACTTGGTCCCGTCAGGGAAGGTCGCCTCGACCTGCACCTCATCGACCAGCTCGGCGATGCCGTCCATCACCTGCTCGCGGCTGAGGATGGTGCGGCCATAGCTCATCATCTCAGCCACCGTCTTGCCCTCGCGGGCGCCCTCCATGATCTCGCATGAGATCAGCGCGATCGCTTCGGGATAGTTAAGCCTGAGGCCTTTGGCCAGTCGTCGCTCAGCCAGGAGCCCGGCAGTGAACAGCATCAGTTTGTCTTTCTCTCGGGGCATCAGTTCCATGTCAGTTCCAAGTCAAGATTTTGTTAAGTCGTTATAAAATCAAGTTAGCCAGATGCGCGGAATAACCGCTTGGCGTTCGATCAACGCGGGTCGCAGTGTTTGCCATAGGGCAGTGAAAACGTTGCGCGCCTGCTCGCTGTCGTGACCGAGATAACGGATGCACAGCACCCCCAGCCGCCAGCTAATCGCCAATAGTGCGTCCTCGGCGCTAGTCTTGTTAGAACATAAGTCGTTCCACTGCTGGCGTAGCTGCTCGATCAATTCGACCGGTTCATTGTCGAAGCCGACCGCGTACAGATTGGCGACGATAGGACAGTTCTGCAGCCCCCAGCGTTGTTTGGCCAATGGGCTTCCCGCCTGCAGGTGTTGTTTCTCCAGCAGCAGCGGCAGGCCATCGCGGTAGATCGACATGTCCTGCAGGAAGCAGCCTGATTCAAATTTGATCGCGTTAGCCGGTCGACCCAGGCAGATGATCTCCCAGCCGATAAAGTGGCTGTCGGCGGCCAGGTCGACCCGGGTGGTGCTTTGCCCCAATGCGCCGTCATACAGGATGGTCTCCTGCGGTAACCACTCCAGCGAGGCATCGGTATCGACCCTGAGATTGACCTGTTGTTGCTGCGGGACGCCGCAGCGATCCCCCTTATAGATCTTGCCTGCCGACGGGGTGGTGATCAGTGCATCGCTGCCGGGCTCAAGTGACACCGAGATCGTCAATTGATCGCCGCTGACCAGCCCGCCGGGCGGGTGTAGCAGGTAGACATGGCAGACCGGCCCTTCGGGATAAAACGGTCGTTGTACCCGCAGCGGCCCGCGGTGGCTCAAACCGGGCAATGCGGTGCGGCCGTTTCTGGGCTCGAACCGGAGCTCAATGCTGGCCTGCCATTGGCGCTGCAGGCCGAAACCGTCGATCTGCATTGGATTGTTGTTTAACGCCTGATTCATGCCGGGTCTCTTTGGTTGATCTGACTGTCTGGCCGAAGCGGTCAATGGTTGCGCGTGCCGCTGCAACGGATAGGTGTGAAACGGGGCATGATGCCGGTGCAGGACGAGCGCGTTGTTATAGCAATAGTTATAGCTAGAGCAAAAACCAGACCAGTCAGGCGGGTTTAGGCATAAGATCGGTGAATATTTTCCGATGGGGGAGTTAATAACCCTGCTAGCGCTATTGAGGGGCACTCTGATATGAGCTGACGATCGGCATTATCGCTGGGTGCAGGGGCTAAGCCAGCGAGAGCGGTACCGGTCATGCGACCGGTTTGATTCAAAAAGGTGCGTTTTTGGCGCGTTGATGCTTTGTTGGTGCAGCTGATGCACCCTTTTGAACCGCGTAGATACGGCTTAGCTGCGCTTTAAACCGTCAAGTACTCGCGAACCAGCTCGTCGCTAAGCTGATCGATGGTGCCGGTGGCGACGCTCTTGCCCCGATCGAGGATGCAGAAATGATCGGCCACCTTGCGCGCGAACGGCAGCTTTTGCTCGACCAGCAGTACCGTCAGTCCGATCTCGCGATTGAGCTTACGGATGATATCGCCGATCTCGGCCACCACGTTGGGTTGAATTCCCTCGGTGGGCTCATCCAGAATCAACAGCTTGGGATCGGTCACCAGCGCGCGGCCGATCGCCAGCTGTTGCTGTTGGCCGCCGGACAGGTCGCCGCCGCGTCGGTGCAGCATCTCTTTTAACACCGGAAACAGTTGGTAGATAAACTCAGGAATCCGCTTCAGCCCATCGCCGCGTGCGGGCAGTCCGATCAGCAGGTTCTCTTCGACCGTCATCAACGAGAAGATCTGCCGCCCCTGTGGTACATAGCCGATCCCCAGACCGGCACGTTTCTCGGCTGACATCGTCCTCAGGTCGGTGCCGTCAAAAACGAGTTGGCCCGATTGGGTCGGCAGTAATCCCATCACACACTGCAGCAGCGTGGTTTTGCCGACACCATTACGCCCCATCAAACAGGTACAGGCTCCTTCGGGAACATCCAGATTCAGATCCCATAGGGTGTGGCTCTCGCCGTAGTATTGGTTCAATCCCTTTACTTTAAGCATCGCGGGTAATCCTTGTCATTGGCTTTTATACGGTTGCTCAGCTGTTATTTACTTGTTATTCGCCTGTTATTCGCCAAGGTAGACCTCGACCACCTTAGGGTTGTTTTGAACTTGATCCATTGAGCCTTCGGCCAGCACCGAACCCTGATGCAGCACCGTGACAGTGCGGGCGATCGAGCGGACAAAATCCATATCATGCTCGACCACCACCACCGACCGTTCACCGGCCAGTGAGGTTAGCAGTTCGCCGGTACGGTCCATCTCTTGGTGAGTCATGCCGGCTACCGGTTCGTCGACCAGCAGTAGCTTGGGGTTCTGCATCAGCAGCATGCCGATCTCCAGCCACTGCTTCTGGCCGTGCGACAGCACCCCGGCCTGGCGGGCATAGAGCAGCTTCAGGCCGATCATCTGCAAGGTTTCGTCGATCCGGTCGTACTCCTCGGAAGAGATCCTGGCTTTGAATAGGGGCCAAACGCCTTTGTTCCCGGCCATCGACAATTCCAAGTTTTCAAATACGCTCAGATGTTCAAACACCGTCGGCTTTTGAAACTTGCGGCCGATGCCGGCTTCGGCGATCTCGGCTTCGCTCATTTTCAGCAGATCGATTTTCTGGCCAAACCAGGCCTGCCCGCTGTCGGGTTGCGTTTTGCCGGTGATGATATCCATCATGGTGGTCTTGCCCGCCCCGTTGGGGCCGATGATGCAGCGCAGCTCGCCCGGCTCGATATACAGGTTGAGGTTGTTGATCGCCTTGAAGCCGTCGAAGCTGACGTTCAAGTCCTCCAGGTAGAGGATGCAGTTGTGGCTCAGGTCGAGACGGCCGGAGGCTTCGGGCTGGAGAAACTCGAACACCTGGTCACGCTTGAGCCAGTCGGGAGCCATACCGTTTGAGGGCATCTCTTTCGTAAGCAAGTCTTTCGTGGGCAGCTCCTTGGACGTCAATTCCATAGCGGTCATAGCGGTGCCTCCTGCAGGCTGACAGAGGTGCTGGATTGAGAGGGCGAATCAGGGGTTGGGTCGCTGGTGTCTTTTTTGCGGTCATCCTTCCTTGTATCGAACAGGCCGACGATCCCTTTCGGCAGGTACAGCGTCACCAGCACAAACAGCGCGCCGAGCGCGAACAGCCAGGCTTCGGGCATCGCCGCGGTGAAGTAGCTCTTGCCGTAGTTGACCAGCAAGGCTCCGGCCACCGCGCCGTACAGCGTGGCACGGCCACCGACCGCCACCCAAACCACCGCCTCGATCGAGTTCAACGGTGAGAATTCATTCGGGTTGATGATCCCGACCTGCGGCACATAGAGGGCTCCGGCCACGCCGGCCAGCACCGCCGACAGGGTGAACACCGCTAGCTTAATCTTCTCGACCCGGTAGCCGATAAACCGCACCCGGGTTTCGGCGTCGCGGATCGCCACGCTGACCCGCCCTAAGCGCGAATTGGTAATCATGCGACAGAGTAGATAGCCTATTGTTAGCGCCACGGCCGAGGCGATAAATAAACCGATACGGGTGCTATCGGCCTGCAAACTGAAACCGAGGATATCCTTGAAGTCGGTCAGACCGTTGTTGCCGCCAAAGCCCATCTCATTGCGGAAGAAAGCCAGCATCAACGCGTAGGTCATCGCCTGGGTGATGATCGACAGATAAACGCCGGTGACCCGCGAGCGGAATGCCAACCAGCCGAAGATGAAGGCCAGCAGTCCAGGGATCAGCAGTACCATGATCATGGCGAACCAGAACTGGTCGAACCCGCCCCAGAACCAGGGCAGCTCCTGCAGATTCAAGAACACCATAAAGTCGGGCAGATCGGGGTTGCCGTAGACGCCGCGCTCGCCGATCTGGCGCATCAGGTACATCCCCATGGCATAACCGCCTAGCGCGAAGAAGGCGCCGTGGCCGAGGCTGAGAATGCCCAGATAACCCCAGGCCAGATCGATCGCTACCGCCAGCAGCGCGTAGCACAGGTACTTGCCCATCAGGGTGACGGTGTAGGTCGGTACGTGCAGCGCACTGTCGGACGACAGCAGGCTGTTAGACAGACCGACGAAGACGGTGACCAATAGCAGCAAGCCGAGCATGATCTGGCCACCGCGGTCGCCTTTGAGGATAGATTTAATCAGCATCGTTTAACCCTCGGCCGCTCGGCCTTTCTGCGGGAACAATCCACGCGGCCGTTTTTGAATGAATAGGATGATAAATACCAATACCAGGATCTTGGCCAGCACCGCGCCCGCCCAGGGTTCCATCACCTTGTTGGCGATCCCCAGCGACAGACCCGCCACCAGCGTGCCCCACAGGTTACCGACGCCACCGAACACCACCACCATGAACGAGTCGATGATATAAGCTTGCCCCAAGTTGGGACCCACGTTGGTCAGTTGGCTCAGTGCTACGCCCGCCACACCCGCGACACCCGAACCCAGACCGAACGTCATCGCGTCGACCCATTCCGAGCGGATGCCCATGGCACGCGCCATTTGCCGATTCTGCGATACCGCCCGTACCTGCAACCCCAGCCGGGTGCGTTTGAGAATCAGGTGCAAGGTGAAGAACACCAGCAAGCAGAAGGCGATGATATAGAGTCGGTTCAGCGTCAGCGAAAAGATCGGGTTCAGCTCCCACACGCCGCTCATCCACTGCGGGGTTTCGACCTGGCGGTTAAGCGGTGAGAACACCGTGCGAACCGCCTGCTGCAGCACCAGGCTCAGGCCGAAGGTCGCCAGCAGCGTCTCTAGCGGCCGGCCATACAGATGCCGGATCACCCCGCGCTCGATCACGATGCCGACGATGCCCGAAACCAGAAATGCCGCCGGGATCGCCACCAGCAGCGAATACTCGATTGAATTGGGCATGAGTTGCTGGATGACGTAGGTGGTGTAGGCACCGATCATAATCAGCTCGCCGTGGGCCATGTTGATCACGCCCATAACGCCGAAGGTGATCGCCAGACCGATAGCCGCCAGAATCAGCACCGAGCCGAGGCTGACGCCGAAGAACAGAGTCTGCAGGTTGCCGAATAGACCGATGCGATCGTCGATGCTTTTTAATACGGCGGTCGCTTTGTTGCGGACGGTCTTGTCCGGATCGGCGTTGATCAGCAGGTTGATCCGGTTGCGCACCGGTGGGTAGAGGCTGCCCTCGAGCTGATCTAACGCCGTGAGTCGGATCGACGCGTCGGTGCTGTCGAGCTGCGCCAATGCGATGGCGACTCTCAGCAGCTGGTTGACCTGGGTATCGGTCTCCCGTGCGCTGCGCTGTTGCAATAGCGCCAGGGTTGAACCGTCGACTTCGGACAGCATCGCCTCTAACGCGTCGTGCCTTACCCGCGCCGATTCGTTTCCAAGCTGCATTCCGGCGATAGTCCAGGTGAGTTGCGTTCGTAGGGTGTTGTTGATCGCGACCTTCTTGACCTTGCGTTTGCCGGTATGACCCAGGTCTTCGCCGGTGATGGCATCGGTCAATTGGACAGCGTTTTCAATCTTGGCGATCAGCACGATGCGTTTGTCTTTTTTACGGTAGTACAGTTCGCCACGGCTCATCGCTTGTAATAGCTCGAGCGACTTCGCGTGCTTTGACGCGGCCAGCAGGGTGATAGCGTTGGCCTTTTTG
Source organism: Motiliproteus sp. (assembly GCA_041586615.1). Taxonomy (GTDB): domain Bacteria; phylum Pseudomonadota; class Gammaproteobacteria; order Pseudomonadales; family Balneatricaceae; genus Motiliproteus. The sequence continues at coordinate 87,918 of JBFGZS010000002.1, read as the reverse complement.
TCGAAGCTTTTATGTGCCAGTAGCTCAAGCCCCTGCTCGAAGCTGTCGTCGGCAGTACTGGCCTGCGCCGGCAGCAGGGTAACAATTACCAGCAGCAGTACGGCCAGCGTCGCGATGCCGTAATGCCTGAGCAGGAGCGCCAAAGAGGGCCGGTGGGGCCCTTGCTGGCATCGCAAGCGGGAGTTTGCCATAGCGATAGAATCCTTTGCCTGCCGAAGTCGACAGGCGTAATAGTCCGGGTTTAATTCTGCCAAAGGGCAACGTTAGGTCGATCTGGTCTTGCGTGTAATAAGCCGTACAGGTTCCGACCACCGCGCTGCGGGTACAGTATGGAAGAAAGTGGTTGGAACCGGTTTTAGTGCCGCCGTTAGAGGTCCTGACCCGAGCACTTGGCGGTCTTGACGTTGTAGTTGCCGCAAGACAGCGGTGCCCGCCAGTCGGAGATCAGATCTTTCGATCCGGGTAGGAAGTCGGACCAGGCGTCCCCCAGCACCGTGCCAGACGTTTCCCAGACCACTTCAAACTGGCCGTCGTCCTGGATCTCGCCGATCAGAACCGGCTTAGTGATGTGGTGGTTCGGTGCCATGGTGGCGTAACCGCCGGTCAGGTTGGGTACGCTGACGCCGATGATGGCATCCTGGACCGCCGCCGGGTCGGTAGTGCCGGCTTTTTTAACCGCTTCAATCCACATCTTGAAACCGATGTAGTGCGCTTCCATCGGGTCATTGGTCACCCGCTTGTCGTTGCCGATATACGCGTGCCACGCGCTGATGAACGCGTCGTTGGCCGCGCTATCGACGCTCATGAAGTAGTTCCAGGCCGCCAGATGGCCGACCAGGGGCTTGGTATCGATCCCGGATAGCTCCTCTTCGCCGACCGAGAAGGCCACCACGGGGATATCTTCGGACGAGATACCCTGATTACCCAGCTCTTTGTAGAACGGTACGTTGGCATCGCCGTTGATGGTCGAAACGACGGCAGTCTTCTTACCCGTCGAACCGAACTTCTTCACGTCGGCAACGATGCTCTGCCAATCGGAATGACCGAACGGCGTGTAGTTGACCATGATGTCCTCGGCCGCCACGCCCTTCATCTTCAGATACGATTCCAGAATCTTGTTGGTGGTGCGCGGGTAGACGTAATCGGTACCGGCCAGTACCCAGCGCTTCACCTCCAACTCGTTCATCAGGTAATCAACGGCAGGAATCGCCTGCTGGTTGGGCGCCGCGCCGGTGTAAAAGACGTTCTTGGACGACTCTTCACCTTCGTATTGCACCGGGTAGAACATGATGCTGTTGAGCTCTTCAACCACCGGCAGTACCGACTTGCGTGACACCGAGGTCCAGGCGCCGAAGATCGCAGCGACCTTTTCCTTTTCGATCAGCTCACGCGCCTTCTCGGCGAACAGCGGCCAGTTGGAGGCAGGGTCAACAACAACGGCTTCGAGCTGCTTACCCAGCAGGCCGCCGTTGCTGTTTTGCTCGGCGATTAACATTTCCATTGTTTCTTTGAGCGTCGTTTCACTGATCGCCATGGTGCCGGACAATGAATGCAGTACGCCGACCTTGATGCTGTCGTCGGCGGCGAGTGTCAGTGCCGAGGCTGATAGTGCTACACCGGTGCTTAGGGCCAGTAAGGATTTTTTAAACGTTTGCTTCGCGATGCTCATTGCGCGCTCCTTGTTTGAATAGGTCAGATCGTCGTAGATTTTTATGGGGGGGTAGTGCGTCCTCTTTAATACAGCTAATGCAATGAGCGAGCCAGTTGCTTTTTCCTTATATAAAACAATAATATATATCATTTTGTATGTATTTTTTTATTGCTTGTGAGTGTTGTTTTGGTGCGAGCGCACAACAATGACGCGCGATAAAGGCTGTAAATAGGGCATTAACTAGAAGTGGGGGTTGGCAGGCCTGCCCCTGTGATGAGCGTTCAAAGCAGGGGGCCTGGTTTAAGGGGCAAGCGATACAAGCCTGCTCGAATTGCGGCCGAAAGGTATCGCAGGACTTGGAATGAGAAAATGGACTTGCAGTGAGAGAAGTCAATGTGCTGTCGGCTAAATGCGCTATATAGTCCTAAACTGATGCTAGCCGCCAGTCGGTTTACCCTCGTTACGCCCGGTAAAGTCCGACAGACAGCGAGGAAACGGGTGCCGGCATGCACATAACGCAATAACAATAATACGTAAGAGCGGAGTAAAACATGAGTTATCAGAATATCAAGGTACCTACGGTGGGTGAGCGCATTACCGTCAAGGCTGATGGTGTTTTACACGTACCCGACCGACCCATAATCCCCTTTATCGAGGGTGATGGCATTGGAATGGACGTCACGCCTGTGATGATCAGAGTCGTCGATGCGGCGGTAAATCTTGCCTATGGAACGCGTCGTCAGATCGCCTGGATGGAAGTGTACGCCGGAGAAAAAGCGACCCAGATTTACGATCCTGACACCTGGATGCCGGAAGAAACCCTCAATGCCTTCAAGGAGTTTGTCGTGGGCATAAAAGGGCCGTTAACCACGCCGGTGGGTGGCGGTATTCGTTCACTGAATGTTGCGCTGCGCCAAGAGCTGGACCTGTATGTTTGTCAGCGCCCGGTGCAGTGGTTTAGCGGTGTGCCTAGCCCGGTGAAAAATCCCCAAGACGTTGACATGGTTATTTTTCGGGAAAACTCGGAAGATATTTATGCGGGCATTGAATGGAAAGCGGGCAGTGCCGAGGCCAGCAAGGTGATTACTTTCCTTAAAGAGGAGATGGGGGTCACCAAGATTCGTTTTGATGAGGGCTGTGGTATCGGCATTAAGCCGGTATCCGAGCAAGGTACCAAGCGATTGGTGCGCAAGGCGATCCAGTACGCCATCGACAACGACCGTTCATCCATGACGTTGGTGCACAAAGGCAATATCATGAAATACACCGAGGGGGCCTTTAAAGACTGGGGTTACGAGGTGGCGATGCAGGAGTTTGGTGCTGAATTAATGGATGACGGCCCCTGGTGCGTGATAAAAAACCCAAAAACGGGTAAGGATATCGTCATTAAAGATGTCATCGCCGACGCCATGTTACAACAGATATTATTACGTCCGGCGGAGTATGACGTGATCGCCACGCTTAACCTTAATGGCGATTATCTGTCCGACGCATTGGCGGCGGAAGTGGGAGGTATCGGCATCGCGCCAGGAGCTAATTTAAGCGATAAAATAGCCATTTTCGAGGCTACGCACGGCACGGCACCCAAATATGCCGGGCTGGATAAGGTCAATCCCGGTTCCATCATCTTATCGGCCGAGATGATGTTGCGACATCTGGGGTGGGTTGAGGCGGCGGCGCTTATTTTGACCGGCGTTTCCGGGGCTATCAACGCGAAAACGGTTACCTATGACTTTGAGCGCTTGATGGACGATGCCACGCTGGTCTCTTGTTCCGGCTTTGGCGATGCCGTGATTGCAAACATGCGCTAGTTTTTCTGGTCGCCATCATTATTAAGCGTACCGGGCCGCCCACCGGTTACTCGTTGCGCTTTGATGGCCACGGGTGCCGGCCTGTCGGCATCAAAAGACCGAACGGATCGGGGTGTTGATGCCAGGTTAATCGTAAAACGCGGGTCCCACGGTAACCTCTAATATCGTGTTACCGAAGGGGCGTTATTTGTCCCGCTGCACCGTGGTGATCAAGTGGTAGAGCTGAGAGGCAATCTGTGTATTGACCTGGTCGCGCAGGCGCTGTTCAAGCATACCGTTATCCTGTGCGGATACTTTCATTGGCCAGCGCTTCTGTGCGATGACGTCGTTATGACTGTTGAGCAGTGTCAGTTGTACGGCGCCGCGCAACCAGTACCAGCCTTGTTGTTTTTTGATCGGCTCTCTGTCGACAAACGCGTTCAGACCCAGTTCCCCGGTGGTTGAGATGCGTGCCCCTAACTGGCCTATGGCATGTTCTAACGGCGTTGACAGATCGGTCTGGCTGGCTATCCGGAATGTTAATTGCGCAAGCTGCAGGCGGATACGTTGCTCCAGGTCGGCAATCGTATGCGGTGACGGCAAGGACTGCCCGACCAACACACTGAGATTGCGATTGAGGGGCGATCGTTGTTGTTGTAAGCGCCTTGCGTCTTCCAGCGCACTCAGCCTAACGACCGTATTCAGCGAGCGGTTATTGGCAAACTCGCTAAGCGCCGTGATCTGTTGATCATGCGTGAGAATCTGCTGGCGAACCCGTTGTGCGGCCTTTTCTCGATCCAGAGCGACCAATACCGTGTATAGGGCTGTATCCCGCCAGTATTCGACCGGTTTTGCGCCTTCAATGATCTGGGCCGTAGCGGTCTGTAATTGCCGGGATGTGATCTGTCGATTCGTGGTGGTGCGTTCATCGTTATTCGATGTTTGCTCGCTAGCGATAGCGTGACTGAACAGGGAAAAGTCGGTATTTTCCTCCCGGATACTGACTTCAAATACTCTCGCCAGAGAAGCCAGTGCTTGCTGTTCTGCAGCGGCCCGGTTGGGCGCTTCTCCGATTGCCGTCAGAAAACGACTGGATGGGTACGCATACGAATGACCGGATAGCCATTGCGGTGGAGAGGACGGTGGTGATGCACACCCGGTCATCCCGGTAAGAATGGACAGGCCAAGAAGGATGGTGCGGTACATGGCAGTCTCCTTATCTGGCGTTAATAATACGCCAGAGATGTCGATTGGTTATAACTGTTGGTGATCAGAAGTTGTGTCTTTCCGGCTTTGACCTGTAGTTCCGGTGAGACCATCGATTGCGGCAAACTACTGGGGCTGCGTTGCGGGTAGGTGCCTTCGGGCAGTCGTACAGACCCGATATGGATGGACGCCGGAAGCAGGTTCCAGCTGCGGGTGTCAGCGACTTCGGTCACAATCGCCGCCAAGTCGGTGAGCAAGGCGAGTAAAGGGTCTTTTTGCCGGGTTTGCTTGATCATCTTGTGTTTGGACGTCGCCCGCGCCAGTGTCAGGGCCAGGCGTTTGCTGCTCCCGGCCTCGAGGGCTTCCCGGGCGAGATGGTCGATATCCTCCAGCAGCTCGAGGGACACGGATGCCGAACCCAGATGGAGCGCGGTGGCGTTATTTCTCGCTTGCCGAGGCGGATAGTAAGGTTGGGCGATGGTGACATGGTGCTCAAGCGCGGGGACATAAATACTGATCATGCGCTGGTGCTTGGAAGGGACCTTACCATTCAAAAACAGAATAAGCACTTCACCGGTATGCGGCTGCTCTGATCCTGATCCTGACGCTAAACCGAATCGTGACAGGTATTGTTGGTGTTCATTTTCCAGACCTAACTGTCGAGTGCTGATGAGCAGGCGCTGTTGCAGGGAGGCCGGCAGTGGCATGTGTCTACGGGTCAGGATCTCTTCCGCTTTCCGGTAGCTAATCATGGCGTCTGACCATTCGCCATTGAGTTCAAAAATCAAGCCGGCAATAAAGCGGGCGCTGGCTAATTGCGCGTTTTCCTCAGGGATCTCACGCATCAGGATATCCGCCTGCAACGCTTCCACGCGGGCGCTGCTCAGATCTTTCTGGGCGAGATAGTTCAGTGCCATAACGACATGTAACAGCACGCGCTCGCTAGGCGTTGCACTGTAATCATTAAAGGTCTCGTTAATCGTGGTGGACGTAATGCTTTCTGTCACGCTGATTGCCTGCGCCTTTCCCAGCAAGGCTTTAGCGGCCTCAAAATCGCGATTGCTCTGTTGATAGTTACCCAGCAGGTGGTGTATTACGCCGCGATTTAGTTGGTACAGCGGCCTGTCGCGCGGTTCCGGTTTCAGCGCGTCAAGCTTTAATAAGGTCTCATTCAACGAGTGACTGTCGAGGTAGCGGCCCATGCCGGTTAGCTGATGTTGCTGCAGGGCACAGCCGTGCAACAACATCAGCAACAAGAAACTGGCGGCGATTCGCAAGCTGTTGACTGGCGTCATTCAGGTCAGTCTCAGTAGCGTAGCTTGCTGTTCTCGACCAATTTTTTGATCTTTTTTTGGCCGATCCACATCTTCCGGTTGTCGACCAAGCTAATGAGCGTTAGATCGACCTGGTAATATCGGACCTGATCTCGGGAGGCCACGTCGATGATGGTGTTGATCTGTCCTTGCAGCATGAAATCGGCGCCGAGTTCATTGCCCGCCGCTTTACGCGTGCTTTCCGTTGCGTTGAGGTCCTGATCGATCCGCTCGGCGCGGATTTCGCCGCGTTCCTGGCTTGAGGCTACGAATATAACGCGTCCGGAATTGATCAGCGCACGTTCCATATCATTAACAAAGGTATTGATGTTGATATGCTCGTGGCTGAGGTTGCGTACAGTACCGATCAGGACCGTTGGCGAATGTCCCGTGCGTGTTTCGAATTGAGAGATCCAGGGATGAGACAAGGCATCACGAATCATCTCTTGCGCGACGAGGCGCGAGTCGCTGTCATTCCAGCTTCCGCTGAGGTCGAGGGTCTCTTCCGGGTTGAGTCGGGTGACCTGCGTACCGCAGCCGGCAAGCATGGTGGACAGAAGCAGCAGTGATAACCAGCGTATCATGGTTGAGTTTCCTTAATGAGTAGTTGAAATGAATCGTTGGCTTGGGAGGAAAGGTACGTTTTTAATTCTGAGGAGAGAGCCGATGACGTCGACAATAGCGCCTCGACCTGTTGCATGTCCAGTTCTGCAAACGCGTACAGCGTGCCCGTTTCGGGGTCTAGCCAGCGTGCGATAATCCGGGCACCGGTTAATGCGGTACGGGTAGAGCTGGTAAGGGACTGTTCTACACTTTCACGGCTACTCTCCGCGCTATTACTGCTGTAGTCCTTAAGGGTATTATCGACATAGAGCGACAGGATGCGGGCTATCTCAGCCCTGGCCCGGTTATCGGCCGTGCTGCGCTGTAAGGACGTATTGTTCATCGCATCGGCCATCCCGACGCCCTGAAGTAGCCGGCCGTTTTCATTGTCGACCGCTTGGGTGCCCATATTCACCCAGTCTGGCGCATCTGAAAGACCCAGGTCGCTTTCCAGTGCTCGCTGCGAGGCGCAGCCGCCGAGCATGGAAATGCAGACCAGGGTACATAGTAACTTAAGTAATTGCGGTGATGGAAAACAGTGGCGCATGAGAGTCTCTCCTTTGATAGCAACCTCTAAGGGGAGTTTAGGTGTTTTTTTTACTCTGCGCGATCATGTTATCTATGCCGGGGATAGCACTAAATACTGTCAGGGTTTACAGATTGAAAGGCTATGGCGGTGTTCGCTAATAAGCCCGTTCTCGATAAGTTTATAACGCGTTTTAATTTCGCCTTCAGACAATTCAATGTTGTTGTACCACCTGGTTCTGGACTATATAGCAGGTTACTGAATAGCAGGTTACTGATACACGGTGTGATGATTAGCTGAGCGTTATTGTCAGAAAAGGTGCGTGATGTGACGGGCAGTATCTGTCTTGGCAAAGACTGAAAGCTGTTGATTTTGATAAACATTTTTTTGATAAACATTGTTTTTGATAAACATTGTTTTTAAATAAAGCTGGTTGAACGTGTTAATAGCTTGGGGCGCTTTTACCATTGAGCGGTGACGGCGTTCTTCTACACTGAAGGCAAGAATATGGCGCGTCCGACCATATGGTGAGCATTGCCCAAGGGCCTGCACAGAGGTCTGTCCCGAGCAAGTCCAAGTCGCTGTGTTAGAGCAAGTGCGACGCCCCTGCAGCGGGATAACAATATCAGTGGAATAACAACAATACGCTACAGATAAAAGGTATAGGTTGATGGATGAAAATATACGAATAGACGGTAGCGCGATCAAACTCGTTGTGCTGTCTTCAAACTGCGTTGAGGTTTGCTTCGACCGGCTTGGTGAGCCAATGAACAAGCTGGATGCCGAAACCCTCGAGCAGTTGGAAGCGGTGGTGGCATATCTTGAGCAGCTCACCGAACTGGACGGTGTCATGATCACCAGCGCCAAGGACACCTTTATTGTTGGCGCAGACATCAAATCCTTTGGTGCGGTCTTTACCCAACCGGCAGAAGACGTGCTGGCGATGTTGCACCAGATTAACGGTCTTTTCAGTCGTATTGAAGATTTGCCTTGCCCGACAGTCGCCGCCATTAATGGCTTGGCGTTGGGTGGTGGCTTTGAGTTGTGTCTGAGTACCGATCTGCGCGTGATGGCAGACGATGCCAAGGTCGGTCTGCCGGAAGTGAAGCTGGGTATTTTCCCCGGTTGGGGCGGCACCGTACGCTTACCCCGCATGATTGGTGCCGACAATGCCATTGAATGGATCTGTAGCGGCAATGAGAAGCGTTCTGCCGATGCGTTGCGTGATGGCGCTGTCGATGCGGTGGTCAGCGGGGAGCGTTTACGCGATGCCGCGCTGGACCTGTTGGCTCAGGCGCATGCAGGCAAGGTGGATTATAAGAACCGCCGGGAAGAGAAGCAGCAGCCACTGAAACTCGGCCAACTTGACTGCATGATGGCCTTTGAAACCGCCAAAGGGTTTATAGCGGGCAAAGCAGGGCCACATTATCCGGCTCCGGTTGCTGTCGTTATGACCATGCAAAAGCATGCCGGCCTGGGGCGTGACGCCGCGCTGGTGATTGAGGCCAATAACTTTGTCAAGGTTGCTCAGACTCCGGTGTGTCGTAATCTGGTGGGGCTGTTCTTGAATGATCAGCTGATCAAGAAAATCGCCGGCGGGTATCGCACGCAGGCTGTGCCTGTGAAACAAGCCGCGGTCTTGGGCGCGGGGATTATGGGTGGCGGCATTGCTTACCAATCCGCGTCAAAGGGTACGCCTATCCTGATGAAGGATATTAACGAGCCGGCGTTGCAAGCCGGGCTCGGGGAAGCGGCCGGTTTATTGAATAAACAGATCGAGCGCAAGCGAATGACCCCGTTGAAGATGGCGCAGGTGCTCGGGGCCATTCGACCCACGCTCAGTTACGACGCGTTCAAGTCGGTGGATCTGGTGGTGGAAGCTGTCGTTGAAAACCCCAAGGTAAAACAAGCGGTGTTGATGGATGTAGAAGATCAGGTTTCGCCAGAGACCATCCTGACCAGCAATACTTCAACCATCGCCATCACCCATCTGGCTTCGGCATTGAAGCGGCCGGAAAATTTCTGTGGTATGCATTTCTTTAATCCGGTGCACCGCATGCCGTTGGTTGAGGTTATCCGTGGCGCGCAAAGCAGTGAACGTGCGGTAGCGACGGCCGTAGCCTATGCCTTATCGATGGGAAAAACGCCGATTGTTGTGAACGACTGTCCGGGATTCCTGGTCAATCGCGTGCTGTTTCCTTATTTTGCCGGCTTCAACAGCCTACTTGAAAGCGGTGTCGATTTCGCACGCATAGACCGGGTGATGGAAGGCTTTGGCTGGCCGATGGGGCCGGCGTATCTGTCCGATGTGGTGGGCCTGGATACGGCGGTACACGCGCAAAAGGTTATGGCGCAGGGCTTCCCGGACCGCATGGGCTACGCGCGTCGCAGCGTGATTGAAATTCTGGTCGACAATAAACGTCTCGGGCAGAAAAATACGGTTGGCTTTTATCGGTATGAAAAAGATCGCCGCGGTAAGCTGCAAAAGAAGCCCGACGCGTCTGTGACTGCGTTGATAGCAGGGCAGATTGTGCAAACTGAAACGGTTAGCGACGAGCAGATTGTTCAGCGCATGATGACACCACTATGTATCGAGCTGGTGCGTTGTCTGGAGGACTCCGTCGTGGCAAGTCCTGCTGAGGCCGATATGGGCCTGGTGTATGGCATTGGTTTCCCGCCTTTCCGGGGCGGCGCGTTGCGTTATATCGACGACATGGGGATGGATGCCTTCTGCCAACAGGCCGACCACTGGTCAGCCTTGGGCGCGCTCTATCATCCAACCGCCGATATGCGAAAACGCGCAGTCAACAACCAGAGCTACCACGTCTGATCGCCCAGGGAGAAGAGAATGAGTTACTTAGATAATGATGCCGTGATTGTTGACTGCGTTCGCTCCCCCATGGGGCGCAGTAAAAACGGCGCTTTTCGGCATGTACGCGCTGATCAGCTGTCTGCCCAATTAATCGATGCGCTCCTTCAGCGCAATACCGGCATCGATCCGGCGGCTTTTGATGACCTGATCTGGGGCTGTGTAAACCAGACCCTGGAACAGGGCTTCAATATCGGGCGTTCCGCCTTGTTGCTGAGTGCGATTCCCTACAGCGTGCCCGCCCAGACCGTGAATCGGCTGTGTGGTTCTTCGATGAGCGCACTACACAGTGCCGCTCAAGCGATTCAAAGTGGCCATGGCGATCAGTATATGGTCGGCGGTGTGGAGCATATGGGGCATGTTGCCATGACGCACGGTGTCGATATTACGCCGCAACTGAGCAAGCATGCGGCGAAGGCCTCCATGATGATGGGGCTGACGGCTGAATTGCTGGCCAAGATGCACGGTATTAGCCGCGAGAAGCAGGAAGCCTTTGCCGTGCGCTCCCATCAACGCGCGCATGCCGCGACATTGGCCGGTGGCTTTGCCAATGAGCTGGTGGCTATTGAGGGACATGACAGCGAAGGGTTCCGTAAATTGATCGAGGTGGATGAGGTGATTCGAGCCAATACCTCACTGGAGACCCTGGCGACCTTGCGCCCTGCCTTCGATCCTAAAAACGGCACGGTCACCGCCGGCACCTCGTCAGCGCTGTCTGATGGTGCTTCTGCCATGGTCGTTATGTCCGGAGCCCGGGCCAAGGCGCTGGGACTGACGCCCCGCGCGCGTATTCGCGCTATGGCGTCTGCCGGCTGCGATCCGGCCATTATGGGTTATGGTCCGGTTCCGGCAACCAAAAAAGCACTTAAATCAGCCGGGTTGACGCATGCGGATCTGGACGTTGTCGAGCTTAATGAGGCGTTTTCCGCGCAGGCGCTGCCGGTTCTGAAAGACTTAAAACTGTTGGATGTGATGGAAGACAAGGTCAACCTGCACGGTGGCGCGATAGCGCTGGGCCACCCGTTAGGCTGCTCCGGTACACGTATCGTTACCACGTTGCTGAATGTGATGGAGCAGCGACAAGGGACATTGGGGCTTGCCACCATGTGCATCGGCATGGGGCAGGGGGTCACAACCGTTATTGAACGTCTGTGACCGGATTGATGGTGTCGTGTCGACTAAGAACTGTTGGTTAATACATAGCGTTACGTCGCTGTTATTGGCTGAAAACAAGAGTGTTGTGGGTGCTTTGGTTAGTCAAAGCGCCTTTTTTAACGCTAAGCTAACCGAGAACTCCGCGGGGCGGCGGGATAAAATACCTCTTTTATCAAGCGAATGAACGGCGAGGTTATTGTTGATGTTAGCTCTTCGGGCTCTTTTACTCACATTGCTGTTCGTTCAAACGCCGTTCTTGCAGTCAGCCCCGCACTCGCCAAGCCCATCGGCGCTGATGCTTCCTGAAGGCGTCTTTCCTGCCTATAGCCTGATCCAATTCCCGTCATTATTGACCCACTACACACGTTCGGCACAACCGTCCTCGGGGAAGAGCCGTGCCGCAGGCTTTTCTCTGGCACCTTCCAGCTGGATCTTAATGGGAATCGGCGTCGGGATCCTTTTTAGCTCGGGGTCGAGCGGTGGGTCTGACACGGGATCTGATGATGTAACAGAGCCTCTGTTGCCGGTCGTTCCACGCGGCATTGAATACCACGCAGATTATGCCCATGCGATGATGGGCACCCGGGCTGCACACGAAGGTGGTTGGGTCGGAACCGGTGTCAATATTGCGCTGTTAGACACCGGATTTATGACAACGCACTCCGATCTGGTCGGGCAGTTTTCATCCTTATACAACGCCGTCACGGATATGAGCGGTGCAGAACAAGTACCCGATTTAGACGGGCATGGCACGGGCGTCGCAGGTCTATTAGCGTCGGTACAGGACGGGGCCGGCGTGGTTGGTGTTGCTCACGGAGCCAGATTAATCGGCGTTGGCTTTGCTGAAGCCAATGGCCAGCTCTCGCAATCTGATACGGTAGCGGCCCGCGCCTTTAATTATGCCCTTGATCAGCAGGCCGAGGTTATTAACAACTCCTGGGGGACGGCTATCGCGATTGATCGTTATACCGGCGCACGCTATGCCAGCGAATCGCCGCTGCTATTAACGGCGCTGCGGCGAGCGACGTCGCAGGGCGTGGTAAATGTTTTCCCAACGGGCAATAATGCCCCGGCCTTGAATCAGCCCAATCTGGAGGCGGGTTTACCGCGTTTATTTCCTGAGCTGCAGGCCCATTGGGTCGCCGTCACCGCCGTGGGTAGTGACGGTGTGATCGCCTCTTACGCCCAGCGCTGCGGTCTGGCCTCCGCGTGGTGCATTGCGGCACCGGGTGGCGATAATGATCAAGGTGTGTTCGAAGGACTGATCACCCCATTTAAGGATGGTGGCTATGTTTCTACGATAGGCACTTCGGAAGCCGCACCCCTGGTCAGTGGCGCACTCGCGGTTCTAAAGCAACGTTTTCCGACCCTCACCAATGCGCAGCTGGTGGAGCGATTATTTGAAACGGCGGATAAGCGTGGCATCTACAGTGAAACCCTGGTGTACGGACAGGGCTTGCTCAATATTGACGCGGCGACTAACCCGTTAGGGGCCTTAAGCCTGGTTACACAGGGGGTAGATGAACGAGCCTATGTCGTGGCTGAGTTAGCGAAGAGTCGTATTCAGCTGGCGCCGTCATTATCTCGATTGGGGACAGCATTCAGTGGGCTGCGACTGGGTGCCGTCGATAGTCAGGGCGCCTTGTTTACGGTGGCTATGCAGGACCTGATGGCGCCGCCGAGCGGGTCTGAGCATTGGCGGCAGCGCTTAAAAACGCAGCACCAGCCATACAGGACCGTCCCCGTGTCTGTTGGTCACGACACACGCATTTGGTTGTCTGGGCATCAGAAAGACGACCAGGCTGGTGGCCTGCATGTAGAGCATAGGCTAGGCAATGTAGAGGTTCAACTGGGGCTTACACAGGGAGTGTCTGGGGTTGAGCAATACACGGCATCGGCTTGGAACGATCATTCAGGGCTGCGAAGTCCGTTTGCGCTGCAGGATACGCTTAGCAACCCTTATCAGCTAACGGATGGGCGTCAGATTCATCTTCGCGTCGTACAGGAACCAGGCGTGATGCATCGCGTTGGTTTTGAACTGGCCTCGGGCCACGATGATGACTCCGGGCAGTTCCAGATCAACAGCTTTTGGGACTACCAGTTAACGCAAAACCTGGCGCTTCGCCTAGAAGGCGGCGTTAAGCAGGAGAAAGGCGCGTTATTGGGCAGCCGCTTTGACGGCGCTTTTAAGGCGGATACAACCCTGGCCACAGGTTATACCGGCGCTACCGTCCGCTGGCAAATGGGTTCAGACGATCAGTTTCAGGCCAGTTATTTTTCAGGTCATACCGAATCATCAAACGCATCGGGATCATCACTTCTTTACTTGGATAATTTAAGCAGCCGTAGTCTGGCCGCGGCCTGGCAACACAAGCTAACGCGTGGCGCGGTATTCGGTGTGGCAATTGCTGAGCCGTTGCAGATTCGTGCAGGTGAGTGGACCCTCAATACCGCAACAGGCTATGAAGAGGGTAAGATTCTCTGGCAAACGCGACACGGTGAGCTAGGACACTCGCGACTACAGGAACAAGAAATTTTTATACGGAGCCCGGAAAACGCAGAGGGTCAAGTCACGCTGTCATTACTGCATCAGCGCGTGCAGAAAAACAGTGATGTGGCCCTGTTGATGTCGTTATGGCAACGGTTTTAGCCATCTTGTCAGGACGCTACCGTTCAAAGAGGTGAGTATATAAAGGATGTTTTTAGCCGGGTTTTGAGCGAGGCCTCGATGGCGCGTCCGCGTCGCGTTATCGGCACTGCTGACCTTTATGAACCGCTAATATATGACGTCACGCGCTGGTACGCGTTATCGCAGGAGACTCACCGCTTAACGATCGTCCTGATGAGGGGATCGAATCATGATCGCGTTGGGCTCCAGGATGCAGGCCTCGCGACACAGTGCGCAACCAAGACAGATGGCCTCGTTTATGCACGGCTTTTCACCGGCCCAGGTCAGGGCACCGGGAACCGGACAGGATCCTTGGCAGGCGCCACATTCGGGACCTGTGTAGGGAAGGCAGCGATGGGGGTCGATCGAGGCCTTGGCAAAAGGCGGAGGGGTGACGGCGGGCACCGGTTCTTTTACGTCCTGCTCCTTATCCTCGTTATCGTCGGCCTCGAACGGTCGGAGCAGGGCGCCCGGCTCGCAGGCCGTGACACAGGGCCAATCTTGGCAGAGGTGGCAGCCTTTGTTCAGCAGGTCCAGCGCGGGGGTTTTAGCCTCCTGAACGCCTAATTTCGCCGATAAAGGAAAGATAACCTGATGGGGACAGGCCTCGATACAGGCGCTGCAACGGCTGCAGGCGAGTAAGAAATCCAGTTCGTCGATGGCAAAAGGGGGGCGGATAAAGTTCTGCGCTTTCTGATTGGCGCGACGTTCAGCCACGTTGATCGCGGCTTTGGCGACGTTATCCAGGCCAACCTTAAAAAATTCGCGGCGGTCCACGACACTCCCCTAATCGATTCTGTTTCGCCCTCAATGGCGACTGTTCAGGACAGTTTCCTGCTAGCGGTGTGCACCTTATCGCGGATCAGCCGCTTACGACGCCAAATACTAACGCCCACCAACATGCCCCCCAGCAGAATGACGAGCACCCCGAGAGGGCCTATCGGCGCTGGCGCACCGATTCGAAGGGGAAAGTCAATCGCATAGTCGTGACCCTGGGCTACAAATGTGGCGCTGATGATATAATCCCCGCTGGCATCAAAAACAAACCCTTGTCGGTAAACACCATCATCGATGGTTTGTGTTCCCAGCACCGTTTCATGCGGGTTAAACCAGCTGTCGTTTTTGCCGATAAACGTCACCTCGCCATCGAATGCATCTCCGCTTTCGATGTGGCTGGCATAGAGATTGACGCGTCCGGGCTCGTTAGGCTGGGGAAAGGCGGGGAAGACCATATAGATGACCGTGTAATCGCCGATCTGGGTCTCCACCACGGCACTGGGTGGCGTATTGGAGTCTTCACTGAGACTGTAAGCGGGCCGTCCCAAGACATGATGGGCCAAGGTTGGCGGGGCGCCAACCAGCAGGCTCAATACCAACATCCGTGTCAGTAATTTGAAATAAGCGATTCCTGTGTTGTTCATGGCTAACTCCTATGGCCGGTAATGGTGCCTTCGAAACGCGCCGATCCTGGTGGCTGCTGTTGATGCCGGTATTGATGGCCTAAGTGGCCGGGGCCCTTGGCTGGGCTGTCTTGGATTTGAACGGCAAAGATCAGTGCATCCGTTGGACAAACCGCGATACAGGCGGTGCAGTTATTACACTCTTGGCCAAAGTCGTCGTGCATGGGATCTAAACCGAATTCACAAACGGCGTTGCACTTGGCGCAGTCGTTACAGTGTCCGACCTGGCGCTGAATACGGAACAAGCGGTAGCGACCCAGCAACGCATAAAGCGCACCGCCGGGGCAGAGGTAACGACAGAACCCCCGCCGGGCCACCAGCAGATCAAATAGCAGGGTGGCGATAAAAAACAGGGTGCCCGTACCGAAGCCACCCAGCGCCAGGGCGTAATACAGCTCCCGGCCGATAATCGCCGGGGGATAGATGGCCGCGACCAGCACCGAGCCGGTCAAGGTCGATAGCAATAAACCCGCGAGCAAAACGCCATATTTGAGCCGGCGGTCGAAATGACGGCTGTCCGTGCCCGCTTTTGTGGATAGCCCCAGTCTATGCAACCAGAGTCCCAGGTTGGTGTTGAGTTCGTAGAGGAAGGTGGCGGGGCAGATCCAACCGCAGTAGAAACGGCCAAACAGCAGGGTAAATCCCAGGGGGATCAACGCCGTCAGCACAAAGGGCCAATAGATGTTCCAGCTCGAGACGCTCATTCCGGCAAACTGCTGCCCCACCACGGCGAGCGGATCGCTGAGCTTCAGGCCAAACAGATTGCCGGCCCAGGTGGTGCCTTTGATCGCGTCCAACTCGTCTGCGGGGTCATCGCTAAAGAAGGTCAGCGCCTCCATGACGTCATAAAAACGCTTCTCGTGCGGCAGCAGCAGATCATAGGCATGGGCCGCGACATAATTTTGATAGACGCTGACCAGCGGCAGCAGTATCAGCAGCAAAAAGACCAGGCTCAGCGTCACCCAACGGATCTTGTTCAGATGACGCCTAAGGGGCTTAGCTGCTTTGTTAGCGCAGGCGGAAGCGATGTTGTTCGTCATAAACGCCAGTAACCCTCTGTCTAAACCGTCCTTTAGCCGATGCGCCTAGGACCGCGCCGATTGTTGAGTGGGGATGATGCGTATCGCCTGAGGGATTTGGATACAGGAGCGTTCGCAGAGGCCGCAGCCGACACAGGCCTCCAGTACATGCGGTTGCTCCAGCATACCGACCCGGATCGCCACATCCGGCAACGGGCAGGCGCGATAGCACACCCCGCAGGTCTTGCCCTGGTAGGAGAGGCAGAGCTGTTTATCCACCCGGGCCTTGCCCATCTTAACCTGCTGAATAATGGGCTCGGCTTCCCGCGCGATCGGTTTGAGGGCCCCGGTGGGGCAGGCATCACCACATTTCATACAGAGGATGCAGGCCTGTTCCCGGGGAATGATATAGGGCGTGTTGATCCCCTCCAGCCCGATCTCGGTACCGAAAAACTTAATGCACTGGTTGGGGCAGACTGCGGCGCATTGGCCGCAACGAATACAACGGCTGAGAAACGCTTTTTCCGGCAGGGCGCCCGGCGGCCTCAGGAAACGCCTGGCCGCGCTTTTAAAGGTAAACGCCGCCTGCGCCAGCGTCACCCCAAACAGGGGGGTAATACCGGCAGCTAACAACAGCTTTTTAACCAACCCCCTTCGCTTCATATCTTTTCAATACGGCAGGCCTGCTTCTTGAAATCCACCTGTCCCGAGACCGGATCCCAGCAGCGGTTGGTGATGCCGTTGGCCAGCCATTTGTTCTTCTTGGGATCGGCGCTGTCGGCCACCGACAGGTTCCAGGGGCCGAACATATAGCCGCGGGGGACGTTGTTGCGCGCCGGTTTGACCAGCGAATCGGTGCCGCCGACCTGCGCCCGAGCCTCCAGTGATCCCCGGCGGGTGATCACCCGAACCTTATCGCCGTCTTTGATCCCGAGATCCTGGGCATCCTCGGCGTGCATCTCGACATACATCTCGGGCACCAAGCGGCGAGTCGTGGGACTGCGGTTGGACTTGGCGGTATGGAAGTGCTCATAGACCACCCCCAGTCCCATCCAATAGGGATATTTATCCTTGGGAACCTGCTGCCAGGGTTTTCCACGCGCCTCCTCATCCGGCAGGTCCGGGGTCAATGCCCGGTCCCGTGCCAGCGTGATCAGATCCAGATTGTCGATGGTGTACAGACCCTCTTTGGTGCCAAACTCCATCAGTTTTTGGGTGATCTGCTTGCGGTCGGTGTAATCCTGCTGGCACAGTTTGAAATGCACCTTACCGTCCTTGGTGCGGAAGTAGCCGTAGGGACGGTTTGTCCAGTCGCCCTCCTGCAGCATATAGCGGCGCTTGGTGCCGCCCTCCTTGGCGATCATCAGCGTCGGCGCCGGCCACTGGATACCGCGCAGCGCCTTGAGCTGTTCGTAGGGGGTGATCCCCTCCACTTTTTCCCGCTCCAGGATGCCGGTCAGGTCAGTGTCGGTACCGGCGGAGGCTCGGACAAAGCTTCGAAACACCTCCTGGGCATCGTAATAACCATCGGCCTTACGTTGATAGGGGAACGCCTTGTCGGCATCAAGCCCCAAGAGGTGGGCGATCTCCTTACCCTTGTCAATCACCATATCCATATCCGGCCGGCATCCCGTCGGCGGCTCGGCCGCCTTCTCGCAGATATTAATGCGGCGCTCGGAACTGATGTAGACACCCTCGACTTCGCCCCAGGTAGCGGCGGGGAAGATGACGTCGGCGTAGAGATTATTGGGGGCATGCCGATAGATCTCCTGCACCACGTTAAAGGTTTTCTTCAAGGCCGGGCGCACCAGGTTGTATACATCGGGCAGATCGATATGGGTGGCGTAGACCAGGAACATCGCCTTCACCTCCCCCTTGAGCGCCCGCTCCATCATGCCCACCGCGTAACCGGGGTTTTTGGAGTTCATCGCCCGCACCAGATTCTCCTCCGGCACGCCCCAGGCTTGGGCCATCTGTTTGCGGTGGACACTGTTGGTCAGGGGCTCATTGAAGGGCAGCCGGTCGGTCAATCCACCGGTAAAACGTTCACCCATCGCATTGGGCTGACCGGTCATGGAGAAGGGGCCGCAGCCCGGCTTGGCCAGGTTACCGGTCAGCGCCAGCAGGTTGATAATGGAGATGACGTTGTGTTGCCCATGCAGGTGCTGGTTGTAACCGATACCCCACATGATGATGACGCCGCCATAGCCCCCACCTTCCTGTTTGCCCTTGCTGCGAGCCAGGCGTTTGCGGGTGGCATCGGCGAACATACCGGCCACGCGCCGGATCAGCTCCGGGGGAATCTCGGTTGTCCCCATACGGTCCTGCACCTGCTCCGGGCTGTAATCGGCCTGTACCCCCTCGACATACTCCTCCCAGCCGGAAGCGTGCGCTTTCATGAACTCCCAGTCGATCACGTCCTCGTGCTCCTTGAGCAGCACGTGGGCCAGGGAATTGAGAAAGCTGATGTCGCCATTCAGGACCGGGATGTGGATGGAGTTCTCCGGGTTGATGTCGGCGTAACCACTCTGGGTCCCGGTCAGGCGCGGATCCGCCACCACCGTTGGGATATCATTTTTCTTCTTGTGGTCGGCGGCGCGCCAGAAGATGATGGGGTGAGATTCACGGGCGTTGTGGCCGAAGTGGAAAAGCATATCGCACAGCTCGATATCCTCGTAGGCCAGCGGCGGTGTATCGGAGCCCAACGTCGCGAAATAACCGGTCACCGCCGAGGTCATGCACATCCGCGCATTGGCTTCGATGGTGTTGGAACCCAGTATTCCTTTCATCAGCTGATTTTCCAGGTACTGACCCTCGGTGGTCAATTGTCCGGAACCGTAAAGGGCTATGGAGTTACCGCTATACTTCTTGGCGAAGTGGACCACCTTATGGGCGACCATTTCCGAGGCGGGTTCGTAGGGCACACGGACGAAGTGTTCCTCATCAAAAGAGCCTTTGGTGTGACTGATGTACTCCATATCGCCATGACCCGGCTTGTTCCATTCCGCCCAGACATCTTTGCGCACATAGGCGTCCCCCTCCATCCGATCGACATACATCGGTTCGGCGGCGGTGAGCCCCTTGATGCACTGCAGACCGTTATTGGTGGGGTGGTCCTTGTCCGGGCGCATGGAGACGATCTTACCGTTTTCCGCCTGGATGATCGTCCCGCAGCCGACCCCGCAATAGGGGCACTGGGCCAGAGCGGTGCTGCGCCCGCTGCCGCTCTGGGGTTTGGCGGGGGCGGCTTCCAGCTCCGGATTGTTGCTGACATAGAGGCTGGAACCCACCGCAGAGGTGGCGATAAAGGCGCCACCCTTGATAAAGTTTCGACGGCTGGTCTTGATGCGTTTCATGGTCCTGGTTCCCTTCGTTAACAGCGTGCTACCGATTCAGTGTCCGTAGGTAGGCGATGATGTCGTCGATCTCTTGATCGTTGAGATTGGCGAGCCCCTCTGGCCCCTGGAACGGCAACATGCGGGTGTTAGAGCGTCCCTTTCTGATGGTTTCTCGAATCAGACCATCGCTCGATTTTTGTAGGAACCCGGGTTTTCCAATGGCGGTACCCGAGCCTCCGGCGATGTAACCATCGCCCTCGGGACCGTGGCAGGTGGCACAGATCTGCTCAAACCACTGCTGCCCCAACCGCGGGTCGCCGTGGGCTTCGGGTTGGGCGTCGATCTCGGCGGCCCGGTTGGGCAGTACCTCAAAGGAGCGCAGATAGGCCACCAGCGCCTTGATCTTCTCCCGGCCAAGATGGGGGTAGGGCGCCATCCCGGTGCCTTCGCGGCCATCGCGGATGGTGCTCAGCAGGTATTTGTCCGAGACAGAGGCCAATAATTCTTTATTGGTCAGCGAGGGCGCCAGGCCGGGCTTTCCGATTGCATCGGATTGATGGCAGAACACGCAATTCTGATTAAAGAGTTGCTCCCCCTGCGCGATGACTGAGGCATCAGCTGCAGCATAGGTTAGCGAGGTACTGACGAGCAGAACAGCACTGGTGATTAGGGTCGATGGGAGGCATCTGTTTCTAGACATGGCTGTTCTTCTCTCCTTTAACGTGGACGACACGCGTGACGGCGGCTGGTCAAATACCGTACAGCACATAAGGTTTAGTCGACATCCACTCCTATAGCCATACAAAAAACATGATTATTATTCACGCCGATGGTCAGGACCGTTTACCCATCCCACTGTTGTTGCGGTCGGGTATAGGCCATGCCGGCATGGCAGTCGCTGCAGGGGACCTTCTCACGCTCGAAACGGGTGTGCTCGGCGTCGAGGTAGCTTTCCGGCAGCTGATGAGCAATCCCTAGATGACAGTCGATACAGGCCATTTCCTGGTCGATGGCTTTTTGATGCGGATGGAGGGCGCCCTTTGAGGCTCTCGCGTCGGCGGGAGGGGTAGAGCGCATGGCCGCTATGGAATGGCAGCTGCGGCACGCCCTCGAATCATTTTCCTTCATGGTTGTCCACACAGTACGAGCCAGCTCGAGGCGTTTTTCCAAGAATTTTTCCCGGGTATCGATACTTCCCACCACCTTGTGGTATAGCTCGTTGACCGCGCCGATCTTACGCAGCACCTTGGCGGACCATGGCTTGGGGACATGACAGTCAGGGCAGGTCGCGCGAACGCCGCTAGGGTTAACGTAATGGATCGATTGTTGATATTCGGGATAGACGTTGTCGGCCATTTCATGACAGGAGATACAGAACGCCTCGGTATTGGTAGCATCCAGGCTCCAATGGAAGCCCCCCCAGAAAACCAAGCCCGCCAGGAAGGCCAGCGCGAGGCTTATCCCGGGCAGCATCATCCCCCGACTCATCCGCCGAGCGGCCTGCGATATAAAACCAGGTGTAGACTCCGGCAATGATGGCCTCCGATAAAAGCACCGCGAATCCCACTAATCATCCTCTACTGAGTAGCAGCAAAATAGCGACCCTGCCTTGACGGCCCCTTGCGGTAGACCGACCATTGGCTATGTTTAGTAGATCGAGTGGCTAGAAAGAGTGCCGCGATCACAGGCGCGGCTCAGCGCAGGAGTGGCCGAGATGTGGAACGCAACAAGGGCGGTGCTGTTGGGGCTTGGATTGCTGCTTGCGCAAGGCGTGCCGGCGTATACCCACCATGCTGCACCGATCCAGTGGATGGCGTATTCCGACGCCGCGTTTGCCCGGGCACAAGCCGAGAACAAGCCGATTTTTATGCTGATCACGGCAGTATGGTGCTACAACTGCCATATTTACGAAGTCACGCTGAACACCCCGCCGGTGGCCGATACCCTCAACCGCGCCTTTATCCCCATCTTCGTCGACTATGACCGGCGCCAGGACCTGGCTCGCGCTTACCCCGCGGTGGGCATACCGGTCACCGTGATTCTGGCGCCCAACGGTGAACACCTGGTCTCGGTACCTGGGGCGATCGCCCAGCCTCGCCTGCTCGCCAGCCTGGACAAGACCCTGCGCTTTCTGGCCGACGAGTATCGTCCCGAGGTGGTGGCGGCGACCAAGACGGCGCCCAGGCCGCTGCAGCCCTTGTCCCGGGCGTTGCTCAAGCACTATCTGGATCGCTTCGACCAGCAGATCTCGACGGGGTTCGACCCGGCTTACGGAGGCTTCGGGCTAGCGCAGAAGGAGCCCCATGCCGAGATACTGCTGCGGCTGCTTGAACGGCAACGCAGCGGCGACTCACGCTGGCGCGAGCCGCTGCGAACCACCCTTGACGCGATTCTGGGGCCCGAAAAGCCCATACCCGCGGCAACCCGTCCGCCCTTTGAGGCGCTGTTACGATTGCGAGGGCAACAGACCGATCTGCTCGCAGCGGTGCAACGGCTGCAGGAGCAGGACAAGCTGACCGGTCTCTACGATCCACTCGAGGGCGGTTTCTTTCGCTACGCCACCCGGCGCAACTGGAGCGTTCCCCACTTCGAGAAGATGCTGCTAGAGAATGCCCAACTAACCGAACTGCTGCTGCAGGCCGCGCTCCAATTCAAACAGGCGGCCTATCGCGAGGCGGCTGACGCCGGTCTCGCCTACCTGTTGAGCCATCTCTACGATGCAGAGACGGGTGGGTTTTTCGGCAGCCAGGGCGCCGACGAGGTTTATTACCATCTGACCCGGGAGGAGCGGGCGCAGGTCTCGCCGCCGCCGGTCGACCGCACCAGCTATGCGGTGTCCAGCGCGCGGGCCCTGATCACCCTGCTCCAGGCCGCTCGCCTGCTGGACGACCGGCGTTACCTGTCATGGGCGACCCAGGCGGCAGACTTTCTGACCACCCGTATGGTCGGCGAACGGGGCGCTTACAGCTATTTTGATCCCAAAAAAATTGATCCCAAAAAAGTCGAGCAAAAAAAGGGCGATCCCAACGATCTCGATCCAGCGCATGACCTCCCACGGCTGGACGGTCAGCTGATCGATAATGCCTGGCTCGCCGAGGCGCTGCTCATGGCTTACCAAGCCAGCGACGAGATACGTTATCTCGACACCGCCGAAGGCATCCTCGACTTCGTCGCCGCGCACCTCTATGACCCGGAATCCGGCGGGTTCTTTTCCCGCCACAGTGGACGCTCATCGGCTTACCGGGCCGGCGAGCAGCTGCTCCGGACGAAAGACCTGGAGGATAACGGTCAGATGGCGAAGGCACTGCACAGGGCCTTTCAGATCACCGGCAAGGCGAACTACCGCGCGATGCTCGAGGGAACGGCCGGTTATTTCTTCAGCGCGGTACAGCAGGGGGAGTTCAACGCCAGCTCGGCCTCCTGGCATCAGCTGGCCGAGCAGTTGCTGGCCTCGGGACGCTACCCATGACGGTAACATGCAGCGAGGTCTGGTCCCGAGGGGGCGGGTGATGACGGCAAGCCGTGTGCGCCTACTGGGCAACCTGTCTCTCTGCCTGTCTTTCTGGCTGTTATGGGGTCTGCCCCTGCTTGCAAGCGCACAGGCGCACCCCACCCTCAGCTGGGACCCGGCACCGGAACCCCGAACCGCGATGGTGTCCGAGCCGCTGTTGCGGGCCTGGGAGGATAGGCTCCTGCACCCGGATGCGGCGGACAGCCCGCAGCTGGCTCAGCGCCTCGCCATCGGCCTCCGCCGGCAAGACCCCTCGATCATCCAACCGGCGCTGGAGCGGCTGAGCCTGCTCTCTGAACCGCAGGCCCCTAAACCGCAAGCACTCTCGGCGCGCTTGCTCCAGGCTGAACTCTACCGCCTCGCGTACCTAGCCCGAGCGGAGCCGGCCGATCGGCAACGTCTAAGCCGCGAGGGTCAGGCCGCCCGGATGGTGCTGGACACCGAGACGATAAAGCAACGTCTACGCCGCGAGGGCCAGGCACTGCAGACCGAGTGGTCAACGTGGCGAACGACCCGCCAGGTCGTTCAGACCCGCGAGGCAGCGGCCATCGCCCGGCAGCTGTTCCAGATCGGTCGCTTGCTGCCCCAGCAACCGTTCACCGTGCAGGCCGTGGAGATACTGACCTTCCTCGAACGCCATCTGATCGGCCCGGAAGGGGCCCTGCAGTACTTCGATCCTAGCCGGGGGGAAGCCATCCAAGACGGGCAGCTTGTCGACAATGCCGCCCTGGGGTTGGCCTTCTATGCCGGCTACTCGAGCACCGACAACGGCCATTATCTGGACCTTGCCCGGCGCTTGGCGGAGTTAATCAGGGTGCGGCTCGAGGATAAGACCCTGGGAGGCTTTTATGCCCGTAACGCGGTCAACCCCCGTGACAATTTCCACAACAATTTCCACAACAATCCCCGTAACAGCCCCCACAATAACCTGGCCATCGACAGCGATGATCCCGAGCAACGGTTCGATGATCGCAAGCCTATCCTGGGTAACGCGCTGGCGATCCTGCTGCTAGAACAGGTTGGCCAGACCTTCGCAGAGACCCGCTTACGCAATGCGGCAGGCCGCGCCCTCGCCATATTGCTGGCACCGGAGGCGCCAATCGGCTCATCGGCTGCGAATCTTGCCCTGCTCCACGCCGCTCAGGCCTGGCTAGCGCCCACCGAGCAACGCGCCGATCCGGGGCTGGAGGGGATAGGTTTTAGCCTGCTGCTGCCGCTGGCGTTTATGGCCGGCGTACTCAGTTTTTTATCACCCTGCACCCTGCCGATCCTGCCCGCCTATTTCGCCGTCGCCTTTCAGAGTGATCGACGCCGCTTGCTAGGGATGACCCTGGTCTTCTTCCTAGGTCTGGCTTTCAGCTTCGCGATGATGGGGGCCACGGCCTCCTACTTAGGTGCTTTATTGACCCGCTACCAACGCTATCTGCTGCAAGGCGCGGGAGCCATCATCGTTCTGTTCGGCCTTGCCACCGTGATCGGGAAAGGGTTTTCCGGCGTCAGGTTTCAGGGCCGACCGGCCACCACCCTGTCGGGGTCCTTTGTGTTCGGCCTGAGCTTCGCCATCGGCTGGACCGCCTGTATCGGACCGATACTCGGCGCCATTTTGGTGCTCGCCGCCAGCCACCAGCAGGTGTTATCCGGTGCGCTGCTGTTGTTCGTATTTGCCATGGGCTTAGGGCTGCCGCTGATCGCTCTGTCACTGGCATTTGAGCATCTCGATCGCAGCGGACGGACCTGGCGCTGGCTGAGGGGGAAAGGCTGGTCGCTACACTGGGCCGGCCGGCGTTTTCAGATCCATAGTTCGGGACTCGTCTCCGGGCTGCTGTTGATCGCGCTGGGGCTGCTGATGCTGGGCGGCTATCTTAGCTATCTGAACCGGGTCTTGCCGCTAGATCTGCAGGCCTGGTTTGCCGGGATCGAGCAGGATCTGATGCAGGCCCTGCAGCGCGAAAGGTAACCAGGTTAATCAGTTTCATCGCCAGGGCAAAGCCGGGGCCGTTATCAGAGGCAGTAATCAAAGAATCGTCACACATACTGGCCAGCACAGTAGCCTGAGGCCCAGGCCCATTGAAAGTTGTAACCGCCTAGCCAGCCCGTTACATCGAGGAGCTCTCCAATGACGTAAAGACCTTTGACATCATTGGCTTCAAAGGTCTTGGAAGAAAACGCCTGGGTATCGATGCCGCCTAGGGTTACTTCAGCGGTTCGATAGCCTTCGGTCCCTGCAGGTTTGATGACCCAGTCTTTGAAACGCTGGGCTGCCTCAACAAGCGCCTTGTCACTGAACTGGTCCAGATTACGATCCAGATCCCAAAGCGTGCATAGTGCCTGCGCCAGGCGTTTACTGAGTGTTTCTGCCAAGACTGTACGCAACGCGACTTTGGGGCGCGCAGTACGCTGGTCTATCAGGTAAGCGTCTAATTCTGTGCCGGGGAACAGGTCGATATGCACGTTCTGGCCGGGCTGCCAATAATTGGATATTTGCAGGACAACAGGACCACTTAGGCCACGGTGCGTAAAAAGCAGGTTTTCTTGGAAGATCCGCTTGCCGATACGTAGCGCTGCAGGCAAGGCAAGGCCTGAAAGCGGTTGCACCAGAGAGAGTTCAGCCGGCTGCAGCGTGAAGGGTACCAGGCCGGCGCGGGGCGGAATAACCGCCAGACCCAACTGTTTGGCTTGTTCGAGCCCCCAGGGCGTGGCACCGGCGTTTGGCAGTGATAAGCCGCCTGTTGCCAAGACGAGGGATTCGGTTTGCAGGGGACCTTTGCGGGTTTCTAGCAAGAATCCGTGGTCATTGCGGGTTATGGAATCCAGACTCGTCTGCATTTCGAGTGCGACGCCCGCCCACTCACATTCAGTGAGGAGCATTTTCACAATCGCTTTACTCGAATCATCGCAGAACAGCTGACCCCAATCTCGTTCGTGGTAATCAATACCGTGCCGTTCAACGAGCTCGATGAAGTGATTCGAACTAAAGCGTTTAAGCGCGGAGATCGCAAAGTGGCGATTCTGAGAAAGGTAGTTTTCCGGGCCCACGTGCCGATTGGTGAAATTGCAGCGTCCGCCACCGGAAAGCAGGATTTTCTTGCCAGGACGTTTCGCATGGTCGATGACAAGGACATTACGGCCCCGGTAACCGGCCTGTGCCGCACACATAAGCCCTGACGCACCCGCGCCGACTATAACCACATCGTACTGTTTCATGAGGAATCTTTCGCAACTGTTTTTTGACTGAGCCGAATGACGGCTGGGCGTTTAGGGGTAAAGGCCGCGTATTATGCCTGACTACGCCGCTGCCGACTGCCAGAATGTCTGCGCGGCTGACGGGTACGTGACACGGCGTGTTTACGTGCTGTCGGTTGAGAAGGCTTTGGCTGAGCCGTTTGCTTGGGAAGGGGGGCGTCTTCTGTACGGAATTGGCCCGGCGGTAGGTCATCCAGACACCACGCGCCGATCGCTACCCGGATGAGCCGCAGGGTAGGGAAGCCAAGGGCGGCCGTCATTCGCCGAACTTGTCGATTACGCCCTTCGCGTAATTTGATCTCTAACCAGCTGGTGGGGATGTCGCGCCGCTCTCGAATGGGTGGAACGCGTGGCCACAGGTCAGGGTTATCGAGTCGTTTCAGTCTCGCCGGCCGGGTGGGGCCATCTTTCAAGCTGACCCCCGCACATAACTGACAAATAGCCTCATCGGTTATTTGTCCTTCTACTTGAACCCAGTAGGTCTTTTCCAGCTTAAAGCGCGGATCGGCGATATGCTGTTGAAGTTTGCCATTGTCCGTCAGTAGCAAGAGACCTTCGGAGTCATAATCCAGCCTTCCTGCGGCGTAGAAACCCGGTTCATCCACATAGTCTGACAGCGTGGCACGGCCATCGGGATCAGTAAATTGGCACATAACCCGGAATGGCTTGTTGAGAAGAATGATGCGGGGCATGTAAGACTCTATTGAATGTTGCGGGCTTAATTTGCTGGAATACAGGCGTTGTGACAATGGTCGCATAAGCTCAAGACGATGTCGCCCATGAAATAGTAAGGCGGCAACGTAATACCGAGCAAAATGTTCAGGGTAGTTTTCAAGGTCGCTATGCAAGTTCGCAGTCTTGGATGGGGTTGAGTAAAATCAGCGCTTTTCCTATTTCAGGTTCAGCCCATGGAACGCGTTACCATTTCGTTAGATCCGGCCCTTGCCGCGGAGTTTGATTCGTTTATTAAGCGTAAAGGCTATGGGAATCGTTCAGAAGCGATGCGTGATCTGATTCGTCGAGAGCTTGAGCAGGATCGGCTCGCCTCTCAAGAAGCCGAGCATTGTATTGCGAGTCTGAGTTATGTCTTTAACCATCACGAACGCGAGTTGTCGCGACGTCTTACCGAGTCACACCATAACCATCACAACCTAACGCTGTCGACCCTGCATGTGCATCTCGATCATGACAATTGCCTGGAAACGGTGATTTTACGGGGAGTAACGTCTGATGTTCGGTCATTTGCCGATCGAGTGATCGCGGAGTGTGGCGTGCGCCATGGTCAGCTGAATATCGTCCCGGTCGCTATCGAGCAAGAGCATCATAGCCATGGCGCACACCTGCATAGCCACCCGCACACCTAATAGCGCGGCTAAAAAAGCCTTTTTCAGCGGCCGCTAGCGACGGGATAATTTACCGAAAAGACGGCCATTTGACCGGCCTGAAAAGCGAAGGGCTGGCATGTTGGGTGCCAGCCCGAGAGGGGGAAACGAGGGGGCTCGTTAATGCGCGGCGCGGCTATGGTTCGGATGCGTTTTTACAAAGTGGGTAAATGCCCGTTTCAACTCCCGTTCGTGCTCTTTATGCCCGTGCATCCTGGCGCGTCGAATATCATCAATGATCATTCGGCGAATTTTTCGTTCGCCGCCCTCACAGTGCGTTAAAAATTCAGCGGTTGCCACCGCCTGCAGCCGGTCGATGTGCTCATGTTCTGCTATGGCATAAATCTCATCCTGAGACAAATCGCACATATCAAGACAGTCTTCGTAGGTAAGCATGAATCAAAAACCTCACGAGTTCAGTTATCGTCTATCGTCGCAGTTGCTGCGCATTGTCGAAGCAACAGAGAAAGCATAGACGGTGTTTAGCGTGACCTACTTGAAGAATATTCAAAGATATACGATTGTTTTACAACGTGTTACATGCTGCATTGCAGCTAATTCGCCAGTATCGATCGTTGTCTTCCAGGCAGTCTGTCCGACTTTATCGATCGGCGCGAGGGGAAGACCGGTTTTAAACTATTTTGAGGCGAATAGTGGTTCTATTAATCACCCGATAAACGCGGTTAGGGGATACGTTGAGTCAACGATAGGACGCCCTGATGCTGTCGTAGCTCCAAACGCTGCAATGCACTCATCCCCAGTAAAATATCGCCATCCATATGTTGATTAATACTGGCATTAAGGTCTCTCAGTACGAGTGGGCCCAGGCGTAATTCGTCAATTCGGGTGCGGTATACCGTAATCACGCCATTAGCGGTTCGGGCGCGGCCTGGCTGATTCATCGTCAGCCCCATGCGCAGGGCCTGCTTGGCAGGTATCACAATATCGGTAGCGCCGGTATCAACCAGAAAGGTTGCGGCAACCCTGTTGATGCTGCCATGGGCAATGTAGTGACCTTGTTGATTTCGTTGTAGCTCCAGGGTGCGGCTATTCGCCTCACGCAGAGTCACCGGATCTTGGTTCGGGTAGCGGCGACCCTCCTGCCACTGGTTAAACAGAACGGTTAAGAGCAGCAGCAGCAGGACCCAAAAGCCTATCCAAAAAGCCTGACCAAGACGCTGCCCGGATTTATTCTCTGACAAGGTTTTATTGCCCCCTCAAAATTGTTTCACGGCCTCTGCTAAGCTCTTAACTGGGCTGGTATGCGCTAACGCAGATTAGATGCACAATAAAGTGTTTCAGACGGTCTGGGTACCGAAAAGCAGTCTTTGCCTAACGGGCATCGCTTTTAACGGTCCTGATTGTCTGACCATTTACCGCCAATCAAGCCAGGCAGACGTTGTGTCATTTTGCCGTATTACGCCGACTTACCGTGCCGGCTAACGCGGATAATACGCGTTATGGTTACACCCTATCTTATTGATTAAAAGGAAGGCAATAAGGATAACCATCAGTCGCTTTCAATAGGTCTCAATATATGAGGAGGCGGTTAGCATGCTCATAGATGAAAAGGTTTTGTGCCCGTATTGCGGGGAAAAGCAGCAGTTGGTCATTGATTGCAGCGAAGAAGAACAAAGTTATTACGAGGATTGTCAGGCATGTTGTGCGCCCATGCTGATAGAAATCGGCTGTAGCTTTGAGCAGGAGCTGGAGTGGATTGCCGTTAAAAGCGATCGGGAGTAACGCCGCAGAAGGTCAATAGACATTAGACATTAGACATGTCGATTTAACCACGGCGGCGCTGAACCTGTTTGTCTTCGTTAGTGGCTGGTTGGGCATCTGGTTAGCTGAGTTCAGACGCAAGTACCTTTTTGGCTGGCCACAAGGCGCTGCGTCTGACTTCGCTGGTCTAGCTTAAGAGGACCGTTATTGAGGCGTACTGGCCGCCTGAATAGCGGTAAGTGCGATGGTAAAGACGATATCGTCAATAAGCGCACCACGGGACAGGTCGTTGACAGGTTTACGCATGCCCTGCAGCATCGGTCCAATACTGATTACATCTGCGCTACGTTGTACCGCTTTGTAGGTGGTGTTACCGGTATTGAGGTCGGGGAAGATAAATACGGTCGCGCGACCGGCAACCGAGCTTCCAGGCGCTTTGCTTTTCGCGACGGTCTCCGTGATGGCCGCATCGTACTGCAGTGGCCCGTCGATCAGAAGATCGGGGCGTTTTTCACGGGCAATGCGCGTGGCTTCACGGACTTTTTCGACTTCAGCGCCCTGGCCAGACCCCATGGTGCTATAGCTGATCATCGCAACCCGTGGCGGAATGCCAAACGCGGCGGCTGAATCCGCACTCTGGATGGCGATATCGGCCAGTTCCGCCGCATTGGGTTCCGGGTTAATGGCACAGTCACCGTACACCAATACCTGATCGGGCAGGCACATAAAGAAGATGGAGGAAACCAGATTGCAGCCAGGGGCTGTTTTTATAAGCTGCAGGGGGGGGCGAATTGTGTTGGCGGTGGTATGTACGGCACCACTGACCAGGCCGTCGACATGCCCCATCTCCAGCATCATGGTGCCCAGCGTTACATTGTCGCGCAGCTGTTCTTCCGCCAGCATGGGGGTGACCCCTTTATGCTTGCGCAACGCGACATAACGCTCGACATAATGTGACCGGATCTTATCGGGTTGGAAGATTTCAACGCCTTCGCCCAAGATAACACCTTGTCCCGCGGCAATTTTCAATATGTCTTCCTTATCACCCAGTAACACGCAACGCGCGATGCCGCGCTCGGCGCAGATGGATGCCGCTTTTATCGTCCGGGGTTCATTGCCTTCGGGGAGTACGATGGTGCGGGCGGCCTTGCGGGCGCGTTCAATCAGCTGATAACGGAAGGCCGGTGGCGACAGGCGCCGCTCAGTCTCAGCGCCACAGAACTGTTGCAGCCATTGACTGTCGATATGCGAGGCCGTGGTATCTTTTATTTGCTCAATGCGAACCACATCGTCAGCGGGCACTTCCTGGTGGTAATGCGAGAGCGAAAAAACGGTATCGAGACTATGTCCAGGGACACTCAAGATGGGCAAGCCCGCACGTTGTGCCTCGCGGCAAAGATCCATGATACCGGCATTCGGTGTAAAGCCACCTGTGAGCAGCAGCGCAGCCAGATCGATGCCCTTGAGCGCGGCGATACTGGCAGCGAGGATAATATCGTCCCGGTCTCCCGGCGTGATCACAAGGGTGCCCGGTTGCAGCTCGTTAACCATATTCGCAACCGTCCGGGCGCACAGCGAAATACGGCTGATCCGGCGGCGCGCAATTTCGCCAGGATTGATAAGATCGGCTTGCAAGTAATTCGCGATATCTTTAACACGGGGCTCGGTCAGTGAGGCCTGCCAGGGAATGCATCCCAGCAGTTTGAAGCCCTTGCTGAATAATTGACAGTGTTGACGAACCTGCTCTTCAGTGAGGCTAGGGCTGGCCTCTTGGTTCTGCAGGCTACCGGACTGCGTGTTGCCATTGCGGTCGACGGGAGCCCCCAGTTTATTCAGGATGCAGCCGAGGACTTTGGGATTGCGAATCCCCCCGTAGGCGCGCGCAGTAATATCGATATGGTCATCGAGCGCTTCGGGGGTATCGCCACCGGGAAACGCCACGAGCACAACGTCAGCATCGAGCGCTTTGGCGATCTCTTTGTTGATGCGCGTTGCATACGGCTGATTCGGCGTAGGAACCATGCCCTCGATAATAACAACCGTGTCCTGTGGTGCCGCTGAGCGTTCAAAACGGGACACGATCTCTTCCAGTAATTCATCACCGCGACTGGTGCTGACCAAATGTTCTGCTTCACGGATCGGGATGGGGTTAGCGATTGGATGACTGCAAGCCGGTTGTAATATTTCAATACTGCGATCGCAGCCGGTATCCCCATTCTGCGGCTGTGCGATCGGCTTGAAAAAATGAACCTTGATGTTCTGACGTGCAAATGCGTGGAAAAGACCGAGTACGGTGGTTGTCAGACCGGTTCCCTGACCGGTTGGGACCACCATGAGCGTATGGCTCAATGTCATTACCTCTATCGTTGTTAAGCAGCAGTAAAAAGGCGATTTGGGCGGCTGTGTTGATGTATAAACCAGGCGTCCGATCACCGCCGTATTCTACCTTTTTGTGCGACTGCGTTGTTAGAGGTGAAGCAGGAAAAAGCCGCTAAAATAGGCGCGACCGGTATGATCAGTATCAAGGGAAAAGAGATAACATGCTTGGATTGTGCAGATGCGGGATGAGAGATCAGACCGACGTACGGCTATTCTATTAACGTGGTGGACAGATAGGTATCCATACCTACCTGTCCATTGCCCCCTCCAGGCTGGCGCAACTTCACGAAGTTGCTGGCTTTGCAGGCCTCGCCGTTAGCATTTGGTGAGCTTATCGGTCACGCTGTTGATTTTGTCCTCGATAGATTGCTCGCGATCAATCCGGGTTCCAATCCGCACCGACGTGCTCACCCGTGGTGCCCCCATGGTGTGCACCGTCTCATGACAGCGTTTAACGGCCGAAAATACGGCATCCCAGTCACCTTCGACATTGGTTCCATACGCGTGCATGTGATGCTTTAGACCGGCCTCTTGAAAAATTCGCTGACAGGCCGCCACATATTCCGAGACGGATACCCCGACACCCAATGGTATAACGCACAAATCGATCATGACCTTCATTGTTGAGACTCCCCGAAAAGCTTGTATTGTGGCCCTGGATCAGCCAGCTGCCTCCAGCAGCAGCTCCTTGGCCTCATTAATCTTGGCTGCTAGGTAATTGCTTCCGCCCCGGTCAGGGTGAAGGCGCGCCATTATTCGCTTGTGCGCCAAAATAATACTGTCACGGTCGGCCCCTGGTTCCAGATCGAGAATGGCATAGGCTTCGGCGATAGTCATTACCGATGTGCTGGCCTCTGTGCTGGCTTTATCGTCGGTCGTATTGAACCACGCGTCACCGAAGCGCTGGCGAAGATAGGGTTCCAACAAACGCAGTCCTTCGGGATCTTCCTGTTGACAGAGCTGGTATAGATCACGTAACTGATCGGCGTCGATCTGCTGCAATTGAGCCCCCTCAAGCGGGCCTTTGCGAATAACGCCGCTGATATTACCGCTATCGTGGTCCAACGTCATCGACAGATAGACCGAGGATACGGTGGAGTGTTGGCCGGCTGTGCGTTGTGACTTGGCAGTTCGAAGCGACGGCAGAATACGTAATAACGGCAGGAGCAGCGGGCCGAGTCGTCGAATGAATGGCAGCAGTGTGGCGAATACGCCAACCAGCCAATGCAGGCGGCCTGTAAAGACCAGTGCCAACAAGAGAATGATAAGAAGCACGGCCCCGAAAGAAAGCAGGAAAGGTTTTCCTCGGGTGGGGGCATGGGTCAGAATCCAGCGTGCCAGCCAGGCGGCGCCAATGACGACCATCAGGAGTAAAATGACATTCACGCGTTTGGATTCTCCAGCTTATGGCACAGCTTTTTGACGGCGGCGCTGCCTGTTGCGCCGAATGACTGCAAGGCTTTGCGTCCCCCGGTTGCGTAAACGGCCACCGCATTGAGTAACTCCCCCAACACCTGCGCTCCGTGACTATCAAACTGGCAGTGCGCACCGTTGCTAAGGCGGGCCAGTTGCTTAAAACCGTTGCTCGCGGCGGCGTCACGCCCCTCCTGAAAGATAAAAAGCGGGACGCTCACCAGTCCTAGCTGGCCCGCGATATGGCACAGATCATCGAGAGGTTCTTCAAGGCAGTCGCCGATAAAAACCAGCGCTGAAATGGGTTGTCGTTTGTGCTCTCGCAGCGCGTGGGACAAGACGCGGCGGATTTGTGTATGGCCGCCAAGGCAGCTGACACGGGACATGGCACGGACGAGATCGGCCGGGTTGTTATACCAGGGGCTGACCTTAAATTGATCATAGCCACGGTAAAAGCAAATCTGGATATCCAGCGCCCCGAGACCACGCGTATGCACAAACATATCCCCCTGGAGCTGACAGGCTCGATCCCAGGTGGGTTGACGGCTGGCCGTTGCATCGAGGGCGAACAACAAGCGGCCGCGATGGTGCGGCGCACTTTGGTTCGTGACAGCGTCGAGCTGGCGAAGAAACTGATCGATATCTTCACAAGAAGAACGTTTGGCTGGTACCTGACTGTGCTTCACGGGTTCTCCTGCAGAATACGCCTTGTCGCTCTGCGGGTAGATACGCCGGCGATCATAACGATCGGCACGCAGTACATGCCTGAGCTGATTACCGGTAGACGTCGTGACAGAGCTCGCTTTTATGCAGTTTAAACGTTGACATCAGCCAGCACCAGAAAAGCAGGTCGTAAGCCCCGTTATCTATAACGGGTTGGCGTCATGCAAGCGCTCTTCCAGGGTGGTCTTGAGCAATTTGAACAAGCGTATCGAGGCTTCGATCTCTTCCTTACGATTGGTCAGACTCTCGATATTAAGCCCGACAGGAATGCCCAGAGGTAGGACCGCATCGAGAATATCCGCCAGATTTTTACGGCACAGTTTGATGGACTCCGAAAGCGGATTAGCACAATTGAGTATCGTATCACGACTCGCTGTAGGCACCGAGATGCCAAGCCACTGCATAAATTCCAGGGTTTTTGCACTACCGCAGGGGGTAAAGGTCAAGATAACCCGCTGGGGTTCCTGTCCATTTGCTCGGCAACGCTCACCGTAAGACTTCAGCATGTCGATGGTAGCCGGTGCGTCATAAACGGCCTGTGAAACAAAATAACTGCAACCCGAGCGGGTTTTGTTCGCCAGGCGCAGGTGTTCGTCATTCTTCTTGGCATGTCGCTCAGCAATCGTTACGCCGCCCAGTAAAAAGTTGTTTTGCTGGTGCATGATTGTGCTATAGGCGTCTTCCAACGATAGCTTGATGTCGGCGCTACGTGAAGGACTTCCGACGAGGACCAGGTTGTGCACGCCATAAACGTCCCAGGCTTCCTGCAACCAGCGCTGAAATTCCTCTTGGTTGCGTTGCGACACACTTTTGTAGGTAATCAGCGCCCGTCCGCTCTTTTCGGCCAGCAGTGCTGAGTAAGCCCGAGGATCCCGTGTGCCTATGAAGGGGAAGGGGCGGGGCTTGTCGGTACGGCTGCTTTCGTCCTGAATGTAGTAAACGATCAGACCGTCATAATCGAGCTGAGAGAGGCGTTGTAAGAGCTTATCGGCGATGTCTGCCATTTGCGCGTCGTCAGTTGTCGCTCGTGGCGGTGTGGTGCCGACAAAATAAACCCCATGGCGGGGATCATTGAATTTGCTGAGAAGATTCGGGTTCATAATAAGTATCTTTGCTGGCTGACGACTAAGTGAAAACAGTATAACAATGTGATCTTGTTATTTGTCTGGGTTATAAGTCGAAATTTTCTCATAGGAACATGAGCCGCATTGATAAGGGCTCTTTTCGGCTAGCTGCCTGACTCTCGACCATTGTTTGGATCTCGACAATTGTTTGGCTCTCGACCATTGACAAATGACTGAATACTGTTCATTAGCAGATTGTGCACATACGGACCATACTTACTGTGACTTAGGGAAAACGATTAAAAAAATGTAACGGAGGGCGCAGCCATGCTGACTTATGAGGACTGCCTTGATATCTGCGATTTGGATGAGGCAGAGATCGATGCTATAGCCGAGCATGAACATCTGGATCGTATTTGCGCAGTAGCTGAAGCAGAATATTTAATTCTCAGCGTCAACGGCGATCAGAAAATTCGGCGCATCATTCTGGATGATATCCAGCACGCAAAGGAGAAAGGTGACAAGGAGCACGAAAGGGTGCTGAATGGCGTGTTAAAGCGCTTTGTGAGAAATCACCCTTGCCACGATAAGGCCTGATTCGAGCCTGCAAAGCAGGTTCGTCTTAACCCGTACAACGCTGCGCATTTGCGCGGCGTTTTTATTTTTGCTTTCAGTCTCACTGCCTTTATCCGACCGTCAGAAAAACGTTTGTTTTCCTGTTATTTTGCTCAAAGCGAACCGGTTGCCGGTATGCTTTTGTGCCTGTTGCTGTAACATTCTGTGCCACAGGGCGTCTTAGCAATAAGACCGGCAAACCAATAAGTCCGGCAAATCTTAAACGCAGTAGGATGCTACAGCAGCAATGCTGGCGACAAAGTGAATTTTAGCCTCAAGGAGAAATGAATTGGTTACGTCTCACCCGACGTTAGTGCTGATCTGCAAGCGCCCCGTACTGGGTCACGGCAAACAGCGCCTAGCGGCGTCGCTCGGAGCCGAGACAGCGTTGCGTATTGCCGACGCGTTATTGCGCTGTGCGCTAGAAGATCTCGCTGCGTGGCCTGGTCCGAAAGTGCTCTGCCCCTCGTCATCGAACGACGCGCTATGGGCTGCCGGTCTGCTGGAAGCGTCTTGTCCGATTGTGTGCCAGGGAGAAGGTAATTTAGGTGCACGTTTAGTAAAACTGGATAACCAGCTCCGTCAGCACGGCCACCGAGAGATTCTATATATGGGTAGCGATGCACCCATGCTCACCGTGCCGCATTTTAGCGAAGCCGCACAGGGCCTGACGAACGCTCAGGTTGTGTTATCGGCCGCTAAGGATGGCGGCGTGGTGTTGATGGGGACCGCCGCCCCCTGGCCAAATCTGGAGGCGCTGCCCTGGAGCACAGAGCGGTTAGGCCGTGAGCTTCAAGCGCTTTGCGAAATCCACGGGTTGGCCGTTCAACATATCAGACCAGGTTATGATATTGATATCGAACAGGACCTTCATCAGCTGTTCACTGATCTGCGTGACGACAGACGCCCAGGCCGGGTACGCTTGCTCAGCGTACTCGATGAATGGACGACAAACGCTCGACGTGTGGTTCCTCAGACCGTTGATCGGCGGAGCATACCCCGCTTCGATAAAAGACCGAATGGATCGGTATGTTGATGCCAGGTTAATACGCTCGCGCAAGGCCTCAGCAGGCTCGCGCGCCAGGGGTTGAAGCGCTATAAGCGGTAAACGTTATTTGATGTTGATGGGAGCGCGTTGAGTCTGGGCGATAATGACTGTCGTCTGACTGCCGATGCCATCATACGTATTACAAATAGGGAGCGTTATGCAACGCATTCGGACCGTAAACTGGGCTGAAACGCCCGCAGGCGATCAGCGGGGATATATAGACCCGCATCGTCTGCAAGAATTGTGGTTTCATACTGGAACGGCATGTAATTTGGCATGCCCATTTTGTCTTGAGGGCTCTGGGCCAGGCGATAAGCGCCTACAACTCCTCACGTTGAACGATACTAAACCCTATATCGATGAGGCATTGGAACTCGGTGTCGAGCAGTTTTCGTTTACCGGCGGCGAGCCCTTCTTGGCCAAAGATCTGACCAAGATACTTGCGTACGCCGCAGCACGTCGCCCTTGCCTCGTACTGACCAATGGCACCACGCCACTGCAGCGACGTATAAAACAATTAATGCCCTTGAAACACGCGCAGCATCCCGTCAGCTTTCGGGTTAGCCTTGATGCCGCCGATGCCGCCACTCATGACGCCGGGCGTGGCGAGGGTAGCTTTG
The DNA here is from genome assembly GCA_041586615.1 of Motiliproteus sp. Taxonomy (GTDB): domain Bacteria; phylum Pseudomonadota; class Gammaproteobacteria; order Pseudomonadales; family Balneatricaceae; genus Motiliproteus. Next base: position 50,600 of record JBFGZS010000002.1, on the reverse strand, counting down.
ATGAAGCGCTTAGCGGGCTAAAATTACTGCACGAGGCGGGCTTTTCCGTCTCTGTGGCTCGCCATATGGCTAAAAATGAAGATAGCACTGCCGTTGATGCGGCTTATCGGCAGGTGTTTGTCCGAGCAGGCTTGCCGCGCGATTTGAAAATGGTGGCTTTTCCTGATTTTCTTACGCCGGGGAGCCTGCCGGATGTGCCTCAGATAACGACGCGCTGCATGACACATTACCAAACCGAAGCAAGCCGCCGGCAATTTATGTGCGCGTTTAGCAAAATGGTCGTCAAGAAAGCCGGACGCACGCGTGTTTACGCCTGCACGCTGGTCGATGATGATGATGAATACGATCTGGGGCAGACATTGCGCGAAAGCCTTGAAGAGCGCATCAGCATGAAGCATCACCGTTGTTACAGTTGTTTTGCTTATGGCTCGTCATGCAGCGAACTGTAATGCTGCGCAGATGTTGAGTCTATGAATATTGAGTCTATGAATAAGAAACCATAACCAAGGAGTAGAGCACCGTGCTGGGTATTATTGGTGGAACCGGGATCTATGCGCTGGAAGGGTTGAGGGTCGTGAGTGAACACGCTATTTCAACACCGTACGGCGCGCCGTCTGCAGCGATTGTGCAAGGAGAGATTGACGGTGTCTCAGTCTTTTTTTTACCAAGACACGGGGCGGCGCACCAGTTGCTGCCCGCGGAAGTGAACTATCGCGCCAATATCTGGGCGCTGAAAAAACTTGGCGTCACACGGGTTGTGGCCGTTTCAGCGGTGGGGAGTCTGCGTTACGAAATAGCCCCGGGTGATCTGTCTATACCGGCCCAGTATTTTGATTTCGTGAAAGGTGATCGGCAGAAGAGTTTTTTCGGACAAGGCTTGGTAGCGCATGTCTCGACAGCGCAGCCGACGTGCGAGGACCTTTCCTGCGCTATTATCGATGTTGCGGCTGGCCTGGATGTTGAGATCCATAGGGGTAAAACCTATGGCTGTGTTGATGGTCCACGCCTGGGAACGCGTGCTGAAAGTCTGTTTCTGCGCGATGCCGCCGGTTGCGATCTTGTTGGCATGACCAATGTCCCTGAGGTGTTTTTGGCCCGCGAAGCGCAGCTGTGTTATGCCACGATTGCCATCGCGACCGATTATGACTGCTGGCTGGACGACCCCAGTTTGCATGTTACCGTTGAGCAGGTGATTCAGCGTTACGGGGCCAGTCTGGAAAAAGCCAAACGCGTGCTTCGGCGTTATATCGCCCACTATCAAGAAGCGGGCACAGGCTGCCAGTGTCGTTCCAGTTTGGCCTGTGCCGTTTTAACGCCAGAGGCCAATTGGAATGAAAAGCATCGAACGCTTATGACGGTGCTTAACCAGTGAATTCACCGTTTTCGGTGATAATACCTGTTGGCCCCGGAGAACATGATCCGGGGCGCCTGGCCGGTGATTTGCGCCTGTTACCGCATGGAAGCGATATTATCCTGGTGGGCTGCGAAGCGTTGCCGCATCCCGTCTTTACTGGTTTGACCGAGCAGTTGGTTAATCACGATGTCCGTTGGCTTCATGCGCCGGTAGGCCGGGGGCGGCAGCTGAACGCCGGCGCACGGGCGGCACGCTATTCACGGCTTTGGTTTTTGCATGTTGATTCCGGTTTTGGGCCACACACCTTGCAGATGCTTGAGAACAGCTGGCGTCAGCACCCCGATGACCTGACCTATTGCCAACTGGCGTTTGCCTCAGACGGCGTTGGGTTGATGGGCATTAACCAAGCCGGTGCGAATTGGCGCTCCCGTTGGCTGGGTCTCCCTTTTGGTGATCAGGGATTTCAGATCTCTGCGTGTCGATACCATCAATTGCAAGGGTATCGGGAAGACGTCGGCTACGGCGAAGACCATCTTTTTGTCTGGCAGGCCCGACGCTTTGGCCTATCTGTACGCAGTTGCGGTGGCGTGCTGCAAACCAGCGCGCGAAAATACGCCCAGCAGGGCTGGTGGACGTTGACGCTAACGTACCAATATCTTTGGATTCGCCAAGCGATCCCACAATTTATCGCGCTGCTGATTGAATCGCGAAGCAAGCCCGCTGTCAGAAGCCGTCAGAATATTACAGCAAGAAGTCGTCAGCATTCCCGCGGGTCTTAGTCAGCATCCTGAATTTATTGCAATGCTTATCTTATCGTGTGACGCCGTTACTCTTAGGCTGGACAATAGCAGGGTAGCCTCCTAGGCGAGTGTTTCTAGGCGAGTGTTTCCAGGGAGGCCTGGTACTTCCGGGTCGCCTGCTGGATGGAGACGAACAACCAAGCAAAATCCGCAGCCATTAAGGCACCGGCAATAAACGCAGGCAGTGGTGTTGTGACAGCCAAATACAGCGACACTAAGACGGCGCAATGCAGGTTGAATTGAACGGCGGCACGCGTGGAGGGTAGCAATGCTTTCATGGTGGGTAGCGAGGCCAGGGCCATGGGATTGGTTAGACAAGCGCGCTGCAGATGAAGATAGATTAAAAAAGGGACGATCTTCTGAAGCATGCCGAATATCACCGAAAGAGCGAACCCTGCGATAAATACCACACCGGACCAGTAGGCCAGTGGTAGACGTTGAAGTGGCGTCAGTGTTAACAGAGCCAGCAGTGCCGCCAAGCCCAGATTAAACAGCGCCAGATACCAGAAACGGACTGTTTCGTCGCGAATTTTACGCTTACGCTGTCTTAACACCTGGCAGGCATTGGCGCTGAAGAGTAAAGCGCTGCTCACGATACCGAGCAGGCCGAGTTGCTGCCACAAGGCGTCCTGTGGTAACAGCGTACTGGCCAGAAGACAGATAAACAGTACCGGTGGAAGCCCTTTCCGGCACCAGCGCGGAAAAGCAGGGGCAACATGAAACATGGGTATTACTTGAAAACTGACGCCCATGACCAGCAGCAGCGCCCAGCCAGCCAAACCCCACCCGGCATGGATATCGGTTGTTAGCGGGCTGTAACTGACCCAGCTTGGCATGGTGTAGCCGAATATTTGCATGATGCCAAAGCCGCTTGCAATTGCCAGGCTTAAGGCGGCATAACGAATAGCAAGAACCGACTCGCCGGCTTGCCGAGCTTTGATCAATCCGACCCCAAGCAGCAAGAGAAACAGCCCTAGGCCGCAGACGAGCAGCGTCATCGCAAGAGGCAGCCAGGCGTGCGCAGATGTACCGAGGCTGGCAGCGAGCACCACGGTACCCGAGCCCAGTAACACGCGTATCCAGGGGGCTGCTTGAGTCGCAGCCGGTATCGAGTGGCTACTGATAACAGGCAGGACTTGAAACAGTGCACCCAGCATGACCATGGCCATAAAACCTAAGGTTAACAGATGCGTCGCCGCGAGTAGTGATGGATGCCAACGTTGACTGAGCAGCTCGGGTGACAGGATCAACAGTAATGCGGCGCTAAAACCAAACAATGGCGCGACGCGGAAAAAGCCTAGCGGCACGCTCAGAGGGGGAATGTTATCCAGCGACAGTCCGGTCATGCGCATGATGGCAGGCTCCTTCTGGCCAGGGCGTACAGATCATCCCGCCCATCCGGCCAGATCAATATCTGATATACGTTGACAGACAGACAGATACTTTTGCTGGCAAAACCTAATTCAGACAGCGCCTTATAAAGAGGAAAGGGCTCACGACGATGTGTGACCACCAGAGCCTGGTCCGCCTGCAAGGTTGTTACTGCGGCGATAATGCGTTCCAGCGGTTCGGGTGGCTCTAAGTCAGAAACGTCGAGGCTAAGCAGTGTATTCATCGTCGTGATAGGCTCGTCACAGTTCCTGAAGGGTGGAGACCAGCTGACCCGTGGCCGGGATCATCCGGTCAGACATGGGGTAAAGCATCTGCTCTTCCTTCATATTGTGCTGTTGCATGAGAATCATAAGCGTTTCGGCCAAACCCAAATAGTGCTCGTCATCTTGTGAGGCCATAGCCGCGCTCATGGCGTCTACCAGCGCTCGCATCTGCTCATGTTCCATGCGCATGACAGCGGTCGGACCATTGGTGTTGCCTGTCGCTTGCTCAAAAGCGGGAAACAGCAGCTCTTCTTCTTGGCGCAGGTGGTGCAGTAACGCGGTTGTAAAAAGCGTCCATTGCTGGTTCGCCTCAGGCCACTTTTGCTCGGCTACGGCACTCTCTGCATCGGCATAGAAGGTATCACAGTCTCTGTGTCCGGCGGACATATAAGAAAAAATTGCACTCATAACGGGCTCCTTATTGATAGGTCTGCAGTATTCGCTGCAACCTGCCGAGTAGCCTTGACGTAAGTCAGTTCGAGCCGCAATGGGAGGGGCGGGACTCAATGAAGTGCTAATTTAGCCGGTCAGTGGTGCCGGCGACTGATCGGGCCATGACGAACGTTTAGCATCAAACGCCGAAATTGATCTTGAGTTAGCTTAATCAGCGCCTCGTGGTCCCCCGATTCTATGCACACAAAAGGCGCATCAAAGAGTTCGTCATCGCAGAAGGTTTCTACGCTGAATGCTTGGCCGGCAGCGGGGATAGCATCGGGGGCGCAATCGCGAAAGACTTCGCAGAGCCGGTCCAATGTGGCCGGATGGTAGCTGTGTTTAAAGTGACGGCTGACTTGCTCAAGCGCGAGTGAATGCGATGACGGCATAGCTGCTAGCACACAGGCGCCGTTGTTGTCTTCCAATAGCACCGCCTTTGCGAGGGAGGCGAGAGGGATTTGCGCGGTGTATGCTGTATCTAGCAGGTTACGGGTGGGTTTATGGTGGATAAGCTGATATTCCACCTGCATGCGCTCCAGATAGCGGCACAATGTATTGGACGCTGACATGACCGGTCTCCTTTTATGAGAAATCCAGCACCTTTTTGAGCAAACCAGTAACCTTTCGAGAAACCAGTAACCTTTCGAGAAACCAGTAACCTTCGAGAAAGCCCATTATTTGGTGAGAAAACAGCAACACCCCGAGGGATCAAGATCCCACGTGAGTTAAGTATATACGTCATAACAAAGAACAGGATGAAAAATGGACAGGCGCAATGTCATCACCCCGAGATGCCGTGTCTTTGCAAAATGAGACGCGCAATGTTCGATAATTGATCGTTAACAGCCGCGCTTACTGAGAAAAGTCTGAGGATAACGGGCCGATTAGGCACGATGAATGAGGGGGTGGTGAGGGTCTCTGCCGCTACAGAATGCTGTTGATCGCGAGATGACAACGTGCGGTAGGCATAGATTGAATTCTATACGCAGGTTTCATGGTCTACTGTGACTTAGGCAGTGTCCTTAAGCATCTGAGATACTGCGTGCTCGCCCGCGCGGTGTTTTATGATAAGTCTTTTAGAGGATAACAGGGGAGGCAGGCGATGATTGACGCACTGGAAAAACTACTGGCCAAGGGCACAGACAATCCGACATTGCGGTTTGGTCTTGGCAGCGCCTATCTTGGGGACGGTAAGCCGTTGCAGGCAATTGTTCATCTACAGGCATGCGTGAGGCAGTCGCCTGATTATTCAGCCGGATGGAAATTACTGGGTAAGGCATGCTGCGAAGCAGGGCAGAACGATGCGGCCATACAGGCCTATCAGACGGGCCTCAACGTAGCGGCCAAACAGGGTGACAAGCAGGCGGAAAAGGAGATGGGCGTGTTCCTGAAACGATTACAACGCCAAAACCCTCCGTCGTCGCCATAAAAGCCATATGAATCGTGGATCTCATGGGTGGATGCCTCGATTCTAATTGATATTTGTCTGTATACTGCGCTACATGATGCTTAAGAAGGAGTAGGTGGTGCCAGAACAGCAATTTGATCTGATTATCATCGGTGGCGGCATGGTCGGCTCAACGCTTGCCGCAGGTTTGGCCCACACTGACCTCAAGATTGCGCTGGTGGAAGGGCATGCACCGGCGACCTTTGCCGCCAGCCAGGACTATGACCTAAGAGTTTCGGCGCTCAGCCCCGCGTCCCAGTCTATTCTGCAAAACCTCAACTGCTGGCAAGGAATTGTGCAGCGCCGCGCGTGCCCCTATCGGCATATGCGCGTCTGGGAAGATCGTGGCACAGGGGACACCCGCTTTGACAGCCAGGAGATCAGGCAGGCCGCGTTGGGGCATATTGTTGAAAACCGTGTCGTTCAGCTCGCGCTATGGGAGCAGCTTCGAAATCAACACAATATCACCTTGTTCTGTCCGGCCCGTCCTGTAGACATCCACTATGGGGCGCAAGGAAGCCGAGTGGTTCTCCATGATGGCCGATCACTTAAAGGTACGCTTTTAGTTGGCGCTGACGGCGGGCGTTCGGCCGTGCGGGAAGCGGCGGATATCGGTGTCTATGCCGAGGATTACGCGCAGCAAGCCTTGATCCTCTCCGTCGAGACCGACTATCCGCAACAAAATATTACCTGGCAGCGCTTTACACCGAGTGGCCCACAGGCCTTTTTACCCTTATGTGGCGCCCGCGCGTCGCTGGTCTGGTACCACAGTCCGCAAGTCGTTAAGCGGTTGTTGGGGCTGGATAACGACGCTTTATTATCAGCACTCTACACCGCCTTCCCACGCGAGTTGGGGGGCATTAACCGGCTGGTCCAGCGCGGCGCATTCTCGCTACGGAGACAGCATGCTCTGCGTTACAGCAAGCCAGGCGTGGTGTTGATCGGTGACGCCGCCCATACCATCCATCCTCTGGCAGGACAGGGCGTCAATATTGGGTTACTGGATGCCGCGGCACTGGTGCATGCTCTCCAGCAAGCCTTGCAAGGGGGACGGGGCATAGCCGATGCTAAGGTGCTTGCAGGCTATGAAAGTAATCGGCGCCGGCATAACCAAATCACGATGATGGCGATGGATCTTATCTATCGATCTTTTGGTAATCATTCGCCGGCATTACACCTGCTGCGCAACATGGGTTTACAGCTGGTCCAGCAAGCGATGCCGGTAAGACGGATGGCAATGCGCACAGCCATGGGGATGGTTAGCGGGCTGCCACCGCTTGCCCAGACGAGCGCGGAGCACGCTTGAGCATCGCCTCTATCTATACGCTACGGCTAGCCGAGCATAAATCGTTCACTAACGGACGTATTAAGGCGGCGGATTTCTCCGCCGCAGGCCAAATTATCTGTTTTTGCGTGGCGCTGAATTGCGGCGACGCACAGGGGCCTTCTTGGCCGGGGTCGAAGGTTTCAGCTCGGCGATAGGGGCGGCCGTTTTCGGCTCACTGGCTTCTGCTTTTACAGGCGCGTCTACAGCGGGTTTGGCAGCAGCGGCTACGGCAACGGGCTTAACTTCCGGCGCGGCGGCAACAGGTTTTACTTCAGGCGCAACGTTTACGTCGGGTTTGGCGTCAACCGTCGCGGCCGCTTTGGGTTGCTCTACGACAGCTGCAGGCTTGCTTGGCGCTGGCGCCTTAACGTTTTTCTCGACCGGCGCTGCCGCCTTAGGCGCCAGCTGAAGGACAGGGGCCATCAGACGGTTCTTTTCAACGGCGTCTTTCAGTTCTTGAAACGGATTGGCTTCCAGTAACGACGTATAGCTGGAGCCAATCAGCTTGCTGATTTCGCCCTTTGCTTCGCTGATAGTTGCCAGATTTTGCTCGGCCGCGGAGCTTAACTTACCTTCGACGCTACGGATAAATTCGAACTGCGATGCGGTGATTTTTTCCGCATTTTTTTCGCTACCGAGGGTTTTAAGTTGCTTGAGACTGGCATTGACGCAATCAGTAATGCACTCTGTCTGCAGGGCTGCCAGTTTCTCGAAAGCTTTGCGGTTGATTTCAGCCACACTGAGGATTGGCTGCATCTTGGATTTCATATCGTTAAACAAATTGTCGTACATGAGTTAGCTCCATCATAAGCGCATAGACAAAAAATTCGGACGGTGTTTGTTGCGATGCAGCAAACGGTGTTGAGCACTATAGGGTGGCGAGGGTTGTAAGTCAACGCTCCATTATGATAATGCGTGACGCCGGCTTTGATCGTGCGGGGCGGCTGGTGGTGCTTATGAAGCATCAACGTTTGCCATTGAAGCGATTGCAGGCCCTTGTACCTTGAATTAACCAATAGCGGCATCCATATCGTGTTAATCGAGGCGAGGTGGTCCCGAAGTCGCTATTATGTAACTCTGCCGACCCATGTACCGGGTGTTATGTGGCGCATTTTACCTACTGGCTATCTCGATAAACGCCTGCGCCTCGGTGCATAAGAAGATAACCGAATAAGACGACCGAACATCGATAAATAATGACTAGGGATACCCTTTAATTGATGAATACCTCTACAGAGCAGAACGTTTCCAACACCGAGGCCCACCCGGCTTTCCGGTTTATCCGGACCGAAAAAATCGCGTCATTGGGAACCGAAGTTACTGAGTATCAGCACCGTGTAACCGGTGCCATTCACTACCATTTGGCAGCGCAAAATACTGAAAATGTCTTCTTGGTTGCGCTGCGTACCGTGCCTACGGATTCCACCGGTGTTGCACATATTCTGGAGCACACAGCACTGTGTGGTAGCGAGCGCTTTCCGGTTCGCGATCCTTTCTTTATGATGATCAGGCGCTCATTGAACACCTTTATGAATGCGTTCACCAGCAGTGACTGGACGGCATACCCCTTCGCCAGTCAAAATAAAAAAGATTTTAACAATCTGCTCGAAGTGTATTTGGATGCCGTGTTTTTCTCCCGTTTGGACCCGCTTGATTTTGCCCAGGAAGGTCATCGCATCGAATTTAAGGACAAGAACGACCCTCATTCGGACCTCTGCTACAAAGGCGTGGTGTTCAATGAAATGAAAGGCGCTATGAGTTCGCCGGTATCAACCCTGTGGCAGACACTCAGCAAGCATCTATTTCCGAGCAATACGTACCATTACAACAGCGGCGGGGAGCCAGAAGATATTCCGAGTCTGAGCTACGACGAGCTACTGGCGTTCTACAAGACCCATTACCATCCCAGCAATGCCGTCTTCATGACGTTCGGCGATATTCCCGCCGCAGAACACCAGGCGCGATTTGAAACATTGGCGCTTAGTCGTTTCGAACGCTTAGCGACCAAGATTCAGGTTGAAAATGAGAAGCGCTATCTAGCACCCTTGCGGGTTGAGGAAGCCTATGCCCTGGATGACAGCGACATGCAGCGCAAGACGCATATTGTCCTGGGTTGGTTGCTCGGGCAAAGTATCAACCTGGAAGAACAGCTAGAGGCGAATTTGTTGTCGCGGGTGCTGTTAGATAACAGTGCTTCACCACTTCGCCATGCGTTGGAGACCACTGATCTGGGAACCGCACCATCACCGATGTGCGGATTGGAAGATTCAAACCGTGAGATGAGCTTTCTCTGTGGGCTAGAAGGTTGCGAGCCCGGTGATGCCGATGCCGTTGAAGCCCTCATCATCAATGTGTTGAAGCAAGTCGCCGAGGAGGGCGTACCACAGGATCAGGTTGAAGCCGTTTTGCATCAGTTGGAACTTCAGCAACGTGAAATCAGCGGCGATGGTTATCCTTTCGGTCTGCATCTGATTCTTGGTGCGCTATCTGCGGCACTGCATGGTGGCGACCCTATCCCGTTGCTTAACCTGGATCCGGTCCTGGAAAAGTTGCGCGAAGCCATCCAGGATCCACAATATATACCGCGTTTGGTACAGCGCTACCTGCTGGACAACATGCACCAGGTACGGTTAGCGCTACGTCCTGATGCCGAGCTTAGCAGTCGGCGTGATGCCGCCGAGGCGCAGCGATTGGCCCAGATTAAACAAACCTTAAGTGAAGCCGAAAAGCAGGCGCTCGTAACCCAGGCGGCGGCGCTGGAGAAGCGCCAGCAGCACGTGGATGATGAAAGCATCCTGCCCAAAGTGGGCCTGGAGGATGTGCCGGCGGAATACGCCATTCCGGAAGGCGAGGTGCTAGAGCTGGATGCCGGTGAGCGTACCTTCTATGCTCAAGGCACCAACGGGCTGGTGTATCAACAGATTATCGTTGCGCTACCCCAGTTAAGCGATGAGCAACAACTGTTGCTGCCTTACTACACCCAGTGTGTCACGGAGCTCGGTTGCGGCGAACGTAATTATCAGCAGGTTCAAGCCTGGCAGTCGTCGGTCAGCGGGGGCATTAACGCGAGCATATCGGTGCGGGGGGCCATCAATAATGAACAGAGCGTCAAAGGATTCTTCACGTTGTCGAGCAAAGCGCTGACGCGTAATTTGGAGCCGATGAACGACCTTTTGCATGAAACATTTACCAAACTCCGCTTCGATGAGTTGCCGCGTATACGCGAACTGGTTGCACAGCAGCGAGCCCGCCGCGAGCAAAGCGTCACCGGTAGCGGGCACAGTTATGCCATGATGGCTGCCACCAGTCATTACAGCCCCTGTGCCTTGCTCGAGCATCGCAAGCGTGGTCTGTCAGGCATTCAGTTTGTTAAGACGCTTGATCAACGCCTGCGAGACGAGGATGAATTGAAAGCCTTTGCCCAGCAATTGGCCGGCATTCATGCACTGATTCAGCAGGCGCCGCGGCGTTTTCTGACGGTTGCTGAGCAGGGGGTGAAAAATCAGTGCGACCAGTCGCTAAACCGCTTATGGCTTTCCATGCCCACTAACGCCGCCTTCGAACCGTTCTCGCTCGGCCCCATTCGTGAAGGGGTTCGTCAGGCATGGAGCACCAGTACGCAGGTAAACTTCTGTGCCAAGGCCTTTCCCACCGTGACGATTGAGCATGAAGATGCGGCGGCACTCGCAGTATTGGGCGACTTTATGCGCAATGGCTATCTGCATCGTGCGATCAGGGAGCAGGGGGGGGCGTACGGTGGAGGGGCCGGTCAGGACGCCAGTGTCGCGGCGTTCCGGTTCTACTCTTACCGAGATCCGCGTCTGGAAGAAACACTGGCCGATTTTGATGCGGCAATCGATTGGATGGTCGAGACCGAGCACGATCCGTTACGCTTGGAAGAAGCGATTCTGGGGGTTGTCGGCAGTATCGACAAGCCCGGGTCACCCGCCGGCGAAGCCAAGCAGGCTTATCATAGCGCGTTGTTCGGGCGGACAGCCGAGCAGCGCAAAGCCTTTCGCGCCCGGATTCTGACCGTAACACTGGATGATCTTAAGCGTGTGACCGAAGCGTACCTGAAAGGGAAAGAGGGGAGTGTTGCCGTGATCACCAGCGCCGACAACGCATCGAAACTGGCGAAGTCAGGGTTTTCGCTTGAAAAGATCTAGTTGACCGTCGTAATCTGACCCACAAAAAAGCCCGCTTGTGCGGGCTTTTCAATAGGTTGGACAGCAATCTTAACCCCTAAATCAACTGCAACTTGATAGGTCGGCTCGTTAGTCGCCGTCTTCTACATCAGGACTCAGTGAAGCAATGATCGATTGCATGCTCTCGATATTGCGCGCAAACAAGGATTGCTTGTCGTCATCGGCGCCCTTGAATCGACTGTCTTGGCTCAGTAAGCCGCCAAGAAGCTCCTGGCTGAGCTCGCCGCGGGACGGCAGAAAGCCCAAACCTGGGTTTGCCATACCGTCCTTTAACGCCTGAAGCATATGCCCCAGTTTTCTGCCTGCGTTTTTACTTGTGCCGTCACTGCCGTCGCCCAGTTGTCCGACTTTTTCGTAGGCCGCTACCGAGGCGTAGCTTTCCGAACGCGTTAGGGTCAGATTCATCGACGCGAGTTCGGTCTTGTCCATGCGGAATTCGGAGGCCTTATCGAAAGCCTCTTGAACGTCGCCATCAAAAAAGTCGTCCGCAATGCGGTTGACATCTTTTATCAGGTCCTGCAACGCATCGATTTCATCATTATCCAGGTTGCCTTCAACACGGAACTGGTAATCGCTGACCGAACTACGGTCCATGCTGTAAGAAATGGCGCTGCCATTCTTGTTGGCGTAGGCCCCGAGACGGCTTTCGGCGTGGTCGGCGCGGCTAAACGTGATGGTAACGTCATCGCCGTCCTGTGTTTTGACCTGCAAAGAGAAGGTTTCGGCGTTGTCATAGCGCTCCGCGGCCAGGATGCGGGTTTGCGGCTCCGAGACGGGGAGGCTGGCCTGTGACGGATCAAGCGCGGCTAACCTGTCCAGGGTTAGATCGCGGGTCTGCTCAATTGTCGTCGCGATGTCATCCGTCAGCAGGTTGAGATTATTAAGAATATCGGCGGCTTCCTCGAATCCCTTTTGGATGCCGCTCATTGCTGCATCGTACATTTTTTGCAGGTCTTCAGTGGATTTGCCGTCGCGGCGAGCGTTTTCCAGCCCCTGCGCCACAAAGCCGCCAATGCGTTCGGCGACGTTTTCCGGCGTAAAAGCGTCCGATCCCCATTCCTGTAGGCCGCTCGCACTCATGCCTGGAATTTTTTCGGCCAATCGGTTCAACAGGTGCTCTGTCGCTTGCGCTTGTCGGCCGTTTTGGTTGCGCTGTAAGTCGCTAGATTGGCTGGAAAGGGTGTTACGCGGGGCCCAGTCTGAAGAGAGCGATGTTAGATGCACGTTTCTATCCTCACGGGCTAAAAAGCCTGATATTCATCGATTAGACGTTTTATCGGCCAGCGTCTTGAAAGTATTAGCTCGAAGAAAGAATAAAATCGTGACGGTGCGCGGTAAGACTGAAGACCGGCTCTAATACCTGTTCGGGGTGAGTGGCGTAACAGAGAGCGGCCGTGCTCCCAGCGCAGAGATGGCGGCCGTTCGTGAGCGCAGCTGCAAGGACTTGTAGATAAAGCTCAGGTGTGACTTTACCGTAGATTCGGACAGGCTCAAGGACCGGGCGATCTCTTTATTACTTAACCCGCTTAACATCAAGTCAAGCACTCTGGTTTTGGCCGGAGACAGGTGCTTGGCCGCAGCGCGAGTATCGTAATGATTGGCGGGTTGTCGTCCGAAAACGGGGGCAGGCCGACAGTCCATGGCAACCGTTTGACCGCCCAGCAGCCGGCGCATGTTAACAGCGAGATCATCCATGGCGCTGTGGCTGGAAAGGGGCGTGCATAAGCGGACCTTTCTGCGGTCGGATACGCTGCAGACGGTCGGCTCGCAGAGCAGAGCCATCACAACAGCCGGATTGACGGCTCGTACACTCTGCAGATGTTGTAACGAGACGCGCTCCAGAGAGTGTTCATCGAAGACAATCATGTCTAATCCCGCGCTGCCCCAGTCTGAATGCGGCGAATCGACATGCTGGATGACCGGTATTTCCTTATTTTCAAGACCTTGGATGATGACTGTTTTAAGCAGCTCGGCAACCAGTGGATAGTGGATAACCAGTTGAAGTGTTTTGTGGGTTGCTGTCATGATGTTGTGATGTTGTGGTCAGTCCGATTTAAGATCTGCCACGGCCTTCAATGGCGCGACACGGGGCAAGCACGCGACGAAAGTATAGAGTAATGCTCAGTTTACGTAAACGTAAAGTTTGTTGGCTGCGCCATTGTGTTCACTAACAACATATCACGGCTGGAGAGAGCTGGTGCACGACAGCCCGGACGACCTGTCGTGCACCAGAGACATGGACGGCGATTTATTCGGCGTCGCCATCCTTGCAGGCCGGAGACGTTGCCGCCCCGCGGTTAATTTTTAGCATATTCGCTATTTTCTTAGCATGTTAGCTATCTTCCGGCTCATAACCAAGATGAGGAGCCAGCCAGCGCTCAATGTCTTGCTTGGGCATCGCTTTACGTTTGGCGTAGCTTTCGACCTGATCTTCACCCATTTTAGCAATACCAAAATAACGCGACTCCGGGTGCGAGAAATACCAGCCGCTGACAGACGAGGCCGGATCCATGGCGAAGCTTTCGGTTAGATGGATACCCACGGCATTGTCCGCATCGAGCAGCTGCCAGAGCTGGGTTTTTTCGGTGTGATCCGGGCAGGCGGGATAGCCTGGCGCGGGGCGGATACCCTGGTATTTCTCTTCAATCAGCTCGCTGCTGGTGAGTGATTCGGTATTTGCGTAACCCCACAGCTCACGGCGCACCCGTAGATGCAGATGTTCGGCGAATGCCTCGGCCAGCCGATCGGCCAGCGCTTTGACCATGATACTGTTGTAGTCGTCATGATCGGCTTCAAATTTGGCCACCAGTGCATCGAGTCCAATACCGGTGGTGACGGCAAACCCACCCATGTAATCGGCCTTGCCGCTGTCCTGGGGTGCGATGTAATCACTGAGGCAATGATTATAGCGACCCGCACCCTTTTCCGTTTGCTGCCGAAGATTGTGTAGCTGCATGCGAACACTGCTACGGCTATCGTCGTCAAAGAGGACGATATCGTCATCCTTGACCTGGTTGGCCGGGAAAAATCCAATAACGCCCCGGGCAGTCAATGAACGGTCGCGAATAATCTGATCCAGCATGGCGCGTGCATCGGCATACAGTTTTGTCGCCTCAACACCCAATACCTCATCTTCTAAAATGCGCGGGTAACGGCCTTTAAGCTCCCATGTGTGAAAGAAGGGCGTCCAGTCGATATAGTCCGCCAGCGTCTGCAGGTCGTAGTTATCCAGCACTTGCGTGCCAAGAAACTGCGGCTTGGTCGGCGTGTAGTTATCCCAATCAATGGGCTGCTTGTTGAGCCGGGCCTTTTGAATCGATACGCGTCGTGCTTCCTTGCTCTTGCTGAGGTGGCGCTCGCGAGCCTCGTGGTAATCCTGGCGGGTTTCCGCCACAAACGCATCCCGCTGTTTGTCATTGAGGAGCGCGGCAGCCACGCCAACGCTACGCGAGGCATTGTGAACATAGACCGTCGGTGCGCTGTAGTTGGGCTCGATTTTCACAGCCGTGTGCATCTTCGACGTGGTTGCACCGCCAATCATGATCGGCAGCGTCATGGAGCGGCGCTCCATCTCTTTGGCGATATGCACCATTTCGTCGAGGGAGGGGGTTATTAGCCCAGACAAGCCGATAATGTCGACATCTTGCTCGATGGCCGTGCGCAAAATCGTTTCTGCTGGGACCATGACGCCCAGGTCAATGATTTCAAAGTTGTTGCACTGTAGCACCACGCCGACGATGTTCTTGCCGATATCATGTACGTCACCCTTGACGGTCGCCATCAGTATCTTGCCGGCGGTGCTGGCCTTGCTGCCGGCCTTCTCTTTCTCGATAAAGGGCATCAGATACGCCACGGCCTTTTTCATCACCCGTGCCGACTTGACGACCTGAGGCAAGAACATTTTACCGGCACCAAACAGGTCACCCACAACACTCATGCCGGCCATCAGAGGGCCTTCGATGACCTGTAGGGGCCGCTCTGCAGCCTGCCGGGCTTCTTCGGTGTCCTCGTCGATGAATTCGGTGATGCCTTTAACCAAGGCATGGCTCAGGCGCTTCTCTACAGACCAGCTGCGCCACTCCTGCGTTTGCGGGGCAACTTCTTCGCCGTTGCTGTTGTAGCGCTCGGCGATGGCCAATAGGTTGTCGGTACCTTGCTCATGCCGGTTAAGGATGACATCTTCGACGGCAACGCGAAGTTCGTCGGGTATATCGGCGTAGATAGCCAATTGACCGGCATTGACGATGCCCATGGTCATGCCCGCGCGGATAGCATGATAAAGGAAGACGGCATGGATCGCTTCCCGAACCGGGTTGTTACCGCGAAACGAAAAGGACACGTTAGACACGCCACCAGAGATCTGGGCATGGGGCAGGGTGGCACGAATGGTACGGGTTGCTTCGATGAAATCTACGGCATAGTTATTATGCTCTTCGATGCCGGTCGCCACGGCAAAGATATTCGGGTCAAAGATAATGTCTTCCGGCGCAAGCCCTACGTCTTTCGTCAGTATGTTGTAAGAGCGGGTGCAAATTTCAACTTTGCGCGCGTAGGTGTCCGCTTGGCCGGTTTCGTCGAACGCCATGACGACCACTGCGGCACCGTAGCGTCGAATCAGTCGGGCATGATGAATGAATGCGGCCTCGCCTTCCTTCAGGCTAATGGAGTTCACAACCCCCTTGCCCTGAATGCACTTCAGACCGGCCTCAATAATCTCCCATTTTGAAGAGTCGATCATGATCGGCACGCGAGAGATGTCGGGTTCGGTGGCAATCATGTTCAAAAACCGCACCATAGCGGCTTCTGAGTCGAGCATGCCTTCATCCATGTTGATATCGATGATCTGCGCGCCGCTTTCTACCTGTAGGCGGGCGACGGCGAGGGCCGCTTCATAATCTTGCTCCTTAATCAGGCGGCGGAACATGGCGGAGCCGGTGACATTGGTACGTTCGCCGACGTTGACAAAAAGCGTGTCCGAGTCGATGGTCAAAGGCTCCAGACCCGATAATCGGCAGGCGACGGGCAATTCTGGCAGTATTCGTGGTGCATGCTGGCTTACAGCGGCAGCGATCGCCCGAATATGCTCCGGCGTGGTTCCGCAGCAGCCGCCAACAATATTCAGAAAACCACTGGCAGCCCATTCGCCAATTTCTTCGGCCATCTGCTCGGGTGTTTCGTCGTAGCCGCCGAAGGCGTTAGGCAGGCCTGCGTTAGGGTGCGCGGAAACGAACGTATGGCTGACCCGAGACAGTTCCTGAATGTATTGGCGCAACTCTTGCGGGCCCAGCGCGCAGTTAAGGCCGACGGCGATGGGTTGCGCATGGCGAATGGAATTCCAGAATGCCTCGGTGGTTTGTCCTGACAACGTTCGTCCAGAAGCATCGGTGATCGTGCCTGAAATCATGACGGGCAAGCGGATACCCTGGGTGTCAAAATATTGCTCCACGGCAAAAATGGCCGCTTTGGCATTCAGGGTGTCAAAAACCGTTTCAATCAGAATAAGGTCCGCACCGCCCTCAACCAGGCCCGATGTCGCTTCGGTATAGGCCTCAACCAACTCGTCGAAGGTGACGTTACGGGCGGCCGGGTCGTTTACATCTGGAGAGATAGAACAGGTGCGGTTGGTTGGCCCCAGGACGCCGGCGACGTAACGGGGACGGTCCGGTGTTTTCGCCGTCATCTCATCCGCAGCCAGGCGGGCCAGGCGTGTGGCCTCCACATTGATTTCACGGGCAAGGTCTTCCATGCCGTAGTCGGCCATCGCAATACGGGTGGCATTGAAGGCATTGGTTTCAATAATGTCCGCGCCGGCTTCCAGGTATTCGGTATGTATCGACTTGATGATATCGGGCTGGGTTAATACCAGCAGGTCATTATTGCCTTTCAAATCAGAAGGCCAGTCAGCGAAACGCGCACCACGAAAATCAGCTTCTTCAAGCTTATGTTCCTGGATCATTGTGCCCATACCTCCGTCCAGGAGGAGGATGCGTTGCTTCAGACTAGCTAACAGATCGGCATGGACGGTGGTTTGACTCACAATCAGTTCCTTTATAGATACGGCAGATATAGATACGAAAGAGGCTTGATTTTACAACATAATGCCAGCGACAGACATTGTAACCACTGTAACGCAATCATGCCGCTGAAAATAACTCATTAGATCATGAAAATGATTATTGTCTTGATGCGATGCAGCAAATAAAGCCAGGAGGGTTAATTGCAAATACCCTGCTGCTCTGAAATACTGGCCCAACTTCACCGAAGCCCGACTGTATAGTTTACGGACGCATAGTTCACGAGCGTATAGTTCACGACTGCACAGTGCAATGCGAAGGGATCCGGGTTTTATGGAGGTTGGTGCCTGTTAAACCGGGCGTTACATAGGTCTGTTGGAAGCCGTTTATGACAGACAGCAGTAGACACGCAGAAGCAAGCCTGGCCCAGTTGCATCGTATCTTTACCGTGCCTGAGGCCCCTGAATCGACATTGGCCATTCTGGACCAGTCGATATCCCAGAATCTGTTCGGCTTTCTTCAGCAGCACATCGTGGCCGAAGAAACTGATCTTGTTGAACTGGAAAAGGATTTTAGCGACACAGAAATCCCCGAAGATCCCGTGTTTGTTTCGGATCAAACCACGTTTCTACTCGAAAAAGTGGTGGCTCAATCCGTTCACACCGCATCCCCCAGCTTTATCGGTCATATGACGTCGGCGCTACCTTATTTTATGCTGCCGCTATCGAAGATCATGATCGCGTTAAACCAGAATCTGGTAAAAACCGAAACATCCAAGGCATTTACACCGCTTGAACGCCAGGTGCTGGGGATGTTGCATCGCCTGATCTATGCGCAAAGCGACGCTTTTTACGGACAATGGCTGCACGATGCCAACCAGCATCTTGGTGCCTTTTGCTCGGGCGGAACCATTGCTAATATCACGGCGCTTTGGGTCGCACGCAATAGAGCATTTGCACCCCAGGGAGATTTTAAAGGCATATCCCGGGAAGGCTTTTACCGTGCATGTCAGCACTATCAGTGTGAAGGCGCCGCGGTGCTGGTATCGAAGCGTGGACACTATTCGCTCAGCAAATCGGCGGACGTACTGGGGATCGGTCGCGACAATATCGTTGCCGTTGAAACCGATGCGTATAACCGTGTGATACCGGCGGCGATGGAAGAAGCTATTGGCCAGCTTCGTGAGCGCAATATTCGTCCCATCGCCATTGTTGGTGTAGCCGGAACGACCGAAACGGGTAATATCGACCCGCTTGATGCCTTGGCCGACATAGCGGCGCGAGAAAAAATACACTTTCATGTGGATGGCGCCTGGGGCGGCCCAACACTTTTTTCCAGTCGATTTAAACACCGTTTGCACGGTATTGAGCGAGCCGACTCTGTCACTATCGATGCCCACAAGCAGCTTTATATACCGATGGGTGTCGGCTTAGTGGTATTTCGTGACCCGGCAGCCTTGAGCAGTATCGAACATCACGCGCAGTATATCATTCGTCAAGGCTCCAAAGACCTGGGTAGCGCGACCCTGGAAGGCTCCAGGCCGGGTATGGCGATGCTGGTGCACTCGGGCCTGAAGATCATTGGCCGGCGTGGCTATGAGCTGCTGATTGATCAAGGCATCGAGAAGGCCCGCTATTTTGCAGATATCATCGAGGCCGCTGAGGATTTTGAACTCATCAGTGATCCGGAACTCAATATTCTGACGTATCGCTGGGTGCCTGCCAACGTTCAGGCTTATCTTGCCCGCGCGTCAAACGAGCAACAGATTCAGATTAACGAACAGCTCAGCCGGATAACGCGTTATTTACAAAAAACGCAGCGCGAGCACGGCAAGGCGTTTGTATCCCGTACCCGCCTGGAGCCGATCAAATATAACCGCCAGCCTGTTGTGGTTTTTCGCGTCGTTCTCGCCAACCCGCTAACAACAACCGATGTGTTGCATGCCGTGTTAGACGAGCAACGGGAGCTCAGTCAAGATCCCATGCTGCAAGAGCGTCGACAGGCGTTAGACGCGTTGATCCTTGTGACGCCGGGCTGAATCAGGCGTATCCTAGCGTGGTTTAGTGCTCCTCCCCGGCCAGTACGCGTTTCTAAGGTGCTGCCCGGGCAACCATCAGGACCATCAGGACCATCAGAAAATGTTATGCGCGCATGCTATCTGGCGGCGGCGTTAATGGTTTTTTACCGCATAAATCCCTTTCACATTTCGGTACAGACCCTGGTAGTCCATTCCAAAGCCGTATAGAAAGCGATCCTCAATATGTAGACCCACAAAGTCCGGCTGGAAATTCGTTATCTTTCTATTATGAAGCTTGTTCACCATGACGGCACTGAGAACGCATTTTGCACCCTGTGCATACAGGTATGCACAGACTGCTTTTAGTGTATGGCCTTGATCAAAAATATCGTCGACCACCAGCACAGTGCGCCCTTTAACCGATGTCTTCGGATAGGCTTTCCACTCCAACTGCTGCCCCTGGGTCTCCATGCCGTAGCGGCTGGCATGCAGATAATCGATTTCCAGCGGAAATGCTAAGCGCATAAGCAGTTCAGCAGCCGGAATCAGGCCACCGTTCATGACGCAGAGAACCAGTGGCAGCTCATCGCCGAGGCGAGCCGTAATATCGGCGGCGAGCGCGTTGAGCGCAGTATCCAGAGCCTCAGGCCCCGCCAAACAGTCGGCTTGCGCATGTACAGCCCGGGCATCCTGAGCAGAGATCGTCATGGTGTATGTTCCTTCAGTACTAACCGTCACCCGCAGACGGCATCGGCGGGTGAGTTTATAAAATATAACGGCAACGGATGTCGTCGTTCAGATGGGAGAGCCATTATACATAGGTCGAAAAATACAATACAATCGCACCCATTTTACGCGGTCGATTTTGGCGCGCTTTGACGCGCCGTTTCTCTATCCTGGGGGGGAAAAATGGCGGTATTTGAGATCAAGCATCCGTTGGTTCAGCACAAGCTGGGGCTCATGCGGCGCAATGGTATTAGCACCAAAAATTTTCGCGAGCTTGCCAGCGAAGTGGGAAATCTGCTGACCTATGAAGCAACCCGCTCGCTGGAAACCGAGTTAAGTCATATTGAAAGCTGGACCGGCGAAACCATTCCGGTGACCAATATCAAAGGTAAAAAAATCACCGTCGTGCCTATTCTTCGCGCGGGCTTGGGGATGCTTGATGGTGTCATGCAGCTTATCCCGAACGCAAAGGTCAGTGTCGTTGGTCTCTACAGAAACGAAGAAACCCTCGAGCCCGTGCCTTATTTTGAAAAGCTGGTCGGTGATATTGATAACCGCACAGCACTGATCATCGACCCGATGCTGGCGACCGGCGGCACGCTGATTGCGACCATTGAGATGCTCAAAGCTGCCGGCTGTACGTCCATCCAGGGGCTTTTCCTGGTGTGCTCGCCCGAAGGACTGGAAAAAGTGACCAGCGCCCATCCGGATGTTGATATTTACACGGCTTCGGTTGATGAGCGCCTGAACGAGCAAGGTTACATCCTGCCGGGGCTGGGTGACGCGGGCGATAAAATCTTTGGCACGAAGTAATGCCATTATCAGCCTTGGGGGCTTGTATGAGTGAAGTAACAAGCAATAACAGTTCAACACCCTCTGCGATGGACGGCATACATCCGAGCATTCTCGGTGCTCAAATGCTGCTTGTGGCATTTGGCGCGCTGGTCTTGGTGCCGATTCTGACCGGACTGGATCCGAATGTTGCGCTGTTTACGGCAGGCTTTGGTACGCTGCTTTTCCAGATCATTACCGGAGGGTCCATACCTATCTTTCTGGCATCGTCTTTCGCCTTTATTCCCGCGATCATTCATGGGGTGGGAACCTGGGGTATTGCGGGGACGATGTCCGGCTTAATCGCCGCAGGTATTTTCTACATGCTGCTCAGCATGCTGGTCGCCTGGCGCGGTAGCGGTTTCCTGCACCGCTTATTGCCACCCGTGGTGGTCGGTCCGGTCATTATGGTAATTGGCTTGAGTCTGGCTCCCGTTGCGGTAAATCTGGCGCTGGGGAAAACAGGGGACGGAGCCGCACAGCTAGTCGATGGCAGCCATGCCATGGTCATCTCGATGGCGGCCTTGTTGGCTACCGTGCTGGTGTCTGTTTTTGCCAAGGGCATGTTACGATTGGTACCGATACTGGCCGGCCTGGTGGTTGGCTATACGGTGTCTATGATGTATGGCATCGTGAGTTTTGATGCCGTCGGCGCAGCGCCCTGGTTTATGATTCCAAATTTCACCGCCCCCGAATTTAATCTGGAAGCGATCTTGTTCATCGTCCCGATTGCGATTGCGCCTGCGGTCGAGCATATCGGTGACGTCGTTGCGATCAGTAATGTTACCGGCAAAGACTTCCTGAAAAAGCCGGGCCTAAAACGTACGCTGCTTGGTGATGGGGTGGCAACGAGTGCTGCAGCCATGCTGGGCGGGCCACCCAATACAACTTACTCTGAAGTTACCGGCGCGGTAGCGTTGACGAAAGCGTTCAACCCCCAGATCATGATCTGGACAGCGGTGTTTGCGATGATTCTGGCATTTTCAGGCAAAACCGGCGCGCTACTGGGCAGCATCCCGACCCCAGTCATGGGTGGCATTATGACCCTGTTGTTCGGGGCCATCGCCGCAATCGGTCTTAATACCCTGGTTAAAGCAGGGGACGACTTGTCTGAGGCGCGCAATTTGGTCATTGTGTCGTTGACGCTCGTGTTTGGTATCGGTGGTATGCAGTTTGGTCTTGGCGAGTTTACCTTGCGCGGTATCGCTCTAGCGGCCATTGTTGCTATCGTTCTAAATCTGGTGCTTCCACGCCAGGCAAATCACCCCGCGTAGGACGTTTCGACAGCGCTCAGCCCTGCAATGCAGGGCTTTTTTTACCCGAACAATATTGTCGACAATATGTGGCCAGCCCGCCGAGCTGGGGAATGCCTGCATGCCAAAAACAAACCCGTTTTAAATCAGCGTCAAGCCGCGCTTTCATGGTCATTGAACCCGATCTCAAAGGGCTTCTTCACCTTTTGTCTTAGTTAAAACAAGTCCCTGTTGGGGTAAGGTATCGGCATAAAACAACAAGACTGTCTACAATCGTGTCTGGCGCAGTAATCAAACGGCATCATCACAAATCGATATTAGAAGGGACCGGAGCTATGGCCTATTTAAATGAATACAACAAATCCATAGAGCAGCCTGAGCTTTTTTGGGGCGAAAAAGCATCCGCGTTAGAGTGGTTTAAAAAACCTCAAACGATTCTATCCAAAGATGAAAATGGCATCGACCGCTGGTTTGCCGATGGTGAGATGAATACCTCTCACCTGGCGCTGGATTACCATGTCAACCAGGGGCGTGGCGACCAGGTGGCTATCTATTACGATTCCCCGGTTTCTGATTCCAAGCGCGCCATTACGTACCGCGAACTGCGCGATCAAGTTGCACTGTTTGCCGGGGCGTTGAAAAACGAAGGCGTGCAGAAGGGCGATCGTGTTGTCATCTATATGCCAATGATTCCTGAAGCGGCAGTCGCCATGCTGGCAACCGCACGTCTGGGCGCTATCCACTCAGTAGTTTTTGGTGGTTTTGCTCCTCACGAGCTGGCAGTACGTATTGATGATGCCGAACCGAAAGTGGTTGTGACAGCGTCTTGTGGTATCGAAATCCAGAAAATATTGCCGTATAAGCCGCTACTAGACGAGGCCATTGAAAAATCCGCACATAAGCCGTCAAAGTGCATCATCTTTCAGCGCCCTCAAGTGACTGCAGAATTGATTGAAGGTCAGGATATCGACTGGAATGTCGCCGTTAGCGCCGCGCAACCTGCCGCGTGCGAGCCGGTAAAGGGCACCGATCCGTTATATATTCTTTATACCTCAGGCACCACCGGTAAGCCTAAAGGTGTTGTGCGTGACAACGGCGGTCATGCCGTGGCATTGAAATACAGCATGAAGGCCATTTACGACATGGACCCAGGCGATGTGTTCTGGGCCGCGTCCGATGTCGGTTGGGTGGTAGGGCACTCCTACATCGTTTACGGCCCATTGCTGGCGGGTCTGTCCAGCGTCTTCTACGAAGGCAAGCCGGTAAGAACGCCTGATGCCGGTGCATTTTGGCGTGTATGCGCAGAATACGGTGTGAAAGGCTTGTTCTCAGCACCGACGGCTTTCCGTGCGATCAACAAAGAGGATCCGAACGGCGAACGGGTTAAGTCCTACGACCTGTCCAAGCTTGAATATATCTTTATGGCCGGCGAGCGACTCGACCCACCGACCTACAACTGGGTTAAGAACCTGCTGGGACTGCCGGTTGTCGACCACTGGTGGCAGACAGAAACGGGCTGGGCGATCTGCGGTAATATGATGGGCTTGGAAGCCATGGAGCCTAAGGCGGGATCTGCAACGGTGCCGACTCCGGGCTTTAACGTACAGATTCTCGATCCGGACGGTAACGAGCTGGGGCCGAACGAGCAGGGCAGTGTTGCCATAAAGCTCCCCTTGCCACCCAGCTGTTTGCCGACCGTATGGGGTGACTTTGAACGCTTTCGCACCGGCTATCTGAACAGTTACGAAGGTTACTATGTCAGTGGCGACGGTGGTTATAAAGATGAAGATGGCTATGTATTCATCATGGGCCGTACCGATGACGTTATCAACGTCGCCGGACACCGCCTGTCTACCGGCGAAATGGAAGAGATCATTGCTGATCACCCAGCCGTTGCTGAATGTGCCGTTATTGGTGTCAACGATCCGTTAAAAGGCCAGATGCCGCTTGGACTGGTCTTGCTGAAAAATGGCGTCGATATCGAAGAGGACCAATTGCAGAAAGAGCTGGTTGCCATGGTGCGTAAAGAGATTGGCGCCGTAGCCTGCTTCAAGAATGCTATTGTCGTGAATCGTCTGCCCAAGACCCGTTCCGGCAAAATTCTGCGCAAGCTTTTGCGTCAGATCGCTGCCGGTGAAGAGTACAATATTCCGTCGACGATCGACGATCCTGCCAGCCTGCCCGAGATTTCTGACATCATGGACAGTCACGGCATGATCGAAAAAAAGTAACACCTTTGTTGCTCACGCACTGCAAAGCTTAAATATTCGGGTTCCGTAGGTCGGGTTAGCGCAGCGTAACCCGACAATATCCGCATCGTGTTGGGTTGCGGCCTAACCTGACCTACGGGAAGTGGTATACAAATGTTTAAAGGATGCGCTGTACTAGCACAGCAGCGACAGACGTTGCAGAAAAGCCCCGGCTAACACCGGGGCTTTTTTTGTGCAGCTACACCGCTGGCGCGACACGAACAGGGTAGGTGAAGGTCAATGATGGGGTTCTTCGTCGGTGTAGCTTGTATAGGGCTGGTACTTTGGATGATAAAGAAGCAGCAGGGAGCGGATGATAAAGAAGCAGCGAGGAGCCGCAACCTGTCCGCAGCATAGCCGGCGAGTCGGGATGATTGCCTGGCTGCTGGTTTTACTGCTGGTAATGCGATTGGCTGGTATAGTAGCGGGTCTGTGGGGTGCGTTTTGACCTGGCGAGTGCCGGGGCTTAAGCGATTATCCTCGGCTGCTCCGAGATGGGCATATGATTAAGGCGCCAACGTAATACGAGCAAAAAATGTCGCCCTAGCAAAAGCCACGTGCCAGGTTAATCATCCCGCAATCTGGTTGCGACGTGCTGCTTTTTGACACCACTGCACGCCACGCCAAGGCTGCAGTGGCGCTGGCAACAGATGAGAATCAACCTGGATAAAAAGACGAAAATTATTTATTATCAATTTGTTACAATGAAAATAGAGAACCATAGTTAACAAGACGTATGACGCTGTGTGGAAGTGGCAATGATTTCGGCAGGCTAAAATTGGAGTAATGGAGCCCCTATGACCATAAGAACGGTCCATCAAGTTATCAGTAAAAAAGGCCTTGTGATCGGAGAGTATATGGACCTCAAGCACGCCCGTGATATGGATAACCGTACCGACGTACTTTATTACATCGCGGAAATGATAGAAGGCCAAGGTGTTGACGAAAACACGGCAGAAAAAATAGCGGAGCATCTTATAGACGACGGCGTTCGAAACGAATTACTGGCGCGCCTTAAAACGGTTAAGGATATGCCTGAAATAGAGGCAGATGAATAACGCCCATCTTATCGATCGAGCTGGGTTTAACCCCGGGAAAGCTTTAGGCAGGTGTGACTCAACGCGTCACGCCTGCCGCACAGATTAGCCTCTATGAGCCTGTCGATGTGGCTCGTTCAAATTTCCGATAGGTAGATAACGGATGCGATACCCTTTTCCCTTAGGCTTCACTTGCGCGTTGGCGTCTGGCTTGTTGCTGTTTGGCAGTAATGCACTGGCTGATGGTAAAGTTGTTCCTGATGCCGATCAGGTGGCGGATGTCTGTAATCAAAGTGCAACCGCCAAAGATGCCTGCAAGTATCGCCCGAGACTAAAAGCATTTGAGCCCAATTATGCGATCTGGCAGCACACGTCGGGTGATGCTCAAGCGCTTGAAGCGCATTATTCATTTCGCTATTTACTGACGCGTCCGCACTGTACGCCGGGACGGGATCTCTACCCCGATTACACACTGACCCAGATGCAAAAATGCATCGACAACTGGTCAGCCAGAACCGAAATTTTTCTGGCATACACCGGAGAATTTGATTTTTATGCGGGCACCCGAGCCTCAAGCCCGGTGGTTAACCGCGTCAGCAATCCCGGTATATATATCCGACACCATACGCCACAGCTGTTCATTCAGTGGCTGCAGCTTAGCGTAGAGCACCGCTCAAATGGCCAGGTTACCGAAATTGACGAGACCGATGCCGGCGTACTGAAGACGCAGATCGCCCATCAAAACGGTGACCGTGAATATTTAGATGGCATCAGCCGTGGCGCCAATTATCTTCAGGCGGAGACTAAGATCAAGCTAGCAGAGCAGGCCAACCTGTATGTTAGCGCAAAGCTCTATCTCGATCATGACTCCAAGGTAAACTGGGGGCCAACGGCGGCCAACAACCCCAAGATAGCGGACTATGACAGAATGCGCTTCGTGTACACACACAACGGCATACTGGGTGGGAAGTATTCGGAACTGTCTTTTGAATGGCTTATTGGCGATGAGGGGCTTGAAACAGATTCGTTCGATGTAGGACTGATGCACCCATTAGGCGTTTTTGGTGCTGATTTGCCTCTCTATATTCGCTACCACCACGGGCCAATGAACACCCTGTCCGATTACACGCGCAAGCAAAAGACGCTGGGGATTGGCATGAAGCTGGTATTCTGACCAGAATGTAGCGTAAAAACCAAAAGCATAAGCACGAGCAATACGTATTTTGTATTTTTTATACACACCCAGCCCGCAACGAATAAACCCAAAACCGACGGCATAGCCTGACGCTGTATAGAAGCGACCCGCTAAACGAGATAAGCACGCCATGAACCGCAAAAAGAAAATCAATCAGATCCTGATAGCCAGACACAAGAAGAAGATCGCGAAACTAAAGAACAGTAACAAACCGCGCTATATCTCTAAGGCCGATCGAGCGAAGGCAGAAGCCGCGCAGCCAGCCAATGACGACGCGGTTGATATGCAAAGCGCTGCTATCATCCATGCAGAGACTGAAACCGGGCACTAATACAGCGCTCATTTTTTCGGCACGCAGCGCCTTTTAATTGTGTTTCGACGCACAGCGCTTTCCGATTTAGTTTGACTCCGTATTCACCGTTGCTAGCGCATCGTTGAGCTTGGTGACCCACAGATGCGGTGAATGCCTCTCTGTTGGTGCCTATAGCATCTCCCATTAGATTAGTATGGCCGGCAAGTTGTTTGGAGAGAGATGAACGCCAAGGTCGTTATTAGAGGTAAGTGGGACCGTATTCGCTTCACCTTGATGTTTGAAATGCTGCTGATTGCAATGATTGCCCCCGTATTGGCCTGGACCCTGGAGCGCGACAGCCTGGATACCGGCCTGCTGGCATTAGTGTTGAGCCTCAAGGCAATGGTGTTAAATTTTATTTATAACTACGGCTTTGATCTGTTGGATGTAAGGAACGGCAGAGTACCAACAGATCGGTCGTTGAAGGGGCGGATAGTCCATGCGCTGGGCTTTGAACTACTCCTGTCGATCACATCGCTACCCATTGTCATGTGGTGGTTGAGTCTGAGCCTGTGGCAGGCGCTCCTGTTAGATATGGCGCTGATGGGCGTCGTGGTCCTCTATACCATGGCCTTTACCCTGGCCTACGATAAAGTTTTTCCGGTTTCCCAGCCTGATACCCTTAACTATGTCGCCATGGAAGGAAAAGACTAGCCGCCATATAAGGCAACGCAGGTATTATTAATCTGGTGGACAGATAGGTCTCCACACCTATCTGTCCATCGTCCCCTCCAAGCTGGCGCTACGGTGCGAAGTTGCTGGCTTTGCGGGGCCTCGCATTGGCCTATAGGCCAATGTTAACTCATCCCTGAGCGGGCTTATTAGCCCGTGGGTTAATAACGGTTATTAGAAGGAAGACAGCGCGTCAATGAGGAAGCTCGTATGGATTCTGGTCATTATTGCTGTCATTACGGCGATTATCATGGGCCGGGGCAGCATTCACGCCTTTATGGTTCAGACGCCGGGATTCGCTGCGTTGCATAAGGAACCCGTCATTATTTACGGGACATCATGGTGCCCGTATTGCGAACAGACAAAGTCATTTCTGGAGCACAATGAGATTCCCTATTACGAATATAATATTGAAGTGTCCTCGGAAGGCTATCGCCAGTATAAGCAGTTGAATGGCTTGGGGACGCCGCTGCTGCTTATTAATAATCAGGTCATCAGAGGCCATAATCCCCCGGCGATAATGAAATCATTACGTAAAGCCCCCTGACTCGGCAAGCGTTGCTAAGGATATCCGTTTTTCTGCATCCATCGAGCTTATCCCTTCCGACACGCTCACTGATGGTTTTTTAAGTCACGGAATCAGGTAAAAATCAGTGGGAAAGCATCAAGAATTTTGCAAGCGAGGAGGGCGCTCAATAGTTTCCATAACGGCCATCCCGTCCGTTTTAATCCATACGACGAACGATTAACCTGGCACCAGGCTTTATGCTACGGCGGTTCATCCATGAACCGCCTATTAGTATTAGCAACGAGTAGTAGCAATAACGCCAACTCGGCTTCGGGGCTAAGGCCTTGTCGCGGCTGTACGTCGCGGCTTTCAAACGGGTCCGTGATCTATCTGCGACAACGCTGCGTTCACGGCAAAGATCTTGCCATTGACATGAGGAATTCCGAAGCCTTTAAGGCGCGCCGTGTGCATTGCCAGGTAGGCTTCGGCACTGGACATATCCTTGAAGAGATAGATGCCGCCTGCTTCACCGGCGGCCTCGTTCTCCGTCCATATTTTCCAGAGAAGCCCGGGTTCTTCGGCAATCGAGCGTGCAAGACCCTCCATGGCTTCGGCCATGGACTGTCCCCAAGGGCCTGCATAGGGAAAATCAACCTGAAGTATATAGCTCATAAGGCAATTCCTTGTCTATTTAAAAATAACGCGCATGCGGCAGCGATCAAACCCCCGCGCATTCGGGTGTGAAGCGATTCGACTCAAGCGGCGATCTTTTGCCGCAGTCGAGTGAGTACGAGCTCTGTCGTGACAAACCCCTCGGCCAGCGGCTCTATCTTGCCATTGTGTTCCAGCAGCAGGGTCGGAAAGGAGCGCACACCCCATTGCCGACAGCGAACAAATTCCTGCTGAACCGCCTCCAGGGCTTCTGCCGAATCAAACACCGCACGGAATTCACTAAAATCCAGCGCTAGACTGGCGCAGATGCTGGCGTAGAAATCCGCCACTTTGGGGTCTTGTCCCTCTACATAGAACTTGTGCTGGACCGCCGAAAAGAATTTAAGCACGGTCGAGGTCGCAAGGTGATTCCGGCCCTGGAGCAGCTTGGCGGTTGCCACGGCGCGGCAGGAGGGTTCGGTGTCATAATCAAAATGTGCGGCATCCAGTAGCGTGAAGCCGAAAGGCTGACCCGTGGTCTGGGCGATGCGGCGCCATTCATTACCCAGAAAGTCCTTGAACGCCGCGGCCCACAGGTCACCGCCACCGGCCCGCAGACCGCCCATGGTGATCGAGAATTGGATGCCTTCTGCTTTGCAGAAAGCTTCTACGGCGCCAACGGTGGGTGAGAGACCCCAGCACCAGGAACACATTGGGTCGCCAATATAGTGGACGGCCCAACCGTGGCGCGCAGCTGGCGCGGCGGAATCAACGGGATTGTCCTGGTCTGGCAGCAGACAGACGCCTGTGACAGGATCACACTTCATCATGGTCGGGGACTCCTTCGTGTCGTAACTTGAGCATTCACGTCGAGTAACGTGGCGCTGAGAGTTCAGGTGTCCGCACCTTTCACCCCTGAGAATTAAGCCGAGGAGGGTGCTGCTGCCTCCATCTCGGTACCATCAACTCAGCTTCAGCAATGACTGATGGTAACACCGTTTGCTGAGTCCTTAAACGCCTGCTTTAACTGATAAAAATCATATAGTTATTTCATTATATTCGGTGTATTAGATAAACGCATGGTGCCGCTGAACCACCTGAGCGAGCAAAGGTGATTTAATAAGGCTCTGATCAATTGCGTCAGCGCGACCAAGAAAAGCCAAGTGAGAATCATTTCGTTATGCGGCAGATCAATAACAATGCTGCCGAACAGGCGATGCTGGGCGATTTTCCCGAAGGCATTGGATGATGCCGTTATGGACAGCAGCGCGGCGCACCAAAGCCAGATGATGCAGGTTTTTAGTAACCCGCAAGTGGCAAATGGGTTTGCCCGGGGGGTGTTTGATATTCTCAGCATTGCTAAGAACAAACAATAGTAATCAGATGGTTATGAGTCACTCATAAGAATTTACGTTACGAAAAGCTGCTGAATTCTCACACGCAAGACGGCATTGCTTGGCTCTTGCTGTGAGAAGTCCTGCTGTCCATTTAGTCGTTGATTAAGCAAGACCGCCGCGGAAAGTTTGCTCGAGCGCTAGATATAAAAGGCATGAGGCTTTTAGAGAGTACATGCCTAATACGCCAAGCTTGGACATGCAGGGCCGATAAAACCGCAACTTTACTTCAGCCCAAAAGTAGGATGCGCTACGCGAATTCTGAAGGTATTCACCGCCACAACAGGCTCAGATTTCACATAGCGCCATCCTAATCAATCTGCAGCCTGAATGTGAGCCGTTGTTGCGTCAGCATAATTACGCCTGAATTAATAACGACTGAGCACGGCAGGGCACAGGATGCCTGGGCAATGAGAATTTCATCGTTAACTGGAACTGCCAAAAAAAGTAAGCACCAACACACGAGCAAGATCATGCACTGCGGGGATTCTAATTCCAGGTAGTGTGAAACTGAGTTTCAGTGCCAACTGGAAACCACACACAGATACGGCAGCAGCCCGGGTACAATAAGCATCCAATTTAACATAATATATATTATGCGTAGCTCTATAAGCGCGCGGTTTTTTGGCGTTTGCATTTCAAGACCGAGATAGCACGGTAGTAACCCAATACCTGCTCCGGTTAATCAGCTGTGTGGCGCTACGTGAAATCTGCAGCGATCTTGTGCGTATTGCCTCATGGATTTCACGTAGCGCGCTCCGTTTCACATGCTTTCTGGATTCTGATTAGCCTGTCTAGATGGCGATCATGAATGGCATCGTATATCCCTGGCCCGGCAATGGCGTGTAACGCCTGACAGTTCCGGTCATCGTTTATGGTTCGCTCGACAATAAGTACTAACGCCCCAAGCACTGAGCCGATACTTTACCGGTCCGTCTAAGCCATTTTATCTCCGATCCCCGAGCGAGCTTGCCGCCGCCTTACAACTATCGCTTCCTGCTCACGGGCTCTAGCCTTACAGACTTAATACAAAATACATATGCTGTATGAAATACTCATTAGGGCTTTTAACTAAAAATACACCGTCGCCATTATTAAGACGGCAACGTAATACCGCGCAAAAAATGTCGCCTTGGCATAAGCCATGTGAGACATGGACGGACAGGCGCCGGCCTTGTCGCCATCAAAAGACCAAACGGATCGGTATGTTGATGCCAGGTTAATAGTACTTGAACCATTTTCTGCCCAACTTGTATGGCAAGAAGATACAGGGTAACGCTTGGATTGATGTGCGGTTTGTAAGCTCGCAGCATCGCAGGAGGTTGCCTGGAATAATGATGGCCGAGCGTTATGGTTCATCGGTTTTTCTACGCGCCAATGGATTCGAGCACGTTGCCGAATGGCTATTGAGACCATAAAGAAGAGCAGTCAATACGCCTGCGTATCACTACCTCCCAGATTACCAGTAGTAGACACTACTGGTAATCTGGGGGTCTTAATTGTACCATCTTGAGTAACTACCGTTTTCGGTAGATTCGTTTACTGCCACTATCAGAGGTTTATCGTTTATGCAGGCCAAAGGCTTTCCCGGGCTTCCCTTGTTTGATTCAGCCAAACACTTCAATCAAATGTCCCGTAGCGAAATTTTCCCGCCTCAATCGCCTGCTATTGAAGCCTTTGTGTGTAGCCTTGAAGTTAACGGCGCCCTCGATGACTACCGTTACACCAAGGAATTCCTATCTAGTTACAGCAAAAAAAGTCAGGATACCTACGACAAGTTCCGGGGTGATGCTGAACGATTGCTACTCTGGGCCTGGCTAATCAAGAAGAAATCGATCGTTACATTACGCAGACGCGACCTCGAAGAATACACCGATTTTGTCGCCAAGCCAGATCCTCTTTGGCAAGCAGATGCCACCGCCAATCGGTTTCTCAGTGTCGGCGGGCTTCGGGCACCAAACTCGCGTTGGCGCCCTTTTCGCAATATGGCCACAGGAATGAGTCGGCTAAATACGAAATCCTGGCAAGGACTGTTTTCAAATCTCAGCGTTTTTTTCAACTACTTGATGGCGGAAGATTACGCGCTGGGCAACCAGATTCCTATTGTTAAAAAGAACTGCCCCTACCTGAGGCAAGAAACGGGCATCAATAAGGTTCGCCGCCTGTCGGGTCTGCAGTGGGAATACCTACTCAATTCCGCGATAAAACTGGCAGATACTGATTCGCAACACGAAAGAACGCTTTTCGTTATTGCCACCCTGAAGTCGCTGAAACTTAGGATATCGGAATTATCTGAACGGCCCAACTGGTCACCTATCATGTCCCACTTTCATCGCGATCACGAAGCTAACTGGTGGTTTCGCGCCTACGGCAAAGGGGCTAAAGAGCGGGATATTTCAATCTCCAATGAATACCTTCAGTTTCTGAAGCGTTATCGCCAGCATCGCGGCCTCTCCCCCTTCCCCTCTAAGGATTCTCGTGAGCCTATTATTCCATCTCGGGTAAAACGTCGTGGCATTGGCAGCCGGCAGTTGCGGAATATCGTTGAAATAGCGCTGGAAGAAGGTTGTCACTCCTTGCTGGTTGACGGCTTTGATGTAGAGGCTGCAGAACTTCGCGCCGCCACGACACACTGGTTACGCCATACAGGCGCCTCAATGGAGGTTGCGGCTGGGCGCAATCTTGCCCATGTTCAGGCAGACCTAGGGCATGGCAGCATCCGTACGACGGATGAGCTTTATGTTGATTCGGATAATATGGAGCGCGCGTCGAGTGCTAAGGGCCAAGAGGTGTAACCAAACTGCGGTGTAGCTTCGTGATAAACAGGCCCCTTCTATCACTGCCATAACAATTTTGATTCGCGCATTTAATTCATTTTTAAACTAAATTCTGATAAAAAACAGCTTGATAGCGGCACTAATTCATCTTTTTTATCATGACTATCCCATGAACCAAGCCTTACGCCATGACGATTCATCCATGAACCGCCTATTGTAGACGATATTTTTTGCACGGTATTACGTTGCCGCCTCAATACATACTACCATTACTGTCTACGCCTTCGCAGCAAAGACCGTCTGGCAACGCCAACAAGGAACGGTCCCGTGGCGAGAATACTCATCAACCGTACACAAAAAGGGGCCTGACGTGGCCTAATGGTGCTGGACACCCCGGTTAAGAGATAATCTCTGAAACCGAGGAAGACTATAACTACAAGAAAGAGTTCAAGCAGGACGCCGTCCGGCTGGTCACAGAACATGGCTACGCACGTGCGGAGGCGGCCCGAAATCTGGGGATCAATGCCAACATGTTGTGCCGCTGGGTCCAAGAGTTCCAGGCTGACGAGAACGATGCGTTCCGGGGTAACGGTAACTTGACGCCAGAGCAATAAAAGCTGCGGTGTCTGCGCGAACTGAGGTTTCAGTTCATTGCCCGAAAGAGGAAGACCTTCTCGGTGAAGCTGCTTTGCCGATACCCGCAGTGGGTTCTACGACTACCTGCGGCGCCAAGATCAAGAACCGGATTTAGACCGTGAAGTGAAGCTCCAATTGATCAAAGCTATCGCGAAGAATTCAGACCATACCTATGGCTCTCGACGCATGGCCGCGGCGCTACGAATACTGGGCTACCCCGTTGGTCGTTACCAAGCGCGGAGCTTGATGCGGGAAGCAGGAGTATGGGTGCGATACCGTCGCCGTTACCGGGTAACAACCAATCAATAGCAACCACCGCCACCCATGGGCATTCTCCTGGACTTCGTATTTTTGTTTAAGACCCTTAAGGTACTGCAGTCACCGTACCAGGTTGTTTTATTTTTACGCTGTTACTTATAATATATTATTTTGAAATGATTTATTTTTTGTGACTAAACCAATCGCAGGCAACGTCTGTAAGAAGTGATTAGTTGCTAATAAGCCAACAGTTTTTTCACTAAGTTGTTATGTTATTAATAAAATCTCAACTAACCTCCTCCCTGTTTGCCCTAGCCATCGCTACTCGTCTATCTCGACGACCTAACCGTCCGATCCTGGCTTTGGCTTGAACACCCAAAACGAACGGAGTGCACGGGGTCGCGTCTGCAATAAGCGTGGCCAATTTTTTATACTCTGCCTATGAATCCAGTAACTGGATATCACTAACCACTTTGATTCCGGCATGTTGCAGCCGTCGGTACAGGGTCGCGCGACTAATACCTAAGGACACGGCAGCGGCAGACATGTTGCCGCTACTGGCTTCAATGGCCTGTTTTATCTGTTCGGTCTGCGCCGTTTTTAGGGTTTTCAAAGAGCCCTCGGCGACTGAGATAGGATCATCATGGCGGGTCCGCTTCGCGTTTTGCACAGAATCCTCGAGTGACTGGCGAAAGTCATCGGTCAGATGTTGCTCTGTAATCAGCGATTCATCGTCATCCATGAAGGCCAGGCAGGTCTTGATCACCGTTTGCAACTGACGTACGTTACCGGGCCAGCGGTAACGTTGAAATTGAGCCATCAGGCCGCTATCGATTCGAATATCATGGTTGCCATTCAGCATCGGGCTCAACAGGCGCTGCACAAAACCCTCTAGATTGGTTCGGTTGCGTAACGCCGGAATTTGGATCACTACACCGTTAAGCCGATAATAGAGATCCTCCCGGAAGCTGCCGTCGGCGACCATCTGTTTAATATCCCGATGGGTGGCGCAGATGACGCTAATGTCCACCGCAATCTCCTTGCTGCCGCCCAGCGGCGTGACAGATCGCTCCTGCAACACCCGCAGTAGA
This sequence comes from Motiliproteus sp., assembly GCA_041586615.1. GTDB lineage: Bacteria > Pseudomonadota > Gammaproteobacteria > Pseudomonadales > Balneatricaceae > Motiliproteus. The sequence continues at coordinate 15,716 of JBFGZS010000002.1, read as the reverse complement.
CGCGCTTGAAGATCCAAGGGCATATCACCAATCTCATCAAGAAACAGCGTCCCGCCATGTGCTTGCTGCACTTTACCTTGCATGCCGCCCTTACGTGCGCCGGTAAAGGCGCCATCCTGGTAACCGAAAAGCTCAGATTCGATCAAGCCTTCTGGAATAGCCGCACAATTAAGGGCGACGAAGCTGCTTTTGCTGCGTACCCCCTGGCCGTGCAGCGCCCGGGCCAAGACCTCTTTACCTGACCCCGTCTCCCCCAACAGCAGCAATGGGATTTGATGATTCAACGCCTTGGTGCCCTGCATCGCCGCGCGTGTAAAATCCTTGTCCTCAAACACCACATCGCTCAGGGTTATATCACCACCACTGACGGGTACTGGGTGTTGTTTAGTTTGGATTCGCGAATCTACCGCAACATCAGCTCTGGCCGAACCCGGCAGATGCAACAAGCGGCCGTATAGTTGTGATGCGCCACCTTTGCGTAAGATTAGCGGGCTGCGTGGTGAACGCATCGATTGATCGACGACCTCACCCAGTTTAATACCGAACAGATCGCTAAAATCGCGCCGACCGACTTCGGCCGGGTCGAGGCCTAAACATTTTGCTGCTTCACGATCCATGGCCAGCAGGTAACCCTCCGAGGTGAATGCCAATAACCCTTGCCACAGGCTATCGACAAATTCTGGCCGGCTATGAACCGCGACTAAAACCTGGCTGCGGTACTGGTCTGTGAACAATCGGTTTTCGATCAACCGAGCGGACATGCTCACCAATCCCAGACTATGAAAAGAGCCAAAGCCCTCATCAGAAGTCACATCTAACACCCCCGCCACACTCCCGCAGGGGGCGAAAATAGGTGCTGCTGAGCAACAAAAACTGCCGATAGCATCGAAAAAATGCTCACCGCCTTGAATCATCATCGGCTTATTGTTTTTGAGTACCGTTCCGATCGCGTTGGTGCCACCCTCACGCTCCTTCCAGGAGGTGCCCGGTAGTAACGAGATACGGGCGGCTTTGTCCTGAAACAGTTCGCCACCCAGGCTCTTGAGCACCGTCGCCTGGTCATCGGATAAAATCACCACCGAATCACGTTGGCCAAAGTGCCGATACAGGGCTTCCATCTCGGGTATCGTACTGGTGATCAAGCGCTGGTTTCGCTCCAGCAACGTCTCGATCTGCGAGCCAGCACCGGTCTGAGGGACTGGTTTATGGTCCAACTGTAAGCCAAACTCCAGACAGCGATTCCAGGACGCCTCAATGTCTCCGCGCAACATGCCTGCAGGCAATACGCCCTGCTCCATCACCATCCGGCGTGCCTGATGAGTGATCTGGGGATCCATGCGGTTAGTGTGTATCGACATGACTGTCACCTCGGATATTGCCGTTATTGTTATTATATTTGCTGTAACTGTTGTTAAGGTTTTTAGCCCCTGGCGATCACTTTGGAATCGCTTGCGGGTCCCGGTCGGTTAACCACTTCCGGGTAATAACACATCTTGCCGTGGCTACAGAGTTCGGGATCACCTCGAATCCCCTGAGCAAAGGCCATCACCTCAGCCTCCGCGGCACCGCTGTCCATCCGGTCGAGCACCTGTCGCACCAGCTCTACACTCTTCTGTTTACGCGCGAGCGGTGCATCACGACCGGCGATCTTGACCGACACAAAATTGGGTTGATTCAACCGGGGTAGCGCACAGATGCCGCAGGGACCGTAAGGATAACCCTCCTGGGTGACCGAAAAACCGCACCCAAACCGATACCACAACCACTGGGCATAACGGCTGTCGTTGTGCTCTAACGCCTGCTGCTCCTGGTGGGTTAACGGCGCGGCATCATCGCGCAAATACTGGTAACGGTAGTTATCCATACAGATCGCTCCGCCCATCGGTCCCGGCAGATGGATACTGTGACAAACCCCCTCTTCAAACACGCAGCCGTCATTGAGGACAAAGGCTTCAAACTCCAGCTCCGGCAGTGCGTTGGTCATGCGCGCCATCTCTTTTAGAGTCATGTCCCGCGGGAAGATGATTCGGGTGGCCCCCAGCTCGCGAAAAAATTCGGCGCTCTGGCGATTCCGGCATGCGGCGATGGAACTCAGATGAATACCGAAATCAAAGCCTTCTGCGCCTATCAGCCCCAACAGCGTCGGGTCACCGACGATTACCGCATCGCCGCCTCGATGAGCAAAGCGCTCGGCCAAACGTAACAGGCTGTCCAACTGCTCGGAGGTGTAGTGCTGGGCGTTCATCACCAACGATAGATGTTTGCCTAATCCCTGCACGCGCTCAATCGCCAGTTCCAGATCACTGTCGTTGGGCAGGCTGCCAAACAGCCTCCGGCTAACGGCAGAACTACCAAACCGCTGCTGCCAGTCGGTCGGCACCACGCTGCAATAAAACTCATCGGCGCCGGCAGCAACCAACGGTTCTATCTCTCCGAGCCTACTCAGCGGTGCTGTGATTTTCATGCCAGTCTCCTGCAACGATGACTCGGTTGATCCAGCGCTTATCGACTGCCTGCCACATCGCCGTGGCCATCGCCGCCGAGTAGCGATAAAACTGGGTATTACCACGCTGGAAACTGTCCAGTTCGGTGTCGGTTTTGGTGCCACAGCGTTCAGCCTTGGCCCAATAGTTCAAACACTCTTTATTGCAGGCATGCGCTGCCACAAATTTAGCCTCGTCGCGCTGCCCCAGTGATCCGATCCGACACATCCGCCCTTTGACCGTATAGCCATAGGGAAAATGTACGCTCAGTGCCATGGGTGCGGTATGAAAATGATCTGGGCGAGCAAACGGAGGCACATCCATCTCCAGCTGGTCGATGCCAAAACGCTCCAGCAAGGTACGAAAATGGGCCGACTGACTGTTATGCGGATGCAGTTTAGTCCACTGCTCTGAGGGTAAACGGGGGTCCTTAATCATCTTATTGAGCATCCGCCCCAGCACCGGTACCAAGTCAGGATAGTCAGCCCGCAACCGCTGCAACGTCCCCCAGTCATTGATCACCACCTCGGTATCCTCAGGCAACAGAGGTAACAGGCTGTCCAACCGTTTAAATCCGGCATCAGTCAACATCGGCGTGACCAGGCAAAAGTCGAGGTCAAGTTGCTGGGTTTGCAACAGTACCTGCGACAACTCACACGGGGTTGGCAGCAGGCGTTCACAAAACTCATTGCCCAGATGAATACGCTTAACCATCCAGGCTTGTGCCTGTAGATCTAACATATTTTTAGGGCAGTCCAAGCGCTGCAGACATTCCGCCAATAACGGCTGGGAACCCAGGCTTAGTAGTTTTGTCATCGATGCGGGTTGGCTCAGCGCTAGCGCAACCTCGGGGTGTTTTCTATTCGCGAGCATGTTCATAGATCTCCTCTCTGCCAGGTCAAGCGACGCGCCCAGGGAATCAACGCAAAGGGGCGTTGTGCACCTTGGTAAAATGCCCCTTCCCTGAGCCACTCCTGCAAGTGCGCCGGGTCTAGTGGGCGCCCAGAATTCGCCTGCAGATAACCCCCAACACGCGCACTGATATAGGCGGTAGCGACGCTGGCGCCGATCACCTGCGGATGACCCGCGCGAACGCAGGCACCAAAGTCAGCCTGCCGGGAGGGCCCCCAGGAATACTGATCCGGCTGACAACGGGCATCGCCGGTGACCCGAATCACGCCCGGGTAGCTGGCAGGGTAAACCGGCTCCCCCATCGCCGGTGAGGCGGCGACCAACACCACCCCGGCATCCAGCGCTCGCTGGCAAGCCTGCGCCAGTGGCAGGCGGTCCTGGCGCAAGCCAAAGCTCAAGTTGATCACCTGCACCCCTTGCGCCACCAACCAATCGATGCCCGCGGCGGTCTGGTTGGCACTGGCGGTCAACTTACGGTCAAAAATACGCGCCACACACAGCTGCACGTGGGGTACCTGATCTATCATCACCTGCGCCAGCGTCGAGCCATGCCCTAGCCGGTCCTGATAGTCTGCTTGAGTGGGTGAAGATTGTTGGCGTGCCGTCGCGTCGTTCTCTGTGCAAAACGCTGCGGTGCTCTCTGTGCAAAACGCTGCGGCGCTTTCTGTACAAAACGCCGCGGCGCTGTGCAACTGTGCCAGTTGATGCTGACTGATGCCCGAATCGAGTAAACCGATTATCGGTCTCACTGGCGTTGTCATCCGGGCAGACCGCTGCGCTGCATTCATGCGTTGTCACCTTCGACACTCAGCTTGCGATCGGCGATCTGCACCCGCATATCCATCGCTGTCAGGGTGCTGTCACGGTGGCTGATCACGATCACCGTGCGGCCCTCAAACAGGCGTAACACCTCGTCCAGAATTTGCGCCTCGGTGGTGGCATCCACCGCCGAGGTTGCCTCGTCGAGTATCAGGATATCGGGGTTCTGCAACAGTGCGCGGGCAATAGCGATGCGTTGTTTCTGCCCCCCCGACAGCCGGGTGCCGCGCTCGCCGATGCGGGTCTGTAGCCCTTCGGGAAGCTGTGCAATAAAACCGCCAAGACCGGCTTGTTCTAATGCCGTTAGGACGGCCGTTGGATCGGCCTCAGGGCAGGCATAACGAATATTGGCGTCTATCGAACCCCCAAACAGCACCACATCCTGCGACACCACGGCGATCCGCCGCCGTAGTTCCGCAATAGGCAATGATTTTAGATCCATACCATCCAGCAGCACCCGACCACTATCAGGATCGTAATGGCGCTGCAGCAGATCCACCAACGTCGACTTACCCGCCCCCGACGGGCCGAGCAGCCCGATCCGGCGACCGGCAGGTAAGGTGACCGTGGCGCCATGGAACACCCGATCATGATTGAGATCGGTTAGCGCTTCACCCTCACCCTCACCCACTCCCTCACCCACTCCCACACCCACACCCACACCCTCAGGTGCTGGGTAGCTAAAGCAAACATCCTCAAGCTGTAGCAGCCCGGTCGAACCCTCGGGCAGTTGCTGATCGCCCAGGTCGTGTACCGCAGGCTGCGCCTGGGTCAACGAGCAGACCCGCTCCAGGCTAACCCGCAAGCGCAGAATCGCCATGTACAGCCCCAGCAACGTATGTACCGGGCCGACGGCCATTCCCAAGTAGGCTGAGAAAGCGATCAACGCGCCCAGCTCCATCTCACCTTGAATCACCGCATAGCCGCCGATTAAAAACGCCGAAGCCCGAAACAACGTGGTCAGGGTGCTGGGGACGCTGTTAGCGGCAAATTCGATGACCTGCAGCCCCAGCAGCTCTTGCAAATAATGGCGATTAAGGCCTTGTAGATTGCCGTTCTCACGCCGTTCGGCACCCACCGACTGGATGAATTTCATCGCCCCCAGTGTCTCTACCAAAAATGATGAGATATCGGCAGAACGCTCCCGCAAACGGCGTGTACGCTGCTGTACCAGCGGCCGCATATAACGCAGATAAACCAGTTGAATCGGTATCAGCACCAACATGCCTATCGCCAAACGCCAGTTGAGCCACAGCAGCATCGATACCGAGCCGATCAAACCGATAATGCCGCTGACCCCAGAGAACAGCCCATCGACGGCAAACCGTTGAATCTCGGCCACATCACCATCCAATCGCGACAAGATGTCGCCCGTTCGCTGGCGGCTGTAAAAGGCCGGCGACAGGGTTTGCAGATGGGCGTAAACCGATTCGCGCAGTGCAAACAGAATCTGGCCTGACAAGCGGGTATGAAAATAACGGCTGACACCCGCCAATAAGGTCGAAAACAGCCCCACACCCAGCAGCATGATGGCGATGCTAAGCAGCTGATCAAAATCCTTAGCTAACAAGCCCTCATCGATCAGCCGTTTAGTTAGGTAAGGTTGCACCAGAACCAGCAAGGTCGCCGCTATGGATACCAGCAGTAGCAGCGCGATACCCAGCCGATGCGGCAGCACGAAGCTGTAGAGCCAGCGCAGGCTGGCTGCGTCGGGCTTACCGGGGGCTCGTCCGGGTGATGTCTGCTCCAGAACCGTTTCCATGCAATACCCCTACGCTTTGCGAGGGGTGATATAGACATCGAAAAACGCGGGGTTCTGAGTCCGGATACGGGTGTATACATCGATTCCGAAATCGACCCAGTCGCGCATCAGATCACAGTAGTGGTAGACCGGCATGGTGGGGTCATTGTAATGGGCATAGCTCTCGTGGTAGCAGCCACCGGAGCATAAATTACGGATCCGGCAGCTGCTGCAGCCGGTATCGGTGCGATCCAGGCGCTGATCGAGGAACCCCGACAGCCCCTCCCGGTCGATGCCCGTCTCAACCGTACCAAACAACGGCAGATCCGAACCGGTAAACCGGTGACACAGATTCAGGCCGCCGCTGTGGTCGACCGCCAGCATGGCGACACCGGCACCACAGGGCAGCGCCTTTTTGCTGCCTTCGTGAATATCGGTGAGCAACTGGTGCATGTTGGAAAAGCCGATATTGCGGTGCTCCAGCGCCTCCTCCAGATAGTGCGCGCCCAACTTCTTCATGTTGCTGAACACCTCGACCAACTCGGCATCGGTCAGGTTAAAGTTGGAGATATCACCGGAGGTCACCGGTGCAAAACCCACCTCGGCAAAACCCATATCGTTGAACAGGTGATCCCAGATGCGCAGAACATCGGTCGTGCCCCGGGTCAACGTGACCCGTGCGCCGACCGGGCGGCTACGGTAACGTTCCAACAGCAGACGTGCCTTAGCCGCCACAACGGCATAAGTGCCCTGACCGCCAACAGTGATCCGGTTACGGTCGTGAATCGCTTGGGGGCCATCCATACTCACGGACAATCCAAACCGGTGTTTTGCCAGAAAATCGATAGTTTTCTCGTTCAACAGTGTGGCATTGGTAGTCATCGTGAAATCGACCAGCTTATCGAGATCGCCGAAGCGCTGCTCTGCATATTCAACAACCTGGCGAATTAATGGCAGGTGACTTAGAGGTTCGCCGCCAAACATCACCAGGTTGTAACGGGTCTCATCCGGCGACTCTTTGATCAGCATTTCGATCGAACTCTTGGCGGTATCAAAGGTCATCTTTTTACCGGCCGAGGGCTTATCCAGATCCTCTTTATAACAATAGGTACAGCTGAGATTGCAGCCGGTGTTAACGTTGAGCACCAGCGTATTGAGCGGATAGTTCTCAACGTGTTTAATCCCGATCTCCGGTGTTAGCGGCCGCCCATCGCTGACGATCTCCATGGAGACCAATTCTCGCAGCGTCTCACTGACCACTTCTGCTGAGTGCTGGGTTTCAAGTTGTTGTTGCAGGTGCAGATCGGTCAGATCAGGCTGCTGTCGTAGCAGGTCAATAACCTGGCCTGTCACCTCATCGAGCTGGAACAGGCTGCTGCTGGGAATGTGAAACAGCATCCGCTTATTATCAACGGAGACTTCATGAAGGTTATTTACGACTAGATTTAATTGCGTGCCCATAACGGCTCCAGAGACATTTTTTAGCTGAAGTGGATACATTGAATAGCGCTGTCGAAGGGGTATCCCCCTAGCAGCAAGAGGCTATCAATGGATCAGACCTCAGGGTCAGATCATGCTGGAACTGAATGAGTGGACATCGAGCAAAATACGGAGCAAAAGATTCTATCGTAATGGCTGGTTGAGCTGGCGTAGATGCAGCCTGCAGAGTAGGCAATGAGAGCATAAGGGGTTACCTATTTATTTTTATAGTACATGCGTCCTAAAACACCATAGCAGCTTGGATCTCAAAAAAATAGGTCGTAAGTCCTAATTTGTTAAGCATACTTAGAACCATCGGTTTTAATAAGGGTATCGCATTATTCCAAATAGTTTCATTTGAACCGATAAACCGAAATAGGCGATAATCCAGTCGCCGTTAATAAACCCTTTAGAATCAGCTTATGCGAGATTTTCAGTTACAAGTCAGACCCGGTACCGCCGCTTCCTCCAAAGGGCAGGAACGTGTCTTAAAAATCTTAAAGTCGGCACGTGACCTAATGATCACTTCGGGATACCACAACCTGACCCTACGCAAAGTTGCCGCAGGTGCCGGTATCAGCGTGGGCAACCTCAGCTACTACTATTCCAACAAACAAGACCTGATGCGGGACCTGTTCGACACAGTGATCGAAAACTACCTGCTTGAATTCGATAATATTCGTCAAAACACGGGCGATTCGGTCGAGGATCAGTTCGTGGCGATCGTCAATTTTATCATCGACGATATGCGGACTCAGGAAACCACCAATTTTTTCCCTGAGCTTTGGGCATTGTCCAATCATGATGACTACGCGGCAGAACGCATGAACGAACTCTATATCAAGGCACGTCTTGTCCTCAATGAGTTGATCGCCGTTCTAAATCCAGCCTTAAATGAAGCGGAGCGCCAACAAGTGTCGCTGTTTATTTCCGCCTCGATGGAAGGGCTTACCCCTTTTGTGGGTTATCAAAAACCCTGGGCAGAACAGAGACCTATGATTGCTAATATCGCGGCCACCAGCTTCCTACATTTGGCGCTTAACATTCGCAGCGAAGAGATCAACCAAGCGTTATCTGTACCCCCAAGCCAACTGAGACAAAACAAGACAGTCGTATCGACTTAAGACAGTGTCTCGCCCTCTTCCACCCTGCTAAAACCTACTAACAAAGAATAAATAACCCTTTTTATTCAACAGCTAATAGCAATTCCACAGAGTTTTTTACTTCTGGCATAGCTCCTGCTAACTCCTACCCGATACGCTATAGGGTTCGGGCAACCTTTGCTCGGTCGCTGTTTCAACGTAAAAATAACAAAGGTAGGGTTTATGAGCATCATTCAATCCAATGTCACCCCCAGCGCCAAAGCGGCAGAGTTCCTCGGCAGACAACATAAAATGCTGATCGGCTCTGAGTGGGTCAATGCAAGGTCTGGCGAAACGTTAGAAGTGTTGAACCCTGCTACCGGCACCGAGATTGCCCGTATCCCTAAAGGTGTGGCCGCAGATGTCGACCTAGCTGTCACGGCGGCAAGAAAGGCCTTCGACAACTCGGATTGGAGCCGAATGGTGCCATCACAGCGGGAGAAACTGTTATGGCGCCTGGCGGATCTTATGGAGAAAAACATTGAGGAACTGGCCGAGTTGGAATCGATCGACAACGGAAAATCCTCAATCGTAGCTCAGCATGTAGACATTACCGTGGCCATTGAGTTTCTGCGTTATATGGCGGGCTGGGCCACTAAAATTGAGGGCCGTAGCGTCCAGGCATCGGTCTCCTATATGCCCGATGCTGTATTACACGGCTATACCCGACGCGAGCCGATCGGTGTGGTCGGCGCCATCATCGCCTGGAACTTCCCCTTGCTGCTGGCCGTTTGGAAACTGGGACCTGCCCTCGCAACCGGTTGCACCTTTGTGATCAAACCAGCTCAAGAAACCTCCCTGAGCGTGCTGCGCCTTGGCGAGTTAATCCAAGAAGCGGGTTACCCTGATGGAGTGGTTAATATCGTCACCGGCGAAGGCGCTGTCGCTGGCGATGCACTAGTCAAACATCCCGGCGTCGACAAGCTCACGTTCACAGGTTCGACCGACGTAGGCAAGCTGATCGGTAAGGCCGCGATGGATAATATGACCCGGCTGACCCTAGAACTGGGCGGAAAATCTCCGGTAATCGTGTTACCCGATGCCGATCTGGCGAAGACTGCGGCAGGAGTCGCCATGGGGATTTTCTTCAATTCCGGCCAAGTTTGTAGTGCGGGTTCCCGTCTCTATGTACATAAAAAGATCTTTGATAACGTCGTCGCCGATATCGCCAATATCGCCAAGGGTATGAAGCTAGGCCAGGGTATTGATCCCAGTGTTGACCTGGGCCCCTTGATCTCACAAAAACAGCTTGATCGTGTCAGCGGCTATATCGACAGTGGCATCTCTCAAGGAGCGAGGGTGGTCACTGGTGGTGGTCGTGCTGGCGACCAGGGATATTTTGTCAAACCCACGATATTGGCTGATGTCGATCAAAGTGCACGGGTGGTGCAAGAGGAGATCTTCGGTCCGGTACTGACCGCTATCCCCTTTGACGATATTGATGATGTGGTCAGAATGGCCAACGATTCTCCCTATGGCCTAGGTGCCAGCATCTGGTCAAACGACCTATCCGCGATTCATCGTCTAATACCTCGAATCAAAGCGGGAAGCGTCTGGGTGAACTGCCACACGGCGCTGTCCCCTACTTTACCGTTCGGCGGCTTCAAACAGTCGGGGATTGGTAGAGAGATGGGCGCCGAAGCTATCGATCACTATACCGAAGTCAAAACCGTGCTGATGTCGGTTTAATGAAGCTTAAAAATAGGGCTGCAGCTGCAGCCCTTTCAGACTCTTTTAACCGTTGAGTTGGAAACGTATCGAACGCAGACCTGGCAGGGCCTTGTAGGAACACGGCTCTCGGCAATTTTGTCAATTTTCAGAGCAGAAACGGCTAACTCAGACATAGCCTTCCCGTTTCCTACCGTAACTATCTGCATTCCAATAACCCCCAGTTGCTTAACGGCCGTTTGTTTCAGTTTCAAGGATTTTGCACGATGAACAACCAGATTATGAATGCTCCCCTCAGTTATACCAGCGCAACCGGCACCACCCCGTTATTAGGTGAAACCATTGGCGATATGTTCGATCGTATCGCTACCCAGTACGCCGACAATGATGCATTAATCTCGATTCATCAGGGTATTCGTTGGAACTATCGCGAACTGCAACAGCAGGTAACGACCTGTGCCAAAGCATTGATGGCGATCGGCGTCAGCAAGGGAGACCGCGTTGGCATCTGGTCACCCAACATGGCCCAGTGGTGTGTCACCCAGTTTGCTACAGCCAAGATCGGCGCCATTCTCGTTAACATTAACCCCGCCTACCGTCAGCACGAACTCGAATACGCCCTGAACCAATCCGAGTGCAGTTTCCTTATCGCGGCCGACCAGTTTAAAAGCTCCAATTACACCGCCATGCTGAACAAGCTGGCACCTGAACTTAAAGACTCTGTTCCCGGTCAATTAAAGTCGCCTGCCCTGCCCCACATGAACGGGCTGATCACACTGTCCGAAAGCCCTGTCCCGGGCATGCTTAGCTGGCAACAGCTGCTAGAAAAGGCGAGTAGATCGACGACGTAGCGCTTGCCGAGCGGCAGTCGGGACTGCAGTTCGACGATCCGATCAATATCCAGTACACCAGCGGCACCACCGGATTCCCCAAGGGAGCGACCCTCAGCCATCACAATATTCTCAATAACGGTTTCTTCGTTACCGAAAGCCAGCTTTTTACCGACCAGGACCGGATGGTAATTCCGGTGCCGCTTTATCACTGCTTTGGCATGGTGATGGGGAATCTCGGCTGTGTCAGTCACGGTGCGACAATGATCTACCCTAACGATGCCTTTGAACCTGAGTCGGTATTGAAGGCTGTGGCCGAGGAACGTGCTACCGCCCTCTACGGCGTACCGACGATGTTTATCGCCATGCTAGAGCATCCTAAATTTGCCGATTACAACCTGGATTCACTGCGCACCGGAGTCATGGCAGGTGCAACCTGCCCGATCGAGGTGATGAAGCAGGTAATCGATAAGATGCATATGTCCGAGGTACAGATCGCCTACGGCATGACCGAAACCAGTCCGGTCAGCACCCAGACCAGTGCCGATGCGCCGCTGGACAAGCGCGTCAGTACAGTGGGCCGGACCCAGCCACATCTGGAATCCAAGATTATAGATCCGCAGGGAAAAGTTGTTGCTCGTGGCGAGATTGGTGAACTTTGCACCCGTGGCTACAGCGTTATGCTCGGCTATTGGAAGAATGAGGACTCCACCCTGAAAGCGATCGACAGCAACGGCTGGATGCACACCGAAGATCTGGCGACCATGGATGAGGAAGGCTACATCAGCATCATCGGCCGCAGCAAAGATATGGTGATTCGCGGCGGCGAAAACGTCTATCCGCGCGAAATCGAAGAATTTCTCTACTCCCATCCGTTGATCTCCGATGCCCAGGTCACCGGCGTGCCCGATCCGAAATTTGGCGAGGAACTGGTTGCCTGGGTGATCCTGAAACCGGGTGAAAGCCTGACCGCCGATGAACTGCGTGCATTCTGTCGTGACAAGATCGCCTATTACAAGGTGCCCAAGTACATCAAGTTTACCGATGCCTTCCCGATGACGGTGACCGGCAAGATTCAGAAGTTCAAGATGCGCGAAACCAGTATCGAAGAGCTTGGGCTTAGCAAATAATCGTATCGATCAAACAACTAACAAAAACAATCATCTTCAGATACAAGGCCAGATCATGACTCAACCCAGCCATCAGGATTACATCGACCAGTTCGACGCGGCCCAGATCGAGTCTGAGTTTATCGGTAATCTCAGCGATGACCCCGCTAAGGGATTAAATGTCTGTGAGGAGATCTGTGACCGCCACGCCGCTGGTAGCAAGATCGGACTGCGCTATCTGCGCGTCGATGGCAGCAGTGGCGAACTGAGTTTTGCTGAACTGCAGCGCCGTGCCGCCCAGTTCGCTAACTTTCTTAGCAGCCAGGGGATCGGCAAGGGCGACCGAGTCGCCTGTTTACTTCCGCGAACGCCTGAACTGCTAGTCGCAGTGCTGGGCACCCTGCGTGCCGGCGCTGTTTATCAGCCACTGTTTACCGCCTTTGGTTCAGGGGCCATCGAGTACCGACTCGGTCAGGCGCAATCAAAGCTAATCATCACCAATCCCGAGCAGTGGCCCAAACTGGCCGATGTCAAAGACTGTCCTAAAACACTGCTGGTCGCTGATCCAACCCATGCCCTGGCTGCCGATGCAGACTTTATCTACAGCAGCGCGGTCGAATCCCAATCCGAACAGTTTACCCCGGTAAAAATCGGCAAAGATGACCCCTTCTTGCAGATGTTTACCTCCGGTACCACGGGTAAATCCAAGGGTGTCGCAGTGCCCGCCAGAGCGCTCATCTCATTCTGGACCTATATGGAATTGGCTATCGGCCTGCGCGAAGAGGATCGCTACTGGAATGTTGCTGATCCAGGCTGGGCATACGGGCTCTACTACGCGGTTGTCGGTCCACTGCTGCTAGGCTGCACCACCCACTTCAACGAAGCGGGTTTTACCGCCGACAACACCTACGCGTTTTTACAAAACTTCCGCATCACCAATCTGGCTGCAGCACCCACCGCCTACCGATTACTGATGGCTAACGAGAAGCAACGTGCCAACTACGATATCAATCTACGCATCGCCAGCAGTGCCGGCGAACCGCTTAATCCGGAAGTCATAGGTTGGATGCAACGGGTATTCGACTGCAAGGTGTGTGACCATTACGGTCAAACGGAAACCGGCATGACGGCCTGTAATTTCCATGCCCTAGAGCATCCACATCGTACGGCCTGCATGGGCTATCCGATGCCGGGGTACCGGTTGGTCGCTTTGGACGACAACTTCAACGAAGTCGCTGCCGGAGAAACCGGCCAGCTCGCCGTCGACACAACCCAATCACCGCAATTTTTCTTCTAGGGTTACAGCTGGAGTGATAAAAACCCTTACCAGGGTAACTACTACCTGACAGGTGATATGGTAATCATCAACGGTGACGGTTCACACTCCTACACCGGCCGTGATGATGACATCATCACCTCCGCTGGCTATCGAATTGGACCTGCGGATGTTGAAAACACCCTGCTCGAACACGCAGCAGTTACCGAAAGTGCAGTGGTCGCCAAACCCGATGCCAAGCGCGGCTCTATCGTTAAGGCATTCGTGGTCATACGTCCCGAGCTGGATGCCACACCCGCATTAGCCGAAGAGTTGCAGCAGTTCGTCCGCAGCCGCTTGTCGACCCACTCCATCCCTCGCGAGATTGAGTTCGTCAACGACCTGCCGAAAACCCCCAGCGGCAAGCTGCAACGCTTCCTGCTGCGGCAGCAGGCCGAGAAAGAATAACTCGCCGTTAAGGGCGCACAGACGAGTACCGGTTATCCCAACTAGGTATTTTTGTTGGGATAGCCGTCTTCTTTCTCATAGCCTCTCGCTTTTCACCGTCTCAAAAAATAATTACTCATTGCAGAGGGTTAGTTTCCGCATGAAACATCCTATAAACGTGAAAGAAGCTATAGCGCTTATCCCCGACTGTTCGACAATCATGGTGGGAGGATTTATGGGCATCGGCACGCCGAATCGATTACTGAGCGAGTTAGTCAGGCAGGGTAAAAGTGGTTTGATATTAATCGCCAATGACACAGCCCGCCCTGGTTTTGGCTTAGGCACACTGATCGACGCCAATGCAGTCACAAAATGCGTTGTTTCTCACATCGGCACCAATCAGAAAACACAGCAGCAGATGATCGACCAAACGCTTGAGGTTGAGTTAGTCCCCCAAGGCACCCTAGCTGAGCGCATACGCTCAGGCGGTTTCGGTTTAGGCGGCGTATTGACACCAACAGCGGTGGGTACACTTGCAGCTGAAGGAAAAAAAACTATTGAAATAGATGGAGAAACATTCCTCATAGAACGACCACTGCGTGCTGATTTCGCTCTGATCAAGGCGCAACAATCGGATTATTTCGGCAACCTTCAATATCGCCTTACTGCTCAGAACTTTAACCCACTAATGGCAATGGCTGCAGACACAGTAATCGTCGAAGTTGATGAATTATTGCCCGTCGGATGTATTCCACCGGACCAGGTCCATACACCGGGATGCCTAATCGACCACATCGTTAGCAGCGGAGTCTTCTCATGACCATACACAAAGCGCTAATCGCCCAACGTGTCGCCCAAGAAATCCAACCGGGCAGTCTGGTTAACCTAGGAATAGGCCTACCTACATTGGTTGCCATGTATGTTGCAGCTGACGCCAATGTGTTTTTTCATTCTGAGAACGGGGTCATTGGAATTGGTGGATTTCCAGAAGGAATGGAAAATCACTCGCTGACCAATGCCGGCGGTGGCTACGTGGGTGCAATGCCGGGAGCGGCGGCTTTCGACAGTGCCTTCTCATTCGGGCTAATACGCGGCGGTCATGTTGACATGACCGTGCTTGGCGGATTGCAAGTCGATGAAAATGGTCAACTTGCCAACTGGATAATCCCTGGAAAAATGGTTCCTGGGATGGGTGGTGCTATGGACCTTGTGTCTGGAGCCAAACAAGTAATTGTGGCCATGACTCACACTGCAATGGGTAAAGCAAAAATAGTCAAAAAACTGAAACTGCCACAAACTTCTAGTCGATGCGTGGATTTAATTGTCACCGAACTCGCGGTGATCAGGCCAACAAAGGAGGGATTAATACTCGAAGAACTCGCACCTGGCGTGACTTATGAAGAGGTTGTTGCAGCAACCGAAGCAGAGTTAATAGTACACCACCCACCATCCGTTATGTCCTTGAGCTGCGCGGCTAGTTTTCAGCCCTCTCTTCTAGGCAAGTAGGATAAGATCAAACGCCAGCGCCCTTATGGGCAATAGGTGACTAAGCGTATTCATTAAACAGAGCATCTATGGGGCTTTTTAATGGGGATGGGATCCTAACGAGGCTACTACCCTTTCTGGTATGGAGTATGCTTAGCATTTGAGTCATTCTGATCAGGTTCCTTTATCTGCGCCATCAAGACTAGCCCCCTCTGTCAGGCTAGTTGTCGCCTCTAATTTTCAGTTAGAGGCAGTTAATTATGAGAGCAAGATTCAATCAATCGTTCAAGATTCAAGCAGTGGAGAAGGCCCTTAGCCGCAGTGGTGTGACAACGCTAAAGGAGGT
>JBFGZS010000001.1:0-171383 GCA_041586615.1 Motiliproteus sp. | reverse complement strand
TCGTATGATTGCTAACCTAGCATGGAAGAGCTTTCGCAACCGCAAACTCACCCTGAGCCTGGCGATTCTATCGCTGGCCCTGAGTATCGCGCTACTGCTGGCGATCGATACCCTGCGGGAGCAGGCTCGCCAGAGCTTTATCAACTCGCTATCCGGTACCGATCTGATCGTTGGCGCGCGTACAAGCTCGATCAACCTGTTGCTATCGACGGTGTTCCAGGTCGGCTCGATCAGCAAGGGAATCGAATGGCATAGCTATCAGCAATTGATCCGAGACCCGAGGGTGAGTTGGAGTATTCCGCTATCGTTCGGTGACAGCCACAAAGGGCTGCCGGTTATCGGTACCACTGGCAACTTTTTTGAGCATTTTCATTGCGGCAACAAGCAACCCTTGCGGTTGCTGAGCGGTGACTGGTTCCACGAGAATGATCAGGTGGTGATCGGGGCCGAGGTGTCGCGCCGTTTTGGCTACCAGCTCGGTCAACAACTGATACTGTCGCACGGCAGCGGCCAGAGTTTTCTGCATCATGACCGCAACGCTCAAATCATCAGCGGCATCCTGGCGCCGACCGGCACGCCAGTAGACCGGTCGCTGTTTGTTAGCCTAGAGGCGATTGACGCTATCCACCAGCAGCAGGACAGGGCCGCCCATGGTTATGACCCCCTTGCTCGCCCTGTTCGCAAAGCGGCTAAACGGCCGTCGATTGGTCATCATGACGGTGAACATGAAGCACAGGATATGCATGGTAAGAATAAAGACGCTGATCATGATACCCACGAGTCCCATGAAACCGAGTCTGAGCATGATTGGCATGCAGACCATTTCGATAGCGATCATCGATCGATAAGCGGCTTCTACCTGGGGCTGAAACAGCGTTCTCAAGCGTTGGCGATGCAGCGGGCTATCAATACCAGCGAGCTGGAGCCTCTATCGGCGGTGATGCCAGGTGTGGCGTTGTTGGAACTCTGGCAGCTGGTATCGGTCGCAGAAAATATACTGTTATTGGTTTCAGCGCTGGTGTTGCTGGTCAGCCTGGCCGGGATGTTGATTATATTGCTCAACAGCCTGCAGCAACGCCGCCGGGAGATGACAGTACTGCGTGCGATTGGTGCTCGACCCTTGCATATCTTCGGTCTGATGCTCGGTGAAGCGCTATTGATGCTGCTATTGGGGCTGCTGCTAGGGTTAGGGCTGCTCTATGCCGGTCTGGGCTTGGCGCAACCCTGGCTACTGAGCCAGTGGGGGGTTGACCTGCAACTGCGGTGGTTACAGACTGAGCAGCTGGGCTGGATTGCGGGCATAGTGACAGCCGGCCTGCTGGTCAGTCTGTTCCCTGCTATACAAATATATCGTTACACTCTGGCCGATGGCCTATCGATTCGAACCTAGGAGTCTTATGAGATCGTTCTTCACGATATTGTTGTTGAGTCTGGTCACTCATCTATCGATGGCCGCAGATATTCGCCAGCTCAGCTGGGATACGCTCAATGCCCATATCCCCCCGCAGCCCAACGATAGCCTGTTCGAGAGCTTGACCGAGGAGCAGATGGATCGCTTGTGGGTTATCGCGCAGGTAACTGATATTCAGGCTCAGAAGCTCGAAGTCAGCGTCGAAGAACTGGAGAATGCCGATATCGAACGGCAGATCCTGACACAAGAGGGGTTGGATGTTGATGCCCTGTTTGTGGCCCGGCAGGAGATCATCGAGCGGCTGGCCCGTGAAGCCGAATCGACCAACCCTGAATTACATGACCAGCGTATTCAGATGCAGGGATTTTTTCTGCCGTTGGAGTTTAGTGGTCAAAAAGTCAGTGAGTTTTTGCTGGTACCCTATGTCGGTGCGTGTATCCACGAGCCACCTCCGCCGGCTAATCAGATCGTCTATGGCAAACTCGATCAGCCGATAAACCCGCCGCGCAGCCTGTATACCATCGTTACGGTGACGGGGCGAATGAGCACCGAGGCAGCCAAGCCGGAGTTGAGTTTGGTTGACGGAGCCAGCCAGGTATCGGTCGGTTATCAATTGGCCGTCGATAACATTCAATTCGAGGTCTCTCACTAGCTGATGCCCTAATTGGCTGCGTTGGTTTAGCTACTTTGTTGCAGGTTTAATTACGTGCTTCGCCCTCTCGCTAGTCTATGGCGTTGCGCCACCTAAACGTCTGCTTTGGGGCCGGAAGCAGGAGTCGACTCAAGCCGAGTATTTGTAATCAATGACATAAGTTTTTTACGCCGTGCTGTAGATATACGTAAACGTAAAAAGCCAGGCCTGATCGGTCTGGCTTTTTTGTTGGAGCGGGGAAGCATTCAGATTTCGCTGCCGGTTTTCAGGGCCGTATTGCGGCTATGTCGATAAATATATTCGACAACCCACTCGGCCGCTTCATGGCTGGTTACCGGTGCCTTGATATAGGGACCTTGAATCTGTGTGCATCCTTTACTGTATAAATACTCTTGAAGCTTATGGTTATCGACGCCTTCGGCAATGACGGGAAGCTGTAGCTGGTGTCCCAGGGCGATGATGGAGCGGGCGACGATGGAGTCGACACTGCTACTCATGGCCTTGCTGATAATGCCCGGGGGGATTCGCAAAGCATCCAGGGGGAGTCCTCGCAGGGTGTTGCTGCTTAATTCGCTCGCGTCGACACAGAGTCCGATCCCCAGCGCTTTTAGCTTTTCCAAGACCGGATGAATAGTATCGCTTTGCTGCCCCTTCAGACAGTCGGTGATATCCAGGGTTAAATTCTTTGGATGCAGATGCGAGCTCGTAAGTAAATCGGTGATCATTGTCGGTAAACTGTCGAATTGAAACAGTTTATCGCTGAGGTGAACGGTTAGCGGGCCGCAGTGAATGCCTTTCTTTTGCCAATTCATGCGCTGCTGACATGCCGTTTTCAACAACCAGGCTCCCACAGGCAGGGAGGGTTTATCCTTTTGGCTTATTGGCAGTATTTTTTCAGCGTCAACCATACCGAGCCCGGGTCTTAGCCAGCGCAGTTGTGCGCTCATACCGGCGATGGCGTCGCTTTTAAGGTCGATCTGCGGCTGGTAAAGCAGGTGGAATTCCTGCCGCTTCAACGCCTGTTTGATCGCGTTGGCCGGGTTGGAGGGGGGCGCCGACATACCTGACAGTAGGGGGCTGAAGTACTGCACGTTGTTACGCCCGTGGGCCTTGGCCTGGTACATGGCGCTATCGGCATTTTTCAATAAGGTATCGGCATCCTTTCCGTCATCAGGGTACAGGCTAACGCCAATACTGCAGCCCAGTTTTACCTCGCGGCCGCGCAAGCTCATGGGTGTGGATAGGCTGGCAAGAACGCGTTGTGCGACTTCGGAGCTCTTTTCGGTATAACGGCTGTCGAATAGCGGGAATATTAAGACAAACTCATCCCCGCCAAGGCGTGCGGCGGTATCCCCTTCGCGGACGCATTCACTTAAGCGCTTGGCAATATTTTTAAGCAGCTGGTCGCCGATATGGTGGCCAAGGGTGTCGTTGACCTCTTTAAAACCGTCCAGGTCCAGAAACATAACGGCGACGGACTGACGATTTTGCCCACTGCGCTCTATGGCCTGATTTAGTCGCTGCATCAGGGTCGTTCGGTTCGGTAGCCCGGTCAGGGTATCGTGGCTGGCTTTGTGTGCGACTTTTGCATTTTCAGCCAAGCGATTATCGACTTGCTTTTTGCCTTTTTTCAGGACTTTGTGCAGATATAAATTGAGGGTAGCGAGGCAGGAAAACGTCAGCAATAGCGTGCTCAGCAGGGTCAAATAGATCGCTTTTACCCGCGAACTCTGATCAGAAGCAAGCTGTAAGATAGCACGGACTTCTTGGGTGCCAGGTTGTCGCAGAGGGATCTGGCTGACAAGAATATGTCGGCCATACAGGCCCTCATCCCCGTTGCTGAACCAGCCTGAGGACTCAAGGTACGTGTTCGCTGTGCCCTCGCGGGCTTGTTTGAAGCCCGTAACTGTCGCGGCTGTGTGATCAAAGGGTACAAAAGAGCGGTATTGCAGGAGTGTTTGCTGGTTGAGGTTCTGTAAGCGAAAAGCCAGAAGCTTTAGTCCTGAAAGGTTTAGCTGTAGAGCGAGTTCTTCGGTCTGGGATGCGGGATCGGTAGGGTCTCTGGCATTGATGGGTTGTTGCACCCTTGGATCGGAATAGATGGCGATCGGCATGGTGTGGCTGATCGCCAAATCGGTGTGAAGTCTATCGGTATGCAGGTCGGTGATGGCGCGATAGTAATACGAGATGGAAAGCGCCAAGGCTAAGCCGAAGGAGACCAGGATGGAGATGCGCAGGTGGCGTTGTGGGTTCAGCATGAGGTCGTGTCGTCCTTGTTACGCGCCGTTTAATCCAGCCGTGCGGCCATTTATGCACCGATGGTTGCTCATTTTGAGAGCATTGACCGTCTTCTGCAATCGACCATAGGTCAAAGCGTGTTCCGGTGTTCGTCCGTCTGCTCAAAAGGTTGATGTCTTGGTCGCAGGTCTAAGGTGAAAA
The DNA here is from genome assembly GCA_041586615.1 of Motiliproteus sp. Classification (GTDB taxonomy): domain Bacteria; phylum Pseudomonadota; class Gammaproteobacteria; order Pseudomonadales; family Balneatricaceae; genus Motiliproteus. The sequence continues at coordinate 166,881 of JBFGZS010000001.1, read as the reverse complement.
CGATACAAACGTAAAACTACTATAGCAGAGCTCCTGGTATATAGGAGGACGCCATGTCGTTAACCATGGGTGTTTGAAGGGGATGAGAATAAAGCGGTACGGCCTCTGCCTTGCCGCTCTACTCAGAGATACTAAGCAATAGGGTCGATCAGCAGGGTGCTGATTAACCCCGGCTCTATAACCCTTTTTTAGGCACTAAAGCTCGGCGTTGTGATAGATATTCTGTACATCATCAAGATCGTTCAGCATCTCGTAGAAACGCTCGAACATGGCCACATCGTCACCGATGATCGGGGCCGTGTTGTGGGGCACAAACTGAATTTCATCCACTTCAAACTCGATATCGCCAAATGCGTCGTGTAGCGCGGTTTTTGCCTTGAAATAGTCGGTATTTGGCGCGAACACAGTGATATTCCCCGCTTCGGATTCGATGTCGGTCACATCGACATCGGCCAACATCAGGGCGTCAAGAACCGCCTCTTCATCGTCACCCTGGAAAACCAGGATCGTGCTGTGGTCAAACATATGGCTAACACTGCCTTGGGAGCCAATTTTACACTTGGTCTTGGTAAAGCAGTGGCGGACATCGCCAAAGGTGCGGTTGGGGTTGTCGGTCAGGCAGTCAACGATCACCATGCAGCCGCCGGGGCCGAAGCCTTCGTAACGCGCGGTAGCAAAATCTTCACCGCCGCCGCCCTTGGCTTTGTCGATGGCTTTTTCAATCACGTGCGTGGGAACCTGGTCTTTCTTCGCGCGTTCGATCAAGCCGCGCAATGCCAGATTTCCATCGGGTTCTATGCCGCCGGCTTTGGCGCACACGTAAATTTCGCGCCCATATTTACTATAGACTTTGGCTTTGGCATCAGACGTTTTGGCCATCGATTCTTTACGGTTTTGGTACGCTCTGCCCATTACGCTGTCCCATCGAAATTATAAAAAAGCCAAATTTTACAGTGAAGCATTTACCGAGGGAACTATGATTTCCCATAGCCTTGGATGTATAGCGATTTTTTTAGTTACCTGAGCCCGGTGAAGGGGGCTGGCTCCTTTTTTGGGCTCCTTTTTTGGGTGTGCCACGCACGCGTCGGTGTAACGTTATTGGTTCAGCAACGCTGCCGCGTCTGCGCCAAACTGACGGCTGCTGCGGGGTAACAGCAGTTTGCGCGTCTCGATTTCCCTAGCAGCCCGGTTTGCGGGAACCGAGCTCAGCGCGGGCGGTTCATACTGTCCGGGAATAAGTTGTGTGGAACGCAACTGGACGTAGAGTGCGGAGGGGGGGCGGCAGGTCAGGGTGAGTTGCGTGGAGGGGGTCGGTTCTCCGTCGCTGTCCAGATCCCAGCTGCGCACAGTTACCGCTCCCGATTTGATGTGCTGGAATACGTAGGTCTGATTATCGATATGCTGGATCTGTGCAGAAAGGCGGTCAGTACTGACCTGGGCGCCGTAACTCAGCCATTGTGGTAATCGGCTTTCGTAAAAAATATACAGGGGGCAATGGCCTATCCGTGGGTCGCGCAAGCGTGTTGTTAGCGCGTTGGGTGCCGTCAGCAAGGTAATCTTATCGTTGAGACGATGCCGTTGGTTGCCGTTGCAACGCGTGCCTTCACACAACTCCCACCCATCTTGCAGGCAGATGCCATCGGATGCGCAGCCGTTCTTATCGTCATTGCGTTCGATGCCGGTCAGTTGACCACGACGGTCAAAGCGTAACAGTAACCAGCTGTAATCCTTGATCGTCAGTTCGTTCTTGTCGCCCTTAATGCCCATCGCGGACACGCTTTGGCCATAGACCCAGAAGCGTCCATCGAGACGCTTGGCATGGGGAAGGCCGAATGTCTCGATAACGGTTTCTTTAGAGGGTTGAGACGCGAGCAACATCTGCAGCGCCGAATCAGGGTAGGGGTCGCGTACGTCGAGGGGGACGCAGCCTGCCATGATCAGGGACAAGCACAGCAGTGCAGGCAGTCTTGATACCGGCCGTTTAAACAGCGGTGATAGCAGGGTATGCGCGCCGATCTGTAAATAATTCATGCGATAGATTCTCCCGTAACGTAGCTCCTGTAACGTAGTACCAGTATGGTATCCCGGACGCGAATAGGGGAGTCCGGTATGTGATTACGGGCATTTATAGGCAAAAACCTGTCAATGGGGCTTCGTTTTAGACTTTTATTGATTACAGTCGTGGTTGTCGGTTGCCAGGATCTGCCTATAATAGCGACCCTGCGTTGTTAGCGGTCACGGCGGACATAGCGTGTCATGCATCCCTGACTGCGTTTGAATTGTGCAGTTAATGTCTGATTACGTGATTAGGAGCGGATATGTTACGCCTGGTTCTTGCTGTGTCGCTTGTGCTGTTTAGCCTGAATTTGCGTGCGTCACCGCTCACCGATACCTTGCTCCGGCTGGTTGAAACCGGTCACCCTCGTGAAGCATATCAACAGGCGCTACCCCACCGGGATGAACTGGCGGGGACGGCGGCGTTTGACTTCCCCTTCGGCATGGCGGCCATCGACAGCGGTGATATCAATGAAGGGGTGTTTGCCCTGGAGCGGGTCCTGTTATTGAACCCTGAGCATCACCGTGCCCGCCTCGAGTATGCCCGAGGCTTGTTCCTGCTGGGGGACAACGGGCCGGCGCGCCGTGAGTTTAACCGGGTCGCGGCGCAGCCGGACCTTCCGGCAGCGGTACGGGGTAAGATCGCTTTCTTTTTACAGGCCATCGAGGACCGTGAAAGCCGATACCAGCCCAGTGCTAGCGGCTTTGTGCAGCTGGGTGTGGGATACGATGACAATATTAACAGCGCCCCCAGCGACCAGTTGCAGCTTATTACCCTGGACCAGGCTTCGCTAGGGCAAGGGGACCGGTTTGGTACCCTGCGTGCGGGAGCGGAGTTACGGCTGCCAACCACGAGAAGCAGTCGCTACTATGGCCGCTGGGATTCGACGTTGCGCCGTTATGCTGAGGAGACATCTTTCAGCCACGACAATCACAGCCTGACACTCGGCCGGCAGTGGGGGGCGCCCTCGAGCCGCGTTGATCTGAATCTGAATATCCAGCGTTATCGACTGGACGATGCTGGATACCGGACACTGATCGGCCCTGGCATCAGTTGGGCGCGGGCCTTGAGCAGCGATTTATTGCTGCAGACCGGTGGCTCACTGCAGTTTATGGATTATCCGCGCGCCGATCACCGTAATGGCCGGCAGGGGATTGTCTATGCCCGCCTGCTGGGAGCGGTTGCGGCGCGTTGGTCGCCCTCCTGGTTTGTCGGGGCGTTTTACGGCGATGAACGCTCCGATGATCAGAGTGCCGACAGCCGTGGTTCCGTGGACCGGCGCTTTCGCGGATTGCAGGGGGGAGGGCAGCTGGATTTCCGCCCCGACCTGAGTCTGTCTGCCGGCATTGTTTACCAGCATAGCGGCTACGATGCGGTCTTCAATTCACTGCCCTATAAGTTGTCGGGCGTTATCCGTTCCGATGATTACACCGCGGCTAACCTGGCCCTCAAGCACAAGCTGAGTCGGGACTGGACACTGGATCTGGGGCTGAACTATAGCCGCAGCCGATCCAATATTGAACTGTACCAATACCGGCGTAAGCAGGTTGACCTGTCACTGCGCTATGACTTTTAAGGAGGCTGCCGTGAACACGTTGAACCGTCTTGTGATCTGCCTGATGCTGGTCTTTGTTCCCGCGCTGGTGCATGCCGCCGAACCTGTGGGTAAGGTGCTGCTGAGTATTGGTAAGAATACGGCGCAGCCTGAAAATCCCGCAGAGGGAGGCGTGCGCTACCTGAAGCGCTTGGCGCCGCTGTATGCCGGCGATCGTATACAGACCGCCAATCGGGGACGGTTGCAGATACGCTTTAGCGACGGAAGTTTGCTGTCTCTGAAAGCCAATAGTCAGTTTGTGGTGGCTGAATATCAATTCGATGCCAGCGCTCCCCGCGATGGCAAGGCGGTGTACCGGCTGATAAAAGGCGGCATGCGGACAGTGACCGGCCTGATCGGACGTGAAGAAAAAGCCGATTATCGGCTGGATACACCCGTTGCGACGATCGGTATTCGGGGTACGCATTACAGCTTGTACCTGTGCGATGCCGCCTGTGCGCAAACCCGGCAGATCCCCCCAGGACTGGTTGGCGGTGTTGCCAGAGGGGGGATTCAGGTGAGTAACAGTACCGGCGGTTATGGCATCGGCGTTGATGATTTCTTTTACGTAGCCGATCAGGACACGCCGCTGCAAGCGCTGCTCGAACCTCCTGCGTTATTGGCGGAGGAGACTGCGTCGTCAAGCGATACTGATGCCGATGCCGATGCCGATGCCGATGCCGATGCCGATGCCGATAGCGATGCCGATGCCGATAGCGATGCCGATAGCGATGCCGATAGCGATGCGGATAGCGATGCGGATAGCGATGCGGATGCGGATGCGGATGCCGATGCCGATGCCGATGCGGATGCGGATGCCGATGCGGATGCGGATGCGGATGCGGATGCCGATGCCGATGCGGATGCGGATGCCGATAGTGATGCGGATGTCGATGCCGATGCCGGTTCTGATAGCGGTTCTGATACCGATGCGGATGCCGATACCGGTGCTAATGCCGATACACATAGCAGTGAAGGGCTGAATCCGGCAGCGGTTGGTACCGACAGCACCCAGCAGGAGACCGGCGAAACGACGGCGTTCTTGACGGAGGGTTTTACTGTCAGCCGCGCCGATTCAGGCGGCGAATTGTCTGAGGTCGTGTCTTTGCCGGTTACCGATTCAGACGGCATCCAAGCGGGACCCGATCACGTCGTCGATAGCTGTTTGGCAAATGCGGCGGACTGTGATCTGGCCGCCACCGATCCAGAAACAGTCGACCCCGGCGCGAGCGATCCCGGCACCACCGATCCTGGTACGAGCGATCCAGAAACAGCCGATCCCGGCGCGAGCGATCCCGGCACCACCGATCCTGGTACGAGCGATCCAGAAACAGTCGATCCCGGCGCGACCGACCCCGGCACCACCGATCCTGGCACGAGCGATCCGGTTGCCGGAGTCTTGGCGCCGGAGGGTGCCATCATGGGGGTGGCGTTTGTCGACGCGGGGTATGGCAGTGGCAGCCAGGCGAGTGGCGGGCTGCTCCGTGCCGGGCCGCCTATCGCCATCACGGTGAACGGAGACAACCAGCTACTCGGCGCCAGCATCAGCGACCCGACTATCGGCCCGGATGACGGTGGCTGTAACCCCTGCCTTATTGCCCTGCAAACCGGCTTGCTGGAAGATGTCGGCGGTGTCGCAGGCGCTGGCCTCGGTATTAACTGGGGACGTTGGCGCGGAAGCTGGTCGCTGGATCAAAATGGCATCTTATCCACAGCCCTGCAGGACCTGCACTTTATCTACAGCCCGAATATCACCGACGCACAGGTAGTAAAAGGGTTATCGGGTGCATTCTCTTATGATTTTGTCGGAGGGACCTCGCCGACAGATGAAAATAACAATATTGGTACCTACGGTAGTGTCGGGAGTATCACGGTTGATTTCGATAGCCAGATGATACGCGACATTTTCTTTAGCGCGGACGTTGCCGGTAAGTTTGTCAGTGCCAATTTCCAGCATAGTCTGGTACCGATTCAGCGTGTACTCGATGGCCAACCAATCGCATTGACGGGAACCTGTAGCGGTGGCAGTTGCGTTGCTTCGACGGGGACGCCGATGATGGGTGATATCAGCCTGGCATTTGTCGGCCCGGCGGCCGAGCGGTTGATGGCCTCTTGGGGGCTGTTTGAGGATGCTGCGGACGGTTTGTCTTCCGTGGCGGTGAGCGGTACGGCCGTGTTCGACCAGACCGCTGCGTCAAGTAATCCCGTCATCGAGTTTGCCGGCCCCGGCAGCATTTTACAATTGGCCTATATCTACAGCAATACGCCCGGTGAGCACAAAGGTCAGGCCATCTCCCTGAACGCCGGCGTGGATACGGCGATGGTGATCGATACGACGATCGGCTCGGGTCCCGTACCCCTGTATACCCATTTCAACGCCTTCGATACGGCCGCCACGCAGCCTTGTCTTAACTGCGAAATATCTTCCGCCAACGGCTCGTTGGTGGAGGAAGGCCATCGGTTGGAAACGGACCAGGCGGTGTATTGGGGGCGTTGGCGTGAAGGTTGGGCGGCCAGCAGTGATGATCCGGATCAGCTGCGCTCGCAAGGGGACCTGCACTTTGCCTACAGCCCGGATTACACCCCGGACAATGTGGTTACGGGCCTGACAGGGAGTTTTACCTATGGCCTGATCAACGGCACTTCGCCGACCGATCACACCGGCGAGGTCGGTAACTACGATCCGAGCATTGGCGCCAATGCCATTCAGGTCGATTTTGGCTCGCAACTGGTGACCAGTGTTAATTTGGCTGTTGCGGTCAGTGACCGTAATTACAGTTTTACCGCGGCGGGAACCACCCCGATTGCCACGCTATTGAACAATCAACCGATCGACCTGGTTGGTGCCTGTAGCGGCGGGAGTTGTGGGTCTTCCACGGCGATGATCGGTGATCTCGGTGTCGATTTTGTCGGTCCGAATGCCGAACGACTCGTCTCCAGCTTTGGTGCGGCGGATAATAACGCGACACCGACCATCGCGGTAACCGGGGCGGGCGTTTACCAACGCTGATTTGGCTGTTGATTGGCGCGGCGATTAGAGCGGCGACGGGCGTGTTGACTGGAGCGCATGTCGTCGCTTGATCTTTACGGCGCTTGGGTTACAGTCGGTGAAACGGCCTGACGATCGAGAAACGCAATTTATGCACACGGCACCGCCACACAAGAACGACGATTTCTACGAACAACTGACACAGCTGCTACGCAAGCTCCACGAAGCCAAGACCTTTACCAGCGCGTTTGAACAGCTGGAGCGCGCGATGCTGGATCTGTTTGCAGCCGAACGTATCAGTGTCTACCAACGTCACCGGGGTAACCGGGAAATTTTCTGTCGTTTCAAGACCGGTAACGAACTGCGGGAAATTACGCTGCCGATCAGCGCCCGTTCGTTAGCCGGTTTTTCGGCCCTGAGTCGTAAGGGTTTATTGCTAAAAGATGTGTACGACAGCGAGGGACTGAAGAAACTGCACCCTAAACTGAGCTTCGACGCCAGCTTCGATCGCAAAAGCGGTTTCCGTTCCCGCAGTATGGTGGTCGTACCCATCGAGCATAAACAGGTCCTGCTGGGGGTGTTGCAGATTATCAACCGCCGCGACGGCGGCGCATTCAGCGCCCAGGACCTGAAACGGGCCCGGGAACTGGCGGAGTTTATCGGCCAAAAGTTTCGCTACGATTTCGATGTGATGGAAGGCCCCTTCGATTATCTGCTCAAAACCGGGGTCATTACGGAGCAGCAGCTGGAAAAAATCACCCGCCATGCCAGTCGGGACATCTCCGCCAGCGCCTTGCTGAAGCGCGATGCGATGCTGAGTAAGGCGCAGATCGGTGAATCCCTGGAGCGCTTTTATCAAGTGCCCTTTATCGCGTTCGACCCCGATCACTACCATGCGCATCCGCTGGAAAAAAAGATCAATACCTCCTATCTGCGTAAGAATAATGTTGCCTTGCTGGAAGGTGCGCAGGGGCAGGTGATCATTCTGATCGACGATCCCAACGACGCACACCGGTTGATGGAGATCGAAGCGACACTGAAGGGGCAGGCTTACGATATTTGTGTCGGTATCGCCGAGGATATTCAGCAATACTTGGGGGGCAGCAGCCTGCTGGGCGGTGACGGCGGCAATCTCGACAGTATTGTCGACGAGCTGGATGATCACGGCGTGGAAGAGGAACATGGCAACGATGACGCCGTCTCCGATGATGCGCCGGCCGTGGTCCGGCTGGTCAACCGGGTGCTGATGGATGCCAAGCGGTTGGGCGCGTCGGATATCCACCTTGAACCGGGTAAAGGCAAAGAACCGGCACGGGTGCGGATGCGCATCGATGGCGTATGTCAGGAGATCATTCAGATTCCCGCCAGTCATGTACCGGCGGCGGTCTCGCGCATCAAGATTCAGTCCGGACTGGATATCTCCGAGAAGCGTAAACCGCAGGATGGAAAATTTGGCATCCGCATCCAGGGCCAGCTGCTGGAAGTGCGGGTTGCCACGGTCCCGACCGTCAACCATGAATCGGTGGTGATGCGACTGCTGTCTACCGGTGATGCCTTGCGTTTTGAACAGCTGAATTTATCGCCCCGGGTTGCGGAGCAGGTGGAGGCGATCCTGACCCGCCCCCATGGGGTCTTCTTGGTCGTTGGCCCTACCGGTTCGGGTAAAACCAGCACGCTGCACGCCATACTCGGCCGCTTGAATACGCCGGAAAAGAAAATCTGGACTGCGGAAGACCCGGTCGAAATCACCCAGCCGGGTCTGCAACAGGTGCAGGTGCAACCCAAAATCGGCTTCGACTTCGCTGCGGCACTGCGGGCCTTTTTGCGTGCCGATCCCGATATTATCCTGATCGGTGAGATGCGTGACCGCGAAACGGCGCACATCGGTGTCGAGGCGTCCCTAACCGGTCACCTGGTTCTGTCGACGCTGCACACTAATTCGGCGTCGGAAACCGTGACCCGGCTACTGGATCTGGGGATCGACCCGGTTAACTTCTCCGATGCATGCCTGGGTATTCTGGCCCAGCGGCTGGTACGGACGCTGTGCCCGCAATGCAAAGAGCGTTACCCCGCCGACGCTGATGAGACCGCCTATATGCTACGCCAGTACGGTGAAGCCTGGGCTGGCGAACTGGGGCTGGCCGAGCAGGGCACCGTCCTCCACCGTCCGGTGGGTTGCGAGCGCTGTAATATGACCGGCTACCGGGGGCGAACCGGGGTGCACGAACTGCTGCGCGTGACCCCGGCGCTGCGCGAACTGATCTACAGCAGCGCGACGGCGGGAAAACTCAAGGAGCAGGCGATGCGTGATGGTATGCGGACGCTGCTGCAGGATGGCATCGTTAAAATTATCAAGGGCGATATCGATTTCAAACAGCTGCATCAGATTACCAGCAGCGAATGAGGTTAAGCCCCCGACCGCTGCGTATAGTCTTGGCCGCGCTGGCCCTGTTGGTTCTGCTGGCGGGCCCGGGGCTGGCACCCGATAGCAGTTTTCTGCAGCGCCCCGAGCAGCAGCTGTATGACTGGCGCATGCGCCTGAATCTGCAATCGGATCTGGATCCGCGCATCGTTATCGTCGATATCGACGAAGCCAGCCTGGGCAAGGAAGGCCGCTGGCCCTGGCCGCGCGAGCGTCTGGCGACCCTGGTCGAGCAGCTATTCAACCGCTACGGCATCTCGATTCTTGGTTTTGACATGGTGTTTGCGGAGTCGGACCGTCTGGCAGGCTTGGCCCGCATTCAGTCACATATGCAGAACCACTATCCGTTGCTGGCGGAACCGCTGGCGCGCATGTTGGCCGAGCTGGACCCGGACCTGCGGCTGGCGCGCAGCTTCGAAGCGCTGCCGGTGGTGTTAGGCTACGCCTTCGGCAACCAACAGAGCTTGCGCACCGGGGCGCTACCTGAACCCTTGGCGGTGCCGGAAACCGGCGGCCTTATCGAACAGATTCGCACGGCACCGGGCTACAGCGCCAACCTGGCGTTGTTGCAGCAGTATGCCGCGGGCGGCGGTTTTTTTGATAACCCCCTGATCGATAGCGACGGGGTGTATCGACGTGTGCCGATGTTGCAGCGTTATGAGGGGCGGTTGTACCCGTCGTTGTCGTTAGCGGTGATGCAGAGCCTGTTTGGCAGCCAGGCTCTGTCACTGCACGCCGCCGATACGCAGGGCACGCTGGAGTATGTGGATCTGGACGGCTTGAAGATTCCCGTGGACCCGCAAGGTGCGGTGCTGGTGCCTTACCGGGGACGTCAGGGTAGTTTTCCCTACGTATCGGCCCGGCACGTACTGGACGGCAGCGCATCGGCTCAGACGCTGGAAGGGGCTATCGTGCTGGTGGGCACCAGCGCGGCGGGTCTGTTGGACTTGCGGGCTACGCCCGTGCAGAACGCCTACGCCGGGGTCGAAGTGCACGCCAACCTGATCGCGGCCATGCTCGATGAAACCCTGCTCAGTCGCCCGGATTACATGCGCGGAGCCAATCTGCTGCAATGCCTGATCATCGGCCTGTTGATGGTCTTTGTGCCGACCTACCTCGGTGCTTTTTGGTCGCTACTGGTCGCGGGGCTGTTGGGGGCGTTGGTCGTGGCGGGCAACCTGATGCTGTGGCAGCAGGCGGGGCATGTGCTGCCGCTCGCGCCGCCGTTACTGGTGTTGCTGGTCTTGTATGTCTTGCAGCAACTGTTGGGTTACGCCATCGAAACACGCCGCCATCAGCGGCTGAATAACCTGTTTGGCCAGTATGTGCCGCCGGCATTGGTGGATGAGATGCAGCGCGAACGCAGTGATTTCGGTATGCGTGGTGAGAGCCGTCAGATGACGGTATTATTTTCGGATATTCGCGGTTTTACCACGCTGTCGGAGAAACTGACGCCGCGTCAGTTGACGCGACTGATGAATATTTATCTTTCCCCCATGACCGAAGTGATACATGAGTATCGCGGCACCATCGATAAATATATCGGCGATGCGGTGATGGCATTCTGGGGTGCCCCCCTGTCCGATCCCCAGCATGCCCGCCACGCACTGCAGGGGGCACTGGCGATGCTGGCGCACCTGCCGGCGTTGAATCGGGAGCTGGTGGCCGAGGGATTGCCGCCGGTCACCATCGGCATCGGCTTGAACAGCGGCGAGATGAGCGTCGGTAACATGGGCTCGCGTTTTCGCATGGCGTACACCGTCTTGGGCGATGCGGTGAACCTGGGGTCGCGGCTGGAGGGGCTAACCAAGTATTACGGCGTGGAGCTGGTGGTCAGCGAGGGGCTGGTGGCACAGGTGGCCGATCATCCGTTTCGGCTGCTGGATCGGGTCCGGGTAAAGGGGAAGCAGGAAGCCGTGGCGATTTATGAACCCCTGGTGGCGAGCGATTCGGACCGGCTGGCATGGCTCGACAGTCACCATCACGCGATGACCTGTTATCAGCAGCAGGCCTGGGACGACGCGGAGCGTTTATTCCGCGCCCTGGAGGAAAGCCCGTTGGGCCCTCATCCTTATCCGTTGTATCGAGAACGCATCCAGGCGTTTAAACAGCAGCCTCCCGGGGAGCACTGGGACGGCGTTCATACATTGGTCAGTAAATAAGTGGGCGGTCGATCATGGGGCGGTCGATAATGGGAGTGTCGATAAGCGGCACATGCCCGTCCTTGTCCCACGTGGCTTATGCCACGGCGGTTCATTCATGAACCGCCGATCACGGCGATATTTTTTACTCGGTATGACGTTGCTGCCTTAATCACATCACTTGAACCAACCTGGTATCAACGATAATCGCCGTCAACGTGCCGCGTTGTACGACCCCGAAGACTACGCTTGAAAGGTATCGACGGATCTTTGACAATGGCGCCATTTTTAAAATGGCGGTCGTTAATGCGGTCGTTAATGCGGTCGTTAATAAAGGCGTTGTCGCCGATCCAAGGAACTTGCATGTCGTTATCCAAGACTAACCGTATCCCGGCCGTGGCGCTGATTGGCGCAATGATGTTGTGGGGTAGCTCGTTTATTGCACTGAAGCTGGCGTTTGCCGTGTATGACCCGATGGTGGTGATCTTTGCACGCATGTTGATCGCCACGTGCTGTTTTGCTTTTGTTATGAAGCGCATCTGGCGGTTTGAATACCGCCGGGGCGATATGCGTTACCTGCTGTTGATGGCGGCCGGTGAGCCTTGCCTGTATTTTCTGTTCGAGGCGGCGGCGTTACAGAATACCAGCGCGTCTCAGGCCGGAATGATCACCAGTTTGTTGCCGTTACTGGTGTCATTGGGTGCCTTTGTGGCTTTTAGGGAACGTATCCACCGTAATATGCTACTGGGTTTTGCGCTGGCGATTGCGGGGGCCTTCCTGCTGAGCCTGGCATCGGTCGCGGAAGAGGGCGCGCCGAATCCCATGCTGGGTAATTTTCAGGAATTTATGGCCATGGTCTGCGCCATGGTTTATACCCTGTGTCTGAAGCATCTGTCGGCGCGCTATTCACCCTGGATGCTGACAGCGGTACAGACGATGATCGGCAGTTTGTTTTTCTTCCCGTTTTTGTTTTTGCCGCAAACGGTGTTGCCGTCTGAATTCAACGCCCAGGGGGTGGGGGCTATTGTGTTTTTAGGCACGTTGATCAATATTGGTGCGTACGGTCTGTTTAATTACGGGGTGTCACGCATTCCCGCCAGTCATGCCGCCGGGTTTGTGAACCTGATCCCGGTGTTCACCCTGGTGTTTGCGTTTGCGCTGTTGGGGGAGAGTTTGTCACCGCTTCAGCTGTTCTGCTCGGGACTGGTGTTGTTGGGGGTCTGGGTCGGGCAGCGGGAGCCGCAGGCGCCGCCGCTCAGGGCGCGTACGGCCGATTTAACGGGAACCGGTTAACGAGGCCAGGCATCAACTAGTCGTAACCTGTGCAAGAGGCTGGGGCTGTTGGGAAGAAATCCACGTCAATATTGAAAGGATGCACCGATGTTGAAGTCTTTGCAGTTAGGTCGTTCGGCTATCCTGCTTTGTACGGCACTAGCATCGTCGTTCGCTCAGGCGGTGACGCCGGTTGTCGAAGTGGGCTTGTATGCGGGAGGCGATGAGCTGGTGGACGTTCAGTTTGTGAACGGACCGTCGCAGTCGATCGACGCGGGTGGCCTGATCGATCTTTCCGCCGGGCTCCTGCTGCCGGTCTCGGATAGCGTCGATATGCAACTCAGTCTCGGTTACCGTTTCGATAGTATCGATGCGAGTAACGGCCGTATTGATTGGAGCCGCTTTCCCCTCGAAGCCAAGGTGTTTTTTAACGCGCAGCGGTCACGGGTTGGCCTGGGTGTCACCTTCCATCTGAATCCGGTACTCGAAGGCCGCGGTGCTGCCAGCGGCCGTTTGGCCTACGATGACGCCGCGGGTGTTGTGCTTGAGTGGGACTATACCGGTTGGGAGCACGCGTATCTGGGGCTCAAATACACGGCGATCGAGTATGCCGTCGCTACCCAACGCGTCAATGGCAACAGTCTGGGACTGGTGTTGGGTTACCGTTTTAGCCCATATTAACCTGATGTGGCTTTTTGCCACGGCGATTCATCCATGAACCGCCTATTAAGGTGATATGTTTTGCTCGGTATTACGTTGTCGCACTTAATCAGTGCTCTCTTCTTTGCGATAGCCGTGTTTCCTGTGCCGTCTTGAACACAGGCTATGCTGACCCTTAGCCGCGTCCGTTGGCGCTTGCGCAGGCCTGTCGTCGGCAAGGGCGCGGCAATCGTTGATCTTTCACGCGCGGCAATGCTGGTGACGCGGCCTGTTTGCGCGTAAAATTTCGCGCCTGGGTTTTACCCCGTATCCGTTTCTCTTCGCTAGTAGTCAGCAGGTCCCGTCATGACAGTATCCACCACCACCGATAAAACCCGGATTAACAAGCTACAAAAGCGCTTACGTCGTGATGTGGGGCGGGCGATTGAGGACTTTTCCATGATCGAAGAGGGTGATCGTGTCATGGTGTGCCTCTCCGGGGGCAAAGATTCCTACGCCATGCTGGATATCCTGATGAATCTGCAGAAAAGTGCCCCGATTAACTTCGAGGTGGTCGCCGTTAACCTGGACCAGAAGCAGCCGGGGTTTCCTGAGCATATTCTGCCTGCCTACCTGACCGAGCTGGACGTACCGTTTCACATTGTTGAACGCGACACCTATTCGGTCGTCAAAGAGGTCATCCCCGAAGGCAAGACGACGTGCGGGCTCTGTTCCCGGATGCGTCGCGGTACTCTGTACCGGTTTGCCGAAGAGATCGGTGCTACCAAGATTGCCCTTGGCCATCACCGTGATGATATTTTGGAAACGTTTTTTCTGAATATGTTCTACGGGGGTAAGTTGAAAGCCATGCCGCCCAAGTTGCGCAGTGACGATGGCAAAAACATTGTGATTCGGCCCCTGGCGTATTGCCGGGAGCAGGATATTGAAATTTATGCGCAGCTGCGTGAATTCCCGATCATCCCGTGCAACTTATGCGGTTCGCAGGAAAACCTGCAACGCCAGGTTATCAAGGAGATGCTGCAGGACTGGGAGCACAAGTTTCCGGGGCGTATCGATGTCATGTTCAGCAGCCTGAAGCGGGTGGTTCCCTCTCACTTGGCTGACCGGGACCTGTTCGACTTCCAAGGGTTAGCGCTAAACCGTGACAAGGCTGGCGTCATGCAGCATGAGCTCTTGGATATTCTCGAACTCTGATGCGTTAGGCAGGGCAGCCTGTTGTTGTCCTGCGCGCTGAGGCTCACGTGATTGGTTGATATTAAGGCGGCAACTTAATACCGCGCAAAAAATGTTGCCTTGATAGGCGGTTCATGGATGAATCGCCGTGGCACAAAGCCACGCCAGGTTAATAAGGGTATCACTATGCTAAAAATAGTACTGATCTTGTGGTGTGTTGTTCTGGCGGGTTGTCAGATGCAGCCTATGCCCGCCGCCGCGCCTGTTCAGCCAGTGACAGCCGGCCCAGACCCCTTGGCAACCCTGAATAGCCGGTTTGACGATAACGATACCCGCTTTGATCAGCTTGAACAGCGTATTACGCTGGTGCAGGAGCAGATCATGCGTATCCAGCAGCAAAGTCAGGCGCTGGATCAACGTAGCCAGCAAGAGCTGCTGGCCCTGCAGCGGTTGCAGTTATCGCTAAGCCAGTTACTCACAGACCAAACGGCATCCGAGGCCGATCCTCTCGCAGAACTGGGTTACCGTCTTGAGCAGTCGCTGACGGAGCTGGAGCAGATCAAGTCGACATTATCGGCGCAGGGCGCGGCCGTGCCGGCCGAGACCGGCTTTCGTATGGTCAGCGCCTATAGTGCGAAGAAAGACTGGATTCTGTTTCGCTACGAAGAAAGCAGCGGGCAGACCTGGCGGGTCTTGAACGGTAAATGGGTCGAAGTTGCGGACAGGACGCCGCCGCCAACTTCGCGCTATGATGTGGTTCTGCAAGCCGCCGCCGGCGATATAAAAGGCTATGTGGCCGCCCGGATCGATCGCCTTACCGGGCAGAGCTGGTGGTTGAACGATACCCGATGGGAGTCGTTCTGATGCCCGCCGATCAGGACTGTGATCGTCTGATCCGCCTGTTTAACGGATTGTTTCAGCCCCGCTACAACACGCTGCTGGTCAGGGGCGCAGATGAGCCGGTGTATTTACCGGCGGATTTGCAATCGCCGCAGCATCGTATTCTGTTTGCCCATGGCTATTTTTCCAGCGCCTTGCACGAGGTCAGTCATTGGTGTTTGGCGGGTGCCGAGCGTCGACTTCTGGAAGATTTTGGTTACTGGTATCGACCCGATGGCCGCAGCGCAGCCGAGCAGGCCGAATTTGAACGGGTAGAGATCAAGCCTCAGGCGCTGGAATGGATTTTCTCCCGGGCCTGCGGTCACCGTTTTCATATCAGTGCCGATAATACGCAGGGTGAGGCTGGCGATGGTCAATGGTTCAAACGCGGCGTGACACAACAGGTCAGGACCTACCTCCAGGCGGGATTACCCGAACGTCCAGCGTTGTTGGTGGAAGCACTGGTCGCTGAATTTGATCAGCCGCTGCCGCAGAGGGAAGATTTCTCTCTCGACGACCTCTAATAAGCACCGCACCGCACCGCACCGCACCGCACCGCACTGAACTGAACTGAACTGAACTGAACAGTACCGAGCAGAACAGGACCGCGGCGTGGGGTCAGTGTTGATGGTTGTGGTTCATTGACGGCATCGTCCGCTGCCTGTGCTCAGCGTGCGGCATCGGTTCCGCACCGTGGTGTTGCCTATCCGGTTGTTGTGGCGTAACGCCGATAGGCAGGACCGGAATGGTCAGTGAGAGCGGCGGCTGGTTGTCGAAGTTTAAGTGCATCTCGACCGACTCTCCGCGGCGCAGCGGGCCGCTCAAGCCCAAAAGCATCAGATGATAGCCGCCGGGCTTGAGTTCGACCTTGCCTCCCGCCGGGATCATCATCGTATTGACAGGCCGCATCTGCATACGCGTGCCGTTCATCATATGCCTGTGCAGTTCCGTATGTGTGGCGCTGCTGCGCGCCCCCACGAGCTGAGTCGGTTGAGTGCCCGTATTGTGCAATAGCATAAAGGCGGCGCTGTTGGCTGCTCCCGGCGGCGTGGCGCGCACATAAGGCTGGCCTACGCGGATCTCCGCGTGCAGTGAGCCGGCAAGCAGCAGGCCGATCAACGCTATTGTGGCGAGGTGTAGGGGCTGAGGCATGCATATCTCCCGGTCGTCTATTTGCACAATAGTCCTGTTGTCCGTTGCTGAGAAGCGACGGCAACAGGTGCTGTAATATTTAAAGCAGCGCGCGCAATTGATCGGCGAGTTGCGCCGGTGCGGTGTTGTGCGGCGCTGTTGCCCTGAGTTGGCCCTGTTTGTCGATCAGGTACAGGCGGGCCGTGTGGTCGACGGCATAGCCCAGCGCGGAGTCAGGAAGCGCCACAAAACGGTAAAATGCGCCGTATTGCCGGACCAGGGTGTCGATCTGCGCTTTTTCACCGCGGAGTCCGATGAAGCGGGGGTTGAAGTACTGGACGTAGTCAGCCAAGAGCTGAAGGGTGTCACGCGCGGGGTCAACACTAATAAACAGCACCTGGATTTGTCGCTGCGCCGCTGCGGGCAATTGACGCAATGCCGCCGCCACGGTCGCCAGTTCGCCGGGACAAATATCCGGGCAAGCCGTGTAGCCAAACATAAGAACGACCGCCTTATCCTGAAAGTCATGCAGACTGACGGCACCCTGTAGGCTGTGCAGGGTGAAGTCACCGCCCAGGTTTGAAAAGGGCGCGCTGGACGGGGTTGGGCGGTTTTTCCAGAGTAAAAAACTTACCGCAACGATCGTCACGAGGAGCATTACGACCAAGATCCGCGGGTGTCGTATCGGTGGGATGCGTTTGGGCATGGTTAGGCTCCGATTCTTGCTCGCGCAGTCGTGGGGTGCTGCGCAATAGCGGGGTATATCAACCATTCAGGCCAGGTTAAAGTGTTGTGAACAAAAAATCGGCACGGGTCTGAGTCGTTTTCTGTGTCACCAGCACGGTCGCTCGCCACCGCATCTCGCCGGTGACGCAAACCGGCAAGGGCGTTGTTGCCCGGAAAATGCCGTCATCGCCGCGCGTCAGCAGCACGCGGTTGTAACCCATATACATATCCGCCCCGTCAAAGTTGACGGTTACGCTGTTGGCTTCAAGGCCGCTCAGTTCAACCCGTAGCCGCAGATCGCTATGGCTCGACAAGGGGGAATCGATGGCGAAAAGGATCTGCTGTCCCGCGCCTTTGGCCAGGCAGGGCTGTTGCGGGAGCGCGCAGGCGTCACTGCTCAGCACGGCTCCTGCCGGCGGTTGTTGCAGGTAAGAGCGGGCAGCCAGACCCGCTGCGGCGAGGGCCAGCAGCGCGACGCCGACCCACAGCATTGTGCCTATTTTTCGCGGTGCGGTCATGGTGCTACTCGATCAATTCATGGTCATCCCGGAAAGGATGGGCTGGATAGGTGCCGAGGATGCGGACTTCGTGGGCAAAAAAGTGAAGTTCTTCCAGAGTCAGCTGCATGGAACGCTGTGCCGGGTGCGCGGCGACATCGAGATGGAAGGAGCTTTCGCGCAGCGTGCCCCCGGCCAGGTAGCTTTCCAGTTTGACCAGGTTAACGCCGTTGGTGGCAAAGCCGCCCAGCGCTTTATACAGCGCCGCCGGTATGTTGCGGACCCGGAACATCATCGAGGTGATAAAGCGCTCGCCGGGTCGATAGGCAGGAATGGATTCGGTTTTGGAGAGAATCAGGAAGCGGGTGGTATTGCCGCTCAGGTCTTGGATATGTTGCTGTAAAATATCCAGGCCATACAGTTCTGCCGCCAGGCTGGATGCGATAGCGCCATGGGATGGGTCATGTAATTGACTGACTTCCAGCGCCGAGCCGGCGGTATCCAGCTTGGCGATAGGTTGCAGATTATGGGACTTGATAAAGGCGTCGCACTGGGCCAAGGCCTGCGGGTGGGAGCCCACGCTACGCAGGCCGTCCAGCGTACTGCCGGGGTACCCCAGCAGGCAATGATTCACCGGTTCAAAATGCTCGCCGACAATATGCAGCCGGGTTTTTGGCATCTGCCGGTAGATCTCTTCGACGCGACCGGCGGTCGAGTTTTCCAAGGGGATCATCGCCAATCGGGCGTTGCCTTGTTCAACCTGCAGTATGGCATCGTAGAAAGACGGGCAGGCCATCGCGGCCATTTGCGGGTGGACATGGCTACAGGCCAAGTGAGAATAGGCACCTTCGTGCCCCTGGTAAGCGATGATCTGTTCGTTCATGGTGGCTCGATAATTGGGGGCGGTGTTGGGTATAAGTAACAAAAGTCAGTATTCTAACGGGAATGCTGGTGTGATACAGCTCCCGATCGATAGCGAAGCGCGAAAGTTTGCGGGTTATACGCCGTTTTTCTGCTAGGGGAAGGCTTCAGGCGCCATTCGGGGGCATGAAGGGGGGCGCGAAGGGGAGGGGTAAAAAACAAAGGGAGGGGCACGGATTGGCTGATTTGAATCAATGGCCAATGTGTGGGTTTCTGCCATAATGATCTTCGTTGTGATTTGAATCGACAGTGAGGGTTTATGCGGTCATTTCGGCTTGTATGCCAAGGCCTGTTCCTGGTTTGTTTGTTTGTGCGTAGTGCGTTAGTCAGCGCGGAAGCGGGTCATGATGTCCCAACGCTGGAGTGGATGCCGGATCATGTCGATTGGGCGTCGGCGCAAGAGGTATTCGTCGCGCTGGATGACAACAGCTTTTCCCCCGATGACGTCGTTTTTAAACAGAACCGCCCTTACAAATTGGTGCTGAAAAATATCAGTGATCGGGTGACCCATGACCTCGTCGACCTGGGTTTCTTTCACTCGGTGGTCGCCAAAGAGGTTTCGGCCGGCGGTGTGACAGTCAATACCCCGCATATTCACAGCCTGGTCTTGCGCCCACTGACTGAGGCCGTGCTATATTTTGTACCCATTAAGCCGTCTGAATTTGAAATATATTGCAGTGTCGAAGGACACCGTGAAGACGGTATGGAGGGCTATTTTACCATCGAGCCTTAGCATTGGCCGCTTTCAAGGATTGGGTATACAGGAGTTCGGGGCAGATGAAAAAAATTTTAGCGGGTCTCAGTATCATGGTGCTCACCGCGCTCAGCGTGGGTTGTGCCGATCTCAAACCGACAGATGGCGGTGCCAAGGGGAAAGCGGAATCGGTGCGCGCGGCTCGGGAAAGCTCGATGCAGAAAGTCTGGGCCGGCAAGTCGTACGATGAATTGCAGGAATCCTTGGGTAAACCGGAATTGACCATGTCAATTCCCCGCTATGGTTGGCCACCGTCTGAAGCGATCCTGTATGGGATGGATAGCGCCAGCGGCTGCATCGATGCTTTTCTGGTGGTCCACGGGGGGGAAGAGGGTTCAACGGTATTGAATTACTTTTGTCGATAACGGGTGGGTACGGCATGCCTGAATGGCATTGTTTTTGTCGCTGGTGGCAAAGTGGGCCTGTTTACGGGAAGAGTAACCTGTCTATGGTGTCCGTTAAGTGCTATCGCGATTAAGCCGAAGGGGTGAGTCATTGCTGTTTCCTGCTCATGAATGTGGGTCTTTGTATGGGTAATCGTGCTTTTTACCAGAGCGTTTGTACGCTGTTGTCGCTGCTGGCGGCGAGCCTGGTGCTGGCTGATGATTATGAGAAGCTCGGTGCCAAGGACTGTCGGGAACTGGCAAAGCAGAAGCAGATAATGACCATGCCGCAGTTGTTCGAAGTCTCGAAGCCCCTTTCCTCTGGCGAGATACTGGATGTGGTTTTGCTGAAAGGGAGTCGGGCGCTGGTCTATGAGATTGAGCTGATAGACGCCGAGGGTGTGGTGAGATTTCTGTATTTGGATGCCCGCAGTGGAAAGTTAGTGACGCACTTCATGCAATGATGTCTTTGCCTGGGCGGCATCAACACCGTTCCAATAATGCTACGCCGCCTTTCTTTGTTTCAGTTACGTTTTCAGTTTGTTTTCAGTTTGATTCGCTATGGTAGGGGTGTTCCAAAACAACCCTGAGGATCCGATCATGAAAACATTAATTAAGTCATCTCTTATCGCAACCGCCTTTTTTGCTTCCAGCGTTATGGCTGCTGGTTCTTACGACAGTGATATTATGTCCCATTCAAAGGAAGGAATCATGGGGGGATTCACTGCGGCGCTCACTCAACCCGTAAAGTTTGATGATTTTTCTGCCGACCTTACCGCTCACCCTACCGCGGGGTATTACATTGCAGCGCCGGTCGAAACAGGCCTGGCAAAGACGCACTGTGTGAATATCGAGGCCTTTGTTGCCTTGGAAGAACATCCCATTGAAGGTGGCATGGGTCTCGTGCAGCAGCGCTGTTAACCGGTTGAATGGCTGTACCGGGTTGTGGTGTCGGCGGGGTTTCGTGGTTCCGCCGACCTACCGGTTCCCCTTATCGATTGGAATCAAGAGGGGAGGGATCTTAGACCGGTATTGCGGTATAGAGCGAATGTTGACGGCCGGATTTTATCAGGCACCCGATCTTCGTTAGCTTGAATTCATATCTTCTTGATATATAGGTGTTTTCAAGGATTTTTATTGCTCATTAATTAAGATGTTTTAACCGACGTTGTGCTTTAATGGCTGGGGTTATGATCTTGTCTGCAATGCGCCCGTTGCCTTCCTTAATGAATTTGGTGAGGTGGCCCTATGTCTGCTCGATCCGTCTTTAACAGGTTTCGCTGGACGACATGTATGGCGGCGATGCTGTGGAGCGTTTTAATACTTCCTGGATTATCGTGGTCGTCCAATAGCTATGAAATGTTGGACGCAAAAGAGTGCCGGAAGCTGGTTGTCAAAGGCGATATCTTGTCAATGGCAGACCTGGTTTACCGAAACGAGCGCTTGTCTACGGGGACGATACTGGACGCCCTGTTGTTGAAAGGGGAGCGTGAGTTTATTTATGAAATAGACGTGTTGGGTGTCGATGGGGTAATGCGAACCCTGTATATTGATGCGCGTGATGGACGATTGTTGCCTGATTTTTATAATGGATGGTTCGATGCGGATCCTTCTCGTTGAAGACGACCCTGTTCTTGGGCCGGAGTTGAAAACAGAACTTGAGCGTGGTGGTTATGCCGTTGATGTCGCTAATAATGGTATCGACGGTGAGGCGCTTGGGCGTGAAGCGATTTACGATATGGTGGTCCTTGACCTCGGATTGCCCGGGCGCCCGGGTATGGACGTGCTTACGAACTGGCGCAAGCAGGGAAATAACGTCCCTACATTGATACTGACGGCGCGCTCGGCCTGGCAGCAGCGGGTCGATGGCTTTGAAGCAGGCGCGGATGACTACCTCTGTAAGCCCTTTCATACCGAAGAATTGCTCGCGCGTATTACCGCGTTGCTGCGGCGTGCGAATCGGCTGCCTGCGACTCCGTTGTCGGTAGCAGGCCTGCAGTTGGACGAAAAGTCCCAGGCCGTTCAGGTCGGTGATAATGAGCGTATTGTTCTCACGGGGCGTGAATACCGTTTGTTGCGCTACTTTATGCATAACCCGGGTCGGGTTCTCTCCAAATTGCAGCTGGTCGAACACCTCTATGACGAAGGGACGGACAATGACAGTAATGTCATCGAGGCGTATATCAAAATGCTGCGCAAGAAAATTGGCCATGATCGTATAGCCACGCGCCGCGGCCAGGGTTATGTGTTGGTTGAGCATTATCCGGACCTCTCGTGAAATCAATTCGGGCTCGTCTAAGCTTTCCCTTTGTTGCGCTTACCCTGAGTGTGTTTGTGCTGTTGTGGCTGCTGCAGGGATGGTTCCTGCGCCAGGTCGCGTATGATTTTGTTGCGGCCCGGCTGAGTCACGAGAGCTTCCTGTTGCTGAAGGCAGTCGGTCCGGGTCAGGAGGACGCGTGGACCCTGGATGGCCGTTATATCTCCCCCACGTATATGCGACCAATGTCAGGTTATTACTTCCAGTATCGAATTGACTCGGGTCCCTGGGTCTATTCGCGGTCGTTATGGGATGGACAGATCCCTTCCGGCTCAACCCTTCCCGCCGGTAAAAACCGTATCACGGCGGTTATGCAGAATGGCGAGCCCTGGCTGGTGCGTGAAGAAGCGTATGTGAAGCAGGGACGCTACCTGCACATTGTTGTAGCAGAGGATATTGCGGGAATACGTCATGACTTGGCGCGGCTCAGCGGTATGACGATCGCCCTGGGTGTTTTGTTTCTGGTGCTCATGTTATTGGCGCAGGTCATGATCATTCGTGGAGGATTGGCCTCGTTGCGACGTGTCGCCCTGGATATCGTGCAATTAAAGCGTGGCGAGATTCGTCAGCTGCCGGAGTCGTCGGTGAGCGAGATTGAGCCGTTGGTCAACGAGATCAACTATTTGGTGCAGAGCATGGAGCTGCGCTTGCAACGCTCGCGCAATGCGGTCGGCAATCTGGCGCATGCCGCCAAGACGCCGCTGACGGTCATCGACCGACAGATCGAAAAGCTGGCCGATCGCTGCCCCGCCGATGCCGAAGCGCTGCGCCAGCAGTCGTTACGGTTGCGCGCGTTGATGGAGCGGGAGCTTACGCGGGCACGAATCTGCGGTACGGCACTGCCTGGACAGCGTATCTTTATACAGGAAGAGCTAGAAAAACTGCAGCGTACGATGCTGGCTATCCACCGCGATCGCAACCTGACGATTCGTACGGATGTGAACAGTCAGACGTTTTTCCCTGGTGAGCGGGATGATCTGGTTGAGTTATTGGGTAACCTGATGGACAACGCCTGTAAATGGGCTGTTTCACAGGTGCGGATAGTGGGGGCGATGGATGATCGCTGTCTTGAGCTCTGTATCGAAGATGATGGGCCTGGGATCGATCCGGTCAAGCGCGAACATCTCCTTGATCGCGGAGAGCGCCTGGATGAGAGCAAGGATGGTCACGGGCTGGGGTTGAGTATCGTCAGCGAGATTGTGCGCCAATATGAAGGGCGATTTGATCTTTATAGTTCCGAGCTGGGGGGGCTGAAGGCGCATATCTTTTTGCCACGTAAGCGCGAAGGGCTTGTCTGAACCCGCGTTCCAAAGCGCCGCGATGATAAAAAGCCGGGACATGCCCGGCTTTTTATCATCAAGACCCAGCCTTGGCTGGGTTTTTCTGCGTGGTCGAGGAGCCTAGTCGCGCGGTGGACGCGGCTTGCGCGAGCGGCGCGGCGCGACAGCGCCATCAACTTTCTGCAGGCGCATGGGGCGACCACATACGCGTACGCCTTGCAGGTGCTTGACCTTCTCTACGGGCATACCTTCGGGCAGCTGAACGGTGCTGTAGTCGTCGTGCAGGACGATATCACCGATAAAGCGACTTTCCAGATCTGCTTCGTTGGCGATGGCTCCGACAATATGCTTGACCTGAATGCCGTGATCTCTGCCGGCTTCAAGGCGATACGTATCGTGTGGTATATCCTCGCGCTTCTTGCTGCTGCGCTGGCGCGGGCGTTCGTCATCGCGGCCGCGCGCATTGCGATCACGAGGATTGCGACTGTCGCGCTGCTCATCGCGAGGACGGCGCTCAGGAATCTTTTCAGCGGGCATCTGCAGGGGTTTTTCTTTCTGTGCCAGGAACAGAAGTGCAGTGTTGAGTTCTTCAGCGGAGAGGCCCAGGTTATCCTGTATTTGCAGGCTGAGGTCGCGGAAAAAATCCAGTTTCTGATCGGTGATAACCGACTCAACCTCTTTGGCAAAGCGTTTAACCCGCTTCTGCGTGACGGCGTCTGAGCTTGGCAGATCCCGTGGGTTGATCTTCTGGCGCGTGGCACGCTCAATGGCGCGTAGCAGGTGTCGTTCACGGTTGGTGATAAACAGGATGGCTTTACCCTGGCGCCCTGCACGGCCGGTGCGACCGATGCGGTGTACATAGGATTCGGTGTCATAGGGAATGTCATAATTGACAACCAGACTGATTCGGTCGACATCGAGACCGCGGGC
Source organism: Motiliproteus sp. (assembly GCA_041586615.1). Taxonomy (GTDB): domain Bacteria; phylum Pseudomonadota; class Gammaproteobacteria; order Pseudomonadales; family Balneatricaceae; genus Motiliproteus. The sequence goes on along the minus strand of JBFGZS010000001.1, from coordinate 142,756 downwards.
GGCGACATCGGTGGCGATCAGAATATCCAGGCCACCGGACTTGAAGCGGCTGACGGTGCGCTCGCGCAGTGCCTGGTTCATGTCGCCATTCAGTGCCGAGCTGGAGTAACCCCGGGCTTCGAGTTTTTCAGCCAGTTCAACGGTGGCTGTTTTGGTGCGCGCAAAGACGATAACGCCATCGTAGTCTTCGGTTTCGAGAATACGCGAGAGGGCGTCGAGTTTATGCACGCCGGAAGCGATCCAGTAAGACTGCTCGATATTTTCTACCGTTGACGTCTTGGACGCGATCTTAACCTGCTGCGGATCGCGCATATAGTCTTTGGTAATCCGCTGGATCTGTGCCGGCATGGTGGCAGAAAACAGGGCGGTTTGACGCTCTGCCGGCGTCTGCGCCATGATGGTTTCGACGTCGTCGATAAAGCCCATGCGCAGCATTTCATCGGCTTCGTCCAGAACCAGGGTCTTCAGGTTGGCCAGGCTAAAGCTTTTGCGGCTTAGGTGGTCGAGCAGGCGTCCGGGGGTGCCGACGATAACCTGTGGATTCCGGCCGATCTGCTTCATCTGGATGCCGTAATTCTGGCCGCCGTAAATCGGTAACACATGAAAGCCGGGCATGTGGCGGGCGTAGGCCTGGAAGGCTTCTGCGACCTGGATGGCCAGCTCACGCGTGGGTGTGAGAACAAGAACCTGTGGCGACTTAAGCGACAGATCGATTCGATCGAGCAGGGGTAGAGCAAAAGCAGCGGTCTTGCCCGTCCCGGTCTGTGCCGTCCCCAGCACATCTTTCCCGGCCTGCAGCAGCGGGATACAGGCGGATTGTATAGGAGAGGGGGTTTCATAACCCAGCTCTCCCAGCGCCTTTAAAAGAGAGGGATTAAGAGAAAGATCGCTGAACGCGAGGGATGTATCGGACATCGGTAGGGCCTACGGAGGGGTAAAAAGGACAGTATTGTACGCGATTGTGTTTTTTTATGCACGGCTATATTGGCCTGTGAGCCGGTTTTTTAGTCGATACCCGATTGCGTGTATCGTTGGTATGTAGCGTTTAACGCGCGCTGTGCTATTAACCTGGCGGACAGACAGGTCTCCATCCCTATCTGTCCATCGTCCCTTGCCCCGTTTTACTTGACCACTACAGGCGACCTGTCAGCTTAGCGGCTCGTGGAGGGCGTGGGTCGCGTTGCGAGGCGACGTTGAGCCATCTGCTCCGGGTTCATAGATATAGGGCATCGGGCGGCGAATATGGAAGCCCTGTGCGTAAGTAATATTGATACTCCGCACCGCTTCGAGCACGTCCTCGCTTTCAACGTATTCCGCAATCGTACGGGCGTTAAGTTCGTGGGCCAGATTGGCAATGCAGCGCACCACCGCATTGTCTTTCGGGTCATTCACCATATTGGCAATGAACTCCCCTTCGATTTTAACAAAGTCGATGGGGAAGTGCTTCAGGTAATGGAAGGAGGAGAACCCCGAGCCGAAGTCGTCGATAGCCAGCTGGAAGCCTTCCAGCTTGAGGCTAGCAACGAAGCGCTCTAGCACGGTCATGTTTTTGACCGTATCGCGCTCGGTGATCTCAAAGACGATCCGCTCCGGCGCGATACCCACCTCGGTGACGATGCGCTTGACCTCCGGAATAAATTCGCTGATAACCAGCGAGCGCGGCGACATATTGATAAAGATCATGCCGTCAAACTGCTCTTTCTTCACCTGGAGCAGGGCTTTTTCCATCACCACAAAGTCCAGGTTATGGATAATGCCCATGCTCTCGGCGATCTCGATAAATTCGTGCGCGCCCATGATGGACCCGTCTTCCAGCTGGATCCGGCTCAGGACTTCGACGGCCTCGGTCTTGCCGCTTTTGCTCGCCATCAGGGGCTGGAAATAGGGGATAATCCGCTTTTCTTTGATGGCTTTGCTGATCAGCAGACTCTTCTCGCTGATATCTTTGAAGACCTCGATAACATCGTCTTCGGAGGGCAGGTAGACCCGGTTTTTGCCCGCGCTCTTGGCCTTATACATCATGTTGTCGGCAAACATAAACAGGTCTTTGCTGTTGCTGGCATGATCGGGATAAATCGCCACGCCAATGGACAGGCCGGCATCCAGTTCGTCACCGCTGGGTGCCTTGAGTTGCAGGTTCTGCATGCCCTTGAAAATACGCTCCGTAATCTGCTTGACCTGTTCCATGCCCGCTTCGGGAAGAATGACGGTGAATTCATCGCCACCGTAACGCGCCAAGAGGTCGCCGGAACGCAGCGCGTTGCGGAAAATTGCCGCTAATTCTTGCAGATAACGATCACCGAAGCTGTGACCGTAGCTGTCGTTAATGGACTTGAAGTTGTCGAGGTCGATCACCAGCAAGCCAAACTTGTACTCATGCCGGTAGGCGCGTAGGACTTCGTAGTTGAGCATCTCCCAGAAGATCCGCTGATTGTGCAGGTCGGTCAGCGGGTCGCGGGTTGCGTAGTATTCCAGATCGCGGGTGTACTTGTAGATCGCCTTCACGGAGCCGACCACGTTCATCAGCGTCGAGAGGATGCTCTCCATGACCAGGCGACGACTTTCGTCCTGGTTAATGTCGGTTTGAACACCGATGCCGACGATGCCGCCAATTTTTGGCGCCTCAAGAAACAGCGATTTGGTCTGCAGGCTAATCTCTTCGGCGTTCAGCTCAATCGGAGGGGCCTGGCGATTGCTGATGCAGTGGTTGATCTTCAGGCGTAAGACGTTACGAAACAGCGGCGAGGCATCCAGTGCTTTACGGATCTCGATTTCCATCATCTCGCGTGTGGTATCACTGGGAGGAGCGATCCAGAAGACCTCCAGGTCAAAGACCTCATCGTCGACCTTGAAAATAGAGAACAGGTTGTAAGCCACCATGACGGTGTTGATGTCCTTCAGCAGCACGGTGACGTACTCGCGCCAGTCGCGTACCACTTCGGAAGTGATAACAAACTTTTCCAACAGGCGAATTTCGAACTCCAGCAGGTCTCGGTCCACCGCAATGTCGCGCATGCGGCGGGCTAATCCCTCGATCTTGCTGAATATACGGTCCAGCTCCTCGAAGCTGTTGCCCGAGTGCTGCAGTTCAAGTCGCGACAGGTCTGACACGGTTTCGATCTTATCGATACTGCTGGTCAGATGGTCTATCGAGGTATCGACGCGCCGGTTTATATAGAACACGACAAGCAGCGTCAGCACGAAAGGCAGCGGGGCTATCCAGAGCAGTTTGTAGAACAGGTCGGACTGTGCATGGGTCAGTAGTGGACCGAGGTTCTGCTTGACCTCGATAACGCCGAGCGGATCACCGACGCGTGCGTTGGTGTGGCACTGCAGGCATTCAGCGCGGGCGAGCAGGGGATAACTGTAGCGCAGGTGCTCGCCGTCATCGGTGTGTTGCGCGGTGCGGGCAATGAACGTTTGCTGGGTGAAGCTGTCTAGCGTGGGCTGGTCGATCGTGCCAAAACGTGCGTTGACGATATCGCCACGATAAATTTGAATGGAAACCTGGTTTTTATCACTGCTGATTTGCAGGTTATCGATGAATGCCTCCAGCTGCGGCCGCGTCCAGCCCTGCTGCATGATCTGGAACATGGAGTTAAACGTGTTCAGGGCCAGCTGATTGGAAACGGTAATGGCGTTGTTCTTAACGGCATTGGTGTAGACCTGTGCCGCGGCCCAGTAAATAACAACGAAACTGATAGCAGAAAAGATGAATGCGGTGCGCAGTATAAATCCTTTCATCGATCGACTATATGGCATGCGTATTCCTGTCGTACGGGTGGAGGGTTACAGCCTACCTGCCACTGTGCAGCGGTAAGGTTTTCAGAATGCTTGGCGGCTTTGGTCACCTGGCGAGTTATTAGCCGCGGCCGTTTTATGGCTACCTGTTCGATAAGGCTAATGCAACATAGCAGCAGCATAGCGGCCCATTGTAATTGCAAGTGGGGGAATGAATGAAACGGTAAGGTTGATGCAGGTCAACCTCGGTGCGGTCAGTGGCATTAAAACATCGGCTGATGGCAGATAACGCGGTTACCGCCGCTACGCCAGGCCTCTTGCAAGCCGCTTTCGATGCGCTCGATCAGCGGATTAATATCGTCCTCACCGAGTAACATCTGGCTGATGGCAACGCTTGCGGTGATGGGCAGGTCCAGGTCCGCGCAGTGCAGCGACAGATCCTGGATCGCAACACAGATCCGTTCGCCGACGGCTAACGCTTCTTCGAGGGTGGTGTTTGTCATACTGACCATAAAACTGTCCGAATCAAAACGGCACAGGAAGTCGGATGTACGCACCATGGTGTCCATCAGGCGTGCAACCCGGATCAGGATAAAGTCGCCCAGGGCATCGCCGTAAGTGGCATTAAAGGCGCTGAAGCCATCGAGATCAATGCCCATCATGGTTAACGGCGTGATATGCCGGCGCGCCCGTGCGAGGTCCATGCCGCCCAGCACCATGAATTGCTGTCGGTTGTACAGACCGGTCAGTGAATCGGTGGTGGCGGCCAGGCTCAGTTCTTGCTCCATACGGATCTGGGTCGTGATATCACGGGCATAAATGAACGAGTTGCAATGGCTGGCGTGTTGATCGTCCTGGAGAATCAGCGCTTCATACTGGCGCAGCCCCGTCGCGCCCTGTAGCGCAACAGTGATTTTTTGTGCTGCCCGTTGTTTGACGGCTTTGCGCACGGCTTGCTGCAGTTGCTGGCAGGTGGTCGTTAAGAAAGGGGCATCTTTGAGGTGGACGCCGATAAAGTCGTGGCGGCGCTGTCCTGTGGCGACCTCGATCGCGGGGTTGATATAGCGGATATGCTGCGTGTTATCCAGGCAGATGATGATGTCCGGTGCTTGTTCAACCAGATGTTCGAAACGGATACCGGACGTCGTTTGCATCATGCGCTCCTGTTGTTTATCCGTCCTGAATGGTCTGTCCGTCCTGGATTAGCTGTCAGCCCCGGTTCGGCTCGTCCTGGGAAACGGGGCTATGGAGGGACAGAAGGCGTTACAGATTTTTTTCGGCAAACTCAGCCAATCGACTGCGCACCACGCCTTCGAGATGCACCGTGGCCGCACCTTCGTAGTTCTTAAAACGCTCGACAATATAGGTCAAACCCGAGGTTAAGGGGGTGAGGTAGTTAGAATCGATCTGGGCCAGGTTGCCCAGGCAGATCATTTTGCTGTCCTTGCCGCAGCGGGTCAGTATGGTTTTCAGTTGCGAGGGTGTTAGGTTTTGCGCCTCATCGATAAGAACGATCGCTTCCTGGATGCTGCGACCCCGGATGAAATTTAACGACTTGAACTGAATGTTGGCTTTTTCGATGGTGTATTTGATGCTGCTCTGGGGCTGCGCGTCCCCCTCATGCATGGCTTCGAGGTTATCTTGTATGGCGCTGAGCCAGGGGGTCATTTTTTCCTCTTCGGTGCCGGGTAAAAAACCAATATCCTCCGCGACTGGCGGCGTGCTTCGTGTAACGATAATTTTATTATAGCGCCCCTCCTCGATAACCATTTCCAGGCTGCAGGCCAGCGCCAGTAGCGTCTTGCCCGAGCCCGCGGCGCCGTTGAGGATACAGAGGTCGATATCGGGGTCGGTCAGCGCCTCCATAGCGAAGCCTTGCGGGGTATTCAGTGGGTGAATGCCCCAGCAGGTTTTGTCCATCAGAAAGCGCTGGTTGATATCTCTCAGGGTTATATCGGTTGCGCTGATTTCGGTAACGCGAGCGACAAACTCTTCATCGTCATAAAGGTATTCGTTGATAAACGTGTTATCCAGCGTGGCGCGGGGGATACGGTGATAGGTGAAGCCGTTCTTCTGGTGGGTTTTAACATCGCTGACCTGGTCCCAGAAGTTGCCGGCTATTTTCTGGTAGCCCGGCGTCAGCAGGTCAATATCCGTAATCAGCTGATCGGTTCGGTAGTCCTCGACTTTCTTGAGCCCCGCCCCCAGCGCCTTCAGCCGCATATTGATATCTTTGGTCACCAGTACGACCTGGCGGTCCGGGTGGATCTTCTGCAGGTGCAGTGCACAGTTTATGATCAGGTTGTCATTGTTGGTCTTGTCGGAAAGAAAGCCTTTGCTGGGTGAGAGTTCATGGTCCGGAAAAATGGAAAGGCGACCGAGTTGGCGCTCCTTGCTGGCGGTGGGTGACGGGATGGGAACGCCCTTAAGAATCTCGTCGGGAGTCTTGGCCAGGCTCAGAATGTTATCGATGGCGCGTATAACGATCCTGGCCTCTAGCGCGACGCTTTGCTTGCGACCTTTTATGCGGTCCAATTCTTCAAGGACGGTGATCGGGATGGTGATATCTTGTTCTTTGAACTCGGTCAGGCAGTTAGGGTCATGCAGCAGGACGTTGGTATCGAGGACGTACAGTTTGGAGGCTCGCATGGTTTAACTCCTTGTGCGGCAAATGCGCAGTATGAAGGTGCAGGGCTTTCCTTTGTTCTATCAAGCAACTATCGTTATTTTTTAATATAAACCTAGCAGGATTTGTCATGCCGGACAAAATAAGTTCGATTGTTGTATTGACCGGAGCCGGTATATCGGCCGAGTCCGGCATAAAAACATTCCGCGCCAGCGATGGCCTGTGGGAAAATCATCGTGTCGAGGATGTGGCAACCCCCGAGGGGTTTTCCCGTGATCCGGCGCTGGTGCATCGCTTCTATAATCAGCGGCGCCAGCAATTGCTGGATCCGGCGACCCGGCCCAATGCTGCGCATGCTGCACTGGCCCGGCTGCAAGAGCGCTTTGCGGGTGAGTTTCTGCTTGTGACCCAGAATATCGATGACCTGCATGAGCGGGCGGGGAGTCCAAATCCCTTGCATATGCATGGAGAATTACTGCGTGCGCGCTGCTCGGTAAGTGGCAGAGGCTTTGTTATACGGCGGGACCTGCTGCACACCGAGCGCTGTGAATGCTGCGGCGTTGCGGGGCGTCTGCGCCCGGATATTGTGTGGTTTGGCGAGGTGCCGGTTGCGCTCGACAGAATAGCTGAGCACCTGACGCGTTGTGATCTGTTTGTTTCCATTGGCACATCCGGTGCGGTTTACCCCGCCGCCGGATTTGCCGCGTTGGCCCGGTCTGTCTCGGCGCATACCGTAGAACTGAACCTGGAACCGTCGCGTATCGGTTCGACATTTGATGAATGTCTCTACGGAGCAGCAACCGATGTGGTGCCGCGTTATGTTGATAAACTACTGGCGCGTGTACTAAGGTAATCAATAGCTTATCTGTTATAAGGTCGGCGTCATCGGCTGTTTGTCATCCTGACCCCTGACATTCCCTGTTTGTGTGAGCTTGCAGCAAACGAGCCGTTATGGCGCTAAACGCAGACGTTAACGGGCGCCCCTTGGCCGCCTTTTTAACGCGAATGAACGTTTTATGGGTGGTTGAGACGCTTTATCGGTGGCTGAGGCTGTTTCTTAATAGTTGAAACGCATTGTCGATCGTTGCCTGCAGTCTCATCACGTATCACAGGATGCTACGCTTATGAATGATATGACCCCTGTCAGTGCCAGTGTTAGCCCGGTAGAGCACCTCGATACGCTCTCAATGTATGAAATATCCAAACTGCAGGATCAAAACAATGGTGGCCTGTACGCCTTGTTTCGTAAGTGCGCACTCGCCGTGCTTAACTGCGGCAGCGAGCTGGATGACAGCCGCGAAGTGATGGCGCTCTACAAAAAATTTGATATTCGCATCAGTCAGAAGCACCGCGGCGTGCAACTGGAGCTGCTGAATGCGCCGGCGAGTGCCTTTGTTGATGGTGAAATTATTGCGGGCATCCGCGAGAACCTGTTTTCTATTCTCCGCGACATTCTATACGTCAGTGATGAACTCGATCTGAGTGACAGCGGGCTCTCGGCGGGTGACGCCATCACCAATGAAGTGTTTCATATCCTGCGTCATGCCAATGCGATTACGCCGCGTATCAAGCCCAATTTGGTTGTGTGCTGGGGCGGACACTCCATCGGCAGGGAGGAGTACACGTATACCAAGCAAGTGGGCTATCAATTGGGATTACGGGGTTTCGATATCTGCACCGGCTGCGGGCCCGGTGCCATGAAAGGCCCGATGAAAGGGGCGACTATCGCCCATGCCAAACAGCGTATTCACAGTGGGCGTTATCTCGGCATTTCTGAACCGGGAATCATCGCCGCTGAATCGCCAAACCCCATTGTGAATGAACTCATTATTATGCCCGATATTGAAAAACGCCTGGAAGCCTTCGTACGTCTGGGGCATGGCGTGGTGGTCTTTCCTGGAGGTGCCGGTACCGCAGAAGAGATTCTGTATATTCTGGGTGTTTTATTGGATAAGCGTAATCTGGCGATTCCTTTTCCGCTGATTCTAACCGGGCCGGCGACAGCTAAAGCCTATTTTGACAGTGTGGTTGAATTTATCGAACAGACGCTGGGTAAGACCGCGGCGGGTTATCTGCAGGTGATTACCGGCGACCCGGAAGCCGTGGCTCTGGCCGTTAAGCAAGGTATGGCCGAGGTGACCCGATACCGTAAAAAAACCAGCGACTCGTTTCATTTTAATTGGCCGTTGCATATCGACTATGAGCTGTTCCAGAAGCCGTTTGAGCCGACGCATGCCAATATGGCCGCGTTGGATCTGAGCGTGGCGCAACCGGTTCATCGGCTGGCGGCGAATCTGCGCCGAGCCCTCTCCGGGATTGTTGCCGGTAACGTCAAAGAAAGCGGTATTCAGGCGATCGAAGCACAGGGGCCGTATATTTTACGCGGCGATAAACAGTTGATGCGTTCACTGGATCAGCTACTGCAATCGTTTACAGAGCAGCGCCGCATGAAGTTAAACCACAAACAGTACAAACCCTGCTATCAGATTGCCCTTTAACGGCTCACGGCCCGTATTCGCCCATGAGCTGTACATGGGTACTGTGCGTCGATGTCCATGAAGAGAGAATCCGCCCGCCTTTTGCGTCGTCTATTAGTCGAGGGTGGCGTGGGCGCTGCCCGGTGTCGTTCAGGCGTCGTTGGACGCGAAGGATTTGGGTTTTTTCGTTGTTTTTATCATAAATAACCGGTGGTTATCTGGGGTGTTTGAGGTGTCTTTGTCGCGATAGGGGCGGTTGTTTTATACCTTGTGGTCGGACGTTATCCGGGGATAGCGGGGGATTGCGGATCATCCGGGTTATGTCATACTCCGCGGAGCTGGGTGCTGGTATCGAGCCTTGGCCGAACATGAGGTACCGCCGTGTAGCGCCGATGCCTTTCTGACTTGTGAGGGGTGTTGAGGTGATACCCGCGTTGTTTTCATGCGGTGTGCACGTGGGCTGATTCGAAACCTATACGCACCGATCGATGGCTACTGGTTCAGGATGATAACGTTGAGCTGGTGGCTCACTACTCTTAATGGAATTGAGGGATTATAAATGGCAAATCGTGATGTCTATGTACTGAGCGCGGTTCGTTCTGCAATTGGTGGCTTTGGTGGCTCCCTGAGCGGGATCGAGCCAGCGGAGCTCGCCGGTATGGTCATGAAAGAAGCAGTAACCCGTTCGAATGTCGATCCAAACCAGATTAACCATGTGACCGTTGGTAACGTCGTTCCAACCGAGTCCCGCTTTGCTTATGTCGCCCGGGTAGCGTCTATTCAGGCTGGACTGCCGATGGATTCGGTCGCGATGGGGGTTAACCGTCTGTGTAGTTCGGGGCTTCAGGGCATCGTGACTACCGCACAATCGATCATGCTGGGTGATTGTGATTTCGGTATCGGTGGTGGTGTTGAAGTGATGTCCCGTGGGACCTACTTCGCGCCAGCGATGCGCTCCGGTGCGCGGATGGGCGACACGGGTATGATCGATTCTATGGTGGCGACCCTGACCGATCCGTTCGGTGTCGGACATATGGGGATTACCGCAGAAAACCTGGCTGAAAAGTGGGAGCTTAGCCGTGAGGATCAGGACGCGCTGGCCGTTGAGTCGCATCGCCGTGCAACGGCAGCGATCGAAGCCGGCCACTTCAAGTCTCAGATCGTACCGATCGTACTGAAGAGTCGCCGGGGTGAAACGGTCTTCGATACCGACGAGCATGTTAAGTCAAATACCAGCATGGAAAGTCTGGCCAAGATGCGTCCGGCGTTCAAAAAGGAGGGTACGGTCACGGCGGGTAATGCATCGGGTATCAACGATGGTGCCGCCTTTATGGTACTGGGTGGTGCCGATGCCGCTGAAAAGTCCGGCTACAAGCCGATGGCTCGCCTGGCCTCGTACGCCCTTGCCGGTGTGCCGAACCACATCATGGGTGAAGGCCCGGTTCCTGCTACTAAGCTGGCCTTGCAGCGTGCGGGTCTGACGCTGGATCAGATGGATGTTATCGAATCGAATGAAGCTTTTGCCGCACAAGCGCTGGCCGTGAGCAAGTCGCTGGGTCTCGATATGTCCAAGACCAACCCGAACGGTGGTGCCATCGCTCTGGGTCATCCGATCGGCTGTTCCGGCGCCTTCATTGCCACCAAGGCATTGTATGAGTTGGAGCGTACACAGGGCCGTTATGCGCTGGTGACCATGTGTATTGGTGGCGGTCAGGGTATCGCGGCCGTGTTCGAACGCGTCTGATCCCCTTCGCGTGCCGTCATCACTAACCCCGCGTAGGCGGGGTTTTTTTCGGCGCGAGAAGACGGGGTCGAGGCATGTGATGTGGGCCGAGGCGTACCTGTTGCGCAGGTTGGGGCGCTTTACGTACGGCGCTCGCCATTCCAGGACGTCCCAGGCGCGTGTCGCGCATGACATATGACACGGTCTGACGTATGATCACTCTTTTTTGTCGTGGTGTGCGGTATGCTTATGGCGTAGCAACGTTGATTGCTGTCCGGTTTTCTATGCCTAACGCCAAGCTCGCACCCCCCGCTGTACTCTGTAGTTCAGCCCTTTATCGTCGGATGCTCTCTTGAAAAATCGTTTGATCCTGACCCTGACGACCACGCGGGGATCTCGGCAGTACGCGTTAAATAAACTCGCAAAATATGCCGTCCTGCTGGCCGTTCTGCTGGTGTTGACCGGTGTGGTGTTGAGTAATCTGTTGTTGTTGAAAACCAGCAATGAGTTAACGCTGCTGGAGGACGTTCATCAATCGTTGACTGACCGCTTTGATGATGTGGTCGGGAGTCGTGAGCTGTACCGAACGGAGCTGGATCAGTTGGCCGAAAGTCTGCAGCGGGTTGCGCTGGAACGGGATAGCCTGCAACAGCGAACCGAGCAGGTCGGCGAAAAGCACGAACTCTGGGTCGAATCGCTGCTGTCGCTGGAGCGCGAACTAGGGCTCGACGTTTCTTCACAAATGACGTTGGCGCGGGCAACCGAATTGCAGAAAGTGACCGACGAACGTTTATTTATGTTGCGTGGGATACCCAACGGCAAGCCCACGCTGGACGGCGTGATTACCGATCGATACGGCATGCGTGACCATCCGGTTACCGGCGAGCGAAAAAAGCATAGCGGCTTGGACTTCCGTGCCGCCGTCGGCACGCCGGTGTATGCAACAGCAGACGGTGCGGTCGAATACAGCGGCTACCATAAATCCAGCGGTTACGGGAATCTGCTTATTATCGCGCACAATTTTGGTTTTAAAAGCTACTTTGGCCATATGAAGAAGTTAGTGGTGCGCAGCGGCGGTGTGGTACGCAAAGGGCAGTTGGTTGGCTACAGCGGTAACACCGGGTTATCGACGGGTCCACACCTGCATTATGAAGTGCGTTATCTGTTCAAATCCTTAGACCCCCGGCCGTTTGTCAACTGGGGGATGGACAATTATGAAAACCTGTTTACCGAGGTTAAGGGGATTGCATGGGATTCTTTAAGAGAGATGCATCCGCGCAATCATCTCGCTCAGCCGTCACCATTATCGCAGAAGGTAACAAGTTTACCGGCGAAATGAGTATCGTGGGCAAGATGCATGTCGACGGTGTCTTTGAGGGTACGATCCGTTCTATCGATAGTGTCTCGGTGGGTCGGCGTGGGCAGATTATCGGACAGATACGCGCGCAAACCATCCATGTTTGTGGCCGTATTGACGGCGAGGTGCATTGCGAAGAGTTGGTGGTTGAGAACGGCGGCCAGGTTAACGGCGTCGTGTTCAGTAAGGATATGATTGTTGAGCGGCGTGGCAGTTTTATCGGTGAACGTCACCAGCGTGAAGAATCGGCGGCCAGACTGGAGCGCAGAACGGTGATTACCGAGGGCTCCGAGACGCTGCTGCGAACCCTTGAAGAGCTGCCGGATAAAATCACCTTGCGATGAGTTTATTTCCTTTTATATCAAAGAAATATGCGTTTATTGAAAATAATAATGGTGTTGTTGGGAGGTAAAGAATGTGTGAACTCCTGGGCATGAGCGCGAACGTACCCACCGATATCTGTTTTAGCTTTACCGGTTTGATGCAGCGGGGGGGCGAAACGGGCCCGCATAAAGATGGCTGGGGAATTGCGTTTTATGAAGGGCGCGGCGTGCGTTGTTTTCATGATTCGATGCCTAGCGCCGAGTCGGCCATCGCACGTCTGGTCAGAAGTCATCCCATTAAAAGTCATGTCGTTATCAGCCATATCCGTCAGGCTAATGTCGGCGCGGTGTGTCTGGAAAATACCCATCCTTTCCAGCGCGAACTCTGGGGGCGTACCTGGTGCTTCGCGCACAATGGCCAGCTCGATGCCGGTATCTTCGACCTGCCTCTGCGGTTTTATCGACCGGTCGGCACTACGGATAGTGAATATGCCTTTTGCTGGCTGCTCAGTGAGATCCGGGCCGCCTATCCAGAGGAGCCTCCGGCGGAAGAGCTGGCACGGTTTGTCCGTCAATGTTGCGATCAGTTAAGGGCGCTGGGGGTATTCAACATGCTGCTAACGGAGTCGCAGCTGTTGTTTGCCTATTGCAGTACCAAGCTCACCTGGATTACCCGTCGTGCACCCTTTGGACAGGCCAGCCTGACCGATGCCGAGCTGTTGGTGGACTTTTGCGATGAGACCCACGCATCCGATATTGTCACGGTGGTGGCTACGGTGCCATTAACCTGCGATGAACAATGGACCGCGCTGTCTGCTGGAGAGATGGTGGTTTTTCGCGAGGGGCTTGCTCTGCCTTTGGCATGAGTGTCAGCTACCGCCTGGTGGGGACTATCGCGGCAGGCGACGTTCTGTTTGAGCGCAGGCTATGTAAACCAGACTAAAGTAGATTAGACTTAGGGGTATTCGTTGGCGTTGCAGGAGGCAGAAATCGGCTTATGAATGGCGTTGTACCGGGGTCACAGGCCCTTAGCCCCGAGAAAATGAGACGATTGTCTGTTCGTCGAAACCGTGCGGATATGTCGTCTCAGGATACGTTTTCTCAGGATAGATTACCCCAGGATGCGTTTTCTCAGGATAGATTACCCCAGGATACGTTTTCTCAGGATAGATTACCCCAGGATGCGTTTTCTCAGGATAGATTGTCGCTTGATTCGTTGAAGCTTGCCGACGCGGCGTTAATGGACGATCTCAGTATGGCGGACTTTTTTGTCAGCCGTTGTCACCGATTTGCCGATCACCCCGCCTTAACGAATCTGGGGCGGACCCTGAGCTACCGCCAGTTGGAACGCCTGTCGCGGAATTTTGCCGCTTTCCTACAGAACGATACAGCCCTTGAGCCCGGTGACCGCATCGCGATTCAGTTACCCAATCTGCTCCAGTTTCCTATTGCCGTGTTTGGCGCCCTGCGAGCCGGCCTGGTGGTCGTCAATACCAACCCTCTCTATACCGCGCAAGAGATGCGGCACCAGTTTAACGACTCGGGTGCCAAAGCACTGGTGGTGCTGGCTAATATCGCACACCGGGTCGAAGACATCGTCGATGAAACGGCCATAAAAACCGTGATTGTCACCCAGGCGGGTGATGCCCATGCGGCCCCCCGGCGCCTGCTCATCAACTCCTTGCTACGCCATGTGAAAAAGCGGGTCCCCGTGTATCGCTTACCGATGGCGATCTCCTGGACGCAGGCTATCAACCGCGGAGCGTCACGGCCTTTTGCGGCTGTGCAGCGTACGCCGGATGATCTGGCCATGTTGCAATACTCCGGCGGCACCACCGGCGTCGCCAAGGGTGCGATGCTGAGTCACCGCAATTTGATGGCCAATATGCATCAGGCTCGCCGTGTGCTGAGTGCTATCAGCACGCCAGGCAGTGAAATAGCGATCGCCCCCTTGCCGCTCTATCACATCTACTCGTTTACTCTTAACTGCCTGCTGATGCTGGATGCGGGTAATCATGTGGTTCTGGTCACGAATCCCCGGGACCTATCCGCATTTATGCGTGAACTGAGACGTTGGCGTTTCACCATGATCAGCGGGCTTAATCCGTTATTTTATGCGCTGTGTAAGCAGTCGCGCTTTCGCGACCTGGACTTTAGCGGGTTGCGTATAACCCTGTCGGGAGGGATGGCGTTGTCGGCGGCAGTGGCGCGCTCCTGGCGCGAGATTACCGGTTGCTCGGTAATCGAGGGCTATGGCATGACCGAAACCGCCCCGTTTATTGCGGTTAATCCGCCCCTCGCGATCCAAGCGGGGACGGTGGGCCTGCCGATGCAGGGTACGGAGATTAAATTACTGGACGATGATGGCCATGAGGTGCCGTGCGGCGCAATGGGTGAGCTGTGTGTGCGAGGGCCGCAGGTCATGGCGGGTTACTGGCAGCAGCCCAAGACAACCGCGCGGGTTCTCGATAGCGACGGCTGGTTCAGAACCGGCGATATCGCACAAATTCAGGATGATGGTTATCTGCGCATTATCGATCGTAAAAACGATATGATCACTGTGTCGGGATTCAACGTCTATCCCACCGAGTTGGAGCAAACCATCGCCAGCCATCCGGGTATCGATGAATGTGCGGTGGTCGGTTTGCCGGATAAACGCAGCGGCGAGTTGATTAAGCTTTACGTGGTGGCAAACTGTACAACCTTAACCGTTCAGTCGGTGCGCGAATATTGCCGGGAACGGCTGGTGGCCTATAAGGTCCCGACCCAGGTAGAGTTTCGAAGTGAATTACCGCGCAGTAATGTCGGTAAAGTCGTGCGGCGTATTTTACGCGATGAAGCACTGTCCCGGCGTCAGGGTCAGGGGCGGCGCATGGGGCACCACTAAGGCCCGCTCCCGGCTCCGGCTGCCTGCTCGCTGCCGGGGAGCGGGCTTCTTAGCGCCTTTAAACCCTCTGTTAACCACCGCGCGTGATGGCGCTATCAGGCTAACGAGCCCGGACGGGTCGCGCAGGCACGCCGACCGGGCTCTCTGTGGTTTCTTATGAGCCTTTATGGTTTCTCGATAGTGCTAAAATAGCTGCAGCAACGCTTGGGCCGGGTGAGGAAGCTGTTGCTGGTCAATGCGTTTAACCTGGCTGCGGCAGGAATATCCCGTGGCCACCAGACTGGCACTCAGTTCGGGGTCGTTAACCGGTTCAGCCCAGCTCAGGGCATA
The DNA here is from genome assembly GCA_041586615.1 of Motiliproteus sp. GTDB lineage: Bacteria > Pseudomonadota > Gammaproteobacteria > Pseudomonadales > Balneatricaceae > Motiliproteus. Next base: position 127,292 of record JBFGZS010000001.1, on the reverse strand, counting down.
GATTTTTTTGGAGGTTTCAACGTTGGCGGTTTCGTGACCGTAAGTTCCCGCCATGCCGCAGCAGCCGGTGCTGAGTATATTCAGGTGCTGTCCCAGTGCGGAAAATACCTGCTGCCAGTCGGCAATGGCGGGGGCTGCGTTGGTCTTCTCGGTGCAATGAGCCAGTAGGTTATAGGTGCGGCGTGAGGCTGGGCGCCGGGCTTCCAGCTGTGCGCGCCGGGTGGCCAGCCATTCCTGCAGGAGTTGTACGCGGGGGATCGTTTCGTCAGGCAGCGCCTTGCTGTATTCCTGGCGATAGGCGAGCGTCATGGAGGGGTCGATACCCACCAGAGGCACACCATAGACGTCCAGTTCTTTGAGCATGTTGACATTGCGTTGCGCCAGCCGCGCAAAGGCGCGGGAAAATCCGTGTACATGCAGCGGCTTTCCGTTCGGTAAATACGGGGCAACCATAACGCGGAATCCGAGTCGCCCCAGCAGTTCGCAGCAGTCAAGCACCAGGGGTGTCTCGAAATAGCTGGTGAAGGCGTCCTGAACCAGTATGACGGTGTTAGCCCGCTCGTCGTTGCTGAGCCGCTGCAGGCTACGTGGCGTTGCCCAGTCGATGCCTTTTTGATCGAGCTCCAGTTTCAGGCTGAGGTTGCAGATCGAGGGGTTGTCGGTCATGCCCAGGCCGCGTCCAAGCAGCCCCTGTAGGGTTTTGTTCTGCATGGCCCAGTTATAGGGTGCCGGCCATTTGGCCAGGTACGGTATCATCAGCTCCAGGCCGCCCACCAGATAGTCCTTGGCGGGACGCAGGTAGCGGCTGTAATAGAGCGCCAGAAACTGGCTGCGAAATTCGGGTACGTTGACCTTGATGGGGCATTGGGAGACGCAGGACTTGCAGGCCAGGCAGCCTTGCATCGCGTCCATCACCTCATGGGAGAAATCGTATTCACCGCGGCGCCTGGCGATGCTGTTGCGGATTTTTGCCGGCAACTGCCGTAGCGCGGCCCCAGGACTGACCGGTGCCGTGACGTCGCAGCCGGCCTGGCTCAGCAGGCGCAACCATTCACGAATCAGCGAGGCTCGCCCCTTGGGCGATTGACGCCGGTCGCGGGTGCCTTTCCAGGACGGGCACATGGCGTCGTTGGGGTCGTAGTTGTAACAGGCACCGTTGCCATTGCAGTTCATGGCCGAGTCGAAGGCCTCGCGGACGGCGGCGGGAACCTGGCGGTCATGCTGGCCACGGGTCGCTACGCCGTCGATTTTCAGCAGTTCGGCACCGCTGTCGGCGGGGGTGCAGATCTTGCCGGGGTTGAGCTGGTTGCGTGGGTCAAACCCGGCTTTCAGCTGCTGCAGGCAGGCGTATAGCTGCGGGCCGAAAAACTCGGGGGCATACTCTGAACGGATGCCTTTACCGTGCTCGCCCCAGAGTAGTCCTTTGTATTTTTTGGTCAGAACCACGACCTGATCGGTGACCTGGCGAATCAGTTTTTCCTGTTCCGGGTCTTTCATATCGATCGCTGGACGTACGTGCAGAACACCGGCATCGACATGGCCAAACATGCCGTATTCCAGGTTCATGGCATCCAGTGCCGCGCGGAATTCGGCGATGTAATCGGCCAGGTTTTCCGGGGGGACGGCGGTGTCTTCAACAAAGGGAATCGGGCGTCGATCGCCCTGGGCATTGCCCAGCAGGCCGACCGATTTTTTGCGCATCGCCCAGATTTTATTGATCTCGGCATGGCCACGGGTCACCGTATAGCCAAACGATTTACCGGGCTGGCCGGCAACCTGGTCCAGCTGCGCGGTTAAGCGAGAGACCGCTTCTTCGAGCTGCGTTTCGTTATCGGCGGTGTATTCGACCAGATTGATGCCACGAATATCGCGGCCCGAATCCGCCGGAAAATAGTGGCGGACGGTATCCCAGATCACATCGTTCATGGCCAGATTAAGCACCTTGGAGTCGATGGTCTCGATGGAGGTGGGGCCGGCGGTCATCAGCTCCTGCGCGTCGCGCAGCGCCGCATCAAAGCTGGCGTATTTAAGATTGATCAGTGCGGCGAATTTCGGGATCGGCAGCACGTTGAGCTTGGCTTCGGCGATAAACGCCAGCGTACCTTCGCTGCCACACAGCAGCGCATTCAGATTAAAGCGCGCTTGCTCATCGTAGATATGCGCCAGATCATAACCGGTCAGGCAGCGGTTGAGTGTGGGGAAACCGTTTTCGATCAGCGTGCGGTTATCCCGATAAATCGCATCGGCCAAACGGTGCAACGCCCCGACCCGATCGCGGCGTTGCTGAACAGCCTGGAGCGCGGCGCTATCCAGGGGGCCAGAGGTCCAGGCGGTGCCATCCAACAGGACGCTGGTCAGCTCCAAGACGTGATCGCGGGTCTTGCCGTAGCAGCACGAACCCTGGCCGCTGGCATCGGTGTTGATCATGCCGCCGATGGTGGCGCGGTTGCTGGTGGAGAGTTCGGGGGCAAAAAATAAGCCGTAGGGCTTCAGTGCCGCGTTGAGTTGATCCTTGACGACGCCGGTTTGCACCCGCACCCAGCGCTCTTCGCTATTGATCTCCAGAATCTGGTTCATATGCCGGGAGATATCGACCAGCAAACCGTCGCACAGCGACTGGCCATTGGTGCCGGTGCCGCCCCCGCGCGGGCTAAGGACAATCCCGTGATATTCCGGTCGCTGGCTCAGGCGGGCGATCAGCGTCAGGTCGTCCAGGTGTCGCGGAAAGAGCACGCCCTGGGGAAGTATCTGGTAAATACTGTTATCGGTGGCCAGTACCACCCGGCTCGCGTAATCAGGTGTCAGATCGCCGGCGAAGCCGTCCGCTTTGAGGGTGTCGAGAAAGGCCAGATACAGGGCCTGGGTCGCAGATGCATGGGCTATTCGTGGAATCATGGAGTACCGCACTCGGATCGGGAAAAGAGGGACTGGCCTAAAATGCCGTTAAATCTATTCAGCCAAGAATGTGCATTATATCAGGCTAGGGCGGCGGGGCAACGCGGGTGCAGCACTTCAGGGGCAGGCCCTGTTTACGCCGGTTGACCGAGTGGCGACATGGGTTGGTCGCTCTTTCGCCCGCCCCTGGGGACAATAAACGGGTCTGGCCGTCTGTCGTCAGGTCGGATCCGCGCTTGGTAGTCTGTAGTCGCACCTCTATAATAGCGCGCAGTCTAAATAAGACCGTACGCTGTTTAAATTCCCCCGCTACTGAAGGTTGTTTGCCGTTTTGAATCCCTCCTTTGATACCTTGCAGAATTCTATTGATCAATGCCTGCTGTCTGATCAGAACGATCTGCGCAAAATGTTGAGCGCCATGCGCGGCAAAGCCCGTAGCGATAAGCCTTGGGATCGGCTACTGCAGCGTTTTCAGGCGCTGCAACAGCACTCGCAGGCACGCCGCCAGCGACGTGACCAGGCGCCTCTGCGGATCAGCTATGACGACCAGTTGCCGATCAGTGCCAAGCGCGATGAAATAGCCGCACTTATCAAGAAACACCAAGTATTGGTCCTGGCCGGCGAAACCGGCTCGGGCAAAACTACCCAGCTGCCGAAAATCTGTCTTGAGCTGGGACGGGGGAGCGCGGGGCTGATCGGTCATACGCAGCCGCGGCGGCTGGCCGCGCGTACCGTGGCGAACCGGATCGCCGAAGAGTTGCAGGTGCCGCTGGGGAGTAGCGTCGGTTATCAGGTGCGTTTCAGCGACCAATCCAGCGAACAGACCCGGGTTAAACTCATGACCGACGGGATTTTGCTGGCTGAGATCCAGAATGATCCGCTGCTGAGCCGTTATGACACGCTGATTATCGATGAAGCCCACGAACGCAGCCTCAATATCGACTTCCTGCTGGGCTACCTGAAGCAGTTATTACCCAAGCGCCCGGATCTGAAGCTGATCATTACCTCCGCGACCATCGATCTGCAGCGTTTCTCGAGCCATTTTTCCGACGCGCCGATTATCGAAGTCTCCGGTCGTACCTATCCGGTTGCCGTGCATTACCTGCCGCCGGAGGCGGTGCTGGGGGAGGAGGATGAGCGGACGCTGGATCAGCCGACCCATATTCTGCGCGCAGTCAGGCATATCGAGCAGCAGGAACGCCAGGCCGGCAGGACGTCGCTGGGGGATATCCTGGTGTTCCTCAGCGGCGAACGTGAGATTCGCGAAGCCGCCGAGGCACTGCGCCGGGCGCAACTGCGCAACACCGACGTACTACCGCTGTATGCCCGCCTGAGTAATGCGGAGCAGAATCGTATTTTCCATCCCGGTGGCGGTGGACGCCGAATTGTCCTGGCGACGAACGTCGCGGAAACCTCGCTGACCGTGCCGGGCATCCGCTACGTGATCGATACCGGTTACGCCCGTATCAGCCGTTACAGCTACCGTTCCAAGGTGCAGCGCCTGCCTATTGAGGCGATCGCCCAGGCCAGCGCCAATCAGCGCAAAGGACGCTGCGGCCGGATCGCCGAGGGGGTCTGTGTCAGGTTGTATAGCGAAGAGGACTTCCTGTCCCGGCCCGCCTTTACCGATCCAGAGATCCAGCGCTCCAACCTTGCCGCGGTTATTCTGCAGATGGAAGCGATGAAGCTGGGCCGTACCGACAGTTTTCCGTTTATAGATCCCCCCGATAGTCGGTTGATCAGCGACGGCGTGCGTCAGTTACAGGAGTTGGGGGCGTTGGATGCGCGCGAACGCATGACCGCCTTGGGGCGGCAGCTGTGCCGGTTGCCGGTTGATCCCCGCATCGGCCGGATGCTGCTGGCCGCCGCGCAAAATAACGCATTGACCGAAATGCTGGTGATCGCCAGTGCCCTGAGCGTTCAGGATCCCCGCGAACGGCCGCTGGACAAACAGCAGGCGGCCGATGAACAGCATCGGCGCTTCGAAGACCCGCAGTCGGATTTTGTCAGTTTTTATAATCTGTGGCAGCACTATGAACCGTTGCGGCAGGAATCGAGCCAGGGGCAACTGCGATCCTATTGTAAGAAACATTTTCTGTCGTTTATGCGCATGCGGGAATGGCGCGATGTGCATCGTCAGCTGCACCTGGCCTGTAAAGAACTCGGGTTGCACGAAAACACCACCCCCGCCGGCTACGCGCCCCTGCATCAAGCCTTGCTGGCGGGCTTGCTGGGGCAGATCGGGTTTCGCCAGGAGGATAAAACCTACCTGGGCGCGCGCAATCGCAAGTTTCTGTTGTTTCCCGGCTCGGGGTTGCGCAAGAAGCAGCCGAAATGGCTGATGGCCGCGGAGCTCGTGGAAACCCGCGCCCTGTTTGCCCGCTGTGTCGCGCAGATCGAGCCGGATTGGATCGAACCCTTGGCGGGCTCGTTGCTTAAGCGCAGTTACAGCGAGCCGCATTGGGAGAAAAAACCGGCGCAGGTGGTGGCCTTCGAGCAGGTGTCGCTCTATGGCCTGGTTATCATCCCCAAGCGCCGGGTGCATTTTGGCCCGATCGACCCCGAACAGGCGCAGCAGATTTTTATCCGCTCGGCCCTGGTCGAGGGGGAGTACCGCAGCAACGCCCCGTTTTTCCAGCATAATCGAAGTCTGTTGCAGGAAGTCGAGGCGCTGGAAGATAAGTCTCGCCGGCGCGATATCCTGATCGATGAGGAGCAGTTGTTCGCGTTCTATCAGGAGAAGCTGCTGAAAAACGGCGGTGAGCAGATCACCAACGGTGCCGGCTTTGAAAAATGGCGCAAGACCCTTGAATTGGCGGATAAACAGGCCCTGTTTCTGACCCGTGAGGAACTGATGCGCCATCAGGCGCTGGGCGTGACCGAGCAGCAATACCCGGACCAGCTGCTGTGGCAGGGGATGCAGTTTAAGCTCAGTTATCACTTCAGCCCCGGTGCCGATGATGATGGGGTGTCGGTCTCACTGCCGGCGGCGGCATTGGCGCTGTTGCCGGTGCAGCGCCTCGAATGGTTGGTGCCGGGTATGCTGCGCGATAAATGTATCGCCTTGATCAAGGGGCTGCCCAAGACGCTGCGTAAAAATTTCGTGCCGGTGCCCGATTATGTTGATGCCATCTTGCAGACGGTGGCGCCCGATAATGTCGCCTTAACCCAGGTCCTGGGGCGTGAACTGCGCCGTATGAGCGGTGTGTGGGTGAGTGATGACCAATGGGACCTGCCGCGGCTCGATGCCCATCACCGCTTCAACCTCAAAGTCCTCGACGACGATGGCAAACTCCTTGCGCAGGGACGCGACTGGTTAGCGCTCCGGCAACAGTTTGCCGAGATTCGCACCCAGGCGCCCGAGCGCGTTGTGTCGAAATGGGAGCGCGAGCAGGTCGAATCCTGGGACTTCGGCGCCTTACCGGCCAGCGTGACCCGCGAGCAGGCCGGGATGAAAATTCCGGCTTTTCCGGCGTTAGTCGCTGAGGCGGGCGCGTTGTCGGTCAAGCTGCTCGAGTCGGCCGAACAGGCCGAGCAGGCCCATTGCCATGGCGTGATTGCGCTCCTGAAGTGCCAGCTGCCGCAGCAGGTGAAGCGGCTGCGCAAGCAGCTGCCGGCGTTGGATAGAGCCGCGTTAATGTTGGCAAAAGTGATTCGCCGTGAGGCGCTGCAGGAAGCCTTGATCGACGCGGCGATTCAATCGGCATTTTTGCGCGAGCAGCCGCTACCCCGCACGCAGGCGCAGTTTGATGCCTGTTTGACGGCGGGCAAAGCGGCGCTAGTGACGCATGCCGAAGCGTTGGCCGACCTGTTGCTGAAAATCGCGACCCGCACGCAGCGGATCAATAAAGCCCTGTCCGGATCGATCCACCTTGAATGGGCGCTGGTCTTGAAAGATATCCGGTTTCAGCTTGATCATCTGGTATATGACGGCTTTCTGCGTGACACCCCGTTAACCTGGTTGGAGCAATATCCACGCTACCTGGAGGCCATCGAGCAGCGTCTCGCTCGTTTCAAGCAAGAACTGCCCCGCCAGCGCGTGTGCTGCGATCAGTTACAGCATTTTTGGCAGGCCTACACCCGGGGTGAGCAGCGGGCGCGTCAACAGGGCTGCGTCGATCCGGAACTGGCAACGTTACGCTGGATGCTGGAAGAGTACCGGGTGTCGCTGTTTGCCCAACAACTGGGTACCCGCTTCACCGTGTCGGAAAAGCGCGTCAAGGGCCAGGTGGCTAAATTGGCCGGTTAGCAGGAGCGTTCAACCGGTCCGTTTTTTTGTTCCGGCGCGGATATTAAGGCGGCAACGTAATACCGTGCAAAAATGCCGCCTTAATAGGCGGTTCATGGATGAATCGCCGTGGCGTAAAGCCACGTGAGACAAGGACGGACAGGCGCCGGTCTTGTCGTCATCAAAAGACCGAACGGATCGGTATTTTGATGCCAGGTTAATAAGCAAAGGTCTGATCGGGGGGCGGGGTTGCCGTGGGGGTGGCGGCTATGCTCTGCGACGCTGGACAGTAGATCGGCGTCTGTATTCGCCGAAACGTGTTGAATCGCCGAGAGATATCATCGATCGGCTCTTTGAGCCGTTTTCAGGTTTTTTAGTCTGAAAAGCGAATGCTGCATTGCAAAAGTCAATAAAAGGGGCTAAAAAAGTCAGGGAAAGGTTTGGTTTTTTATTGAAGGGCCTACATTTTTGCTGTGAGCTGGGTTAGAGTGAGCTTCGTTTGAAACATAAAGTGTTTTTAGACGAGCCCGGACCCGCAGGGAAGCCTGAAAATACCTAACAATAAATTAAGTTTTAACTACCAGAATGTTAAAAACTGAAGGGGAATTATTAATGAAGAAGTCACTTATCGCACTGGCCGTTGCCGGCGCAATGACGGCTCCAATCATGGCGCAAGCCGACGCGACACTGTACGGCTCGCTGCGTACTAAAGTTCAGCTGATGGACGGTGCAGAATTAAATGTCACCGACAACTCTTCCCGTATCGGTATTAAGGGCTCTTCCGCGCTGTTTAGCGGCGCCAAGGCGTTTGCTCACTTCGAGCAGGCTGTAAGCACCTCAACGGGCGCTCTTTCCGGCGGCCGTCTGGCCTATGTCGGTGCCGAGGGGGATTTCGGTAAGGTGCAAGTTGGTCGGATGTGGACTGCCCACACCGTCTGGACCGGTTTTGTAACGGATATTCTGGATAACGGTACTTCCGGCGCAACCGTCTACGATGTGGGTCAGCATCGCATGGGCAACCAAGTTGCCTATTACACGCCTGAGATGAACGGCATGAAGCTATCCGCGGCGGTCATTGGTGCAAACAACGCGAACGGTGAAGACCTGGATGCGTTCAGCCTTTCTGCGCAGTACTCCGTGGGTGGTCTGGCGTTAGCCGCATCGATCATCGACACGCAGGGAACGGGCGCAGGCACAGGCACCAACTCGGCACTGTCCGCATCCTACACCATGGATGCCCTGTACGTGGGCGCACGTTTCCGTGCAGCCGAGACGCTGGGTGCCGGTAAAGAAGATGGCTTCGAAGTAGCGGGTTCCTACACCATGGGTAACACCATGCTGCTGGCTAACTTCGCCACCGACGACAACGATGCTGACGATTCCATGTCGCTTGAAGTTCAGCAGAAGCTGGGCAAGAAGGCACGCGTCTTTGCCGCGCTACTGGATAATGCTGGCACCACCGGTGTTGAAGCAGGCTACCGCGTAGACTTCTAAGTCGATGCTGTTAGCGCTTTAAATAGAGGCCCCGCTTATGCGGGGCTTTTTTTTAGTGGTGGCGAGCCGGACCTAGTTTATAACGAGTATACGCAGAGGGGGTTGTCTTGGCGGGCGCCCGCAGTTCCTACTGGCGAAAAAGCCAATACTGATGGTATTATCGATTTCTTTTTTGCGCTGCAAAATTCAGCCCGTTTCGGTGGGCTTTTTCAGCGAGTGTGCGTCATGCTGAGGGTGCTGTGTTGAATACGCGTTGGTTAGTCCGAGTCCTCTTGTTATTGCTGCTGTTTAGCGGCACGGCGGTAGCCGAGAGTGATGATTATCGTCAGGGCGACCCCCTCGAGTGGCTAAACCGTAAAGTGTTTACTGTTAATGACACCCTGGATCAGTATCTGCTGTTACCGGTCACCAAGGGGTATAAAGCGATCACGCTTGACCCGGTCGAGCGCAGTGTCAGCAACTTCTTTGCTAATTTGGCTGGTGTGCGCACGCTGGTGAATAATCTGCTGCAGTTTAAGTTTCACCAGGCGGCGCAGGATACCAGTCGTCTTATGTTTAACACCGTCTTTGGCGTGGCGGGATTGTTCGATGTGGCAACGGCGTTTGGTTTGCCGCGCAATGATGAAGATTTTGGTCAGACCCTGGGCTATTGGGGCGTGGGTAGCGGCGCGTATCTGGTATTGCCGTTGCTGGGGCCGAGTACGCTGCGCGACGGCGTAGGCCGTATCGTTGACACGGTGGACGATCCGATCAATTACGTCGAGAGTGAGCGTGGCTATTATGCCCTGACGGCGCTGGATGTCGTGGAGACCCGTGGCCGTCTGATGGCGGTCGAGAAGCTGATCAGTGGCGATAAATACAGCTTCGTTCGCGATGCCTATCTCCAGCGGCGAATCTTTGAGATCAGCGACGGTGACGTGGCCGATGTGTATAAAGATGATGGCTTCTAGTCGTGATTAATAGGTAATAAGCACTGAATTAATTGCCGTCGTGGCCGATCTAACGGTATAACGGCCTAGCGGTCTCGGTGAATCAGGTGATGTTGATGCACGCAATGACAACAAAGCGATCTTATGAACGCTGAAAATCCGTTGGTTCTGCTCGTCGATGAGAAGCCACAACCTGGTGACGGGTTGCTGGATCTGGTCCGAACGGCGCTGGGGAGCCAGGTACAGGTGAGGCTGGTCAGCGAACGCCAGCAGGTGCTGGCGCTGCTGGCTAAGCATGATCCGGGTGTGGTGCTGGTCCGTGCCGTTATCGAGACGGATTCGGACTGGATCGATACGTTGGTCGAGGCCGTCGCGCCCGGCCCGGTGGTGTTGTTATCGGATGCCCCTGATCCGCAACAGGTTATCTGGGCGCTGCGACATGGGGTCAGCGACTTTTTTACCCTGCCGATCCAAGACCGGGTGGCGCTGGGTAAATCGCTTAAGCGCCATGTCGCGCGGGCTAAAGTTATTCTGGATAACGCCTATTACCGCCGCGAGTTAGAGCAGAGCCTCGGCTTGCTGAAAGAGGATCAGCAGGCGGGACGCCATGTGCAGCGTAAAATGCTGCCGCCCAAAGAGATGGTCATCAATGATTATCGTTTCGAATACCAGATAGCCCCGTCGCTCTTTCTGAGCGGTGACTTTATCGATTTTTTCCGAATTTCCGACTCCCTGACCATGTTTTACCTCGCTGATATCTCAGGGCACGGTGCGTCATCGGCGTTTGTGACGGTGTTGTTGAAAAATATGACCAATCGACTGTTGCGTAATTATAACCGCGGCAGTAGCTTCCATATCTTATCGCCGACCGATGTGTTGGTGAGAATTAACAAAGAGTTACTTGAAACCGGCCTGGGTAAGCATCTGACGATTTTTATCGGCCTGCTGGATCGAATCGAGAATACCTTGCAGTATGGTGTCGGCGGGCATTACCCGATGCCGATCCTGCAGCAAAATGGTAAGGCCGAGTTTCTGGCCGGGACCGGCATGCCGGTAGGGCTGTTTGATGATGCCCAGTTTGACGGACGTATCGTCGAACTGGAGGATAATTTCACCTTGACACTCTTTTCTGACGGCATCCTCGAGGTCCTGGATCTGCCGAGCCTTAAAGAGAAGGAACAAATGTTGCTTGATGTAGCGGCGCGGGGCTATGATGGCCTTACTGACCTGGCTGTGGCGCTCGGCGTCGATCGGCTTGAGGATGCGCCTGATGATATTGCTGTATTGAGTGTGTCGCGGGGCGTTTGACCGGTTTTGGCATAAGCATCGTTGATGTTTGTTTTAGCTGATATGTTCTGAGTTGTCTGATAATGCAAAGCGGAAAGATTTTAGTTGCCGAGAAAGAGGGACACTACGTCCTGAAGTTTATTGGAGATGTGCGACTCACGTTGTGCAGCACCCTTGATCACTTTCTTGAGCATATGCTCGATACTGAAAATTTTCAGACGGTCATTATCGACTTGACCGAAACCGAAGGTATTGACAGCACGTCTTTGGGATTGCTGGCAAAAATTTCGGTCAAATTAAAGCAGCATCACCACCTTCGTCCCACCATTGTGTCCACCAACGACGATATCAGCCGCATTCTGTTAAGCATGGGCTTCGATAAGGTGTTTTTTCTGATCCGCGAGGCCGTCGATGGTCCTCAGCAGCTTCAGGAGCTTGAGGTGATGCAGGAATCGGAAGAGCAGGTGCGCAACCGCGTGCTGGATGCCCATCGCGTGCTGATGGATCTGAATGAGCATAATCGCGAAAGCTTCAAAGACCTGGTGCGTTCGCTGGAGTGGGAATAGGGTTTTCGGCTACAGGCTACAGGCTACAGGCTACAGGCTACAGGCTACAGGCTACAGGCTACAAACGACAAACGACAAACGACAAACGAGAGCTCGCGTAGCCTTTGCGGCAAAAATCGCTACCGAGCTTCCACGCACGCGCTATGCCTGAAGAGCGAAAGTACGCTTCAGGCATAGCGGCTATCTGTCTTCGATCAGAGCGACTGCAACAGGGCTTCGAGCTTGATCTGGTCGGCGCTGAAGTTTCTGATCCCTTCGGCGAGTTTTTCCGTCGCCATGGCGTCTTCGTTCATCATCCAGCGGAACTGCTTTTCATTGAGGCTAAGCCTCTCCTCGGCCGTGCTTTGGCTGTCGGGAGCGCGTTGAGGGGAAAGCTTGCGCACCAGTGTACCCTCGGTTGCGGCGAGCTCATCCAGCAAGGCGGGACTGATCGTGAGGCGGTCACAGCCGGCTAGCTCGATCAGCTCGCCGCTGTTGCGGAAGCTGGCGCCCATGACGATGGTGTCGTAGCCATGCTGCTTGTAGTAGTTGTAGATACGGGTCACGGACAGTACGCCCGGATCTTCGCTGGCGGCATAGCTGTCGCGGCCGGTGGATGCTTTGAACCAGTCTAGGATACGACCCACAAACGGTGAGATCAGGAACGCACCGGCTTCGGCGCACGCCACGGCCTGGGCAAAGCCGAACAGCAGCGTCAGATTGCAGTTGATACCCTCTTTTTCCAGTTGTGCGGCCGCCTGAATGCCTTCCCAGGTGGATGCGATTTTGATTAAAACGCGCTCCTTGCTGACGCCGGCGTCGTTATACAGGGCGATAATCTCGCGGGCCTTGTTAACGGTCGCTTCGGTATCAAAGGAGAGGCGCGAATCGACTTCGGTGGAGATGCGTCCGGGGATCACCTTGAGGATCTCCAGTCCGAAATTAACCGCCAGGCGGTCGGCCATATAGCTGATGCGCTGATCCGGTGCGATGCCGGCCGCATCCGCGCGTATAGCGACATCCTGCAGCAAGGGGGCGTATTCGGCTTGCTGGGCGGCCTTGAGAATGAGTGATGGATTGGTGGTGGCGTCTACGGGCGCAAAGCGTTTAATCGATTCGAACTCGCCCGTATCGGCGACAACGGTGGTTATGGTCTTAAGTTGCTCAAGCAGGTTGGCCATCGAGTGTTATCTCTTTGATGTTCGAAGGATTGTTAGTATAAGCCTGTTGGGAATCGGGCGGGACTAGTTGCGCGACAGCGTCGCGCAGCACGGCGCTGGTGGCGCCGGGTTTGTGGGCGTTTTCGCTGATATAGCGCCGATAGCGCCGCGCGCCAGGTTGGCCTTGAAACAAACCGAGCACATGGCGGGTGATCCACCCTAGTTGGGCGCCCTTGGCTTGTTCGCGATCGCAGTAGTCGCAGAGTTGGTCGATAACGTGCGCCAGATCGACCGCGGCGGTGTCGCAGCCGTACACGCGCTGATCTACGTCGGTGAGGAGCATCGGGTTCTGGTAGGCTTCACGGCCGACCATGACGCCATCGACATGCGTCAGATGCTGATCGATGTCGGTAAAGGTTGTGATTCCCCCATTAATGATGATTTCCAGTTGCGGGAAATCGTGTTTAAGACGATAAACACGGTCGTAGATCAGGGGCGGAATGTGGCGGTTTTCTTTTGGGCTGAGCCCCTGCAGGATGGCTTTGCGGGCATGGACGATAAAGGTTGAGCAACCCGACGTCGCTACTTTTTCAACGAATTGGTGCAGGAACTCGTAGCTGTCATGCGCGTCAATACCGATCCGGTGCTTGATCGTCACGGGGATATCCACGCGGTCCAGCATCGCGGCAAGACCGTCGTAGACGCGCTGCGCGTCCGCCATCAAGCAGGCGCCGAACATCCCGTTCTGGACCCTGTCGCTGGGGCAGCCGACGTTAAGATTAACTTCCTGGTAGCCCCACTGTTGTGCAAGGTGTGCACAATGGGCGAGCTCAGTGGGGTTGCTGCCGCCCAGTTGTAGCGCAACAGGCTGTTCAAGGGGGTCGAAATCCAGGAAGCGGCCGACATCGGCATGCAGTAACGCACCGGTCGTGACCATCTCGGTGTACAGCAGCGCGTTTTTGCTTAATAAACGGTGAAAATACCGGCAGTGACGATCCGTCCAGTCGAGCATGGGCGCCACGCAGAAGCGCCGTGCATCGGGACGAAGAGAAACCGAATGCGCGTGCGGGTCGGTTGAATGGGGTGTGTTCTGTGTTGCAGCCATTAACGCTTCTTAACCTCGGGGATTGTAGCGGTTCAGGAGGTAATTGATCGACCCTGGTGCAAAAGCCGAGTCTCTGGGCTTATTCGGCTGTTTTGCAGCGTGGTGACAAAGTCAGCGCTGATTATACACTCCGCCACCCGACTATTCGATGTTAGGTGCGCCACCCGCAGTGCGTGTTGCGTTAGTGTCTCGTGGTCGCGTTAATGTGCTCGCGCTATTGTCTCAGGCCATAGTGCTCAGGCTATTGTGCTCAGGCCATAGTGCTCAGGCCATAGTGCTCAGGCCATAGTGCTCAGGCCATAGTGCTCAGGCCATAGTGCTCAGGCCATAGTGCTCAGGCTATTGTGCTCAGGCCATAGTGCTCAGGCTATTGTGCTCAGGCTATTGTGATTGGGTCGCTATCTCGCTAGCAACGCGGCGCGCATCCTTCAGGCCGGCGTTGATGTTGTTGCATTCTATGCCATCAAGTGTGGCTTGATAGACCTTGCCACGGATGGCTGGATCGACGCCTTGGCTGATTTCGTCGTAGATAGTCAGAAAAATATACGCCGGTTGCTTGCGGATAAGGACCGGCTGCATAGGGGTATCACAGCGGCTGTCTAAGACCGCATAAATCTCCTCGGCAATTTCGCTGCATCTTGGGCAGTGCTTCACCGCGCTGGCGGCCGGGGCCTGGGTAGGCAGCAAGAGCAATAGCGCGGAGCCAAGCGTCGCGATTGCGGTGAAAGTCCTTGGTCTCATGGTCGGCATTCCTTAGTAATCCATGCCGTATTTTTACATGCCGTTGAGATGCGGGATAGGGCTTTTGCCACGTAGCGACAACTTTACTAACGTGGATCAATGGTTTGTCTGAGTGTCCTGCCATGCGCTTGCTCTGACGTTGAGAAGGACGCCGTAGGGGGGGGGGCGCATGACAGGAGGGCTTGCTTGTCTGGGAAAATGGTTGTCTAGGAAAGCGGGCGTCTGGGAAAGTGGATGTCTGGGAAAACGGATGTCTGGGAAAACGATGGACTGGGAAAACGATGGACTGGGAAGACGGTCGCGTGTCAGAGATGACCGCTTTCATTCAGGGCCTGCACAAACAGAGGCTTGTTTTTTAGCCGAGACAGGGTGAGCTGGTCCGGATTGGCCCCCATGTTTAACAGCTGTTTGAAGAGCGATAACTGGTTGGCTGCAAGGCTGGTTGAGAGGAGGGTTGCGCCATTACGGTTGAGCGTTGCCCCCCTGTCCAGCAGGAATTGAATGTTGGTTTGGTAGCGGTTGTAACGGTCCGAGGCCAGTCGAGATAAAGGCGTGTGGCCTGCAAGGGTTTCTGCGTCGATGTCCACGCCGTTATCCAGCAACAGGCGTGCAACGCTGAGCGAGTGTTGGGCGGCAAGATGCAGTGCGGTTAAGCCTTTCGGGGTCGCTTGTGCAGGATCTGCGCCGGCTTCGAGCAGGGCTTGTGCGGCGTCAGGGTTGTTGTAGCGCGCCGCGGTCATCAGGGGGGTTCGACTCATTCTGTCACGGGCCTCGAGCCTGGCTCCCTGCGACAGTAGCCACTGCACGGTCTCTCGGCTGCCGTTGCGGGCGGCCAGGTGCAGTGGGGTTTGCTTGAGATAATCCTGGTCCATCAGGTCGCTATCTGATTGCTGTAGCAGGGCGAGTATGTCGGTGTTGCCGGCGAGTGCGGCAAGATGAGCGGGCTGCGCGCCTCGGTCCATGCGAGCACGGCGGGCAGGGTCGGCCTGTTGGCTGATCAGGTACGCGACCAGTTGTGATGAGCCGCTGAGCGCGCCCCAGTGCAGCGGTGTTCGTCCGTAGCTTTGGCGGCGGGTGTCGATATGGCTGAGCTGCTCGGGGCTGGGGGCGCACTGTTTGAGGATATCTAGACGTCCTTTTTCCGCCGCGTCGATAATTTTTTTATCATCGCAGGCCGCCGGAGCGGGTGGCGCTGAAGGCATTGCCATTATCGCTGTCGTTGCCGCTATAGCTGTTGTTTTACTTGTTGTTTTGGTTGTTGGTTTAGCTGTTGGTTTAGCTGTTGTTTTCGCTGCAGCGGTGGTGCGCTGACCGGTGCCGATAGAATCCGGTTGCACTGGCGCAGTAATCTGTTGGTTATCCGTGCCGGCGATGGTTTGTGCTGCCACCGGGAGCCGGTGTATTTCCGGGATTGGCACTGGCGTGCTGGCAACGTCGGGCTTATCGGTTGTGAGTTGGGCTATTGCCGTGGCGGCGGCCTGATCTGTGTCAGTGCTGGGCGTGGCAAGTGGCTTGGCGCGTCGTCTGATGGTTACGTCATTGATGGTTACGTCATTGAGGGGTACTTCACTGCTGGTTGCTTCCGTGTTCCGGGTATCGATTGGCGTTGGTGGTGAGATGCTTTGCCTAGGGGCTTGCGTGGTGGGCGCGGCTGCAGGCGTGTGCTTTTTCTGACGGGCCGTTCGGTCGCGTGCCAGCTGGTCAAGGCAGTCTTTTGAATAGACAACCACCCCGTTGTTGTTACAGCTATCGGCGATCGTTGTGACGATCGTTGTGGCGCTCGTGGCAGGGGCCTGTGCCATCGCGAATGTCAAAAACAGGCGGAAGAACGTACGTAAGCTCATGGATCTATGCTTTGTTGCTGATGTTTAAAATGGGCCGATTTGCGTTCCAGGCGTTCGCGGATCAAGCGCAGATGCAGACGTAGATTATACTGTGTGTCGGCGTAGGATTTCGGCACTTCGACGTCCATGATCTCCTTTTCAAGCTGATGCAAGCGATCAAAGAGTGTGGCGCTTTCGGTGCCGTTATTCAGTGCATCAACGGCAAAATCCAGATCGCGTAGCTGGTCATACCAACGATAGATGCGCGAGCGTACGCGCCAGCGATAGGTCGGCGGCAGTATTTTTACCAGCGGTATCATCAGGGTTACCAGCGGGACCAGCATCACCATCAGGCGGTCTATCAGGTTGGCCGCCCAGAAGGGGAGGTAACGCTGCAAAAAGGGCGGTCCCGCGCGATAAAAGCGCTCAGCGTCACTATTTAGCGGGTAATCGGTATGCGTCGCTGCAGGGAAGTCGCCGGCATTGGCGAATAGGCCGTGCCGGCCATGAATCTGCTGCGCGGCTTGCAGTAGCAGGGCTGTCAACGCCGGGTGAAATTGTCGATTAACCACCAGGGTGGCTGCCGGTGCCAGCAAGGTGATGGACTCTGCAGGGCTGTTCTGCGCCGGATCAATCACGCCCTGGGCAAGGGTGACGCTGGATAGGTAGCTATGGCGGCGCAGGTAGGCTGGGGCTCGCTGAACGTGGAACAGGGTGATATCGGGGTGCTGGATCAGCGTCTGAATCTGTGTGGTGCTCGGACTTGTTACCAGGAATACCGCGTCAACGTCCCCGTTAAGCAGTGCATTGAGCGGATCGGAAACGTGGCTCGTCAGTGTGCTATTGCTGCTGTCAACCCCGTTATCGTTCAGCAGTTGTAATGCCACAGCCCGGGTCCCACTACCGGGATCTCCGACGCTAATTGTTTGGCCTTTGAGTCCGGAGAGGTAATCAAGCGCGGCGCTCTTGCGGTGAAATAGCCACAAAGGTTCGTAGTAAAGGCTGCCCAGGCTTTCTAGTGAATGTGCGCTGTCGTCCCGGATACCACCTTGAATAAAGGCGATATCGGCCTGTCCACTGTGTAAGCGTTGCAGGTTTTCTACCGACCCAGCACTCGGCATTATCTCCAGGGTAATGCCATTGCGCGCCAGGGCTTGCTGATACTGCAGCGCAAACTGGTAATAAGCATTGCCGGGGTGGCCGGTCGTCATGCGGATGCGGTCGGGGGGCGCGGGTTCGACAAATTGATACGCGATAATAAAGCCAATAAGGATGAGTAACGCGCCCGCGCCGTAGAGCAATAGGTGGTCACCGATAGCGGGGGCTTTATGCTGTGGTTTCATGCTCATACTGTAGTTTCATGCTGTAGTTTCATGCTGCAGGCGTCATGAGAGTCTTGCTTTGCGTTACTGGCACTATTGGCATTATGGGCGTTACTGGCTCAGAATCAACACTGTTGGGTATCTGTGCTGACGTTGTGCAAAAAAAAACCGCAACCTGTGGGTCGCGGTTTTATTACATTGCGCGCCGCTTATGCGGCTACGCTAAGGGGACGCTTAGGCGAACAGGTGCTTAACGCCGTCACGCTCTTCCATCAATTCCTGCTGCGTAGCCGTCATCTTTTCACGGCTGAAATCACTGATTTCAAGACCGTCGACGATGCTGTACTGGCCATTCTTGCAGGTAACCGGGAAGGAGTAGATAAGACCTTCTTCGATGCCGTAGCTGTTGCCGTTGCTTGGGATGGCCATGCTGACCCAATCGCCTTCCTGTGTGCCCAGGGCCCAGTCACGCATGTGTTCAACAGCCGCGTTAGCGGCAGAGGCCGCACTGGAGAGGCCGCGAGCTTTGATGATCGCTGCGCCGCGCTGCTGCACGTCAGGGATAAAGGTTTCTTTGTACCAGCTGTCTGCGACCAGGCCCGTTGCCGCGGCGCCGGCAACCGTGGTGTTGCTGATATCGGGGTACTGAGTCGCCGAGTGGTTGCCCCAAATAGTGACTTTTTTCACGTCGGTCACGTGCTTGCCGCACTTGTTGGCCAGCTGGGCTGCGGCACGGTTGTGGTCCAGACGGGTCATGGCAGTAAACTGCTTGGGATCCAGATCAGGCGCATTCTGTTGTGCGATCAGTGCGTTGGTGTTGGCTGGGTTGCCGACAACCAGGACTTTCACGTCACGGCTGGCATGGTCGTTAAGCGCCTTGCCCTGCACAGAGAAGATGGCTGCGTTGGCTTCCAGCAGGTCTTTACGCTCCATGCCAGGGCCACGAGGACGTGCGCCAACCAGGAGGGCGTAATCAGCGTCTTTAAATGCAACATTGGCATCATCGCTCATGACGATACCTTGCAGCAGTGGGAATGCGCAATCTTCAAGTTCCATAGCGACACCCTTCAGGGCATCCAGCGCAGGAGTGATTTCCAGCAGTTGCAGAATAACTGGCTGATCGTTGCCCAGCATTTGACCGGAAGCGATTCGGATCAGCAGTGAGTAGCTGATTTGTCCAGCAGCGCCGGTGACTGCAACCCGTATAGGCTGTTTCATGGAAAGTCCCCTTGTGGTTATTAGATGTATGGTTCGCCGGGCAACCGTAGTAACGGAGCCAGCGCGAAGGTGGGCGCAGTATAACAGCAATGTAATAAGTGAGGCTATCGGTCCAAGGAGGAATAAGACCAATGGGCTAGCCTATAGGGATAGGCGCAGAGCGGGAGGGGGGCAAGCCGAAGGTCGCTGATAAGAAAGGCGTTATTGCGGTGCTGGATTAACCGGGCATCAACACTCAGGTGGTTTTATGCCACGGCGGTTCATTTATGAACCGCCTATCAAGGCGGCATGTTTTGCGCGGTATGACGTTGCTGCCTTCATAGAAACCGGACAATGAAAGGCGGCGCTTATCGTGGTGAGCTACTGGTGCTTAAGCTTCCAGAGAGCGCAGGGATTTTGCGGGCAGGATCGGGATATTGATCACGATAGGAAAAGGTTTCGCGCAATCGATGATATCGGTTAACAGGTAACCGATGGGATAGATCCCCTCAAAGGCGCAGAGGTCCCGCTTAGACGGGGGGGGAACAATACTCGACCAGTTGAGTGTGAGCCTGTTATCGACCGGACTTAATTCAAAATACAGGCTGTATTGCCTATCCGAGGCGTCGCCATTGAGCGTTACCGAGAACGTGATGCCCGTATGCACGCTGCCGTCTTCGTGATAATTGGGCAGGACAATAGCCCGTACGCGCCAAAGCGCCCCGCAAGTGCTGATGATCCAATCGTAGTGCAGCTGCTTTTTCATGCGCAGTGTCGCACGGCGAAGCATGGTGTCCGAAGACACAGGGGTTAGCTGGCTCATACGACCTCCCTCGGATCAGGCCGGAGGCTAAAAAAAGGGTCATATAATAATATGGATATAATCAATGTAGCCGGTGCGTTAAAGACCCCTCTCTTTATAAGCGTAGCCTACTGTCGGTGAACATTCGATCTAAAGCCTGTTTCACGGGCTGTTAAAACCTGCGGTTAGCATGGCGTCGATTGTTGCTTGTTCAGGCTTTACTAGTGTAAATCCAGGGCTAACCGGAATCCCCAGGCGTTGCGCGTTGCCGACGGCGGGTGCCGATAACGGCTTGCGGAGCGGGCCAGTCGGCCGATGTCGTACCAGGAGCCCCCACGCATCACGCGCAAACGGCATTGGCCGGTTGACCAGGTTGAACCGTCTGTGGGGGCCTCAATATAGGTGTCGTTATAGCAGTCGCCAACCCATTCGTACACATTGCCGTTGATGTCGAACAGGCCGAAGGGGTTGGCGGGGAAGCTGCCTACAGGTGCAGGTTGTTTACCATCGTAACTGCTGCCACAGTCATAACAGACCGCGCGGTTTTGCTCGATCTGATCCCCCCACCAGTAGGCGGATTCTGTTTTTCCTCGGGCGGCGTACTCCCATTCGGCTTCGCTGGGTAGGCGGTAGGGTAGTCCGGTTTGCTCTTGAAGCCAGTCGGCGTAGGCGTTCGCCTCGTTCCAGCTCACATTGATAACGGGTTGTTTACCCCGCCCCCAGCCATTGTCATCGGGTAGGGGGCGTCCTGTCGTCAGTGCGAAATAGTCATACTGGGCAAAGGTAACCTCATGTTGCGAGAGCGCAAAGGGGCGGCTGATAATGACGCGGTGTATCGGCTTCTCGTTATCATCACCGTTTTTATCCAGGTCGCCCATTCTGAAACTACCCGCAGGTAGCACGACCATATTGGGACCGAATACACCGGGGCGAAGTTCGTCCTTGAACACGGCACCGGCCCGGAATCCGTTAGGGTCTTCCAGGTGGTCCTTCAGGGCATTGGTATCGACGGGTATGTGGCCATGCAGCGCCAGTTGTTCATTGGCACGCGCCTGCGCCGGCTGGGCACGGTCCTCGAGTCGGGTAACATATTGACTGACCTGTTTGTTGAGCTGTACAAGCATGTTCTGATCGTTACTCAGGGTTGCCAGTTCGGCAAAGACAACCTGCAGTTTCACCTTGTTGTCGGTGGAGGGGGCGCGGGCCAGAATTTCATGCACCGCCGTGAGTTTGCCCATGATCGTCATGTGTTTGTTGTTTAGCTCGCGGGTGGTGATCACGTAACCTAATGCGATACCCAGAATGAAGGTGACGGAGGCGGTAAGCAGGAGCGCAGCCCGGCTGCTTTTTTGGGGGGGGGCGGTTTGCGGCTGGGGTTGCGCGCTACGTTTGGGCCAGAACTGCCCCGCATGCTGGGGCAGCGTCTCGGGCAGCCCCTTATGAGGGGCTGCCTCTGCGGCTCCTGAGGCAGGGGTTCCGGCCGCCGCCGCAGAAGGGGGTGACGGCGGGGCTGGATGCTTACGTGGGCGATCCGTCGTTCTTCCCGTCGGCGATGGGGTTGGCGCCGCGGTGCCTGTATCGGCTACCGGGTTTTTGCTCGGGCCGGCATCGGTTTTTTTAAACAGGTCTTTCAGGAGTTTCAGCGCAATGGCCGGCCGATCGCCTGGATTGTCGGAGAGCGCAGATTTTAATAGCGACCATTGCTCATCGCTAAGTTGTGGCGGTTGCGGCAGCTGCTCAGAATCCAGATCGCCCCGAGGTTGCTCGTGCCCGAACGGAGGGGTGCCGCAGAGTAGTTGGTAGATCAGACAGCCGAAGGAGAATATATCCGAGCTGGTGGATAACGGAATATGGTCAAACGCTTCGGGCGCGTGGTATTCACCGTTGATAACCCGATGCCCCTGCTTTTGTATCTGCTGGAACAGGGGCTGTCGGAAGGCAAAATTGACCAGTTTTACTCCGGCGTCCGGGGTGATGATGATATTCCAGGGTGTCAGGTCGCCGTGGGTGATGCGCTGCTTATGGGCATGATCCAGCGCGACCGCAACTTGACTTAAGATGACGCGACTCTTATCGACATTGAGTTGTTGATAGCCGTCTTCCATAAGGATACGGGCCAGGCTGCGGGTCGAGAACAGCTCCATCGCCACAAATAACCAGCCCTCGCGGCTGACAAAATAGCCGTATGTCTGTGCGACATGCTTGTGGTTGAGTTGTTTGCAGTGGGTGACCTGCTCCTTAAAGGCATGCAGGGTCTGCTTGGATGTCACCAGTTTCGGATTGACGATTTCGATCGCCACCGGATCCGGGTCGCGGGTGTCCGTTTCTGTCGAGAGGTCGAGGGCGTGCCAGACCTGGCCTATCGGACTGTTGCTGACCGGCTTGACTAACCGGAACGGGTGGTGTTCAGGCCCGAGCACCAGCCCTTTTCGCAGTGAGGTAAAATCCAGGTTGTCACCGCCCGTCATGAATATCCCTTTTTTACAGCTTAAATGTGACTCAATGGCAGCGCCCCGCGCAAGGGGCGTGCTCTGTGGGAAACCTGTCGGCAGATATTCTACCTGCAAGCATGATACCCACAGACAGGGTGCATTACTCGAGAAATTCCCGGCTTAGTCCGTTATCAGCGCGGGGAAACTTTTGACCAGGTCATCAACGGCTTTCATCTGTTGCAGATAGGGTTCCAGCTTATCGAGCGGTAGCGCACAAGGACCGTCACACATGGCTTGGTCAGGGTTAGGGTGCGCTTCAAGGAACAGACCGGCTATCCCCTGAGACAGACCCGCCCGTGAAAGTTGGGCTACCAGGGCACGGCGTCCACCGGCTGAATCGCTGCGCGCGCCGGGCATCTGTAGTGCATGTGTCGCGTCAAACATGATCGGATAGTTGAACTGCTTCATGATCGAGAAACCGAGCATATCGACGATCAGGTTGTTGTAACCGAAACAGCTGCCGCGCTCGCATAGAATCAAACGGTCGTTGCCCGCTTCGGCACACTTTTTCAAGATGTGTTTCATCTCTTCGGGGGCCAGAAACTGAGCCTTTTTAATGTTGATCGCGGCACCGGTCTCGGCCATGGCTACGACAAGGTCGGTCTGACGGGAGAGAAATGCCGGCAGCTGAATGATATCGGCAACCTCGGCGGTCGGCGCTGCCTGCTGTGGTTCATGCACATCGGTGATGATCGGAACGCCAAAGGTGGTTTTGATCTCTTGCAATATTTTCAGGCCTTCATCGAGGCCTGGACCACGAAACGACGTGATGGATGAACGGTTAGCCTTATCAAACGAGGCTTTGAAGACGTAAGGGATGCCAAGTTTGGTGGTGGTTTCAACGTATTGCTCGGCAATCGATAGGGCCAGATCTCTGGACTCCAGTACGTTCATGCCGCCAAACAGCACAAACGGTTTATCGTTGTTAATGTCAATGTCAGCAACTGTTACTGTTTTCTGTGCCATTTTTTCACTCATTATTGCATCAAAATGAGCCTATTATAGGGCAGGCTTTTACTTAACGATATGTCTATCACACGGGATGTGCCGGGAAGGCGGCGGCAAATTTACCGATCCATTCCTGCGCTGCTTGCTCTTGGTTAAGCCTGCGGCCTTCCTCGCACTGGATCTGTTGGCGATAGCGGTTGATCTGGGCAATTTGTTCACCGAGGCGAAAGCGAAACGCCTGTTCAGAATCAAGAAAATCCAGCCCCAGCTGAAAGTAGTCTGCTTGTCTGCAGCACCAATGTACCCGCATCCAGGCCCAGTAATCATCGCTGAGGTCCGGTAGGCTGATTCGTAACAGGCTGCCGGGCTCGCGCTGATGGGAGTCGAGGCAGCTGAGGCTGCCACTGCGGGCAATAACATCGTGTAGATGGGGAGGTGGATTGCTCTGCTCCAGCAAGAGGGGGATGTCACGGGGGTGTTCAATGGGGGTTATTGATCTGCACATGACTTGTACCTCGTCATCAGCTGTTCCCTGAATACCTTATCGGCCGGTGCGGTCGTTAATTAAGTGGCAATTACCAGGGACTACTGATTAATTTATGTGCAATGGCGGTGCCAATCGTCGAGAGAGTCACCGATGAGCAGGCTTTTTCAGGCATTGGATGCTCTATCAAGGGTTCGTGCACGGCCATGAGTGGGCGCAGTTTTTGTTTTTTATTTCAGTTAGTTAGGGTTTGATTAAACAGAAAAGCAGGGGGGGGGAGTGCATAGGAATAGATTCTGGCTGTTCTGTGTCTATTGTTATACCGCGTCAATAGGTCGTTATATTTCACGGGGGTGCCCGGTTCGCAACGATCAAACTGTAAAGGTAATTGAACGGTTTTGTCTGTGCAGGGACCTGTTTTTAGAGGCTGCCTGGACGGAGAGGCCGTCGAGGACTCGGTTGCCGGCAGCCTCTTGCCGCTGACGGCGTGTCTTATCCGGTTTCGCGTGCGGTGTTGAGCGGGCTTGCTGCGTTGGTCAGGTTAATAGCGCGACAAAAAATCCACCGCCCCCTATGGCACCAACCAGGGTGGCGATACTGATAGCGCGGTAGCGTTTCGTGAGTGCTTTCTGACTGTGATTGGAAATGATATACGGGTACCCCTTTGCCGGCGGTTTATGCAATACATTCATGGCCGGTGTGGCCGCCATGTGTCCGCGCCGCTGCTGGGCCTCTTTTTCGGCGGCCGTCAGTACCTGTTGCCACTCCTGCATATCGATGTCGCCGTTTCCGTCGCTGTCGTATTGGTTTAAAAGGGCGCTGTAATCACGCTTCCATTCGCGGATGACATCCCCGGCTAGTTGGCGCGCCGAAGGCAGTTGGCGGCCACCGCCCACGGTGCGGAATTCGCCGAGGGCGAAGATAACATCATGGGGATAGATAAACGCTTCGCTGTAGCGATAGCGTTTATCGCCGGGGCGCATGGCGAGCAGGGGCGAGGTGGCCCCGCGCGTGGGGCGTTCGCTATCGCCATACCAGGTGCGCTGGTGTTCGGTGAGTATCTCGGCCCCTTCGGGGTCAATAAGGCAGGTGTCGGTAGCGTCATTGATCTGGAACCATTCACGGCTGGTGCCTTGGCGTACGGTTTCCCAGTGGCTGTTTTTTTCTGCGTCGCGATGGCGTTCGACTTTATACCGATACCACACACAGGGGGTGCCGGATAAGGGGGCTGTGAGCGTTTGATCTTCGCCGCCGATAACCGGACCGACCAGTTCGACATAACCCTGGGCTGCCGAGCGGATCCGCGAGGTGGGGGTATCTTCGATCAACCTGGCGCGCTTCAGGCAATAAAACAAGCCGGCAATACAGGCCAGGATCAGCACGGCGCTGAGGCCCTGACCAAACAGCAGTTCGTTGGCGCCGAGATTAGACTTCCAGTGCGAAAAACTCATTGCTTGGCGAGATCCCCTTCCGTTAGCGAGGCACTCTGTCGACAGCGGCGTGCCTGCGGTTAACGCGGCGTCTTGCCGTTAACGAAACAGCTGCCGCATCGTTACATCGGCTTTTTCGGCCTCCGAGAATTCGAGCAGATCGGCGGCGCTGAAGCCCATGCGTTTGGCGATGAGTATGTCGGGAAACTGTTCGAGGCGGACATTGTTGAGATTAACCGATTCATTGTAAAACTCGCGGCGGTCTGCGATCTCCTGCTCCAGGCCGGTAATACGTGCCTGTAGGTGCTGAAAGGATGCGTTCGCTTTCAGGTCCGGGTAGGCTTCGGCCAACGCAAACAGGTTGCCCAGACCTAAACGCAGGCCTGTTTCGGCGTTGCCCAGGGCTTTCATATCGCCTGCCTGTTGAGCGGATGCTACCGATGAACGGGCTTTAATGATCGCTGCCAGAGCGTCTTTCTCGTAGCCCATATATTGTTTGCAGGTCTCGACCAGTTTGGGTAATTCGTCGTGGCGCTGCTTGAGCAGGACGTCGATATTTGCCCAGGCTTTGCTGGCATTATGTTTCAATTGAACCAGGTTGTTGTAGATCAGGATGAAGTAGAAAATCAGCACGCAGAGCGCGGCCAGCACCACCAGTGTCGACATTTCCATAACAGCGTATCCTTTGTTGGCAAGCGTAGGGGAGTAATTAAGCTGAAACCGACGTCATTGGCAAGGTCTGGGGCGGTTTTTACCGGTTGGTATTGACCGGGGTTCGGCTGGTATAGGGCGCGGGCTATGCTCGCCGGGCGGCATCAAAAGCGGGGCGTTTAAAAAAACGCTAATAAAAAAGCCGGACTGGTAGCTGCCCGGCTTCTTTCACGCAGTGGACTTTGGGCTACATGCGTTCCATCACGTCGATGCCCAACAGCTCCAGGCCGGTTTCCAGCGTGCGCGCGGTTGCCTGGCACAAACGCAGACGGCTGTCGCGGGTGGCGCTGTCGATATCGCTACGCAGTATCGGGCAGGCTTCGTAGAAACTCATAAACAGGCTGGAAAGCTCATAGAGGTAGCTGCATAACAGGTGCGGATAGGCTTCGTCGGCGACCTGATCGACCGCTTCGGAAAAACGCAGCAGCTTAAGAGCCAAGGCTTTCTCTTGTTCGGCTGCCAGTGTGATCGAACCGCCGATAGCCATCGGGTCGATCGCCGCCTTGGCAAAGATACTGCGAATCCGGGTGAAGGCATACTGCAAATACGGCGCGGTATTGCCTTCGA
Organism: Motiliproteus sp.; assembly: GCA_041586615.1. Taxonomy (GTDB): domain Bacteria; phylum Pseudomonadota; class Gammaproteobacteria; order Pseudomonadales; family Balneatricaceae; genus Motiliproteus. Next base: position 101,132 of record JBFGZS010000001.1, on the reverse strand, counting down.
AGCTCAGCATGCTTTCCCAGCTGAAGATGTAATCATTGGTACGTGTTTTAGCCAGGTCGGCGTATTTAACCGCTCCGATGCCGATCTTGCGCGCTGTTTGGCGGCGAATCTCGCCATCGAGCACCGATCCTTTGCTTTCCAGCAGGGCTTCGGCCCGGATGACCGCTTCGTCGAGCAGATCGGCTAGTTTCACGGTGCCACCGGCACGGGTCTTAAACGGCTTGCCGTCTTCGCCCATCATGGTGCCAAAGGGGTGGTGCTCGAGGCTGCAGGAGGGGGTGGCAAAGCCGGCTGTACGCGCTACGGCGAACACCTGCTTCATATGCAGGGATTGGCGCGCATCGATAAAATACAGAATCCGGTCTGCGGACAAGGTGTGGCAGCGATGCCGAACGGCGGCCAGATCCGTGGTGGCGTACAGGTAGCCGCCACCGGACTTTTGGACAATAACGGGTGTGATATGGCCTTTCTTATCGGCCAGTTCTTCCAGAAATACCACCTGTGCGCCGTCGCTTTCTACCGCGAGCCCCTGTGCCTGCAAGTCGCTGATGACCTGCGGCAGGTCATCGTTGTAGGCACTTTCTGCACAGATATCCTCGGTGGAGAGGGTGACGTTCAGTTTGCGGTAGATCTCTTCGCTGTGGGCGACGGAGATATCGATAAAGGTGCGCCAGTAATGCAGGCAGTCGGCGTCTCCGGCCTGCAATTTTACGACATTGGCACGGGCGCGGTCCGCAAAGGCGGGCTCATCATCGAAACGCTGCTTGGACTCGCGGTAGAACTTTTCCAGGTCCGATAGCTGCGGCACGCTGCCATCGTGCTCGCTAATCTGGTCCTGCAAGTGGGTGATCAGCATACCAAACTGGGTTCCCCAGTCCCCAACATGGTTCTGCCGGATAACACGGTGGCCCTGTGCGTCGAGGATACGTGCCAGTGCATCGCCGATGATGGTGGAGCGCAGGTGGCCGACATGCATCTCTTTCGCCAGATTTGGCGAGGAGTAATCCACCACGATCTGTTTCGGCGTAGCGGTTTGCGCGAGCTGCAGTCGGTCGCCGCTGAGCGACTGGTCGACCTGCTTGGCCAGCCAGTTTGCCTTCAGATGGATATTGATAAAACCGGGACCGGCGATTTCGGTGTTGTCGGCGATTCCCTCCAGATCCAGGGCATCGATGATCTTTGCGGCCAGTTCGCGTGGATTAGTCTTGAGCTTTTTGGCGGCACCCATCGCACCGTTGGCCTGATAGTCACCAAACTGGGGGCGGTTACTGGGGGCGACCAGCGGGGAGCAGTCATCGGGAATACCGGCGGCGGTCATGGCGGCCCGTACGCGGGCTGAAAGGAGTTCGCGAATTTTCATGGTCTCGGCGTTTTAGCTATTCAGATTCGTCGAAAGCTGGCGGGTAGCCTTAATGCCGAACAGGCGGGCGGCGTAGCCGTCGACTGGGGGAATGGTGGTGAGGGGTGGATTCGAACCACCGAAGCTCTCGCGTCAGATTTACAGTCTGATCCCTTTGGCCACTCGGGAACCTCACCGAAGAGGCGCTATGGTAGCAGGAAAATTCGGGAAGTAAAGCCTGCGCTGTCAGTGATCAGCCGATCGCGGCGGTCAGCGACTGGATCAGCGCGATCAGCGGTGACGGCTGGATACCCATCCACAGGGTCAGTAGCCCCAGAATGATCAGCACCAGGTTGCCGCCGCCGTGCCACCGTGTATGCGGTGGCGTGCTGGCCGACGCCGGATCTTGTACCGGCGTGGCGTCGGCCATGATCAGGATGATACGCAGGTAATAAAATAGACCGATACCGCTACCAATAACCACCGCCAACAGCACGAGCCAGAGTTCCTCTTCCACGGCGGCGGCGAACAGATAAAACTTACCGATAAAGCCGACCGTGAGTGGGATGCCCGCCAGGGATAGCAGCGCCAGGGTCATCACCAGCGCCAGCAATGGCTGACGCCAGTAAAGACCCCGATAGTGCGGTAACTGATCGCGCTCTTCGGGGCCATCGTCGCCTGGCCGTGGCTCTTTGACCGAGAGCTGCATCACCACCGCAAACACGGCCAGTGTTGAGAGGGTGTAGGCAACCAGGTAAAAGCTGACGGCCTCCACCGCCAGGTTTGGTGTCAGGCTGCGGCTGAGGGCCAGCAGCGCGACCAGCAGGTAGCCGAAATGGGCGATGGTGGAGCAGGCCATGAGCCGTTTGATGTCTTGTTGCAGTAATGCCAGCAGGTTGCCGACCAGCATGGAGGTGATGGCGATCAGGGTCAGCGACCAGACCAGTTGTGGAATATTAAAACCCTGACTCGCCAGAAACCAGCGTAGCAGCAGGGCGGCGAGGGCGGTTTTGACGACGGTGGATAGCAGGGCCGTCACGGGAACCGGGGCACCCTGGTAGACATCGGGCGTCCAGAGGTGAAAGGGCGCCAAGGAGAGCTTGAAGGCCATACCGGCTAACACCAGCATGGTGCCGGTCAGTAGCAGCGGCGAGGCTTGCAGCGGGGTAAAGATCAATGAGCGTCCCAACGCGGTAAAATTGAGTGAACCCTGGTCGGCGTAGATCAGCGCTGCGCCGAACAAGAGAAAGGCCAACGCTACGCCGGATAGCAGCAGGTACTTGATGGCGGCCTCCAGCGAAGGGGCGTATCGGTTCGTGAAGGGGTAACCGATCATGGCGATCAACGGCAGTGACAACAGTTCCAGCCCCAGGACGAAGCTGGCAAAATGGCGGCTGCACACCACGACCAGTGCACCGAGGATACTCAGGGTAAAGAGCAGGTAGTACTCATCGCACTGAACACGCCGGCGACGCCAGTAATCATGACTCAGCGGCAGCAGCAGTATCGCACTGGCGAGGATCAGGCCCATAAAGAACAGCGCGTAGTGATCCACGAGCAGCAGCGGCGTAACGTTTTGCGGCAGCAGATTATACACCGCGAGCAGGCTGAAAAAACTGAGTATGAATCCGGTCTGGGTCAGCACAAAACAGAGGTCGGCGTGGCGGCGAAAACTGATCTGTAAGAGCTGCACGATGATGACGCTGCTGATGATTAACAGCGGTGTCAGGCTTAGCAGGCCTGCGGAACTGATCGGGGCAGACAGAATCGCTTGGCTCATGGCGTCACTCCGACGATACGCATAGGTAGGGGGGTGTTCAGCAGCAGAAGTTCATCCAGCACCGGTTGCAGCAGGTTGATAACCGGTTGCGGATAGAGTCCGAGCGCTAACAGGGCCAGCATCATGACGGTCATACTGGAAAGCTCGCGGCGGTCAAAATCGGCCAGGGTGTGGGACGTGCTGGCCTGGCCGTGGAACACCTTCTGTATCATGATCAATGAGTAGATCGCGGCGCCGACCAATCCCCCGGCGGCGAGTACGGTCGCCGTACGGCTGACCTGAAAGCTGCCGGTTAGCACCAGAAACTCGGCGATAAAGTTACCCAGCCCCGGTATGCCGAGGGACGCCATAACAAAAAACAGGCTGATGGCGGCCATACGCGGTACCTGAGGCCATAGACCGCCCATCGCGCGCATATCCCGGGTATGGATGCGGTGCTGAATGGCGCCGGCAATCATAAACAGGGCCGCGGCGCTGAAACCGTGGGTCAGCATCTGCATCACGGCGCCTTGCAGTGCCAGTGCGTTCCAGGCGTAGACCCCCAGCAGGATAAAGCCCATATGGCTGATACTGGTGTACGCGATCAGACGTTTCAGGTCATATTGGGCGAAAGCGAGGATCGCGCCATACAGGATGCCGGCGACGCCGATCGCCATCCCCCAGGGGGCAAAGCTGACCTGGCTATCGGGGAAGAGCGGGATCAGAAAACGAATCAAGCCGTAGGCACCGGTTTTTAGCAAGACCCCTGCCAGTATGATACTGCCGGCGGTCGGTGCCTGGGTGTGGGCATCGGGCAGCCAGGTATGGAAGGGAAACGCCGGCAGTTTAACCATAAAGGCGATAAAGAAGCCCAGCATCAGCCAGAAATGGTGGGGTGAACGGCTACCACTGCCCAGTAACTCGAAGTAGCTGAAACTGTAGAAGCCGTTTTCTTGTTGATGCAGGTAGGCCAGGCCAAGAATGGATATCAGCATCAGCAAGCTGCTTGCCTGGGTGAAGATAAAGAACTTCAGCGCCGCATAATGGCGGGCTTCATGACCCCAGATTGCGATCAGAAAATACACCGGGATCAGCATCACTTCCCAGAAGAAGAAAAACAGGAACAGGTCCAAGGCACTGAAAACGCCGACGACGCCAGCCAGACAACCGAGCAGGTTGAAGTAAAAGAACCCCTGGCGCTGTTCGATTTCTCGCCAGGACGCCGCGACGGCAATCAGACCCAGCACGAGTGTGAGCAGGATCAGCAGCAGGCTCATGCCATCTATCGCGACGAGCCACTGGATGCCGAAGCGGGGAATCCAGGGCGTCTGTTCCAACACTAACCAGGTCTCGTCGAGTGCGGCGATAAACGCCCCGTTGGCGGTATTAGCCGCCAGCGGCAGCATCAGCAGCAAGGCGGTTATCAGGGTCATTAAGGCCACCGCGCGCGGCCCGTCGTGGGGGCGCCAGTACTGCGCGCACCAGGCCAGTGCCGCACCGGTAAATAGCACGATCAGCAACAGGGTCAGCATAGGCCACCTCTCTGTGTCATAGCGGTATCCACGTTAAGTCAGTACGCCCAGGCCGATAAAGAAGGCTACGCCGATGGCCATAATGCTGGCATACCAGCGAATCTGGCCACTTTGCACTTCGACCAGCAGCAGATGGCTATAGCGACTGAGTTGCGTGATACCGCGGCTGAGGCTGTCGGCGATATCCGCCTGATTGATCCGTGCCATCCAGAGAAACGGTCGCCGAAACAGTAGATCATAAAGGTGATCGGCGCCCCAGCCGTTTAGCCAGAAGCGTCGCAAGGCCTGAGAACCGGGTAGTTGGATTAGTCGCTGGCGCAGCGCCGGATTTCGATGGTAAAGGCTATAACAGGCCAGTACCCCGAATAGCGGTACCAAGGTGTTGATGGCTTCGATCAGCAGCGGCGGGTGGCCGGAGGTGGTGGGCAGCACGGTGGCCAGCGGCAGGTCCAGGAATCCGCCTAACAGGGACAGCAGTGCCAGGATACTGAGCGCCAGTGGCATGCGTAGCGCGACGACAGCGGGCAGTTTTAGCCCGCTGGGTTCGGTATGCAGCGGGCCAAAAAAGACCACAAAGATCAGCCTGAAACTATACAGCGCGGTGATCAGGGCACCGAGCAGTCCGCCAAACCAGAGCATGGGGCTCTGTAGCCAGGCCTGGATAAGAATGGGTTCCTTGCTGAAATAACCCGAAGTAAAGGGCAGTGCCGCCAGGCAGGCGCTGCCGATCAGAAAACAGCCGAAGATAAAGGGCATGTGCCGTGAGAGCCCGCCCATTTCGCTGATCTCCTGTTTATGCTGCAGCGCCAGAATAATCGAGCCGGCACTCAGGAAGAGCAGGGCTTTAAACAAGGCATGGATGACCAAATGAAAAATCGCCGCCGACCAGGCCCCCACACCCAAGGCGAGAAACATATAACCGATCTGACTCATGGTGGAATAGGCGAGGATACGTTTGATATCGGTCTGAACCAGGGCGCTAAAACCGGCGATCAGCAGGGTGATCAATCCGACCAGCGCGACGCTGTCCATGGCCAGGGGGGATAACAGGAACAGCGCGTGATGGCGGGCGATCAGGTAGACCCCGGCGGTTACCATGGTGGCGGCGTGGATCAGGGCACTGACCGGCGTCGGACCCGCCATGGCGTCGGGCAACCAGCTTTGCAGCGGCAGTTGCGCCGATTTTCCCACCGCACCGCCGAGCAGCAGCAGCGCTGCCAGCGTCGCGGTTGGCGAACCTTCTGGCCAGCGGGTGCTGGCGGCAGTCATCAACTCGGCAATATTCAAGGTGCCGAGCTCACGGAACAGTAAAAACAGCCCGATCGCCATGGCAGTATCGCCGACCCGGGTCATGACAAAGGCTTTACGCGCGGCCTGACCGTTGGCGGGATCTTTGTACCAGAAGCCGATCAGCAGGTAGCTGCACAGACCGACACCTTCCCAGCCCAGATAGAGCAGCACAAGGTTATCCGCCAGCACCAGAATCAGCATGGCCGCCAGAAACAGATTCATACTGGCAAAGAAGCGGCTGTAGTCCGGATCGTTATACATATAGCCGGAAGCGTACAGGTGGATCAGAAATCCGACCCCGGTCACGACCAGCATCATCACCAGCGACAAGCCGTCCAGGTAGAACGCAATATTCGGGGTGAGGGCGCCCACCGAAAACCATTGCCACAGGGTGTGTTGATAGACGGTCGTGGTGTCAAAGCTGAGCGCGATAGCAAACGCGATCAAGGCAGACAAACCAACCGAACCGACGCCCAACAGCGCGCTGGTGTGTCGGGTAAATCGTCCGGCCCCGAGCATCAGCAGCAGGCTGCTGAGCATGGGCAGGGTTGGAATTAGCCAGAGCAGACTCAGCATGTCAGCCTCGCAATTGGTTGAGTTGATCCAGATCCAGGGTCTTGCAGCGGCGCTGCATCTGGATCACAAGAGCCAGGCCCAGCGCCAATTCTGCGCCCGCCAGTGACAGGATCAGGATAAACATAATCTGACCGTCGGCTTGCTGCCAGGCGGAACCCGCGACGATAAAGGCCAGAGCGGCGGCGTTGAGCATGATCTCCAGACTCAGTAGCAGGAAGAGTAAGTTACGCCGCACCAGCACGCCGATCAGGCCGATACAGAACAGCATGCCGGACAGAATCAGCGCATGCTCCATTATCATGCTGTTCATGGACGGCCCTCCGGGCTTGCGGTGTTCGCGCTGTTTCGCGTGCCAGAGATGTCCGGCGCTTGTGGCGTCGCCGCCGACCTTGCCGAATCGGCTGTTCGGGTAGGTAACCCGCGCGCTTGAAGATAGGGCCGGCTCAGGTGATAGGCGCCCACGAGGGCGGACAGCAACAGCATCGAGGCCAGCTCGACGGCCAGCAGATAGGGGCCGAACAGGGCGATGCCCAGCGTCTTCGGGTCGATATAATGGGCAACGGCCAGGTCATTGCTGGCCAGGATGGTGAGCAACTCCGCCAGCAGTGCGCCGCTAAGAAAACCGGGCCCTATCCAGATGCCCGGGGCGATCCAGCTGCGTTCCCGGGCGGCGGTATGCGGGCCCAGGTTGAGCATCATGATGACGAAGATAAACATCACCATTACGGCACCGGCGTAGACTAGCACTTCCAATACGGCCGCGAAAGGCGCACCCAGCAGAAAGAAGATCACCGAGATGGCCAGCTGGGCCACCACTAGGTACAGCAGGGCGTGTACCGGATGCAAGCGCGTGACCACCATCAGCGAACAAAACAGGGCGATGGCGGCGGCGCCGTAAAATAGCACCATGCTCATGGTAGCAGGCTCCTTCGGTCGATGGGTGGGGTTTCCTGAGCGCCTGCGCCTTTGCTTTTGACCCCCACATCCTTGCCTGCCTGGCGGTAGAAGTTGTAATCGGGTTGCTTACCGGTACCGCTGATGAGCAGATGGTCTTTTTCGTAGACCAGATTCTGCCGGTCGTATTCACAGATCTCGACGTCCGGTGTGAGTTGGATCGCGTAGGTGGGGCAAGCCTCTTCGCAGAGTCCACAGAAGATGCAGCGGGAAAAGTTGATGCGGAAAAACTCGGCGCGCCAGCGTCCCTGTTCATCCTCGGTTTTCTGCAATGCGATACAGTCAACCGGACAAACCGCCGCACAGAGGTTGCAAGCCACGCAGCGCTCTTCACCATCGGGATCGCGGGTCAGCACGATCCGGCCTCGGTAACGGGGCGCCAGATAGGGCTTGTGCTCCGGATATTCGACCGTGTCGATCTCCGTGGTACTGTGCTTGAGCACCTCCCATAAGGTGCGTATCTGACTGAACATCGATACCTCCTATTAACTGGATATTCCTGTATAGCTAGCTCCCGGCCGCCAGAATCAGCGCGCCGGTGATCAACAAGTTGAGTAGCGCCAGCGGCAGCAACACTTTCCAGCCCAGCGCCATTAACTGGTCGAAGCGCGGTCTGGGTAGCGCGGCTCGCACCAGAATAATGAAGGCGATCACCAGCGCTGTTTTCAGCCCAAACCAGATAAAAGGCGGCAGGATGGGGCCGAGCCAGCCGCCAAGAAAGAAAATGACCGTCAAAGAGGCGATTAGCAGAACGCCAAGGTATTCACCGACAAAAAACAGCCCGAACTTCATGCCCGAGTATTCGGTATGGAACCCGGCGATGATTTCGTGCTCCGCCTCGGGTAGGTCGAAGGGCAGCCGGTGGCTTTCGGCCAGGCCGGCCATCAGGAAAATGCCAAAGCCAATGAACTGCGGCACGATATGCCAAAGCCCCTGCTGTGCCTCGACAATATCGCGCAAATTGAAACTGCCGCTGAGCAGGACGACGCCCATCAAGGACAGCCCCATAAACACGTCATAGCTGAGCATCTGTGCGGCTGAACGCATGCCGCCCAATAAGGCGTATTTATTATTGGATGACCAGCCCGCCAGGATCGTGCTGTAGGCTGCCAGGGCACTCATTGCCAGAAAAAACAGCAGACCGACGTTCAGGTCAACCAAGCCGGTATCCGGTGAAAAGGGGACGATGGCAAACGCCATCAGCATGGTGATCACGACGACACAGGGCGCGAAGATAAAGATCGGTTTGTCGGCAAAGTGCGGGATCCAATCCTCTTTGAAAAAGATCTTTATCATATCGGCCAGGGCTTGCAGTACGCCGAAAGGGCCGACCCGGTTTGGCCCCAGTCGGTCTTGCCAAACCCCCAGCAGGCGTCGCTCCACCCAGATTAATAGCGCGGCCAGACCCAATAGCAAGGAGACGGTGGTAATGATGCGGATTAAGGTCAGTAGCAACTCAGGCATGGGGGACCTCCCGGTCGGTACCGATGACAGGATCACCGCCGCGACGAGTAACCGGGCTCCATTGGGGCAGGGGGTAGCCTTCAAAAGGCGGCATGCCATCGGGCACCAGGCCGGTGCCGGGACACTGGCCGGCATCCAACCTGACACTGAGAATCAGTGCCTGTTCGCTCAGCGTGATGCTGACCTGGTCGCGATCTTGAATACCGCGCCGGGCTGCGTCGTCAGGATGCAGCGTCAGCGTCGCAGGCTCGGCGCGTGCCTGTATGGGGCCGGCGGCATTGCTGAGCTCTTCCGTGCCAAAACCCCGCGGCTGGGGTAACAACAGCAGGGGGCGTTCTTTGCTGTCGGGCTGTGACGCGTAGGATGACGCCGGCAGTGTTAACGGCTGGAGCCAGCCCGATGTGGTGTGTGCCGCGGTTACGGTCGGCGTTCTTGCGTTCGGTGTTGTTGAGGTTGAGGTTGAGGTTGAGGTTGTTGCGGTCGGCGTTGTGACGGTCGGCGTTGTGACGATCGGTGTTGTTGCGGTCGGCGTTGTGACGGTCGGCGTTGTGACGATCGGCGTTGTGACGATCGATGTTGCTAAGGTCGATGTTGCTAAGGACGATATCGCTAAGGACGATGCGGTGTCCGTCGCCGTCGATGCCGCGATCGGTAACAGCCGGACTTCGGCGCGTACACGGCCGAGTAATCCGCGCTGCTCCTGATGGTATTTGTGTTGCGATTGATTGGAGTTCCAACCCGGGTACCAGCTGAACGGGATGGGGGGGCGGATATCATCCCCGGCCAGGGCGCGCAGGTAAACCGGCAGCCCCTCCATGCTGTATCCCAGCCCGGTTTCTGCATCGATGGGTTGCTGGGGTTCATGAACGCTGATCTGGGCTTGCATAGCGGTCCTACCGCTGTAGCGGTGGGGCATGCGCGGCGTACTGAACGGCGTATGACGCTTATCCTCCGCGGTGGGAAACAGCGTTGTTAATCGGCAGAAAAATGCGTCGGCATCGGCCAGCGCGTTGAGTAACGTACGGCAGTGATCCTGCCGCGGATCGGGTTCGTCGTTCAGCCAGCTGCTGGCCATGGCTATGCCTTCCGCCAGCGGGTAAACCGGAAACAGTCGCTGTGCTCGCCCTTCGTTGTTGATCAGCACGCCGTGGGTTTCGGCGAAACTGGTCGAGGGCAGGAGCATGTCCGCCTGTTGGGCGGTACGGTGGGGCAGCATATCGATGACAATACGATCGCTCAGTTTGGCCAAGAAGCGGTCGACCGCTGTGGCCGGGGCGCGCCGGTAAAGGTCGTTTTCCAGAATAATGGCCCGGCTACTTTCGAGATCCGCGGCAGCAAAGGCTTCATCCAGACTGTTCTCGTGCAGGTTACGGGTCAGCAGCGCCAGCCCCAGGCTGTTAGCCTCGGGGAATATCAGCTGCACGCCGACGGGGTGTCGACCCTGGCGGCACGTCTGCAACGCGCGTTGAATCTGTTCACAAGCATCGATCAGGGCCGGCGTGCGCATCGAAGCGCCAGCGATCAGTAGTGGGGTGGTCGCATCGCGCAATGCCGTGGCGATCTCGCTAACCTGGCGCATTTCCTGCTCAGACAGGCCGTTGACTGACGGTGCTTTGGGGGCGATGGCATGGGCGATGGCAAAGCCTATCTGGGCCAGGTGTTGCGGTGCGCCGCGCAGCGAGGCCGTGGCCAGCGTATCGAGCTCACCGGCTTGGCTGTGCAGGATGAATAAGGGGTTGCAGCGGTTCTGCCCGCCTATCTGCACCGCCTGATCCTGCCAGGGAGGAATACCGATCGCTTCGGCGTTGCGCCGGCCGGCGGAGCGCAGGGCCTGACGGACACTGAGCGCCAGCCGCGGCGCGCTGTGCATCAGGTCTTCGCCGAGTATCAGGACCGCATCGGCCTGCTCGGCTTGGTGCATGGTGGGGATGTTTGGGCTGTTGAGCAGCAGGGTGAGCATGCGCTGTACCAGGTCCTCATCGCTGCGACAGAGGCCGGTAAAGAAGTGTTCGGCACCGACCCGGCGCAGTAAGGCGTAGTTGGCGTCCAGCGTTGCCCGGGGTGAGCCGATCCCGATCAATCGACCTTCCTGGTTGTGCAGGCGCCGCTGCAAGGCGGTTTTGGCGTCGCTGCGACTCATGCTGATCTGGTCGTCACCCTGGCGTAGCCGCGGCGCGCGCAGACGCTGCGGATGATTGACAAAACCGTAACCGAAGCGGCCCCTATCGCAGAGGAAGTAGCCATTAATCTCGGGGTGAAAGCGGTTTTGAATTCGTTTCAGTATCCCGTAGCGTTCGCCGGGGCTGGTGTTGCAGCCCAGACTGCAGTGCCCACAGACCGAGGGCGCGCATTGCAGGTCCCACTTTCGACTGTAGTGCTGACTGAGCGGTTTGTCGGTAAACACACCGGTCGGACAGACTTCGATCAGGTTGCCACTGAAGATGCTGTCGAGGGTCCCGTCCTCAAAGCGGCCGAAATAAACCTGGTTGCGGGAGGCGTAGGCGTGTAGATCCTGTCCGCCGGCGTAGTCGCGATAGAATCGCAGGCAGCGGTAGCAGGTGATACAGCGATTCATTTCATGACCGATAAAGGGCCCGAGCTGCTGGTTATCAAAGGTGCGTTTTTGGCCGCGGAAACGGCGCCGGGTATGGCCGCTCATGACCGTCATGTCCTGCAGATGGCAGGCGCCCCCCTCTTCGCAGACCGGACAGTCGTGGGGATGATTGGTCATCAGGGATTCAATGATACCGGCACGGAAATTGACGGCCGTTTCGCCCTGTAAGGACAAGCGTTGTCCATCGGCGACCGGTGTCATGCAGCCCATAATAAGGCGCCCGCGGCTATCGTTCTCGTCCTGGTATTGCAGCACGGCGCACTGACGGCACGCACCAACCGATCCCAATGCCGGATGCCAGCAGAAATAGGGCAGGTCGAGACCCAGGCTCAGGCAGGCCTGCAGTAGATTCTGTCCTTCGCTGATGTCGTACACCTTACCGTCTATCTGTATCTGCACCATGGTTGTGTCCTGCTGCGTTAGCCCCGATTTTTACCGGGTCTTTGCAAGCTTAGTCGATCATTGAGCGGTCGCTCGTTCTATCGGTTGTCGCGTTGCTGCGGAGCGGCGTGTGGGTTTTCTCAGCCCCCCTGTTCGCTTTATATCAGTGCCAGGGACAAGCCTTTTGGTGAATGTGGGCCTCAAAATCCTCACGAAAGTACTTGAGTGCGCTCTGAATGGGCTCGGCGGCGCCGGGTGCTAAGGCACAAAAGGTGTTTCCGGGCCCCATAAAACGGCACTGCCACGCGAGTGTGTCCAGATCCTGCATCTCGCCGTGGCCCGTCTCGATTGCATCCAGTAATTGTTCTGCCCACGGCAGGCCATCCCGGCAGGGGGTACACCAGCCACAGGATTCCTGGGCAAAGAAGTGGGTCAGGTTACGTACCATGGCGACGGGGCAGGTCTTATCGTCCAGTACAATCAGCGATGCCGTCCCCATGCGGCTGCCGGCCTTGGCGATGGCCTCATACTCCATAGTCAGATCCAGGTGTTCGGGTAACAGAAAGTCGGTGGAGGCCCCGCCGGGTTGAAAGCCGCGCAGGCGAAATCCTGCGTGCATGCCCCCGGCACAGTCCTCGAAAATCTCCCGGATCGGGGTTCCCATCGGGCGTTCCCACAGGCCCGGAAAACGAACGTTGCCGGCGGCGCCAAACAGCTTGGTGCCCTTGTCGACGCCGACACCCAACGACTGGAACCAGTCTGCGCCGTTGGCGAGAATGGGCGGGATATTGCACAGCGTTTCGCAGTTATTCACCACGGTGGGTTGGCCAAACAGTCCGCTTACCTGCGGGAAAGGGGGCTTGGCGCGCGGGGTCGCCCGCTTGCCCTCCAGTGAGTTGATAAGCGCGGTCTCTTCCCCGCAGATATAGCGGCCAGCGCTGGTGTGCAGGTAGAGTTCCATGCTGAAGGGGGAGCCCAGCATGTTGCTGCCCAACAGGCCGGCGTCGTAGGCCTCTTCCAGCGCGTGGCGCAGACGTATAGCGGCCTGCGTGTATTCGGCGCGCAGAAAGATATAGCCAATACCGGCGCCCAGGGCATACGCACTGATCGCCATACCTTCGATAAGCTGATGTGGATTACCCTCCATCAGCCAGCGATCCTTGAACGTACCGGGCTCCATTTCATCGGCGTTGCAGACCAGATAACGGGGTGTCGGCGCGTTTTCTCCCCGCGGCATAAAACTCCACTTCAGGCCGGTTGCAAAACCGGCACCGCCACGACCCCGCAGGGTTGAGGCTTTGACTTCGTCCAGCACCGCGTCGGCAGACAGGGTCTTCAGGGCTTTTTCCAGCCCTCGGTAGCCGCCGCCTTTACGGTATTCTTTTAATGTCAGTGCACTGCGATCGGCTTTCATCAATCCGGTGAGCGGGCGCTGTTCAATCGCGACGGCGTTGCTGCTGGGGTCATTAGCCATGGGTATGACCTCCCGCGCCCAGGCTGTCCAACAATGCCGCGATGCGCTCCGGGGTCACGTTGCCGTATTGCTGGTCATCGATCATCAGGGTGGGGGCATGGTCACAGTCGCCCAGACAGACGATCGGCAGCAGCGTGACCAGACCGTCCGGCGTGGTTTGTCCGGGCTGGATAGCGAGCTTTTCCGTCAGCGCCGCGCGGATACTATCGGCACCTTTCATCCAGCAACAGACACTGTTGCAGACCAGAATGACGTGTTTGCCGACCGGTTGCCGGAAGATCAGGTTATAAAAAGTGGCGACCCCTTCCAGCTCACCGGCAGGCATCGCCAGAAAGCGAGCCAGCGCCTGAATGCTGCCGTCGGACACCCAGCCACGGTGCTTCTGGACGATCTTCAGCCCCTCGATAGCCGCCGCCCGCCGTTCGGGGTAGTGGGCACATTCGGCATCGATCTCCTGTTGTTCAATGGTACTCAATTCGGCGTGCAGGCTCATGGCTGCTCCTTAACGGTCGATCTCAACGGTCCACATCGGCCATCACAAAATCGATGCTGGCAATGATGGCAATCAGGTCGGATACCATCAGGCCGCGGCTGATCAGTGGAATCATCTGCAGATGGGGAAATGAAGGGGTACGGATTCGCGTCCGGTAGGATGTGGTGCTGCCGTCGCTGATCAGGTAGTAGCTGTTGTTGCCTTTGGTCGCTTCGACGCCGACGCTCACTTCGCCGGCCGGCATGACCGGCCCCCAGCTGACGCCGAGAAAGTGATCGATCAGGGTGTCGATATCCTCCATGGCCCGCGCTTTGGGCGGCGGGGTGGTCAGGACATGCTCGGCCTTGTAGGGGCCGGCGGGCATATGATTCAGGCACTGGCGAATTATGCGTAGGCTCTGGCGGATCTCGTCGACCCTGACCCGGCAGCGGTCATAGCTGTCGCCGTTGCTGGCGGTGCAGACGTCAAAATCGAAGTGCTCGTAACCCGAGTAGGGCCGGTGTTTGCGCCAGTCCCAGTTCAGGCCGGTAGCGCGCAGACCGGGCCCGGTAACGCCCCACTCGATCGCCTCGGCGGTGCTGTAGTCGCCGACGCCCACGGTACGGCGTTTCAGCAGGCTGTTGTCCATGACCATTGTTTCATAGTGGTCGAGGCGAGCGGGCAGGTAATCGATAAATTCCCGTACCATGCGATCCCAGCCCGCAGGGAGATCCTGGGCAACGCCGCCGATCCGGAACCAGCTGGGGTGCATGCGGGCACCGGTGATCGCCTCAATGATAGCGAACAGCTTTTCGCGGTCGATAAACATATAAAAGATGGGCGACAGTTGCCCGACATCTTGGGAGAACGTGCCGTAAAACACCAGGTGACTGGCGATCCGGAACATCTCGGCCAGCATAACCCGGATGGTTTTGACCCGGTCTGGAACGCGAATCCCCGCCAGTTTTTCGACCGCCAGGACGTAAGGCAGGTTGTTCATGACACCGCCCAGATAATCGATCCGGTCGGTGTAGGGGATATAACTGTGCCAGGTCTGTCGTTCCCCCATTTTTTCGGCCCCGCGATGATGAAAACCGATCTCCGGCACGGCATCGATGATCTCTTCGCCGTCGAGCTGCAGGATGATACGGAAAACCCCGTGAACGCTAGGGTGATTGGGTCCCAGGTTGAGGAACATAAAGTCGCTGTGTTCGCTGTGGCGCTTCATCCCCCACTGTTCGGGTTGGAAACGCATCGCTTCCTGTTCGCGTTCCTGCTGATCATCGGGGAGGGTGAAGGGCGGCATCTCGGTCGCACGGGCCGGGTGTTCCTTACGCAGCGGGTGACCCGTCCAGGTCGGCGGGGTAAGCAGACGATGCAAGCGGGGATGGCCGCTGAACGCGATACCGAACATATCCCAGACTTCGCATTCGTACCAGTTGGCGGCGGGCCACAGCGCCGTGATGGAGGGCAGCGTCAGGCTGTCGGAACGTAACGGGACTTTAATTCTGAGATCTTGATTCCGGTCGTAGGAGAGCAGGTGATACACCAGGCTGAAGTCGGCCGGGGGCTGGTTATCGCGCTGACTGCGCTGGCGTTCATCGATGGCGGTGAGGTCATACAGGCAGAGAAAGGGGCCGCTAATGTCCAGTTTGAGACAGCGCAGCAGGCCCAGCACCTGGTCACGGTCGATCCACAGCGTCAGGATCCCATCCGTGCAGGGCTGGTTGGCCAAGAGCGGCCCGGAGAACGCCGCCGAGATCTCCTGTTCCAGGGACTGCGCTGATCGAACGGCTTCCATGACTGAACTCCGAGCTGGTGGTTGGAAAAGCGTCCTGCCTTTTCCAAAGCAGGCCAAAGAAAAAAGTGGTTTTTTCTTTGGTTTAAATGGTCAGGCTGACCGTTTTAAATTTGCCGATAGGGCCGGATAACGCATGGCGCTTATCGCAACGGTTTTTAAACGCGCGTGCTAGACAGCATCCGGCGAGCGCAGGGTCTTCGACGCACGGCGTTCGGCCTGGTGACGGTCTCGCTGGGACGTCTTTGCCATTTTTACGATTCCCTGAGGGCCGGCGACCCAGCTCAATGGCCGCCGCTCTTGGGCGATTGATTCCTGTAGCAAAATAAGGCCCTGCAGCAGCACTTCGGGTCGAGGCGGGCAGCCCGGAACGTAGATATCAACGGGTAAAAACTTATCCACACCCTGTACCACGCTATAGATATCGTACATGCCGCCCGAGCTCGCGCATGAGCCCATGGCGATGACCCAGCGCGGCGCCATTAATTGTTCATACAGACGCTGGATAACGGGGGCCATCTTACGAAATACCGTACCGGATATGACGATCAGGTCAGCTTCGCGCGGGGTTCCACGGATAACTTCGGAACCGAAGCGGGCGATATCGTGCCGACTGGTAAACGCGGTAGCCATTTCGACGTAACAACAGGAGAGCCCGAAGTTAAACGGCCAAACCGAATTGGCGCGGCCCCAGGCAACCATGTCTTGGAGGCGTGAAAACGCTACATTGCGCTGCAGTTGATCTTCCTGCATCCCCGCGCTGGAGCTGATCAGGCGATTGTCGGTTGATTTCAGTTGCCATCCCATAGCCTTGGGTCCTTAGGGTTGCGGAGGGTTAACAGGTGCCGAGGCCCCTTTTAACACGGCACTGTCGCCCTGCCGCGGCGGCTCGCGGTGTTGGGAGCGCCCTTTGGGGCCCCATTCCAGCGCGCCGATTTTCCAGAGATAAAGTAAGGCGGCCGCGAGAATGGTGATGAAAATCAGAATTTCGATATAGCCGGCCCAGCCCGCTTCTTTGAGTGAAACGGCCCAGACGTAGATAAACGCCGCTTCCAGATCGAAAATAACGAACATAATAGCGATCAAAAAATAGGGCGCGGAGAAGCGAACGTGGGTATCACCGATATGGACGATGCCGGATTCGTAGGGTTCATGGGTGGCGTTTTCATTATGGCGCTCACCCAGGAAGTGCGAGAGGCTAATGACCAGCAACACCGTGACCAGCACAACAAGAAAGTAGAGGACTAATGGCCCGCCTAGCGCAAGTTGTTGTTGTAATGGAGTCAAGGTCTTCTCCTCCAACCGCGAGTGTCAGTCTGTCATCAGACGAACAACTGTGGCGGCGACAGTAAGGAAAAGTGTAGGTTACGGATGGACGGCGTGTTGCAACAAAGAGAAAAAAATTCGTTTTGGACCCAATAGCCGCGCAGAGGATGGGATGTCGGACGTCGCACACAGGGGGCACTTATTGGCGGGACGGCGCCCGATGCTTGGGGCTAGCCGGCCGGCGCGAAGTCAAAGTGATATTGACCCTCCCAGGCTTCAACATCTTTGGCGCCAAAATCGATTAAAAGAATACGTGCGACCAGTTTGCGTTCCAGCGGGCTGTTTTTCAGTTCGCTAGTGTCGATGTTGCACCGGGTTACCTTGCCGTTCGGCGCAATGCGCAGGTTAAAGACGATCCGTCCCTGCAGGCCGAGATTTTTACGTAATGCCCGCTTGTACAAGGCATAAAACGCGCTTTTATGCTTGTCGAACCCCAGGTTGATCTCTTCGCTGGTACGCATACGCGCCAGCTCTTTGATCTCTTGCGGGGTGAGCTGTGCCAGTTCGGCGGGTCCGGTGACCGTCGTGGTCTTGCGCTGCGCCAGCTGTTGACGTTCGGGTTTGGACACCCGGGAGGTCTGGATGCCACCGCTGCCCGAAAGCGCTTTACGGGTAATCAGATCACGATCATTACGCTGGCTGCTGCCGGGCGCCGCTTGTTGCAGCTTCTTGTTGGCCAGGTTGCTGATTGACGGCATATTACGCAGTGCCGCCAGTTGATCGGCCATGGCCAGTACGCCCGTGTTGGCCGCGGCTTCTCTGGCCTTCTTGATCTGTTCGTCGCTCGGCGTGGGTTTTTTGGGCTTCGGTGGTGGCGCGACCTTGGAGACCGGTTTCGGCTTGGGCGGCTCGACCTTCTTTGGCTCGGGCTTGGGTTTAGGCACCGGCTTTTTTTCTTCCGCCTTGGGCTTTTCGGGTTCAGGCTCGGGTTTTTTCGCTGGCACGGTGGGCGGTGGTGACGGATGTTTTTTCTTTTCCAATATCATTTTGGCCACGCGAGTCGGGATTTTTTCCAGCTGTTCGCGTTGGACTTCCGGGTAGTCAACGAGGAAGTTCAGGGATAGAAACAGGCTGGCAAACAGAATCAGGCTGGCACTGATGGATAACAACAGGCGCCGTTTATCTTCCCAGGACTCCACCCAGGGCAGCATCGAAACAGTGGTTGAAGGCGCCTGCGTATCCATCAGTCCTTGTCCTGCGCCTTACCGATAACGGCAAGGGACAACTGTCCGTAGTTGGCCTGGCTGGCGCTAGCCATGATCTTTTTCAATAGCTTGAAGGGAATATCGCGGTCAGCCATCAGCGTGGCGGATCGCTCCTCTGATGCCGGATCATGTTTATTTCCCAGGCGTTCACGGCCAGCCAGGTAGGTCAGCTCTTCGACCAGCGGTGCGATGGTCGGGTCTTCACTCGCCAGCAGCTGCGCAGTGACATCGGCGACTTTGCGCCCCTGGACGATGATACTTTCGGCATTGACCTGAATCAGCAGGCTTTCGGTGATAGGGGTCTCGACTTTGGCTTCGGGTAGGCGCAGTCCATCGCCGCTCGGTTGTTGAACGTTGGAGGAGTTAACCAGCAGAAAGAACACCAGGATGGTAAAGATATCCATCAGCGACACCAGGTTGAGTGTCGGCATACCTTTTTTCTGCTGGCGCATCAGGCGCTTGCTACGGTGATGTGGTCTGGCCATGATTAGTGGGTCACTTCTTCGCTGCCGGTGGTTTGGTCGACCCGGCTAAGGCGGGGGCTCCGCCCAGAGCAATGTCCGGAAACAGCTCGATCCGGTAACTGCGGCCCGCCTGTTCCGTTTTGGCCGTACGGACGGCATCCATGACCTGGACGATGCGGTCGTAGATAATATCGGGCTCGGACAGCAACGAGATCTGCGTCATATCGGTATGGTTGGCTTTGATCTCTTTAAGCGTTGCCTGCATCGCGGGCAGGTCGTAGTTACCCTGTTCGGTCAGCGGCAAAACAGCGAAGGGGCCGCTGTTATTATCATTAATAGTGAGCGTGTCGTGGCGCAGGATAACTTCGAGCTCGGGACGCTTTTGTTGCTGTTTATCTTCCTCCTGCTGCGGCGCGCCCTGGGTGGGTAGATAAAGATCGAGGATCGTCAGCTGGTTGAACGCTGCCGTGAGCAGCAGGAACGGGATCAAGACCACCATAAGATTGAGAAAGGCGGTGATATTGATCTCGGGTGGTTCCTGATGGCGACGCTGGCGTCTGGCTCGGCGGCTCATGAATTGAGCGTCACCGGTGCCGGTGTTGTATCGTCTTCGTTGGCCAGCTTATTGTCGGGGTTTTTGTTGATCTGGATAAGGTTGGTCAGCTTCACCGTGGCCATATCCATACTATCGACAATCTCTGCGGTCTTGGTTGTGATCATGGCATGCAGCAGCAACAGCGGAATGGCGGCGACCAATCCGAAGGCCGTGGTGTTCATCGCAACCGAGATACTGCTCGAGAGCAGGTTGGCTTTTTCGGCGGGGTCGGCGTTGGCTACCGCCGAAAATGCGGCGATCAGACCAAGGATGGTCCCCAGCAGGCCCAGTAGGGTGGCGATATTGGCGAAAGTGGCCAGGTAATGGGTGCGTTTTTCGAGACGCGGAATGATCTCCATCAGTCCTTCCTCCAGCATCCGTTCCACATCATCGGCGCGACGACCCGCCATAAGGTGCGTCAGTGCATAGACAAGCATTTTTGAGAGATGGGCATTGGAATGGCGTACATATTCGACGGTGCTTTTGATCTTGCCCTGTAGCATTAGCGGCTGGATATGGTTCCAGGCGGTGCGGTTACGAGAACGGACCAGCCCCAGGTAGATAAAGCGCTCAACGGCGATCGCGATGCCCAGAGCCAGCGTGACCATGATGGGGTACATAAATGCCCCTCCATCCTGAATAAATCGGACGACTGTATTGAACATTTCCATAATGCTTGACTGACCCCAGACCACGTGCCGCCTCTGTCGGATAACACCGGCGTTGTTGAATTCGGTTAAATGGGCGCAGGGGAGGTATCAGTACGCTCAGCGTATTGCCCCTAATCCCTGAGAGCCGGTTGGTCACGGTCGCGGTGGGTAACACTGGCGTGCTGGCGTTGAGATAACGGCATAGCAACGACAGCGTCCGCGGGTGAGTGGACCGGTGCCTATCCTAACAAACAGTAGGTGATTATATGCAAAGCACCGGGTCGAATAAAGGGCCGTGCCTTAGCACGGCGTCGCGTGTTGACCCCAGCGGCGTTTACTGCGTGCTGTGCAGGCTTAGGGATTGCATGACCAGTTGTCGGTGACCGCACGGCGCTCGGCGGGCAGCAGATCACAGGGTGTTAACGGGCTAAGGGTCGGATCTTCCAGATCCGGGTAGGCGGGTTTGACGGGCTGGGGGGACTTCCAGGGCACGATGTAGAGAACCTGCGGTAGCTCCTGGTCGCCGATAATGGTAATGCCTTGCGTGGGTTTTTCCGCCTTGGCGGCCATCAGCTCGGGGGGCAGCAGCGCCAAGCCGCCCAAGACCACGCAGAGGGATATGTTGCGGTAACGCATGCTATTTCGCCTCCCTTTTAATACGCATATCCAGGTCCATTAACCACAATGACACGGTGGGGTCTTCGCCGGCCAGTTTGAGGTAGCGTTGGTAATGGTCGCGGGCATCGTCCCAATATTGCAGGTAGATATCAAACAGGATGGCGATATTCAGGTGTGCGGGCGCGTAGTCCGGTTCGGCCAGCAGGGCTTTGGAATAGGCCAGACGGGCGTCTCTGAACTGACCCTTGCGCCGCAGCAGCGTGCCATGCAGGTTGTAGGCAGCAGCGTTTCTGGGTGCGAGTTTAATCGCGCGTTGCACCGCTTGTTCGGCGGCTTCGTAGTCTTGCATCTGGTTATGAATGATGGCCAGATTCAGGTGCGCGCCAGCCAGCTGTGGCTGGCGCGCTACGAGCGTTTCGAAGGCGGCCTTCGCCGGGACAATACGCGCGTTTTTGAGCATCTCTAGGGCAGCCGCGAACTCGGTTCTGATCGAGGCACTCACCGGTTGTGCTCCCGGGCCCGTTGCCGAAGGAAGCTCTACCTGCACCGGCTCAGCCTGGCGGCTATTGTTGGACGCACACCCGACCAAGAGGAGCAGGGCCAGGGCGGCGAGCGCCTTATTCAATCGATTCTGCATAGCCGGGTATCTTTTCTGGTTTGTGGTAGCGCGCGGGCATCATGCTGCGCAGCTGCTCAAGGCTGTCGCCGATGGCGGGGGTGTAAATATCGTCTTTGATACGGCCGACGTTCAGTTCATAAAGTTCGATTGCCTGATCTTCGAAGGGCAACGCCTGTTCTTCGAGCAGAATATCGTATTGCTCCCGTTGCAGGTCGTTCAGTTCCGGCGGTCGATCCGACGTCATTAACGACGTGGCCAGTTGCCGATACAGGTGACCGATCAGGTTGGTCGCCTGGGTGCTGTGCTCGGCCAGGCCGAATTCGGCGGTTTTCGACAGGTAACCGATGGCGTTTTCCATGGCGCGCTGTTTACTGGGCAAGGTCTTCTGCAGTGGCAGGCCAAGCTGGATCGTAGCAAACAGCGCGTATTGTTCCTGACCCAAGCGTAGGGATGCTTCGGAGGCGAGAAACCGCGTTCGGGGGGTGGCTTGTGCCCCTGCCTGCTCCTGACGGCTGATGAGCTCACGCAGCCAGCGGTTGCGCTCGGCGCTATCGTTGGCGTCGTCGCTGAGTTGTGAGAGCTTGTCGATCGCTTCCATGCGTGGTTCTAATGGCGTTGGATAGGTGCGGATGAACAGATGGTAGCCTTCGATCGCACCCGCAGGGTTGCCGGCTTTTTCCTGCAGTGCAGCCGAGCGCCACAGGGCGTCGCGACCCAGCTCTGAGCCGCCTTCACGCAGGAAAATCTGACGTAGATAGTACGAGGCCTTGTCCCAATTCTGCGTGTTTTCGTAGCCCAGGATCAATTTTTCCAGGATGGAGCCCTGCAATGTATGACCGGGATACGCGGTATGGAAGTTTTCGAGTATCTGCAGCGCGGCTATCCAGTTGTTTTGTTTGATCAGTAGCGTTGCCGCATCGAAATCAGCCGTCGGCCGGATATCCACTTCAGGGACCTGCGCACCGATCCGTTGGAACTGCGCGATCGCGGTATCGTAATCCCCCCGCTCCCGGGCGGCTTCGGCTTGTTTGTACATGCTTTCTGCCAGGCGGGTACGGAAGACGGGGTATTCCTTGTGACCCGGTTCGATCAGTGCCAGGGCCTGCAGATAGGCCGTTTCGGCGGCGCTAAAGTGGGCCAGGGCAAAGCTGGCATGACCGACGACGCGCCACAGGCGTAGTTGCACCGGCGCTTGCGGTGCCTGTTGTCGCTGCAGCAGGGTCTGTGCCAGTTCGAGCGCAGCGCTGTTGTCATCCTGAATCAAGCGGTCTTCGGCCAGCTTGGTCTGCACCAGGACGGTCTTGTTTGAATCAGGGAACTGGTTGATAAATTTGAGGCTTTGTTCGATACCGCGCTGTAACCAGGGTGCCTTTTCGGCCTGGGGAACCGTCTGGTAAAGCGTTTGATAGGACAGCAAGGCCGCGTAACCGGCCTCGTCCGCCTTGGTAAAATCGGGGAACTGATACGCGGCCTGCTCGTAGGCTTTTGCCGCGTCCTGATGGCCGCCCATATCGGTATGCGCGTCCCCTTTGAGCAGATAGATCGCAGCTGTGCGAGGGGCGTCGGGTTGAATATCGATATAATTCTGATACCAGGTGATCGCTTTTTGGAAATCGGCCGCGCTGGCGCTTTTCTGTGCTAGCGCGTGATCGCGCTGCGCCAGTGCCTCCAGGTATTCGGGCAGGTACTGCATGATACGGTCGCGGGCTGCCTTGTCACCCGTCTGCCAGTTCTGGCTACCCGAACCGAACAGCGTTACGAAGTGCTCCCGGGCTGGCCAGGCGCGGCTCGGGAAGCCGCCGGCGCTATAGCTTTCGACAACCTGGGCCTGATAGTAAGGCGCTTTTTCGGAGTGCGGAAATAGCGCCAGCAGTGCGGCATAGGTAATGGCGGTATCGTTATAGCGCTGTTTGGCTTGATAATAGTGCGCCAGGTCGAGGTAGATCTGTTCGCTATAGGGGCGGTCACCGAGCTGGGCGAAGTAGTCGCGGACGGTGCTGGCACCCTCCATATTCGCAAAGGTCATGCCGATCACCCGTAGCGTATCTTCGAGCAAACGCTTACCGCGTTCACTGCCTTGCGCGCGTTCGGGCCAGTAGCGATCCACCAGAACAAAAAACTGATCGAGCGCGTCGACATATTGACCCATACGGTAGTAGGACCAGCCTAATTTGTAGCGGGCTTTTTCGAGGAAATCAGTCTCCTCGGTCTGTTCCGTCAGGCTGTTGTAGGCGTTGGCTGCCAGCGCGAAATCGCCCATACTGAAACGCACTTCGCCGATCCGGAACAGGACTTCCTGGTGCAGTGGATACGCCTGCGGGCTGTTAGACAGGCGCTCGAGGCGGGCGAGGGACTCCGGGACGCGACCGGCGAGGTCAAGCGCCCGGGCCAGCTGGTATAAAACTTGCCAGTGATCGGGGTTGTCGACCTGCGGCTCGATGCGCTGGTAGAGGGTAATGGCTTGCTCAAACGAGGCGTCAACACGCTGAATATCGGCCGTGTCGAACAGGGATTTCAGTTCGGCCAGACCCAGCTTAAGATCAGCCAGATGGCGGATCGCAGCGAAGCGGACCGTCTCGTTAAGGGCGTTGTCCGCCAGTTCGTTTAATGCGCCGAACAGCGGGGTCAGGTCCGGCAGTCTGGGTCTGGGGTGTGAAACGGCCGAGCGGCTATCCGCCGCACCGACACTCAGCGGGTAAAACGGTGGCGGCGTTTCCCGCTCAAGGGACTGGGTATCGTGCAGGGTATGCACGGCCAGCCACAGTAATTCGCGCTCCAGGGGTAGCAGGTTTCGGGCCGGTTCGTTTTGTAAGGACTGGCGCAGGCTGTCCGTCAGCCGCTTGCGATGAGCGCCCAGGCGCACCAGCGTCTGCTTGGCCTGGGTCTCCAGTTCGCTCAGATACTGCGATTTGTTTTCAACCCGTTCCTCGTTGAGCAGGTTGATCGAGGCCAGCCGTTCGGCGAGATACCCGCCGAGTTCGCGTCGGGCGGCGCTAAGATCCGTATCGGGTTTATCCCACCAGGGGTTTTGGAAGCGTTTTGCTGTCTTCCAGATAGCGAGACCGTCAAGCAACGTATAGCGTTTTTCCCAGGGGTCAGGTTGCCCGACCAGTTCGGACAGCTGTTGTTCAAGGGATTGAATTTCCCCGCTGCGTTTTTTGATCGCGGCGGGCAAAAAATGAACACTGCGGGGCAGCAGATCCGCGTGCTTGTTGATCTGCTGTGACAAGGCGTAGCTGCCCTGATCGAACAGCGCACGGTAGCCGCCGATATAGGCGATGTTGCTTTTCAGCAGTTCGAGCAGGGTATTGGTGCGCTCCAGTTCCGTCAGCAGCAGCGCACTGTCGGTACTCATCTGCGCCTGCAGCGGCACGGGCGGCTGTCCGCTACGGCGATTCTCCAGTTGTTTGAAAAAGGATGCGGTGGTCAGTGGTCGTTGCCGGTTCAGCGCGCGTTGCTGTTGCAGGTTGCGCAGTGCTGGCTGAAGGAGTTGGCTGCCGGTGTCGATAACCTGATGAATGGCGCCGCCGGTATGCAGGGTCTCAAGCAATGACGCCTGGGATTTCTCGAGGCGCGTGGATGATAAGTTGGCGCTGAGTTCCAGTAATGCCGTGATCGCGTCACCTGTTTGTCCAAGCAGGTTGTGCACATCGGCTTTGAGCGGCAGCATATAGGTGTGTGAAGGATGGTCTCGTTGGAACCGTTGCAACAATTGGTTGGCGCCGGCCTCATCGCCCATCACCGCCAGCGCACGCGCCAGCAGTAGCGCTGTGCGAACGCGCACCGAGCGCGGGGTGGACGTGGCCGGCGCGCGCAGCTGTTCTTTCAGAATTGTGGCGCTCTGTTGCAGGTTTTGCTCCAGCATCAGGGCCACGGCATTGTTGTAGTGTGCCGCGCCGATCAAGGGAGAATCTGAGGGAATCAACTGCAGGTGCGCGCGGGCGTTGGCGTAATCGCGATCACGAAAGGCCAATAACGCGGCGAGGAGGTTGATTTCGGCCTGAACGGCGTTGGTCACAGGTTGGCTGATCTGGCTGATACTGTGCTTGGCGCCGCCCCAGTCTTTACTCAAGTAGGCACGAATCCCGTGACGCAGCCACATCTGGTTGGTTTGGGAACGGCTCTGGGTTTGTTCATCCAGTACAAGAAGCATGCGCCCATCCGGGGTTTGCTCCGAGTGAGAGTCCAGAAGGCCTGGTACGAGCTGGGAGCCGGCACGATTTTTTTTATCCAGCCAATTGTCCAGAAATTGCTGCGTTTGTGGCCAGTGCTGCAACAGCACGGTTTCAGCGTCAGACAGGTGTGCGGCGAGCGATGGCGCGGTCGCAGATAGCGATAGCAAAAAAAGGCCAAGTCGGGCGAGAGAGAAGCGAGGTAAAGCGTTCAAGCTAGTTCCATTCCTTGAAAGCCAGCGCGTTGCCGCCGAGCGTTATTCGGTGTGATAGCAGCATAAAGAATATGGGTAATAGGCCGGTCTGATACCGCATTCATCCTACTCGGTACGCGATAGTTAACTGCTTGGCTATTGAATGTAACATTGTTTCCTGATGGTTGCCATTCGGGCCATTGTGCTGTTTTTCAGGCAAAAAAAAGCCGGCCACTGGCCGGCTTATACGCGTTGATCGTTACAGCTTGGGGCCTGCCGCGATCAATGCCTCGCCTTCGCTGGTGTCGGTAAAGCGCTGGAAGTTCTTGATAAACATGGCTGCCAGTTTCTGCGCTTTTGCATCCCACTCAGAAGGATCCGCGTAGGTATTCTGCGGGTTTAGGATAGCGCTGTCGGCCCCAGGCAGGGACTGCGGTACCGCCAGATTGAAGTGAGGCAGGGCTGCAAACGCGGCCTTTTCAATGGAACCATCCAGAATCGCGTCGATGATGGCGCGGGTATCCTTGATGGAGATACGCTTGCCTGTGCCGTTCCAGCCGGTGTTAACCAGGTAGGCTTCTGCGCCGGATGCCAGCATACGCTTGGTCAGTACGTCGGCATACTTGGTGGGGTGCAGACTCAGGAAGGCGGCGCCGAAGCACGAGGAGAACGCCGGCGTCGGCTCGGTGATGCCCCGCTCGGTACCGGCCAGCTTCGAGGTGAAGCCCGACAGGAAGTAGTACTGGGTCTGTTCGGGAGTCAGTTTGGATACGGGCGGCAGCACACCGAAGGCGTCAGCGGTCAGGAAGATAACCTTGGTGGCGTGACCGGCTTTGGATACCGGCTTAACAATGTTGTCGATATGATAGATCGGGTACGAGACACGGGTGTTTTCGGTCTTGGAGCCATCATCGAAGTCGATTGTGCCGTCAGCAGCCACGGTGACGTTTTCCAGCAAGGCGTCGCGGCGGATGGCGTTGTAGATATCCGGCTCGTTTTCTTTGCTGAGGTTGATGGTCTTGGCGTAGCAGCCCCCTTCAAAGTTAAACACGCCGTTATCATCCCAGCCGTGCTCGTCATCGCCGATCAGTTCGCGCTTAGGGTCGGTAGACAGGGTGGTCTTGCCGGTGCCGGAAAGACCGAAGAAGACGGCTACATCGCCATCTTTACCCACGTTGGCTGAACAGTGCATGGAGGCTACACCCTTCAGCGGCAGCAGGTAGTTCATCATGGAGAACATCCCTTTCTTCATTTCGCCACCGTACCAGGTGCCGCCGATCAGCTGAATCCGCTCGGTCAGGTTAAACGCCACGAAGTTCTCGGAGTTGAGCCCCTGTGCCTGCCAGTTCGGGTTAGTGGTCTTGGCACCGTTCATCACGACAAAGTCCGGCTCAAAACCTTCTAATTCACTCTCGCTGGGGCGAATAAACATGTTTTTAACAAAGTGTGCCTGCCAGGCGACTTCGGTGACAAAGCGAACGTTCAGGCGGGTGTCTTCGTTGGCGCCGCAGAACGTGTCGACAACAAACAGGCGCTTGCCGGACAGTTGCTTGCTGACCACGTCCTTCAGTTCGCTCCAGACTTCCTGGCTGATCGCCTTGTTGTCGTTTTTACCTTGGTCGGACCACCAAACGGTATCGCGGGTGGTGTCGTCCTTCACAATGAATTTGTCTTTGGGTGAACGACCGGTAAAGATGCCGGTGTCAACGGAAACAGCGCCAAGCTCTGTTACGACTCCTTTCTCATACCCTTCAATACCCGGCTGAGTTTCTTCTTCGAACAGCCGCTCGTACGAAGGGTTATAGACGATCTCTGTTGTGTCAAAAATGCCGTATTTCGAGAGGTCCAGATCTAATGACATTGCTTCCTCCAAGGAATGATGCGTGTGCTGTTGTCGTGATGCAGTAGGGGTCGATCTAGTTGTTGTCCCAAAAGGGGGCTGTAGTTTATACACAAATGCACCATTTTTTAACCTCGTCTTTATGATAATGGTGTTTTTTCGCGGTATTCACACAGATCCTCCAGGATGCAGGCGCCGCAACGGGGCTTTCTGGCGACGCAGATATAGCGTCCGTGCAGAATTAACCAGTGATGCGCGTCGAGAAGAAATTCTTTAGGCACAAAGCGCACCAGTTTTTTTTCTACGTCGAGAACGGTTTTTCCCCGGGCAAGGGCGGTGCGGTTGGCGACCCGAAAGATATGGGTATCGACGGCCATGACGGGATGGCGGAAGGCGGTGTTTAAAACGACGTTGGCGGTTTTGCGCCCCACACCCGGCAATGCTTCGAGTGCGGCACGGTTATCGGGGACCTGTGACTGATGTTGATCGATCAGGATGCGACAGGTCTTGATGATGTTTTCGGCCTTGCTGTTATAGAGACCGAGGGTGCGGACAAATGTTTTCAGGCCGTCGACGCCGAGTGCGAAGATGGCCTCGGGCGTGTTGGCAACCGGATAAAGTCGGGCTGTGGCTTTGTTGACACCCACATCGGTGGATTGCGCCGACAGGATGACGGCGATCAAGAGTTCAAACGCTGAACTGAAATTCAGCTCGGTGCTGGGTTCGGGGTTCTCCGCGCGCAGGCGGGTGAAGATTTCATGGCGCTTGGCCGCGTTCATAATCGTCCCCCCTCAGCCACGATGCCGCGACACTAGCCCGTAATCCGCACGCGTTTGTCGCCGGCGATAATGGCCGGGGCTATGTTTTTGGCCCGCTCGCTGCGGCGACGATCAATCAGATTCTTGAGGGCGATAATCAGCCCCAGCCCCACAAATGCGCCGGGGGGCAAAATGGCAAACAGAAAGCCCTGGTAGTCATTCACCAGGACCAGTCGCCAGCTCTCGGCGGCGGGGCCGAACAGGAGCTGCATATCGGCAAACAGGGTGCCCTGTCCCAGGACTTCGCGCAGGGCGCCCAGCAGAACCAGCACGGCCGCGAAGCCCAAGCCCATCATCAAACCATCGACCACGGCTGGCAGGACCGGGTTTTTGCAGGCAAATGCGTCGGCACGGCCGAGGATCGCGCAGTTGGTGACGATCAGCGGGATAAAAATGCCGAGGATTTCATACAACTCATAGGTATACGCCTGCATCAGCAGTTCGATACAGGTCACAAATGAAGCGATGATCATAACGAAGGTGGGGAGCCGGACCGTCGAGGGTACGAAATTGCGCACCAGTGAGACGCAGAGATTGGAACAGATCAGGACCAGTGTTGTCGCCAGCCCCAATCCGAGGGCATTGACCACGGAACCGGTAACGGCCAGCAGCGGGCAGAGCCCCAGAACTTGGACCAGCGCGGGGTTGTTGTTCCAGAGGCCGTCGAGGCTGATCTTGCGGTAATCGTTCATTGCGCAGCTCCTTGGCGGGTCGCGTCGGCGGGCGGGGGGGTGGCGAGCAGGCTGGCACGGTGGTTATTAAAGTAGCGAATGGCCCCTTTTACCGCCATGGTTACCGCGCGCGGTGTGATGGTCGCACCGGTGAACTGGTCAAAACGCCCGCCATCTTTTTTAACCCCCCAGCTAGGGTCATCGTCACCTTGCAGGCGCTGGTTATTAAAACCCAGCACCCAGCCAGACTTCTTGAGTTCAACCTTGTCGCCCAGGCCCGGGGTTTCTTGATGGCGCAGCACGCGAACACCGGCTACCTGGCCATCGGCATGGATGCCAACGATCACATCGATATTGCCGGTGTACCCGTCGGGAGCCCGAGCCGGGATGATGACGCTCTGCACGTGACCGTTGCGCCGGCCGAGGTGGATGGCCACCGGGTCGCTGTAACCGAGTAGCTGCGGGTTGTGGCCGGGCGTCGTGTCATGCAGCAGGTCGTTGTCGATGCTGGTCTCGGGCAGGATCTGGTAAAGGGCGCGGGCCTGCGCCTGCTCCTGGTTGGCGGCGATACGCGCCTGCGTGGCGACCTGGGTGAGGGCGATGGCGCCGGCGGTCAGCACCGCAAAGAATCCCAGCCCCAAGCTGTTTTGTCGAATAGCGCTCAGCAGTGTCATCGTCTAGCCCTTGATGCCGCGATTGGCTTTTTTGTGGCCGTAGGTGCGCGGCCGCGTGTAGTAGTCGAGAAACGGTGCCGCCAGGTTCATCAGCAATACGGCGAAGGCAACGGCATCCGGGTAATTGCCCCAGTTGCGGATGATATAGATCAGTAGGCCAATACAGGCACCGTAGATCAGTTTGCCTTTATTGCTGGTGGCTGCGGTGACCGGATCGGTCGCAATGAAGAACGCCCCGAGCATGGTCGCCCCTGTGGTGAGATGGAATAGCGGCGGTGCATAATTGCTCGGATCGGAACCGTAGAAAAAGCCCGAAATCATAAAGATTGAACCGAGCATGGCCACGGGAATATGCCAGGTGAAGATGCGACGAATCAGCAGGTAGATGCCGCCGGCCAAGTAAGCGAGGCTGACCCACTGCCAGGACTCGAGGCTCTGCGCCAATTGTGGGGTTTGTTCCCAGAGCTCCTGCGCGGTCAGGGCGCCCTTATGGCGGAAACTGTCCAGCGGTGTTGCCATGCTATAAGCATCGGGCAGGATCCTCTGTTCGAAAATAACCCGCAGGCTGTCGATAAAGCCGAGGCTGGTCTGTGCCAGTTCGGCCGGTGGCGCCCAACGGGTCATCTGGACCGGGAAGGAAACCAATAGCAAGGCGTATCCGATCATGGCGGGGTTAAAGGGGTTATTACCCAGGCCACCGTACAGTTGTTTGGCGATGACAATGGCAAAGAAGATGCCGACCATCGTCAACCACCAGGGGGCAAAGGGTGGGAGCGCCAGGCCCAGGAGCAGGGCGGTCAGCAACGCGCTGCCGTCGCGCAGATAAAAGCCCAGCGGGCGTCCTCGCAGGCGTAGGATGGCGCTTTCAAACAGCAAGGCCAGCAGGCAGGCCCAGGCGACGTTGATCAGCGTTCCCCAGCCAAACAGCCAGGTCAGCGTTGCAAGTCCTGGCAGTGTGGCCAGCATCACCTGTCGCATGATTCCGCCAGTATCGCCGGGCTTGCTGCTATGGGGTGAAGAGCGGTGTATTAGGGCCATCGATATCGGTTATCCATTCAGTGTAACGCTGTCCGGCGTAGCGCCGCCGGCAAAGTACGTCGTTGCTTGTCTGCTGCGAAAAGCGTTTGATTCAGGCTTCCTGCTGGGTCTGCGCATCTTCCAGGGCGTGTTGTGCCCGCTCGGCTTTGCGCTGCAGTTCCTGCAGGGCGTTGCGCAGTTGCTCGGCGGAGGGCTGACCCTCTGCTTCGGCGCGTTCAAGCGCCTGTTGGGTTTTCTTTACTTTGGTGCGAGCAATGGCGGCCGCGCTTTTTAACGCGCTCAGGTCAACGCTGCCCGCCGATTCTGGCTGGCGGCTGTCTGCGCCGTTCTCGGCCTGATCCCAATCAGCCTGTGCTTGCGCCGCCTGGGTTTCCAGTGTGGCCACCTGCGCGCTTAGTTCAGTGCAATCGTTGCCTTCCTCCTGGGCCTGGAGCAGGGCTTTGTGCGCTTTCTTTAATTTGGTTCTGGCCACGGCCGCCGCGGTTTTTAGCTGTTTGGGATCGAGGGGGGCCGCTGGCTGGGTGGACGGTGCTGGCACAGGCGGGGCACTGATGCTGAGTTGTTGTACCGCGAGCTCGGCCGCTTCGGCTTTGGCCGTTAGGTCGATCAAGGCCTTGGCGAGCGGTTCGGCGCTGGGCAGTTGTTTGCTCTGTGCATCGGCGAGGGCTTTGGCGGTCTTGGTCACTTTGGTGCGGGCGATGGCGGCCGCAACTTTAAGCTCTTTCAGGGTCGGCGAGATGGTCTTGGCCGGCACGCTGCGCTGGGCTTCATCGAGGGCTGCTTGAGCCTTGTCGCTGTTTGCCTGGTTTTCTGCGACCGCGCTGCGTAAGGCGTCGAGCTCGCTTGCCCCGGTTTCTTCAGCCTGAGCCAGGGTCTTCTCGGCTTTTTTTAGTTTGGTACGCGCGACGGCGGCCTGGGTCTTGAGGGATTTCAGGCGCGTTTCGGTATCATCCTTATCCAGGGTTTGCTGTTCGGCGACATCCTTGCGCTGTGCCTGATTGGCCGCAGCCGCTTTGGCGCGAGACTTACGCTTCTCTTCTTTTTCCTGTTTTTCCTGTTCAAGGCGAGCCTGGCGGGCTTCAAAGCGGATACGGGCCTGTTCTGCCTGACGTTGCTCCTGCTGCTCGCGGCGAATTTCGCCTTTGGCGAAGCGGTAATACTGGACCAGTGGAATATTGCTGGGGCAAACATACGCGCAGGCACCGCATTCGATGCAATCGAGCAGGTTATAGCGTTTGGCTTTATCCAGCTCGCGCCCTTTGGCGAACCAAAGCAACTGCTGTGGCAGTAGCTCGGCGGGGCAGACCTGTTCGCAGTTGCCGCAGCGAATACAGTTCATCTCGGGTGCGGAGGCGGGGAACTCCTGCGCCGTGCCGGCGATCAGGCAGTTACTGGTCTTGATCACCGGTACGGAGGGGTCCAGTAGCGTCAGGCCCATCATCGGCCCGCCCATGACCAGTCGGGAAAGCTGTGTCGGGTCCAGGGCACAGAAATCCAACAGCGTCTGCACCGGGGTGCCGATCAGCACTTCAAGGTTGCCGGGATCGCGGACTGCGGCACCCGTGACGGTGGTGATGCGTGAAATCAGTGGTCGGCCATGGTGTACCGCCTGGTGAATGGCAACCAGGGTGCTCACGTTTTGTACGACGATGCCGACATCGGCAGGCAGTTTACCGCTGGCGACTTCGACGCCGGTCACCAGTTTGATCAGTTGCCGTTCGCCGCCGGAGGGGTATTTGGTTGGCAGGACGACCACTTCGGCATCCAGTTCGCTGGCGCGGATCGCGGCCAGCATGGCTCGGGCGGCTTCGGGCTTATTATCTTCGATACCGATGATGCAATGGGTGGGATTGATCAGGTGAGCGCTGATCTCTAGCCCGGCAACAATCTGCTCGGCCCGTTCGCGCATCAGTATATCGTCGGCCGTGATGTAGGGTTCGCACTCAACCGCATTGATGATCAGGGTGTTGACAATATGGTCATCGCCCAGATGCAGTTTGATATCGCTCGGGAAGCCCGCACCGCCCATGCCGGAAACGCCGGCACGACGAATAAGGGTTGTCAGTTTTGTTCTGTCGAGGCTGCGGTGATCGGGGTGCGGGTGGAGTTCGGTCCAGCGCTCTTCACCATCGGTTGCAATAATAATGCAGTTGCCGGGCATGCCGGATGCGTGGGGCACCGGATGCGGCGTGATATCGACCACGGTGCCGGAAGAGGGGGCGTGGACACCGACACTGATATGGCCGATCGGCTGGGCGATGAGCTGGCCTTTGAGGACCTTGTCGCCGACCTTGACCAGCGAATCGGCGGGGGCGCCAATATGCTGTTGCAGCGGTACCATCAGGCGCGCGGGTAGCGGCAGCTTTCGGATGGCTTGTTGCAGCGATTGTTGCTTGTTTTCGGGCGGATGGATGCCACCATGGAATTGCCAGATTTTGCTCATCAGACCTGTCCCTCCTGGGCGAGTTGACGCGGACGATCGGTGGCGATCAGCTGCAGCTCGGGGGTCGGTGCGGGCCAGCTCCAGGTCGTAAGGGTGGTGGGTATGGGCAACATATCGATACAGTCAACGGGGCAGGGTTCGACACAGAGATCGCAGCCGGTACATTCGGCGGTGACCACGGTGTGCATGAGTTTGGCGGCGCCAACGATGGCATCAACCGGGCAGGCCTGGATGCATTTCGTGCAGCCGATGCACTCGTCCTCACGAATAAAGGCCACGGTCTTGGCTTGCTCTTCACCATGCTCGGCATCGAGAGGGATGGCTTCGACATCGAGCAAGTCTGCCAGGGCGGCAATGGTGCTCTCGCCACCGGGCGGGCAGTGGTTGATGGCTTCGCCGTTGGCGATGGCTTCGGCGTAAGGGC
Source organism: Motiliproteus sp. (assembly GCA_041586615.1). Classification (GTDB taxonomy): domain Bacteria; phylum Pseudomonadota; class Gammaproteobacteria; order Pseudomonadales; family Balneatricaceae; genus Motiliproteus. Next base: position 67,728 of record JBFGZS010000001.1, on the reverse strand, counting down.
GGCATCCCGGGTGCCCGCACTGGCCGCATTGGGTTTGCGGCAGCAGCGCGTCGATCTGATCGACGATCGGGTTGCCCTCGACCTTGAAGCGGATCGAGGCAAATCCGAGCAGGCCGCCAAACACCAGTGCCAGCAGGAACAGGACGACAACCGCAATGAGTACGAATTCCATGGTCTGGGCTCCTTTAAAACTGCACGAGGCCGGTAAAACCGAGGAATGCCAGGGACATCAGCCCGGCGGTGATCATGCCGATGGCGGCGCCCCGAAACGGCAGAGGGACGTCTGCCACGGCGATGCGCTCACGCATGGCCGAGAACAGAATCAGCGCCAGGGCAAAACCGACGGCGGCGCCAAAGCCGTAAAAAACCGATTCGAGGAAGCCGTTCTGCTTCTTGATATTCAACAGGGCGACGCCGAGGACGGCGCAGTTGGTGGTGATCAGTGGCAAGAAAATGCCCAGCAGGCGGTGTAGCATCGGGCTGGTTTTGTGCACAACCATTTCGGTAAATTGCACGACCACGGCGATAACCAGAATAAACGAGATGGTTTTCAGATAGCCCAGATCCAGGGGGAGTAACAGGTACTCATGCACCAGATAGCTGCAGATCGACGACAGGGTCAGTACAAAGGTGGTGGCCAGGGACATGCCCATGGCGGTTTCCAGCTTTGTTGAGACGCCCATAAACGGGCAGAGTCCCAAAAACTGAACCAGAACAAAGTTGTTGACCAGTACGGTGCTGATCAGGATCAGCAGATAATCAATCATGGGTTGGGTGTCGTCTCCGGAGACTGCCTGTGGTTAACCGGTAGCGGTCGAACTGTCATGGCCAGTCAGGGCTGAAAAGTGCGCTATTGTAACGGCTGCGAGGCGAGCCGTCATGCACCGGAGGTGAGTTTTTCCCGCCGGTGCATGCGGTGCGGGCTTAGATCGCGTCGTTATCGCGCAACAGTCGCAGCGCGGTGCGTACCGCCTGTTCAGCACCGCCCTCACTCAGTTCGATCACCTGGTCGGCATCGGCGGGCGCTTGTTCACCGGTGCACAGACAGATGAGGCCCTGGTTGACCATGAGATTTGCCACCTCGTCCTGACGCAAACAGGCTTGTTCGCGGCTGTCACCGTCGCTGCCCAGATCCTGATTAACCCCCTGTTGCAGGGTAGCTTCGCACAGGACAGCAGCGCTGCGCCCGGCATCGAACAGGCGTTTTTCCAGGGTGTAGGCTGCGGCATGACGCTGCGCGGAACTGGCGCCGACCAGATACAGCTTTATGGCTTTTTGCCCGTAACGGCGTTCGCGGTCGCTGCGAGAGACTTGAGATTCGCTGACCATGGTCAAGGCACTTGCATCATCGACCAGTTGAGTGCTGCCGGCACGGATCATACCGGCACCAACGGTGAGGTTGGTCAGACGGTCCACGACGATAAAGGCGCCGGTGCCAGGGAGGCTGGCATAATCGTCACCCACGATGGGGCGATCCACGCTGATTTCGCACAGGCCGATTTCGTTCAATTCCAGCTTGCTTGTGGCCTGTTGTTCCAGCGTGTTGACATCGATCTTGTGGCGCATGGTGGTGGCGCGGCCGGCTATCGTCGTCGTGCCGATTTTGATCAGATACTCTTTGCCCTGTAGCAGCGGCGCTTCGTTCATCCATACCAGCGTCGCTTCAAAGCGATTGATAACCGGCGGCACGTTCGCGCTGTGCACGATCATGTCGCCACGGCTGATATCGATCTCGTCGGTCAGGGTGAGTGTGATCGCCATGGGGGCAAACGCTTCATCGAGATTGCCATCCTGGGTGACGATCGCTTTGACACGGCTGCTTTTGCCCGAGGGCAGGGCGGTGATTTCGTCGCCGGGCCGCACAATGCCGGACGCCAGGGTGCCACAGTAGCCGCGGAAGTCGAGGTTAGGGCGGTTGACGTACTGTACCGGCATGCGCAGTTCGTTCAGGTTGCGATCGGAAGCAATCTCGACGGTTTCCAGGATCTCCATCAGTGGCGCACCCTGGTACCAGGGCATGTCGTCGCTGCGGTTGACCACGTTGTCGCCTTTCAGCGCCGACATCGGCACGAAATGCAGGTCGTTCATCTGCAGGTCTTTGCTGAATTCGATAAAGTCGGCTTTGATCTGTTCAAAAACGCCCTGGCTGTTGTCGACCAGGTCCATCTTGTTTACGGCGATGATGGTGTGCTTGATCCCCAGCAGCGAGGTAATAAAGCTGTGACGCTTGGTCTGGGTCTGGACGCCGTAACGGGCATCGATCAGGATGATGGCCAGATCACAGGTCGAGGCACCGGTCGCCATATTGCGGGTGTACTGCTCGTGACCGGGGGTGTCGGCAATGATGAATTTACGTTTGGCGGTGGAGAAGTAGCGGTAGGCAACATCGATGGTGATGCCCTGCTCGCGCTCAGCCTGTAGCCCGTCGACCAGCAACGCCAGGTCGATCTCTTCGCCGGTGGTGCCGGACTTGATGCTGTCGGATTTGATCGCTTCCAGCTGATCTTCGTAGATCATCTTGGAGTCGTGCAGCAGGCGGCCGATCAGGGTGCTTTTACCGTCGTCGACGTTACCGCAGGTCAGGAAACGCAGTAATTCCTTGTTTTCATGCTGTGCCAGATAGGCATTGATATCGCTGCTGATCAGTTCGGATTGGTGGCTCATTATCGTTGACTCATTATCAAAGCTGTCAGAGGAATCCGGGACTCAGAGTCCGGCTCCGGTGTCTGTGCGCGGTCGCCCGGCTTCGCTGCCTGATGGCAGCGGTTTTTATCGGGCTATCAGGCGCGCGGCGGGCTGCGGGTTAGAAGTAGCCTTCCTTTTTCTTCTCTTCCATCGAGCCGGCCTGGTCGTGGTCGATCAGGCGGCCCTGGCGCTCGGAGGTCGTGGTCAGCAGCATTTCCTGAATGATTTCCGGCAAGGTGGTGGCCTCGGACTCGACGGCGCCGGTCAGGGGATAGCAACCGAGGGTGCGGAAACGCACGGTCTTCATTTCGACGTTTTCACCGGGCGCCAGCGGCATACGGTCGTCGTCCATCATGATCAGCATGCCGTCGCGGTTAACCACGGGGCGTGGCTTGGCCAGGTACAGCGGTACAATCGGGATGCTTTCCAGGTGGATGTACTGCCAGATATCCAGCTCGGTCCAGTTTGAAAGCGGGAAGACGCGGATGCTCTCGCCCTGATCGACGCGGGCGTTATACAGATTCCAGAGTTCGGGGCGCTGACTCTTGGGGTCCCAGCGATGATTCTTATCGCGGAACGAGTAAACGCGCTCCTTGGCGCGGGATTTTTCTTCATCGCGGCGCGCACCGCCAAAGGCCGCATCGAACTTGTATTTGTTCAACGCCTGCTTCAAACCGGCGGTTTTCATAATGTCGGTGTGTTTTTTGCTGCCGTGGACAAAGGGGCTGATCCCCATGTCAACGCCTTCCTGGTTGATATGTACGATCAGGTCCATACCGGCTTCTTCGGCCATTTTGTCGCGGAATTCGATCATTTCACGGAATTTCCACGTGGTATCGACATGCATCAGCGGGAAGGGTGGCTTGCCGGGAAAGAAGGCTTTGCGGGTCAAATGAAGCATCACGGCAGAGTCTTTACCGATGGAATAGAGCATAACGGGGCGTCCAAACTCCGCGGCAACTTCCCGGATGATATGGATGCTTTCAGCTTCCAGCTGCTTCAGATGGGTCAAGCGTTTTTCTGACAGTGGGTTCATGGTTTGACTCGGGTCCGTAGTGATGCGGTAGGCGTACTCGACGCCATTGTGTAGCGGCCATGGTAATGGCTGTGTCATAAAATAAAAAAGAATTAATTTGAATCTTTTTATTCTTTTTAGGAATAAGTGTCGTGACGCCTTGCTCGTGCTTTCTTATAACAAAAGTGCATCCTCAAATTCCTAATTATTCTTTTGAGTTATAAGAAGGTCCGTTTAAACTGGCGCTTCTTCGTAACAGCGACGAATTTTATCCTGGTTGTTACTGTGGCGTAAGGGTTTTCTGCGCGAGGCGTGTTGCGCAACGTACCCAGGGCGGCAACAGACAGATACGTAAATGCAGTCAGATACTCAAACACGGACAGATTCATGGAATTAGCGTACATTGCGGCGGGTCTGGTGGTCGGGCTGATTGTCGGGCTGACGGGTATCGGTGGGGGGGCGTTGATGACCCCCATCCTTATTGTTGGTTTCGGTATCAACCCGGCCGTGGCGGTGAGTACCGACCTGATGTATGCGGCGATCACCAAGGCGGGCGGTATGTATGCGTACCTGCGCCAGAAACTGGTCAACTGGCCGGTGGTTATCGCGCTGCTCAGCGGTAGTTTGCCTGGCTCGCTAGTAACCCTTTGGTGGCTTAGTGGCGTTGAGATGCAGGAGACCGTTGAGCATCTGATGAATATGACCCTGGGTGTCAGTCTGGTGCTGACCTCGTTTGCGGTCTTCTTTCGGGCGCGTATTCGTCAGTTGGTGCTGAGTGTTGAACATCCGGGGCTGAAGCATCTGGTCCGGCGTTGGCGGATGCCCGTCACGACAGTGACAGGCTTTGTGCTGGGGTGTCTGGTCACGCTCTCGTCGGTTGGGGCCGGGGCGCTAGGGACGGCGTTGTTGATTGTCCTCTTTCCGCACATGACCATGCCCATGATCGTGGCAACGGATCTGGTGCATGCGGTGGTGCTGACCGGCGTGGCGGGTGTGGGACATTGGCAGTTGGGCTTTGTCGATTTTTCATTGCTGGTCTATCTGCTCATCGGGTCACTGCCCGGCGTGTTTCTGGGTAGCCATATGGGTGTCCGGTTGTCGGCGAATATCATGCAGCCGATTATGGGTAGCTTGTTGTTGTTTATCGGCTTGCGCTTTGTGTTGGCAGGCTAAAGAATTTTAGGTTGGACGGTGTTAGCCGTCGCTATTTTGTAATGCGTGGCATGGCGTCGCGCGGCTTTGTTAAAGGTAGAGATCGATGTATCAGTACACCGAGCAGGACCAGAAGCTGATCGAACAGCGGGTTGAACAGTTCCGCGATCAGACCGGTCGCTTCCTAGCCGGGGAAATTCCCGATGAGGAGTACCGTATCCTGCGTTTGCAGAACGGGCTCTATATTCAGCGACACGCACCGATGTTGCGGGTGGGCATTAACTACGGTTTGCTGTCTTCGACGCAACTGCGGGCCCTGGCAGAAGTGTCCCGTAAGTACGACAAAAATTACGCGCACTTTACGACCCGGCAAAACGTTCAGTTCAACTGGCCGGCGCTGGAACAGGTGCCGGACATTCTTGCCGACCTGGCGAAAGTGCAGATGCATGCCATTCAGACCAGCGGTAGCTGTATCCGTAGCGTCAGCTCGGACCATCTGGCGGGCGTCGTTGCCGACGAAGTGGAAGATCCCCGCCCCTGGGCCGAGATCATTCGCCAATGGGCGGCGCTGCACCCCGAGTTCGCTTACCTGCCACGTAAGTTCAAGATCGCCGTCACCGCATCCGGTCAGGATCGGGCCGCAACCCAGGTGCACGATATCGGCGTTCATCTGGTCAAAAACGCTGCCGGCGAGGTGGGCTTCGAAATATTGGTGGGCGGCGGCTTGGGTCGCACACCGATGATTGGCAGCCGTATTCGTGCGTTTTTGCCCCAACAGGATCTGCTTTCTTATCTGGAAGCTATCTTGCGCGTTTACAACCTGCTGGGACGGCGTGACAACAAGTACAAGGCCCGAATCAAGATTTTGGTTGCCAGCCTGGGCGCCGATGCCTTCCGGGACAAGGTCGAGGCCGAGTGGCAGGCGATTCGTGATTCGGATCTGCGCCTTCCACAGGCCGAGATCGATCGTGTCAAAGGCTTCTTCCCGCAGCCGGCTTACGATAGCGCGGCCGCCGCCGATACCAGCTATGCTGAAAAGCTGGCGGCTGAGCGTGATTTTGCTGTGTGGATCGAGCGTAATACCGTCGATCATAAAATCCCGGGATACCGCGCCGTGACATTGGCGATCAAGGATTACCTCAAGGCACCGGGCGATCTTACCGATGTGCAGATGGATGCGGTCGCCGATCTGGCTGACCGTTACAACTTTGGTGAAGTTCGCACGACGCATATCCAGAATATGGTCTTTGCGCATATTCATCAGGCCGATCTTTACCCGCTGTGGCAGGCACTGACCGAGCTGGGTCTGGCCCGGCCGGTGGTGGGTACCATCAACGATATGATCTGCTGCCCGGGACTGGATTTCTGCAGCCTGGCCAACGCGGAAACACTGGGGGTTGCTGCCAAGGTGCAGGAACACTTCAACGATCTGGATTATCTCTACGATCTCGGCGATATCGAGCTCAAGATGTCCGGCTGTATTAATGCCTGTGCGCACCATCATGTGGGACATATCGGTATCTTGGGTGTCGATAAAAAAGGCGAGTCCTACTATCAGTTGACCCTGGGCGGTTCCGCCGCCGAAGATGCCTCGCTGGGCAAGGTGCTGGGTAAGTCTATCCCGCAAGCAGACGTCCCGGCGGCGTTGGAAAAAATCCTCGCTACCTATGTGGAACAGCGCAGCGAAGGTGAGCGTTTTATCGAAACCGTGCGCCGTGTCGGTCTTGACCCCTTTAAGGAGAAAGTTTATGCCTCTGCTCATTAATCAACAGCTGGTCGAGCACGATAGTTGGCAGCGTGCAGACGAGGCGGCCGACTTTTCCTCGGCCGCCATCCCGGCACAGGTTGACCTGTTGGTCAGTTGGGATCAGTGGCAGCGTGCGCGCGATGTGCTGCTGGCGCGTGGCGGACGTCTGGGGGTTTTGATCCCCAATGATCTTGATCTTGCGCAGCTGGCCGGTGATCTGCCGCGCCTGGCGCTGGTGGCAATCGACTTTCCCAGCTTCGCGGATGGTCGCGGCTTCAGTCTGGCGCGTCTCCTGCGCCAACGCTACGGCTTTACCGGTCAGGTGCGGGCGAGCGGCGATGTAACCTGGGATCGATTGCGCTTTATGCAGCGCTGTGGATTTGATGCCATGGAGATCGATGCCAAACGTTTCACTCCGGCGATGCTGCAGGCGTTTTCTGAAATTTCCGTTAGTTATCAGGGTGCTGCGGACGGTATCGCTCCGCTGTATCAGCACTGAGTCTTGTCGGCTGCCGCCTTTTGGTCGGGCCGACAATGGAGTCCGTGTTTGCTGTATCGATAAGAAGGAGTGATGTGTGAGCCAAGAACTATCTACTGACCTGCAGGCCAAGGTCGATCATTCTGTCGCGGTGTTGCGTGATGCGCTGGCGCAGTACGGCACCGTGACCTTCGCCAATAGCCTGGGCGCCGAAGATGTGGTGATCACCGATCTTATCTGTCGTATGGTACCGGGTATCGGTATTTTCAGCCTGGATACCGGTCGCTTGCCTGAAGAAACCTTGAATCTTCTGGCGCAGATTGAACAGCGTTATGCGCGTAAGGTTGATGTGTATTACCCCGATGCGGCGTCGCTGGAAGCGTTTGTGCGTAGCAACGGTATCAATGCCTTTTACGAAAGCCAGGAGCTGCGAAAAGGCTGTTGCCATGTCCGTAAGGTTGAGCCGCTTAAGCGTGCCTTGTCCGGCCATAAAGCCTGGGTGACGGGTATTCGTCGCGAGCAGTCGGTGACCCGTGACGGTGTTGCCGACAGCGAATGGGATGACGGCAATCAGCTGCAGAAGATCAACCCACTGGCCGACTGGAGCGAGAAGGACGTTTGGGCTTATATTAAGGCCTTAGCGCTGCCTTACAATGCGTTGCACGATCAACACTATCCGAGTATCGGTTGTGCCCCCTGTACCCGTGCGATCTCGGCGGGCGAGGATGTGCGCGCGGGTCGCTGGTGGTGGGAAAACCCTGAGACGAAAGAATGCGGTTTGCACGCGGCCTCTTCGCTGATTCGTCCTTCCTGATGACGTTGCGCGCTGGCGTCGGTGGACGGCGCTGATGGAAGGCGTTGCTCAGGTTAGCCTGTTTATCGCGCGCCAACGCCTGCGAACGGATCGGTTGCTGTAAACCTTGTAAGGGTGACGTGAGTCGCCCTTTTTTATGGTGCTGTCAGGCCGGTGTTAAGTCGGCCTGTTTGCATATACTTAACCGCATCGAGCCCCGCGCAGTGGCGCTGTGCAACAGGGCGGGTGTCTTTGACTGGCAAGAGGCTGCATTGTGGAGTACTTACCGCTTTTTTTTGATATGAAGAATAAAGCCTGCTTGCTGGTGGGCGGCGGTGCTGTTGCGCTACGCAAAGCGACGCTGTTATGTCGCTCTGGTGCCGCGGTGACGGTAATCGCGCCCCGGGTCAGCGATGCGCTCAGGGCGCTCGTCAGCGAGCGTGGTACGGTGATCATCGGCGATTATCAGCCGGATTTGTTGGCCGACAAGGTGCTGGTGGTCGCGGCGACTAACGACCAGGCCGTCAATCTACGGGTGCATCAGGATGCACTGGCGCGGGGGATTCCGGTCAATGTGGTCGATAGCCCCGAGCTCTGTACCTTTATTTTTCCTTCGATTGTCGATCGATCGCCCATTATGGTGGCCGTGTCCAGTGGCGGTCAGTCGCCGGTCCTGGCGCGCCTGTTGCGGGCGAAGTTGGAAACCCTGATTCCCCCCTATTACAGCCGGCTCGGTCAGTTGGTGGGGCGTTACCGCAACCGTGTCAAAGCCGAACTGTCCAGTGCGCGTCGCCGTGACTTTTGGGAGCGGGTTTTGCAAGGCGCCGTTGCCGATCGCGTGGTGTCGGGGCGCGATGCCGATGCTGAGCAGTTGCTTGAGGCCATGCTGGCGGGCGAGCAAGATGCGGCGGCCCCTGTGGGTGAAGTGTATCTGGTCGGTGCTGGCCCCGGCGATCCGGAGCTGCTCACGTTTAAGGCGCTGCGGTTGATGCAACAGGCCGACGTGGTGTTGTATGACCGGCTGGTCTCGCCGCGTATCCTCGATCTGGTGCGCCGCGATGCCGAGCGTATCTATGTGGGTAAGGAGCGGGCCAACCATGCCGTGCCCCAGGAAGGGATTAATGCACTATTGGTCAAGCTGGCCAAAGAAGGGCATCGGGTGTTGCGCCTCAAAGGGGGTGATCCGTTTATCTTTGGCCGCGGCGGTGAAGAGCTGGAGCCGCTGGCGGAGCAGGGCATACCCTTTCAAGTGGTACCGGGCATCACGGCGGCATCTGCCTGCGCCACCGCGGCGGGTATTCCGCTGACGCATCGGGATTATGCCCAGTCGGTTAAGTTTGTCACCGGCCAGCAGAAAAACCGCAACTCGGACCTGAACTGGCCAGAACTGATTCCGAACAACCAGACCGTGGTGTTCTATATGGGGCTGCATCGGATCGGCCATATCTGTAAGCAGCTGATCGCCCATGGTAAATCGCCGGATACGCTGATCGCACTGATCCAGGAAGGGGGGACCGAGAACCAGAAGGTGGTCACGGGCACGCTGGCGACGATCGAAGCGATTCTGGCCAAGGATCCCGTCAGGCCGCCCAGTCTGATTATTGTCGGTGAAGTCGTTGCCCTGTACCGTAAACTGGCCTGGTTTGGTACCGAGCCCGGCGAGCCGAAGGCATTGCTGTCGCTGGCTGATGATCGTGCAAGGCCGCGCTGATTCTTGCGTTCCTACTTGAGATATGGCGCTGCTGGCACTGTTTTTATGGCTGTTTTTATGGCTGTTTTATCGCTGTTTTTATAGCGGTTTGACAACGGTCTCGGTTGCGTGCGGCGCGAGGGGCTGAGAAGATTGTGCCAGGGGAGGGAGCGAGACCTTGGCGGAGGCCTTTTCTGCAGCATTGGCTATTGGCGCTGGCTTTGTGCCCGCGGGGTTTTTTGCCACGTTAGGGTGAAGCGGGTCTGGTTTATCGACGCTGAAGTGCAAGTACGGACTGCAGGGATGGCCAGGATCACTTCCCAGCCAGTTCTTGGGCCAGTTTTCCAGCTGATTGACGCGCATCATGCTGCGTAGTTCGTTCACATAGTGCCCGCCCCGTTCCGAATAGCGGCTTAAGCCGGCCGAAAGCGCGCGGCCGCTGATCGGTATATCATGCTTTTGCAGGCAGTTGCGCAGTGTTCGCAAGCGGCGGTAACTGTCATTGCTGTTGATATTGCGAAAGTAGCTGTTAACACTGGCGGCGATATTGGGGAAACTGGCCACCTCGTGGCTGGCATTGCTGTCGCGCTGTAGCGGGGTGATACCGCAGCCCGGTTTAAAGCACCATTGACCAAAAAGATTATTGCCTTGACGGGCAAAGCGCGAGGTTCCCCAGGCTGATTCGTTAGCGGCCTGGGCCAACACCAGCGCCTGCGGAATCGGTCCCAGTTTCTGTCTGAGTTTGCCGATCTGTTCGTGCGGCGTCGGCGCGTCGCTCTTGTAACGCTTGGCCAGTGTCGTGAGCCATGTTTGGTCGCGAGGGTGTAAGGTTTTGTTTTCTTGCAGGGCGGCGTCTAAGCGCTTCAGATGCGCCCGATAGCGACTGATACGGTGGTTTTCAGCCATTATCATCGGCTTCAGGTAGGCAAAGAACGCGGCTTTTTTTTCTGCGGTATTCTGAATTGACGCGAAATCGGGCAGTGGATCTGCCGCGGTTGGCGCGTTCAATGGCGGCGCCTGGCCAATGGCTTTAGGCGTTTTTTTGAGCGTTGTCTTGCGGGCCTCTTCCTGGGGCTGCTCCCCGGGCTGGCAGCCCAACAGGCTGCCCATTAGCAGGCCGGTCAGGCTAAGCAGAGACGGGCGCGTTACTGATCGGATATTCACCACCTTAGGCACGGGAGATATATTTTCCGGTTTCGGTGTTTATCTTGACCTGCTCACCTGTGGCCAGGTATTCCGGTATCTGAATCTCCAGTCCGGTAGCAAAGCGGGCCGGCTTGGTGCGCGCGCTGGCAGAGGCGCCTTTGATCGAGGGCGACGTATCTTCAATCGTCATGGTCACGGCAGCGGGGAGTTCGAGGGCAATCATCTGCCCATCGACCAGCAAGGCTGTCAGCCCTTCCATATCCCCGTCCAGATAGGGCAGTGCGTCTTCAAGCAGGTCGCGGGATATCACAAATTGGCTGTAATCTTCCCGGTCCATAAACGTGAAGTGATCGCCTTCGAGGTACAAAAATTGTACCGCTCTACGCAGCAATTCGACCCCTTTGAGCATGTCGTCACCGGTCAGGGTTTGCTCCATTTTATGGCCGTCAGGAATCTTACTGAACCGGGTTTTGTACAGGGTCTGGGCGCCACGGGATGAGGGCGATCGCACATCGATCTGTTTGGTTTGGTAAAGCTGGCCGTTAATCTCAACGACATCGCCCTTTTTCAGATCACTGGCCTTGGGCATCGCAATGTCACTCCGCAAAATAGATAATGGGGTGCGATTCTACCCCAACTTGCGGCGGCGAAGAACCGTGGCCGGCGAATCGGTTTTACCAGGCCATGATGATATCGTCGCGTTGGATATTCAGCTGACGGGTATTAACGCCGATTCTGCCCCGGGAAAACTGTGGGTGAACTTCATTGACCACCAGGCTTTCATTGGTGGGTTCCAGTTCGGTGTGGGGGTGATTGTCCGGGTCGTAGAAGGTTGCGCGACGCAAAACCTGGAACTGATCCCCTGGCCGGATACCGGTAACGCTCCCCGCATTAAAGGTGATGGCGTTGGCGTCGGTGCGGATAATGCGGGCGCGAAAGGGCTCACAACGCAGCTGTTGATCGAGATCTATGCCCAGTTGCGTGATCAGCGCCGCGATGCGCTGGCCGTAGTCGGTCTGTGTGAACGCGGCGGATGCAAAGCCGGTTCGTTGGGTCTCCGCCAAATTCCAGAGGCCGGCTAATTGATAGCTGCGGTTAAACAGCAGCGCACCGGTCAGGCCATCATAAACCCCAATATCGACGGCAAACTGCCGCAGGTGCTGACGCCCCTGGCTATCGTAGCGGTCATACAGTGAGCGCAGGTAATTGCCTTCGTCGCCAGCGGCGCGGGTCAGCATGCCCAGATCGCTAATCGTGCCTGAGATGATAAATTGCACATCGAGATCGCTAAAGCGCTCCAGCGATTCGCTGAGTGCCCCTGACGGGCGTTGATAGCTACCGCGCGTGGTCTTTGGTGGTAAGGGTAGCCCGAGATGACTGGCATTGAGCGCCCGCAGTGTGCCTTGTGTATTGATCGCGGTGACCAATGCGGCCGGCAGCGCCTGCTCGATATCAAACAAGCCGCCCAGGCTGGCCTGTTGCCGGTTAACCAGCGAAAAACCGGCGACCGCAACCGATTTTAGATAGCGGGTGGTGGTGCTGGCTGCCTTTGTGTTGGCTAGCTTTGTGTTGGCTAGATTGTTGCTCAGGCAGGTGTCCGTTGCGACGACATCCGCGCGAATCCGCAGCACCAGGTAATCGCCCTGGATCTGTTCGGAGAGAATGCGGATGTTGTCCAGTTCGCCGCTACTGCGGACCTTGAGATGATCGACCGTGAGAATACCCTGATCGATCTGCTGCATGCTGGTTACCTGTGCCCCGACCTGGAGTTGCGCCTGTTGGCTAGCCTGGTGCAGCGCCTGCTGGCGGGCTGAAATAAGATCGCGTTGATAGATCAGGGCGCGTCCCTCCGCCTCAACAGATTTAGCCTGCGAGGTCAGGGGCATGATAAGAAGAACCAGGAGTGCGGCAAGGGTTTGCATGGTACGCATAGGGGCTGTCGTCGTCGCGGATAACTTTCTGCTAAGTTAAGGAATTTAAAGATGCTATGCAAATAAATGGCGAGGCTATTGGCTGCCTGAAGGGGGTATTTGTGGTAGATTGCCTTCTCTTTCCGGGTATTTCGGGTCTTTCAGCATGAAACAAGTTATTTTGCCGTGGCTAGCGGCACTGCTTTTGAGCGGCTGTGAAATACAGCTGTTGCGCCCGCTTCCCGTGGTGATTCAGAATCCAGAGGCGCTTGGGCGAACCCTGGGCGACAGGGTCCCGCAGCAAACGGCGATCCAGGCGGTGATTACCGAGATGGCCGGACAATTGGAAAGCGGACTGCGCAAGCAGGGGATCAAGCGCCTGCCCATTACCATAACGCGTTTCGTTGACCTGGCTGCGCCGAATGATTATCGGCCTTTGGATTCGGAGCTGGCGGAAGGTTTTTATTACGAGCTTCAGTCACGCGGCTTTAATCTGATCGATCAGATGGCCATAGCCTACCCCTCGGATCAGACACCCCTGGATGAGCTGAAACTCAGCGATATTTATCGTGAGCACGGCATTAGTTATGTCCTTAGCGGCACGTACAGTGTTCGCCCCGATGGGCTGGGTGTGTCTGTGCGGATTCTGGATAGTGTCACCCGGCAGGTCGTCGCCAGTGGGCGTTCGCAGCTGGCGGCCGAGGTCTTAGAGGGGCGTATTCCCGGCTATAACCCCCTGAGCAGCGAAGATGGCATGATCATCGAAAATGGCGGCGTTCCCAGTCATTAACAGCCGGATGAGGTTCCGCATGATGCGCTTTATTGTCCTTTTTATCCTCTGGCTGCCACTGAGCGGTTGCGATCTATCGCGGGTGCTTATCAAAGATCCCGGACTGACCCCCGCGGCGTTTGAACAGGCACAGGCCGAAGGCCAGTCACATTTTTTTGCGGAACCGAAAATCGTGATGGCGACCGGTTATGCCCCCATCAGCCTGCAACCCGGAAAAACCAAGGGGCAGAAAGTGTTGATGGCCATGCGGGCTTCCAAGCTACGTGCCTACCAGGAACTTGCTGCGATTGTGCATGGCCAATACCTGTTCGGCACGACGCAAATCAGTGATATGGTGATTGGCAATGACCGCTTCAATGCCGCCGTCGGTGGCGTGGTGCGTGGTGCCAGAGTTGTCAAAAGCTATCCGGTACAAGACGATACCTACGCCACGATCCTGGAGTTGGACCTGCGCGAAGTACAGCGTGCGTATATCGATATGCAGCCCCGATAACCGGTCGCTGCGCATCTTTGTTCCTTCTTGGTTTGTAAGCTGATTTACATCAATTGTTCGTCGGTTGCAGTGGCGTTTTGCCAGGTTGTCGTACACACTGACCGTTAAGGGATGTTATCGCGACAGGGGGTTGCCATGTCTATTCAGCTTATTTCCGGAAAAATTGCCAGAGATATCAGCCATCTCGAATGGCAGTCCAAGATTTATCACCTTGATCGCGCCGAGCAGAAAATCCGCTTTGATCGGATCAGGTGTTCGTACCAGCATATTGTTCCCGAGCAGGACCGTGAAGCACTCGATCGGATTATTTCGGTCTACGAGCGAAAATTTAATGGCTGAGAAGCGCCGGTGTCGTCCGGTGTTTATCAGAGGGATATCGGTTAACGTTGGGGTGTCAGAGCCGTGCGTCTGTGCGCTGTATGACGCCCGAATGCGGCTGATATGGAGCAAGTTCGCTCAGGGTTAGGTTTACAAGTGCCTTATATTCAGTATTAATGGCGCCTCGCAGTAATTTCTATACGATGAAGGATCAGTTATGAATAAAATCCACGCTCTCGTTTTAGGTGGGGCATTGGCCACCGTCGCGGCACTTCCCGTGCAGGCTGACACAATTTTTGGCGTTTACGCCGGCGGACAGCTCTGGCACGCCGACGGTTCCGGACAGATCGGCTCCACGGGTTCTGGCGATAGCATGAGCGGTGACTTTGACTTTGGCAGCGACGTTCAGAATGCCGTGTATATCGCTATCGAGCACCCGGTGCCGCTGGTACCGAATGTGAAAATCAAACGCACGGCACTGGAAAGTAATGGCTCTTCCTCCTCCCCATTTACGTTTAAGGGTCAGGCATATAGTGGGACCATTGCGTCGGATACCGATTTCACCCATACCGACCTGATCCTTTATTACGAAATTTTGGATAACTGGGTCAATCTGGATGTAGGCCTGAACGTCATGCAGTTCGACGGCCATGTGGCGGTCAGCGATAATTCAAAATCGAAGCGTGTTGACTTCAGCGGCTATTTGCCGACGCTCTATGCCGCTGTGGGGTTCGACCTGCCGCTGACCGGTTGGAGCCTCAACGGCGAGTTTGCCGGTATTGCCGTCAGCGACAGCTCCTTTATGGACTATCAGGCCGAGATCGCCTACCGCGTGATCGACAATATGGTGGTGGACCTGACGGCTCAGCTGGGTTATCGCAAGACGACCCTGGAGCTGGATGATCTGGACGACATCAACTCTAACATCGATTTCTCGGGCCCGTATATCGGTCTCGAGGTGCATTTTTAAGCGACGGATAGGCTCGGCGACTTAGGGTCGTCGTTGTTTAGCACAAAAAACCGCCTTAACGGCGGTTTTTTGTTGGGGTACACATTGCCTAGGCTTTATGGCGACCGACTTCGACGGGGCCCGGCAGGTAAGAGGCTAACCAGGCCCGGTGATCGTTGGCGGGTAGTTCGTGGTAAATAGCCGCAAAATCCGCGTTGGTGTCGGGATATTTCAGTCGTTCGTTGAGCTGCTGTAGGGCCGTTTCCGTATCACGCGACAGCGCGTCGTGCACTTCGGTCACGCCCATGGCTTTGATCAGCCACCAGGTGCCGATCAGGATCGGTGCTACCATCAGCAGCGGCCAGATGCCGAGCAAGAGCAACAGAAAACTGATGCCCAGCAGCCCCGCACTACGGTTGAAATACCGGCTTTGCTGTTCGCTCAGCGCCGCGAGCGATGCGCGCGTCTGGCCGAAATCCGTCATGGCCGCCGACAGCGCTGTCCGTTGCTGGGCAGAAAGCGGTGCAATCGCTTCCTGGATGTGAGTCTTGCTGTTCATGTGTCTGGCTCTCTGTTGCCGTTGCTGAGTAGGATAAGGACGCGGTCTAGGGGTGGTTTGAATTCGGGGCTATTGTAATTAATTGCAGGCAGAGGCTCCAGGCGCTAGGAAGGCATTTATTGGGCTCTATTACGCGGGGGGCGTTTTAAGCAAGCGGTGTGGATTCAGCGGGGCATGTCTGCGCCGTTTTACAGTGGCGAGAGATCATCCGTACGGTGACAATGTGGATCACCGTACGGGGATATGGCTGAGTTTAGTGCGAGCCAAAAGCGTTGCGGTTACCAGCCGTCGCAGGCTTTGCCGCCATTGGCGCTTATCCGGCAGCGTGCTGTGTTGATACCACCGCACACCACCGCACTGCCATCGCGTGAGATTTCACAACGTTCCGCCGCTCCGCCACAGGCTACTTTCTCGCCGCTGATGGAGGATTGGCAGTAGTTGGCTTGCCCGCCACAGGCAATCATTTTACCGTCGCTGCTCATGCGGCAAGTGTTGGCGGCACCGCCACAGGCGACAGCAGACCCATCCCGGGATAGTTCGCAGTTGGGCGCAGCCGGGCTGCAGGCAATGCTCTTTCCATCGCGTGATCGTTCACAGCGCTCGGTCCCTGCATAGCTTACCGACGGAGCAAGCATTGTTATAAGCAGTACGACGAGCGAGCAGATAGAGAGTAGCGTGTTAACCATGATGAGATCCTTCCGTGCAAAATAGGTCGCAGAGACTGCGCTGGCCATAATAGCCTGTCTGCTGCCGGGGTTATTTTATAGGCGCCAGACAGAAGCACAATCTCTTTTTTTCACCGTATCGACCAGTTTAAACCGCAAAACTGAACGTCGGCTGAATTAGCTGAAGGGTCAGTCGACAGCTTTGCGAACGTCTAGTCAGGCGGCAAGGTAATACCGCGCAAACAATATCGCCGTGGCATAAAGCCACGTAAGACAAGGATGGACAGGCGCCGGCCCTGTCGCCATCAATAGACCGAACGGCTCGGTATGTTGATGCCAGGTCAATAGTCACGAGAAGGGCATGGAGCGTCGGTTATTTTGATTCCGCCCGCAGCGCCTTTTTGGTCCGAGATGTCGCTTGTGCCGTGAGTGGATCTGCAGGCCAGCTGTGCTTTGGGTAGCGGCCTTTCAGGTCTTTGCAGACGTCGTGATAGGTCGTCTGCCAGAATCCAGCCAGATCCTGGGTGACCTGGATCGGGCGTCTGGCAGGGGATAACAGGTGGAGCAGCAGTGGTATACGCCCTTCGGCCAGGGTCGGTGTCGCCGCCAGCCCGAAGAGTTCCTGCAAGCGAACCGCCAGAACCGGCTGCTCGGGATTGCTGTAATCGATGGCGATACGCGAGCCGCTGGGGACGACGAGGTGGGTGGGTGCCCATGTTGCCAGTCGCTGTTGCAGCGCCCAAGGCAATCGATTTAATAATATGCTCGGGTAATCCAGCGAGCGCACTTGGCGTGCAGAGCGTATGTCCTGGCAGTAAGGGAGCAACCACTGCTCGAGACTGTCCAGTAATGCGGCACTGTCGCTGCTGGGCCAGGTCTGGCTGTCGTCATGGTATTGAAGCAGGGTTATGCGGTTGCAGAGCTGTTTGACCGGCGCTGGCCACTGCAGCCAGTCCAGGCCTTTGCGCCTAATCTGCGCCAGTAACGCGTTTGCGCTCAGTTCGGCGGGGGGCGGATTAAGGTCAGATTCATCTAGCAGTAATTTCCCTAGCCGCGTTTGGCGCGTGGCACGCACTTTGTCGAGCGTTTCATCGAACTGCACGTGCGTCTGCTGATCCAGTTGGTCGCCAAAGTAAAGGTGAATCTGCTCAATGCCGATGGGGGCGGCGAGGTCGATACGGGCATCGGGCGTCTGGTCTCCCAGCTCGGCCACCACGAGCCAGGGCGCCTTGCATAACGCATGGTGTTGGCGAAAGGCTGCGCCGCGGCCATTACGTAGTCGGTAGTTCCAGCTACCGTCTCGCCGCCGCTGTGCGATGCGATCCGGAAAGGCAAACGCGAGCAGTGGGCCGCAGTCGTTCAAATTTCGGCTGCCGGGGCTGCCGCGCAGTTGCTGTTGCCAGCGACGGGAAAGCGCGCGCAGCCCGCTGGGCAACGAGGACCAGTTATCCAGCAGGTTGATAAGATCGATGTCGCGCTGATGGGGCGCAAGCGTGTGCATTTCTGAGATAAGGGCGGCAAGGTCACAGCCCAATCGGCTCATATTGAGTGCTTTCGCTTTGATCATCAGGTGCGCAAGGCGCGGCGAGCCGCCCAGCTGCAGCATGCGTGTGCCGGTTACGGTGATCTTGCCGGATTCGTCCAGCGCCTGTAGCTGCTGGAGCAGCGCCTGTGCTTGAGCGTAGGCCGCGGCAGGCGGTTGGTCTATCCAGTTGAGTTCTGCGGCGGGGGTTCCCCAGCAGGCCAGATCCAGTACCAGGCCACAGAGATCGGCTTGGTTGATTTCAGCGTCGCTATGTTCGCGCAGTCCTTGATGTCGCTCGCGGCTCCAGAGCCGATAACAGCTGCCGGCCTGTTGACGTCCGGCGCGTCCTTGGCGCTGGTCTGCCGACGCTTTGCTGACGGCGACCGTGGTCAAGCCGCTCATCCCGGTTCGGGGGTTGAAGCGAGGGACTCTGCTCAGACCGGTATCGATAACCACCCTGACGCCGTCAATGGTCAGGCTGGATTCTGCGATGCTGGTTGCTAACACCAGTTTTCGCTGCCCGGCTTCGGGCGCGGTGATGGCTTGTTCCTGGCGCGACACGGAAAGGCCACCGTACAGAGGGCGTATCACCAGGTTAGCAGGTAATGTCTGTTGCTGTAAGGCCCGCTGGGTGCGCTCTATCTCGGCGCGACCCGGTAAGAAACAGAGCAGGCTTCCAGATTCTTGTTGGGCTATCTGGACGAGTTCCCGGGCCAGCGTGTAGGGGTCAACATCGCGCAGTGGGTAGTTGAGGTAGTGGGTTTCGACCGGGAAGGCGCGACCCTGGCTGCGGATCACCGGGGTCTTGTCTCCGAGCACCTGGTGCAAGCGCGCCACATCGGGCGTGGCCGACATGACCAATACGCGCAGATCCTCGCGCAGAAGTGCCTGCACTTCCAGGGTCAATGCCAGCCCCAGGTCGGCTGGCAGGCTGCGCTCGTGGAATTCATCGAACAGGATACAGCCGACCTGTTCCAGCGCCGGGTCGTCCTGCAGCATTCGCGTCAGTATACCCTCGGTGACCACCTCGATTCGCGTCGTGGCACCGACCTGGTTATCCAAACGAACCCGGTAGCCTACGGTGCTGCCCACGGGTTCGCCGAGAGAGCGCGCCATAAAACGGGCCGCGTTACGGGTCGCCAGACGGCGCGGTTCCAGCATCAGGATTCGTCGCCCCTGTAGCCAGCTTTCGTTCAGTAGTTGGAGCGGAATCCAGGTGGTTTTCCCCGCGCCGGGCGGCGCATGCAGGATCGCACGATTGGACTTTTCCAGTGCCCTCAGCAGCTCGGGTAATATTGCTGCAACCGGTAGAGATGCCATGAAATCGTTCCGTTGTTGAGGGGTGTGAGGCGCTAAGAAAGGGTTCCGTACAGTAGCATGCTGGGCTAAGCTAAGGGAACCAGATGGGGAGAGGCGTATGGCCGAAAAAATAGTCGATTTCAAGCGCGCGCAAGAAGAAAAACAGCACCAGGTCAAAGAAGAAAAAATGGCCTCAATCAAGGACCGTTTTGCCCGGGCCATGGGGATGCAGGACAAGCCTAAGAAGAAAAAAAGCGGCATAAAAAAGACCAAGAAGAAGCCCGGTAGCGATGGGTGGTAGCCGCTCTCTCTGCGCGATAGCACCTGCCGATTCCGGCTCCCCTCGCGTCTTTTCCGGGGGCGTGTTCTTTATGAAGATTCGGGTTGGCACTACTTTAGCGAAGAATCTGGTACTTCTTAGTCTGTTGATCGAAGCCGTATGGTGACTGTCACCGATAACGCAGCCTCCGGGCTTGCCAATAAAAAAAACATGCGACCGGTCAGCGTGCTGGTATAAGGAGTATCACATAATGCAGCAATCTCTTGATAACCTCGTTGAGCAAATTGTAGGCAAAAACGACAGCCCGCTGATTGCAGAAGCGCTGAAGCGCTATGAAGTTCAATCAGATTGTTTTCTGAGTGAGAACAAGGCGATAGCCGCCACGCACCAGGTACAGGCCTATTTAAAACGCCAGTCGCAGATTACCCCCCTCTCTGAAGTATCGCTGTGCCAACGTTATCAGCTGATTACCGAGCATCTGCTGTCGAGTAATATAAGGTAATACGCGGTCGTTTTGCGACGGCTCCCTCTCGAGTACAGCGTAAAGACCACATGCTCGTATTTCTCGATCGGGTTAGCGCAGCGTAACTCGATCGACGAATCATGATATCCGAATATTTAAAGAATAGGCTGGACAGCCTGGTGCCCCCTGCGCATTGACCAGAATGCGCGACAAGTCCCGTCGTGCCACGGCGGGAAAGAACGTAGCTTAGTTGCACACGCTCGGCAGGGGATCCGCACCCCGGAGATGGAAGACATCGCCATCCGCGAGAAGACGACCGTGTGTTAGCGATTGTGGCTCGCGATCAACGCCACAATCTCGTCGAACAGCTCGTTGTCTAACGATTGCTCTAAATCCAGCGCCAGGCTACGCCGGTAGTAACGGCTCAGGTCCAGGCCAACCCCCAGCGCCATCAACTCGATTTCTCCTTGCTGCTCGATTTGGGCAGCGACGAGCCGGAGATGTTGGTCGAGGTAATTGGGCGGATTGTGCTGCGCGGTCATGCTGTCCATTGGACTGCCGTCGGAGATCACGATCAGCAGCTTTCGCGCCGCCTGGCTGGCGAGTAGTCGGCGGCTGGCCCATAGTAACGCCTCTCCATCTACCCCTTCGCGAAACAGGGTTGGCTTGAGTAGAGCCGCCAGGTCAGTGCGTGCGCGCCGCCAGCTCAGTTGAGCGTCTTTGTAGATGATATGGCACAGATCGGTCAGGCGGCCAGGGTCGGCTGGGCAACCCCGGCCGCGCCAGGATTTGAACGGTTTGCCGCCATTCCAGCTGCCGGTGGTGAACCCCAATACTTCGGAGCGGGCCCCTGCCTGTTCAAATGCTCTGCTAAACAGGTCAACCAGCATCGAGATCGATTCAATATGGGTCTTCATCGAACCGGAGTTATCGATCAGAAAGCAGACCTGGGCATCGGTGTGGGGTTGCTGTTGCTCCTGGCGGAAGATACGCCTTTCTGCCGGACTGGTAATCAGCCTGCTCAGGCGTCGGGCGTCAAGTCGTCCCTCCTCTTCGCCGAAACGCCAGCCATTAAGCCGCGGTGCAGCCAAGATCCGAGCGATATTACGCGCCAGTCGGGGCAGGTTGATTCCTTGTTGACGGATGCGACGATCGAGCTGTTGGCGCAATTCTCGACGTTGATCAAGGCGCACTATTTGAGCGGCCGTTAGCTCGCGGTCGAACTGACTATCGTAGATGCGGTAATCGGCGAGCGCTTCAGCGAGCATATTGCCCGACTGCTGCGTAGATGCTGGTGTGCTTGCTTCCTGCCCGTCCTGCTCCTCATCGGTTTCCAGGATCAGGCTAAATTCGGTCGCGTCGGCGATCTTGGAACTATCGCGCTCGTCGTCATCCCCATGTGCCGTTTGGCCCGCGGCGATGATGCTGCTGAGTTCGCGACTGATCGCCAGTGCATGCGCGGCAAACTGGCGCTGGTTTTCGCGTTGGTGGCGTAGGCCCAGCAGATCGGTACCGATGTGCGGTGCCAGCACGGCACGCTGAGGTTCGATGAGGCCTTCGGTCTCCTCCAGCGTAGGATAACCGCTGATTCGTGACCAGGCGGTCTGGATAATGCAGAACAAGAGTAGACCGACCTGGTTTTCAGTCATCCCGGAGTGGTGGTACTGCAGGCACCAGTGCCGAAAGCGGTGTTTGAGGTTACGGCGAATACCGGGGTGATCGTCCGTGACAAGCGCCTCCACCCGTAGCTGTTCGAGTATCTCGAACAGCGTTTGTTCGAGCGGCGATTGGGGCATCAGTGAGGCGTGTAGCTTGGCATCGCTATGGAGCAGGCGCAGTGCCAGGCCGTCTGCGGCACCGCGAAAGGAGTTGAAGTCGTCCGCGTTGACATCGGTATACAGATGCGGGGCGCGAATCTTCAGTCGCCTACCGTCCAGCTCTAGACGGTGGCCCCGAAAACGCAGCCTGGCGTTACCCGTCAGGGCGCGGATCGTTGCCGCGCACAGCTCTTCGAGTTGCTGCTGACGCTTTTCTTTGCGAGGAAGGGGCTCAGGCACCTGTGGGGTCGCAACGGTGTTTTGCCCCCAGGGGACCAATGGACCAGTCATCTTAGCCTCCTAGGCAACGTGGTGCAGCGGCTTGGATTCGTCCAGCTCGCTGTCAAAGCAACGCTGGTAGTATTCGGCTACCAGCGTTCGCTCCGCTTCATCGCACTTGTTTAGGAAACTGAGACGGAATGCCAAGGCCGGATCGTTGAAAATCTGACAGTTTTCGGCCCAGGAGATCACCGTGCGCGGTGACATCAGCGTTGACAGGTCGCCCGCGGCAAAACCCTGGCGGGTTAGGTCTGCGATGGCGACCATCTTATCAATCAGGGCTTCGCCACGATCATTGTTGAAGTGCGGGACTCTGGCTTGAACGATGGAAATTTCTTCGGATCGCGGTAGGAAGTTGAGGCCGGCAACAATGTTCCAGCGGTCGATCTGCGCTTGATTTAATACCTGGGTGCCGTGGTAGAGGCCGTTGAGGTTGCCCAGTCCGACGGTGTTGGCCGTCGCAAACAGACGGAAATAGGGGTGTGGATGGATCACCTCGTTTTGATCCAACAGGGTGAACTTGCCGTCACGTTCAAGAATGCGCTGGATGACGAACATGACGTCGGGGCGACCGGCGTCAAATTCATCGAAAATCAGTGCCACTGGCCGGCGTAAGGCCCAGGGTACAATACCTTCCTGAAATTCAGTGATCTGCTTGCCGTCACGTAGGCTGATGGTGTCTTTACCCACCAGATCGAGGCGACTGATATGACCATCCAGATTGATCCGCACGCATGGCCAGTTGAGACGTGCAGCGACCTGCTCGATATGGGTCGACTTGCCGGTGCCGTGCAGGCCCTGGATCATGACCCGTCGGTCATGGAAAAACCCGGCCAGGATTGCCAGCGTGACCTCTTTATTGAAGCGGTAGGCCGGATCGATCTCAGGCACATGGTCGTCGCGTTCGCGAAATGCCTGGACCTGCAGGTCCGAGTCGATACCGAACAGATCGCGTACCGAGACCAGAAGGTCAGGTTTTTGAAGTTGGATGTCGCTCATCACAGTTTCTCCGGGTTGGGCCAGGCAATACAAAAGGCAAGGCTGGGGTCGATTGTCAGGTTAGAACTGCAGGCAAATCAACACCAGCACCGCTAGAAATGCGGTTTCGGCGACCATTAATGCCAGTGGGCGCCAGCCCATAGCTGCCAGCTCCTTGAAGGAGGACTTCATTCCCAGCCCGACCATTGCCACGACCAGGCACCAGCGTGAGAGTTCAACCATGGCGCTGGATACTTCGGGCACCAGAAAACCACCGCTGTTAAGGGTGACGATAATAATAAAAGCCACCAGAAATCCGGGCAGCGGAAAGCCGGAAGGCTTGTTGCTGGTTGTGGTATCTCCCCAACGAGAGGCGACCAGCGCAATGATCAGTACCACCGGTACCAGCATCGATACCCGCAACAGCTTGGTGAAGGTGGCGATATCGCCGATCTCATCGGACATCATATAGCCGGCACCGACAACCTGCGCGACATCATGGATGGTTGCGCCCAAGAATACACCGCTGGCGGCTTCATTCAGATCGAAGGCGGTGACGATCAATGGGTAGGCGATCATCGCGACGGTGCTCAGTGCGGTGACACAGACCACCGTAAAGATCAGGTTCTTCTCGGCATCTTTATCTTGTGGCAGTACCGCGGCCACCGCCAATGCAGCCGAGGCACCGCAGATGCCGACCGAGGAGCCGGTTAGCAGGCTTTGAGACCGGCCGAGTCCCAGCCGACGGCCAAGAAAAAAACCAAAAAATATGGTTGCAGGCACCGCTATTAAAACGATGACGATGGGCGTAATACCCAGGCTCATCAACTGTTCGACGGTAATGCGTGCGCCCAGCATCGCGATACCGAAGCGCAATACCGTCTTGGCGGAAAATTGAATACCGCTCGCACAGGGGCCTTCACCCGACAGGTAGTTAAAAGCCATACCCATCAGCAGTGCATACAGAATGACGGGGCCGCCATAGTGATCGGAGACAAAGGTGGAGGCCATTGCCACGACCAGACACAGGGTTGTGCCTGGCATCAAGTGTTTGATCTGGTGCCGCCACTGCAAGCATTCGCGTTGTTTCTGACTGAGTAAATTAAACATGCGTGAGGTTCCGAGCTGAGTGACAGTCTTTGCTCCTGAGGAGCCAGTCCGCCGGTTATTGTTATGTGACTCCGTTATGTGACTCGCTCTGAGTCAGACCGATTAACGATTTGAAACACTGTAATTAGCTACAAGGACGCTGTAATGGTCCAGATGTGCACTATCGATATAACCAGTGGCGCTTGGTGGCGGGTCCTAGCTATCCGATCGGACTGACCTTTGTCGTGATAACCAAGGGTTTTTGCTCGTTAGGCGGCAACGTCATACCGAGCAAAAAATGCCGCCTGGATAGATGGTTCATGGATAAACTATCGTGGCATAAAACTATGTGAGACAAGGACGGACAGGCGCCGGCCTTGTCGTCATCAAAAGACCGAGTGGATCGGTATTTTGATACCAGATTAATCGGTGTGCAAGCTGCGCCAGTATGCGCGAATGATGAAGCTAAGGAGGCAAACGGTGAGTATTGAGTCCAGAAACCCGGTAGCAGCCTAAGCGTAATCTGCTTATTGCCAGGTGCGTAGCTGTTGGCGCAGTTCGTCTAATTTGGACGTCATCACCTGCTCTAGCTGCTGCAGTTCATGTCCCAGTTGCTGTTGGCGTTGGCGGCTGTCTGTTTTTCCACCGGTCAGGCTGTTCAGCTCAGTAATGGCCTGCTCCAGTCGCGTTGGGTCCGTCTGGTCGAACTGAAACTTCTTGCTTTTTGGGAGGTTGCTGTCGCTAGGGCGCTGGTAATAGATCTTTATAATTTTATTGTCGACACGCCGATCAACGCTGTATCGATCGATCTGGTCAAAACTGGTGACGCCCATCTGGGTGAGGGTTGGGTATAGGGACATGGTTTGGCCTTTTGTGATTAGTATTGGCAACCCGCAGAGCCTAAAAGGCTTTTTCACCGAAAGATAGGGCCAATCATTAGTCGGAAATGACTCCAGCCTGTGTTTGGGTCAGCCCTCAATTGGATCCAGTCTGTCGGGTGGTTTGGATCTAGATCGATTTGGCGTCGAGTTTCTATAGTCAACGGTACGCAATAATGCATCAGCCTCAGGAGGCCTCGATATGGCAGACCAACAGAACGTTACGATTAATCTCAGTGATAAAGCGCTGGCGTTGTTTACCGAGTATCAGCGATTCACAGGGACCAGCCCCGAAGCCTATATTGAAGCCTTGGTTGATAAGACGCTGCCTACGTTGAACGCGTTGGTCGAAGCGATGCACGAGGCAAGCGATGATAGTGATGCGGTAATGGAGCTGTTTGGCCGTAAAATGGCGGAATCTATGCTGCAGCAGCCTGATCAGGCTGCTGCAGTGTCGGCCGGCTAGGGTTATTACGTTAACGTTGTGGCTACAGGCAGTGCACACCTACAGCGCTTGAGTCAGTATCGCTAATGCGTTAATCAAGCGCCTCGACCTGACGGCGCATCTCCTCAATCTTGGCTTGCATCACCTTTTCCAGATGATTGAGATCGTTGAGGAACTGGGTCTTTTTATCCACGTTGGCTGCGGGCGTTGGTTGGGTCAGCTGGGTGAGTTCCTGCACCGCTTGTTGCAATCTTTTGCTGCTGCCCTTGAACTGCTCCCAGCCCTGCTGATGACGGTACTGCAGGGGTACCGCCGTATTCGAGCGAACAAAGGTAAACTTCTTGCTGCGCGGTAAAAGCGAGCCTTTAGCGCGTTGATAATAGATCTTCAACACATCGGCATGCTTCTCGTACCGCACTTTAAAGTGACTTACTTCTTCAAAGGAGTGCACACCCATCTCTTCTAGAATCGGGTAGGTTGGTGTGGTTGGTTTCATCACAGCTACTCACTAATCAACAGGTGTTGTACAGACTGCCTGCCCTGCATAGGCGGCTATCTGTAGAGGGTATTATTACAGTATGGGCCTTAATAATTGACATGGCAAAAGCGCGGGATTGGATCCAATGCGCAGGCCAAGGGTGTTATTGTTATTGGTGAGCTATTAGGTGTAACGGTTTGCCGATATTACGATGAAAGGCTAGATCTGGGCCGGCACCAGGCAGAATATCGCCCATATGTGTTCATCGAAATAAGCAGCGATAGTATAGGTTTTCCATGGTGATTCAATAGCGCCAGTTGTGCTGATCTGATGGGCCCAGCTACTCTGCAGGTGACGGGTGGCTTGGTAGCGCTATTTTAGTTGCGCCGGCGTCCGTTTTTCTCCACCTGTCCTGTTGGCCGGGCATCAACATACCGATCCATTCGGTATATTGATGACAATAAGGTCGGCGCCTGTCCGTTCTTGTCTCAGGTGGCTTTATGCCACGACGGTTTATCCATAAACCGCCTATCAGTCGACATTTTTTGCTCGGTATAACGTTGCCGCCTTAATCTTAGAAAAAAGTACCGTCGATCGGCGAGGAAGCACTGGCGTAGAGTTTTCTGGGCATGCGCCCGGCCAAATAGCCGTTACGGCCCGCCTGGATCGCCTCTCGCATCGCCTGGGCCATCAGCACGGGATCGTTGGCATGGGCAATGGCGGTGTTCATCAGCACGCCCTGGCAACCGAGTTCCATGGCGACGGTGGCATCAGACGGGGTTCCAACCCCTGCGTCAACGATGATTGGCACCTGAGCATTTTCCAGGATCAGGCGGATATTGTAGGGGTTGCGCAAGCCCAGCCCTGATCCGATCGGGGCTCCCAGTGGCATGACCGCAACACAACCCATCTGCTCCAGTCTTTGGGCGATCAGCGGGTCGTCACTGGTGTATACCATCACTTTGAAACCGTCGTTGATCAGCTCTTCTGCGGCGATCAAGGTTTCGGTGATATTGGGGTAGAGCGTTTTTTCATCGCCCAGCACCTCCAGTTTGACCAGGTTGTGGCCATCCAGAAGCTCGCGGGCCAGCTTGCAGGTGCGCACGGCATCCTGTGCGGTATAACAACCGGCGGTGTTGGGCAGCAGGGTGTACTTTTTCGGCGATATCACGTCAAGCAGGTTTTCGTCTCCGGCGCGTTGTCCGATGTTGGTCCGGCGGACAGCAAAAGTCACGATTTCAGCGCCGCTGGCTTCGATCGCCTCGCGGGTCTGTTGGTGGTCTTTGTATTTGCCTGTGCCAATCATCAAGCGTGATTTAAACATCTTGCCGTCGATGATGAGCGGGTCGTTAAGCGGTAGTGCTGAGTTCATGGTGTACCCCTAATTATTATCGTTGATTAGGATTTTGTGAGGCTGCTAGCCACCGCCGATGGCGTGAACAATCTCGATACGATCGTGTGCGTGTAATTCAACCTGTGCGTAGCGACTGCGCGGGATGACCTGAAGATTCAGCTCGATGGCGAGTCGCTGCTCAGTTAATGCCATCCGCTCGACTAACTGCGCCAGCGTTACGCCTTCAGGGAACTGCTGATTTTCACCGTTGATGGCTACTTCGATCATGGCTGGTTACTCCAACAGGGATAACAGGGGTTAGGGGCGGTTTCTTCGCTTGACCGAGTTTGATGAATATCGCCGTTTGGATTGAAGAACCAGTCGCGCAGCGGCTGTAGGTCCAGTGTGGGTGTCTGTTGCACGAAGTGATCTGGCGTTAACGCTGCTAAAAAACTGGCTCTATCTGTCGCGATTCGATCGGCATACCGTGTCTAGCAACGGGGAAGCGCCGGCTGGCGATCTTCTATGTCTCTCTACAATAATAAATCTCCTGTCAGGAGGACGACATGACCTACAAAGTAAATAAAAACGAAGCCATCCAGGCGGTCGCGCAAGATAAAAAGCATGTTTGGCACCACATCACTAACCACAAACCGTTTGAAGAAAACGATCCGATGGTCATCGTTAAAGGCGATGGCATGCGGGTGTGGGATGCGAAAGGGCGCGAATACCTGGATGCGGTGTCTGGCGCAGTCTGGACCGTTAATGTGGGCTATGGTCGTACCGAGATTGCCGACGCGGTGCGTGAGCAGCTAGTCACGATGAACTACTTTGCCCAGACCGCCGGAAATATCCCCGCGGCACAGTTTGCCGAGAAGTTGATCGATAAGATGCCTGGTATGAGCCGGGTGTATTATTCCAACTCCGGCTCTGAAGCCAATGAGAAAGCCTTTAAAATTGTGCGCCAGATTGCCGAGAAAAAGTACGGCGGCAAGAAGTATAAGATCCTTTACCGCGAGCGTGATTACCATGGCACGACCATCACGGCGTTGAGTGCGACCGGTCAGTACGAGCGTAAAAATCAATACGGCCCCTTTACCCCCGGCTTTATCGAAGTACCGCATTGCTGTGAGTATCGCTCGCAGTGGGGCGATGTCGAAGACTACGGCGTCCGGGCCGCCAACGAGATCGAGAAGGTGATCCTGGCCGAAGGCCCTGAGACCGTCGGTGCCTTATGCCTGGAGCCTATCACCGCGGGCGGTGGTGTGATCGAACCCCCTCAAGGCTACTGGGAGCGGGTGCAGGAGATCTGCAAGCAGTACGACATCTTGTTGCATATCGATGAAGTCGTGTGTGGTCTGGGGCGTACCGGTAAGTGGTTCGGATACCAGCATTATGGTGTCCAGCCGGATATGGTGACTATGGCGAAGGGGGTTGCTTCAGGCTACGCAGCGATATCCTGTACTGTGACCACCGAAGCCGTGTTTGATGCCTTTAAAGAGGATGATGATCCGCGGATGGGCTACTTCCGTGATATCTCAACCTTCGGCGGCTGCACGGCAGGACCCGCAGCGGCGCTGGTTAATATGCAGATCATCGAGCGTGAGAATCTGCTCGAAAACGTCACCCACATGGGTGAGTACCTGAAAGGGCGTTTGGACGATCTTAAGGCCAAGTACACTGTGATTGGTGACGTTCGTGGTAAGGGCTTGTTTGCCGGCTTTGAGTTGGTGAAGGATCGTCAGACCAAAGAGCCGGTAGATGAGAGTTTGCCTATCGCAATCGGTGCAGACTGTATGCAGCAAGGGGTGATCATTGGACGGACTAATCGCTCGTTTAAAGAATATAACAACACCATTTGCTTGAGTCCTGCATTGATCGCGACCAAGGCTGATATCGATTGTATTGTCGATGCGCTTGATGGTGCCTTGTCACGGTTGGCGCCTAACGCCTAGGCGGTGTTAACGGGTAATAAAAGCCACCCTGGATCTGTTCAGGGTGGCTTTATGCGCTGGTTCCCTTCGCGCCAG
This sequence comes from Motiliproteus sp., assembly GCA_041586615.1. GTDB lineage: Bacteria > Pseudomonadota > Gammaproteobacteria > Pseudomonadales > Balneatricaceae > Motiliproteus. Next base: position 38,444 of record JBFGZS010000001.1, on the reverse strand, counting down.
GGTCTGGGCTTTGGCGTGGGCAAAAGAGGAAGTCATCCCATGGCTTCTATCCACGTCCGTGGTATCGATTTAGGCCCGTCTTCTTTTCATGCCGTTGCTCGTGACAACACGGATCCCCCTAGCGTTATTGCTGCAATTATCGCAACAACTATTACAACAATTATCGCAACAACAATTACAACACCTATTACAACAACAATTGCAACAAGGAGGAGCACCATGCCTTTTTATGGCCAAGCCTCTGCTGGCAAGACGGCAAGGTAATACCGAGCAAAAAATGCCAGGTTAATATGTTGACGCCGTAGTACGGGTTCGGCGATAGAATGCTAGCTATTTACAGGTGAATCAGTTATATGTTTGGTATGTATAACAATAAAATCCTGGTGCTGCTTGAGTAGAAGTACTCCAGGCAATACAAGGAGTTAGCATGTTCCACCTTTTTCATCTTTCCACGGACAAAGATACCAGTCTGCAACAACAACTGCGTGAGCAGATCGCCAGCGCCATTCTCAATGGCAATATCCCGGTGGACAGTCCGTTATCCTCCAGTCGTAAGTTAGCGAAGCAATTGAGTATCGCGCGCAATACCGTGGTCTTGGCCTACGAGCATCTGTTGGATGATGGTTACCTGATAGCCCGTGAGCGTAGTGGCTATTACGTTAACCCCGATATTCTGAGCAGCACGGTGGCCCAGGCCGCTGATGTTCCGGGCAGGGTCTCCGGTAGCGCGCCGAACTGGGGTCAAAAACTCAAAGTCTTCCCTTCGAGCCAGGCTAACATGCGCAAGCCCAGAGACTGGCAGAAATACCGCTATCCGTTTATCTACGGTCAATTCGATCCATCCTTGTTTCCGACCAATAATTGGCGAGAATGCTGCCGCGATGCGGTCAGTGTACCGGCCATTCGTGATTGGGCCTCGGATCGTTTCGACAATGACGATCCGTTACTGATTGAGCAGATTCGCACCCGATTACTGCCCCGACGGGGTGTTTGGGCTTCGGCGGAGCAGATTCTGGTGACGGTGGGTGCGCAGCAATCGTTGTATATGCTGGCGAGGCTGTTGCTGGATAAGGACAGTGTGATGGGGATTGAGGATCCTGGGTATGTCGATATCCGCAATATTGCAATGCTTAACCCATCTCAAGTCGTCCCCTTGCGCGTGGATGCGGAGGGGATGGTCATCGATGAAAAGCTCGACAACTGTGACTGTGTCTTTACGACGCCTAGTCATCATTGCCCAACCACGGTAACGATGCCGATTGAGCGTCGCTATGAGCTGTTAGAAAAGGCCAATAATCAGGATTTTGTCATCATTGAGGATGACTATGAGAGTGAAACTAACTTCAAATGCAACCCCATTCCGGCGCTCAAGAGCTTGGATAAGAATGATCGTGTGATCTATGTCGGTAGCCTGTCCAAGACTCTGGCTCCGGGGTTGAGGCTGGGTTATTTGGTGGGACCGGTCGAATTTATCCGTGAGGCGCGGGCGCTAAGACGTTTAATGGTACGACACCCTGCGGCAAATAATCAGCGGTCGGTGGCGCTGTTTCTGGAACGGGGCTACCACGATGCCTTGATCATGACGATCATGCGAGCTTACGAAGAGCGTTGGCAGGAGATGGGCGCGGCATTATCCAAATATATGCCCGCCACGTTTATCAAACCGAGCTTTGGGGGTTCCTGCTATTGGGTCAAAGGCCCTGATGGTCTGGATGCTAGGCTGTTGCGTAAAGAGGCGGCTGACCGGGAGGTTTTGATCGAACCGGGGGATATTCATTTCCAGAGTGATCCGCCGCCGTTGAACTATTTCCGTTTGGGGTATTCATCGATTGCCACCGAGCGAATTGCACCGGGGATTAAAGTGCTATCGGAATTGATTGAAGATATGCAGTAGTGCTTTTGCTCGATAGGCCGTGTCGCCGCGAATCCGCTGACGTGGCTAAAGCTGTCTACATCATGTGTCGGTGGTCTAATGATTATCGGCAATTTCTCTCAATAACGGTCTGTTCGCTTACCTTTACCAATATAAAAAGCCTTTTTATTCAAGATGTTAATTTGTTTTTTATGCCTGGCTTTATAGGTATCTGATAACTGGTCCTACTCGCAATTCCCGCACCGAAATAATCTAGTTAGCAAGTTAACCGCATATTGGCTTACCGCATCCAGGAGGCTGGGTTAACTCATTAACAAGTTGCCTGAGAGTGAATGCAAAGCATCGTCTCAGGGCTCAACCTCAACTTCTTCCGATAAAAATTAGAAAAGGAGTGGCAATATGCTGATCGGTGTCCCTAAAGAGATTAAAAACCACGAGTACCGGGTCGGTATGGTTCCAGCCAGTGTGCAGGAGCTGACCAGCCGTGGTCATAGCGTCATTGTTGAAACCCTCGCGGGGAGTGGTGTGGGATTCAGTGATGATGATTATCGTGAAGCTGGCGCGTCTATTGCCGCTTCCGCTGATGAGATTTTTGCCCAGGCAGAAATGATCGTCAAGGTTAAAGAACCACAGGCTGTTGAGCGCAAGAAGCTGCGCCCGAGCCAGATCTTGTTTACTTACTTGCACCTGGCTCCAGATCCAGAGCAGACAAACGATCTTGTCGAGAGCGGTGCCACCTGTATCGCCTACGAGACCGTAACCTCTGATCGTGGCGGTTTGCCTCTGCTGGCGCCGATGTCTGAAGTGGCTGGGCGTATGTCGATCCAAGCCGGTGCCGCGTGCCTGGAAAAATCCAAAGGTGGACGTGGCATGTTGCTCGGTGGTGTGCCTGGTGTTGAGCCCGCCAAGGTGGTGATCATTGGTGGTGGTGTTGTGGGTAGCAATGCGGCACGGATGGCGATTGGCCTGGGTGCTCAGGTGGTTATCCTGGACCGTTCTGTTGATGTGCTGCGTCGCTTGGTGTCTGAATTTGGTACAGCCATTCAAACCGTTTACTCCAGCAAGGCGTCTTTGGAAGAGCATGTGCTCAGTGCTGACCTGGTTATCGGTGGTGTACTGATTCCCGGTGCTGCCGCACCGAAGCTGGTGACGGCCGATATGGTCAGCCGGATGAAGCCTGGCTCTGCGGTGGTTGATGTGGCGATCGATCAGGGCGGCTGCTTTGAAACGTCTCACGCGACAACGCACCAAGATCCTACCTATATCGTCGACGACGTGGTGCATTACTGCGTCGCCAACATGCCGGGTGCCGTTGCACGCACCTCAACCTTGGCGCTGAATAACGCTACCTTGCCGCATATCGTGGCGCTGGCAGACCTGGGTTGGGAAGGGGCGCTCCGTCGTGATCCGCATCTGGCTAACGGTCTTAATGTGCATGCGGGTGCGATTACGCGTCCCGAAGTGGCCGAGGCGCTGGGCAAGAAATTTGTGGAATACAAACTGAGCGCCTAAAGGCAATTCGTTTATCAGGCCGGAGGCAGCTTCGGTCTTTAAAAGAAAAGGAAATAATTATGGCACGTATGACCCCAAGCGAAGCCTTTGTTGAAACAATGGTCGCCAACAACGTTACTGTCGCGTTCGGCATCATGGGTTCTGCCTTTATGGATGCGATGGATATCTTTACCCCCGCCGGTATCCGTCTGATCCCCGTTGTTCACGAGCAGGGCGCCGGTCACATGGCCGACGGTTATGCCCGCGTATCAGGTCGTCACGGCGTGTGTATCGCTCAGAACGGTCCGGGTATCACCAACTTTGTTACCGCGATCGCCGCCGCTTACTGGGCGCACAGCCCCGTGGTCTGTATCACCCCTGAGACCGGTGCGATCTCTAACGGCCTGGGTGGATTCCAGGAAGCGCAACAGCTGCCCTTCTTTGAGACCATCACCAAATACCAGGCTCATGTACCTCGCCCGGAACGGATGGCGGAGCTGACCGGTCGCGCGTTTGACCGTGCGATTCAAGAGAACGGCCCAACCCAGCTGAACATTCCCCGTGACTTCTTCTACGGCGATATCGACGTTGAGATCCCCCAGCCGATCGTGATTGAGCGTGGCGCCGGTGGCGAGAATGCACTGAAGGAAGCGGCGGATCTGTTGGCCAGCGCCAAGAACCCGGTCATCGTGTCCGGTGGTGGTGTGGTCATGTCCGAAGGTGTCGAGCAGTGCAAGGCGCTGGCCGAGTACCTCGGTGCTCCGGTCTGTAATACTTACCTGCACAACGATTCCTTCCCTGCCAGCCACGAGCTGTGGGCCGGTCCGTTGGGCTACCAGGGTTCCAAGGCGGCGATGCGTCTGATCTCCAAGGCCGATGTGGTCCTTGCGCTAGGTACCCGTCTGGGACCGTTCGGTACCCTGCCGCAGCATGGTATGGACTACTGGCCCAAGGATGCCAAAATTATCCAGGTTGATTGCAACAACAAGATGCTGGGTCTGGTGAAGAAGATCTCCGTCGGCGTCTGTGGCGATGCCAAGGCTGCGGCCAAGGTGCTGCTGTCGCACCTGCAGGAACGTGATGTAGATTGCCTGGCGACCAAGGAAAAACGTGCGGCTAACATCGCTGCCGAGAAAGCATCCTGGGAAAAAGAACTGGATGAGTGGATCCACGAGAAGGATGAATACTCGCTGGATATGATCAACGAGCAAAATGGCGAAGAGGGCAACTACCTGCACCCACGTCAGGTCCTGCGCGAGCTTGAGAAGGCGATGCCTGAAGATGCGATGGTCTCTACCGACATCGGTAACATCAACTCGGTTGCCAACAGCTACCTGCGGTTCGAGAAGCCACGCAGCTTCTTTGCACCCATGAGTTTTGGTAACTGCGGTTATGCGCTGCCGACCATTATTGGTGCCAAGGTTGCCGCACCCGAGCGTCCTGCAATCTCCTACGCCGGTGACGGTGCCTGGGGCATGTCGATGGTCGAGATCATGACCTGTGTGCGTGAGCAGATCCCTGTGACCTCGATCGTGTTCCACAACCGTCAGTGGGGCGCCGAGAAGAAGAACCAGGTTGACTTCTACAGCCGTCGTTTCGTGGCCGGTGAGTTGGAGAACCCTAGCTTTGCCGAGATCGCCCGTTCCATGGGTGCTCAGGGTATCACCATCGACAAGCTCGAAGATGTGGGTCCAGCGCTGAAGAGTGCCTGTGATGCGCAGAAAGATGGCATCACCACGGTGATCGAGATCATGTGTACCCGTGAGCTGGGCGACCCCTTCCGTCGTGACGCGCTGTCTCAGCCGGTACGTCATCTGGCGAAGTACAAGGACTTCCAGTAAGTCGTCCGTAGGCGGACGGACCCTTCGGGTTCGCCCGCAACTTTTTCGCAATCAACCGGTCGGTCCTCGACCGGTTTATCCACCTGCCAAACTCAGGCCCAAGCCCGTGGATATCTAGTGTACTGCGCCGTATATGGAAGGCCATGCTAAGTTCCGAACAATGCGGCGCAGTACACTAGCTATCTCAACAATGCTTCTCAGTGAATAAAAACATCAAACCAGAAGAATGATAAAAGGTGTGTGATGAAGGCGCTTAACAATATATTTCAGCGGGCCGCACAATCGCCCAAGCGAGTGGTGTTAGCGGAGGGTGAAGACCCCCGTATTCTGGAAGCCGCAACCCTAGCCACGTCGCGGGGTATTGCCGCGATTACCTTGCTGGGTAACACCGATAACATTCGCGCTCTGGCCGCGGAAAATGGTTGGGATATCACGGGTGTTAACCTGACTTGCCCTGCTCAATCTGGCGAGCGGGAACGCTACGCAAACGCCTTGTACCAGCGGCGTAAAGCCAAGGGTATGACACCCGAGCAGGCCGATGAGCTGGTCCAAGATCCTCTTTACTATGCCCAGATGATGGTTCATCTGGGGGATGCAGACGGCTCGGTCGCCGGTGCCGTCTACACCACCGGCGCGGTGGTTCGCTCGGCGATTCAGATTATCGGCATGGCACCCAGTGCCACGATGGTCTCCAGCTTCTTTCTGATGATGCTGTGCGAGCCCTTTCATGAACTCAAGGGCGGGGTGATCTTCTCCGATTGCGGTTTGGTGATTGACCCCGATGCTCAGCAGCTGGCGCAGATCGCCATGTCCGCCGCCGCGAGTGCCAGGACACTGCTCAATGAGGACCCGCGCGTGGCCATGCTGTCGTTCTCAACCAGCGGCAGTGCCAAGCACTCCGCCGTCGATAAAGTGGTGCAAGCCACCGCGCTGGTCAAACAGCAGTACCCCGATCTATGCATCGATGGTGATGTGCAGCTGGATGCGGCCATTGTGGCGGAGATCGCCGAACGCAAGGTCGATCAGTCCGAAACCAAAGGCCGCGCCAACGTACTGGTGTTCCCGAATCTGGAGGCGGGCAATATTGGCTATAAGCTGGCTGAGCGGATCGGCAGGGCCGACGCCATTGGTCCGATTCTGCAGGGACTGGCCAAGCCGGCCAACGACCTGTCCCGTGGTTGCCGAGCCAATGATGTCGTGAATGTGATCGCCATCACGGTGGTGCAAGCGCAGACACCCTGAGTCGCCGTTAACGAACCACTGGCCGTAGGTATCCGGTTCGACAATGTCAACAACCGTTAGAGAGGGGTGGGGCCATGATGATCGCAGGACTGGCGTTGCCACTACTGTCGGTGTGCCTGTTGGTGGTGTTTTTTGCCGCGCTGGTACGCGGTTACTCCGGTTTTGGCTTTTCGGCACTGACCATCGCCAGCCTGTCAATACTGATCCCTCCGACGCAGATTGTACCGGTTATTCTTCTCGTCGAGATCGTGGCCGGTATCAGCATGTTGCCGTCGGTCTGGAGGCATATCGACTGGCGCCAGTTGCGTCTGATCGGTCTTGGTTCGGTTATCGCAACGCCGATTGGACTGGCGTTGCTGTCGGGATTGTCGAGTCAGACCATGCGGATTCTTATTTCGCTGTTGATATTGATTGCCGCAGGGGTGATCTGGTTAGGGTTTCAGGTTCGTACAGGGCATAAAGCCTCAGCGATTACCGGTGCTGGAATGGTGTCAGGGGTGATGAACGGCGCGGCTGGCGTCGGTGGTCTGCCGCTGGTGGTGTTCTTTCTATCCAAGGCGGAAAGCGCGACCACCGCACGTGGCACGTTGATTACTTTCCTGATTCTCTTGGACATCTATACCTGCGCACTGGCTACGACCCAGGGCATGATTTCTGTCGATGTGGTCGAGCTGGCGGCGGTCTTTCTGATACCTGTCGGCATCGGCACCTTCTTGGGCAATCGCCATTTTCTGCGTAGCCCGCCGGAATCCTTCCGTCGTATTGCGCTACTGATGTTGGTATTGATCTCCGGTGGCAGTTTGATGCGATCATTGATCAGCCTCTGACGCGCCGCCGCCTTGCGGCGCTGATGTGCGTGCCATGTGTTCTGTCGTGTAGAGGGCGCGATCAACCGGATGCCTGCGATGGGCAATCGATTTACGCCGCCTAGCTCGCGGCCGTTTTTGATTCATTGCTAGCCACCAGATCTTGTCGTCCATCTGGCCGCACACGTTGGCTCCAATAGCAGTGCTAGGCTGGTTCTTACGTGGCCGTAGCGCCCGGGATTAAATAGCGAAAAACAACAATAGATACGCGGGGAATGAGCAATGGCACTGCAACGTTACGGTTATATCGTCAAGGCCGCTGATCTGGAAGTGATCAAGCATCATGCGTTTATCAAGAGTGAACAGTTTGAAATGATGGTCGCCGGGGTTAGTTCGGTTGATGAGGCGATATTGGCGGCACAAGAAATGCTGACGCGTGAAGTCCAGTTGATTGAACTGTGCGGTGGCTTTAGCGCCGACGATGCCCATCGCATCAAAACTGAAATAAATGATTTGGTGCCTATTGGCCGGGTGCAGTACACCGAGGAGGAGCGTGATCGTCTAACCCGAGAGCTGGCATAACGAATGTTGGCGGATTAAGGGTTGGCTTAATGTACGTTTTAAGCGCGACGATCTTGTCGCCAGCGACATCCGAAACCGAGGAGAATGACCATGTCTAGCGCACTCAATATTGTATCCTCCGCGAGTCAGGGGGGGGGGATTAAACAGACCGCCAGCAAGGCGACTCAGTCGTTACGATTACTGAGCCATTTATGCCCCCGGGTGCAGTGTATTACCAACCCGGTGGCGATGGACTTCTCGGCCGATATTTTGTTGGCCGTGGGGGCGCAGACATCAATGACAATGGGGACCGAAGAGATCGCTGAATTTGTCGCCAGCGCCGATTGCTTATCGGTAAATACCGGAACCCTGGACAATATTCGGCGGGCGGCGATCACCACCGCTATTCAAACGGCTATCGATTACAACAAACCTTGGGTGTTGGATCCAGTATCGGTACACGCGTCGTCTTCGCGGCGGATTTTCACCCAGAGTTTGCTCGAGCATAGACCTTCGGTTATTCGGGGTAACTATGCAGAAATTCATGCGCTGGCAAATGATGAGTCACCTAATGCGCCGCAGCGATTGGCGCGTCAGACCGGTGCCATCGTGGTGCAGTCTGGCGAAACTGACCTGATCACCGATGGGCGTCGCACCGTGCTGATGACCAATGGTTCGATCCTGCAGACCCGGGTATCGGCCATGGGCTGCGCCTCGTCGGCATTGATTGGAGGTTTCCTGGCTGTTAATCCGGATGCGTTCGAAGCGTCTATCCATGCCTTGCTGGCTATCGGTGTCGCGGCCGAAGAGGCCGTTAAGCTCGGTACCGGGCCCGGTAGCTTCAAGATGCACTTGCTGGACTGTCTCTATCAGCTGGATGAAGCGGTCTTGGTTCGCCGTGGTCGCATCGTTCATTGTGAGGAGCTCGTGCCCGCAGACTGATCGATTAAGCTGGCAACGTAATACCGAGCAAAAAATGCCAGGTTAATACCGCCGCCCCGCCATCGCGTGCTGAATTTCCAGTTCATCGGGGAATTGAGCACGCGATTTTTTATGTCTGTAAAAAAGGAGGGGCCTCGTTGCTATTAACCTGCAGTGACCTATAGGCCAATATTAATGCATCCCTGAGCCTATTAACCCGCCGGTTAATATCGTTTATGACCCGATGGCCGGTAGAACTGCGCGTCTTTATTCCCGCGGTCACCGCGCTGTGACCCATCATTGTCCGCCAAAAAAAACAGCACCGAAGTGCTGTAAAGGAAGGATCAAAGGACCGTCGAAATAAAACGGTGTGTGATGAGCAGGTGTTTTTTGCGCCGGTTGTCTAGGTCGATCGTCTAGGCCGATCGTCGGTAGTCCACGCCTAGCGTTGGTGTCTGGTTGGTTTGTGCATTGGCTATCACACCGTCGGTCGCACACGTTGTCTGTTGGATCAGCAACCGGCGTGCCCACCAGTCCGTTTGCGCTAATAAGATGCCCAGGCTACCCGTGGCTGAGGGTGTTGTTGGTAGTGGCCTGGCAGCCAATGTGGGGAGGTGGTAGGCCAGTAGTTTGCGGTAGGCTTGGTGGTATTGCGCGTAGCTGCCTTGCGATAGGGGCTGTTGGTCCGTGGGGTGCAGCCGGCCAGGTCGTCGCTGTTTCAGCGCCTGATAGTTGGCTTCGTTATAGCCAAACACCGGTAACTGGGGGCAGAGAAACAACAGTAATTGGCTAGCGCAAACCACGTCGGCTTGACTGCCAAACAACTGCTCCGATGCGGCGTTAACCAGCTCGATCGTAAGTTGGTGACGGTCTTCGTGGTCTAATTCTGCCAGCTCGTCCCAGCGATCGGCCAACTCGACGCGGATAAAGCGATCCAGGTTCGATGCGAGTTTTTCGAAGCCGATATAAGGTGTGGGTAGCGCATGGGCTGACCAGAATATGGCCAGATAGGTCTTGTCGATCAAGGTGCGACCACCGTTGAGCCACTGATAGCGCGAGGCGCGCTCGATGCCGCCATATAGCAGTTCAAGCAACCGCTGATCGCTACTGCGCATGTCTGTGCCAGAGGCGAAAGCAGGATGGGGTTGATTCCAGCGCTGAATCAACCTGGCGTTGGCTATGTCGATATTGTGATTGGTGATATTCATCGCGATCCCCCTGGGTCTTGTTGTTTTATCGAGGTGAAGATCACTATAAGTGTTCAGCCATCGTGCGGTTAGGACCAGCATTTATCGAACAGTGGAGCCAGTCATGGTGGTGGGGAGAGGGCTGATAGAAGTGAGGGGCTGATAGAAGGGGGTCTGAAAAAACGCCTCGTGCCCGTGTGCTGATCCGAGGCGCTTTTACTGGGGGCGGGCTCATTGAGCGGGATTTTGTTTTAGGCGCAGGTCTTTCTGGCGTTTGAGTTCATCTTTTTCAGGTATGGGGACGATCATGGTGGGGATTCGAGAATGGCGCAATACGCTTTTAGCTACCGAGCCAAGAAAGGTGTGCGTAATGCCTTTCTCGTGGGCCCCCATTACGATCAGGTCGACGTTGAGTTCTTTCGAACGCTTAAGGATCGTCTCGGCCGGGTAGTGCTCCACGACATCGATTGAGGCAATTTGCTGGCGAATGGCTTGTTCGGTCGGCGCTAGAACCTCCCAAAAATAGTCCTGCCGATGCTGCAGTAGATCTTTAGCATGGTCGATGCGGTGATTGATGAAATCGTCGCGGCTTTTGGCGTTCATGACGTAGGTTTGCAGCGTAATGCGCGCATCATTGGAGAGTCTCTCGACCACATGGAGAACATGGACTTTTGCACCCGTTTTTTTCGATAAGTAGGCCGCGTACTTAAACGCGTAGGATGCATTCTTCGACAGGTCGGTGCAGTACAGGATTTGCTTTATTTCGGGCAGCATGGGCAGTGATCCTCGGGTAGCCGGCAGCGTCACTGCTGTGGAGTGATGGCGCTGCCTGAGCTAGTAGGTTATGACTAGTTAACGGTGGATGTTTAGCGGCGAATAAGTCGGTTACCCGGCCAATAAGCGTGGCAGGAACAGTGTAATCTCCGGCACGAAAGCGATGATGAATACCCCCAGCACCGAGATGGCAGCAAAGGGCAAGACCTTGGCGGTAATATCCTCTAGCGGGGTATCGGATATCCCCGAGGCCACGAACAGGTTTTCACCCAATGGCGGGGTGGCGAAACCGATCGATAGGCAGCAGATCAGTACCACGCCGAAGTGGATCGGATCGATCCCAAGGCTGTAGGTGACCGGCAGCAGCACCGGGGTTAGGATCATGATCGCCGCAAGCGTCTCCATGAACATCCCCACGAAAAGCAGAAAGGCGATAATCATGGTCCAGATCAGGTAGACGTTATCGGTCAGGTTGAGCATCGATGTGGCGATGGAGTCTGGGATCTCGTTCTCAACCAGTACCCTGCCGAATACCGTGGCGGTGAATAGAATCAGCAGGACCCTTCCCGACAACCAGGTGGTGGTCTCCAGCGAATGGACCAGGTCCTTCCACTTTAGCTCTTTATGGACAAACCAACCGATCATCAGGGTGTAGAAGATTGCCACGATGGCCGATTCAGTCGGGGTGAAGAAGCCCGAGTAGATACCGCCCAGGATGACCAGCGGTGCCAGCACCGACCAGAATCCAGACTTAAAGGCACCGGCAATATGCCCCAGTGACCAGCCGTCGGTAGAGCCCTTGTATCCCGCCTGCTTACAGCGGAAGTAGTTCATGATCAACAGGCTGATCGAGATCACCAGTGCGGGCATAAAGCCGGCGATGAACAGGGTTGAGATCGAGACGGTCTGGAAGTTGCCGTATTTTTCGATTGCTTCGGGCGGTACCGTCAGGCCGATCGCCGAGATACCAAAGATCACCATCGGGATCGACGGTGGGATGATGATGCCCAGGCCGCCGGAGGAGGCGGTGACCGCCGCCGCATAGGCACGATCGTAGCCACGCTTGGCCATCGCGGGGATCATCAACATCCCCACTGCCGCCGTGGTCGCCGGGCCACTGCCGGAGATAGCGCCAAAGAACATACAGGCCAGCACCGTGGCTGCCGATAAACCGCCGGTAAAGGGGCCGGCAAAACTTTCGGCCAAAATGACCAGCCGCTTGGAGATGCCGGCGGCCTCCATCAACGCGCCGGCCAGGATAAAGGCGGGAAGCGCCATCAACGGGAACGAGCCCACCGAGGTGAAGGCGATCTGCACCAGTTTAATCGGATTCTCTTCCAGGTAGATAAACGAAAATAGTGCCGAGACCCCCAGCGATACGGTAATAGGGGCGCCCATCACCAGTAGCAGGAAAAATGACCCGAACAGAACAAGTACGATGGTAGATTCAGCCATAAGTCGACTCCGGGTTATCCCGCTTTGTTATTGTTTTTGTTGCTGTCGCTGATTGAGGCATCAGCGTCGCTCTCGATCAGCCCGTCGAGTTCCAACGACTCCGGATCACGTACATCGATGCCCTTGACCAGCTTGTAGTAGTTGACCTGGATGACTCGAATGGTCATCAAGCTAAATGCGATGGGCAGGATCAGATAGATGTATTTCATCGGCACGCCCAAGGTCTGGGATTTCCAGAATAGATTCATCTTATTGAACACAAAATCATAAGAGAGGTAGACGAAGTAGCAATTGAAGACGACCCAGATGACATCGGCCATCGCCTCGAGGCTTACCGCTACCTTCTCGGGTAGCCATTTAAAGTGGAACGTGACCCGGTTGTGCGCCGAGAGTTTGGCGGCGTAGCTGGCACCAAAAAAGACGAACCAGACAAACATATAAACCGCCAGTTCTTCGGACCAGGAGATCGATTGTTGAAACACCTCTCTCGATACAATCTGAACGAACAGCAAGAGCACAAACAGTGCCAGCAGCGCCCTGCAAATATAGCTCTCGAGATTATCGAGGATCTTTAGAAAAAGACCTGCTTTGGTCATGATTAGGCTCCCGTAGAAAGGTCAAAAAAATGCACTCCAGCTCCGGGTCGTTGCATCGGGCAACCACTTCAATTGCAGCACAGAGTGCACTCTTTATCTGGACGGGTAATCGAGAGGGCCGATTACCCGTGGCGAAGGTTATACGCCGTCGCGACCCAGGAAGCGGAGAACGGCGTTGACCTTGTCCTTACCGCCGATGCTGTCGTAGTACTTGGGCCAGACCAGGGTGGTGGCTTTCTCGATCCACTCTTTCTCGCCGTTGGCAGGATCGGATATCTCCATACCACGATCGACCAGCTCTTTCTTGATGCTGACCTCTTTCTCGGCTAACCAGGCGGCACTGTGAGCGGTTGCTGCTTCACCGGCTTCCAGGATGGCTTTTTGGATGGCAGGCTTTTGATCCTGGAATACCGATTCGGACATGATCAACGGCTCGATCGAGAACAGGTAACGGATGTTGGTGACGTATTTCTGAACTTCGTCGAACTTCATCGCGTAGTTGGTAATATAGGGGTTGTCCTGACCGTCAACGACTTGCTGCTGTAGCGCGGTGAAGGTCTCAGACCAGGCCATAGGCGTTGGGTTGATGCCCCAGGCCTTGTACGTATCGATCATGATTTCATTTTTGGGGACGCGAACCACGACGCCCTCAAGGTCGGCCAGTGTGGTGATCGGACGCTTGGAGTTGGTCAGTACCCGGAAGCCCGAGTAAGCCCAGCCGATGATACGAACGTTGGCATCGCGCAGGGTGTTGGCTTTCAGCTCTTTACCGATATCGCCCTGAGTCAACGCTACCGCATCGTCGAGGCTTTGAATCATATAGGGCAGAGTCAATACGCCGACGCTAGGCGAGAAGGGAGTGACGTTATTAATCGCCAGGATAGAGAAGTCCAAGGTTCCCATAGCGGCATCGTTTACGGTGTCCTGTTCGCTACCGAGCTGACCATTCATAAACAGCTTTGCTTTATGTTTGCCGCCGGTCCTCTGTTTGAACTCCTGAGCGAACTTCTTGCCAAGCTCATGCTGAGTGCCGCCTGCGCCATCACCAACGGCAACTTTGTAGGTTTTGGCGTGGGCTGTAGTCATGCTGCCTGCTGAGAATGCCAGCGCGAGCGAGAAGGAAAGCACTTTAGCTATTTTATTCTTATGGTACATAAGTTGCTCCGTGAGTGTGTTTATTGGCTTGGGGAGGCAGGGGTTCTTATTAGTTTATAACAGCCGGCACGCAAAACTGCATGATTTAATGGCTGTTTTCCCCTCCCCGTCGTATTGGCTTGCGTTGTCGCCAAACGATCAATACATATTGACCGAGTGCTTATCTTCAACTCAGAAGTATATGTTTATTAGAACCACATCAAAATGCAGGTTGGGACCAGACTGTAATGGGCAAAGGTTACAGGAGTATAAATCGGAGATGATGATTTCAAACACAGGGCTGTACAATGCGCCGATGGCCAGACTTACAGGCGTGGTAGTTGTGTATAAACTGGATCAGAGACCTGCGTATTTGCCGAGCGGCGTCTTGCGCGCCGAAGTGTTCAACAAGGCTGGCCGCGGCTTCGGCGGTACAGAGCTGCTGCGCTCCTGCCCCGCGTCTTAAGGTGTAGAGGCTGGGTGGTTGTTGTTGTGGTTGTTGTTGTTGTTGTTGTTGTTGTTGTTGTTGTTGTTGTTGATGTTGTTGATGATGTTGTTGATGATGTTGTGAGGGAAGCGTCACCAGCGGTATGTGGTCGAGGTAGGGGGACTGGCGCAGTATTTTTCGCGCTTGTTTCCAGGTGCCATCAAGCATAATCACCAAAGGATTGTGCGCCAGTAACGATGGGTTTGCTGCAAGGACGGGCCGGGTTTGAAGATTCTCTCTGTCAGGAGGAAACAGTAACATGGGTGAAAAGACGGGGTTGCAGAGCGCCTGTAAAAGTTGAGGGTCGGGTTGCGTGCGCTGCCAGGGAACTATCCGACTGTCGCGCAAGATTGATTTAACCAGCCGCCCGGTATTGGTTGGACTATCGAGCTCCTGGCTATGGGTGAGTAACTGCAGATGAATGGGGCACCGTTGCGGCTGGATAAGGCTGCAATCGCAATGACTGGCGGGTAGGAGGCAAATCGGGCAGGGCGATACATTCACGACAGGGTTGGGTCCTTTGGACGATGTTCTGGTCAAGTATTAACTCTTTTTATCCTATTGCGCGATTAAGCACAAACAACGATGAGTCGGTTGTACGGCCTTGCATCTTTGCCGGTTCATGGATGAATCGCCGTGGCATAAAGCCACGAGCTTGATAGCAAACGTTTTTATAAAGAATGCCCTTTTCGGTCTCTGCCGCGTTGAGATCGTCCTCACAATAGGCTAGCCTTTGCGGCCGCGCGGTACCAAGGAAGCAGGCCCGGCTCAAGTGGGGCGATGTTAGTGCTAATGTCGTATTGAGCTGTAGAGAGTAATTGTATAATTTTCGGGCATCTTGCGAATCATGCGGTCAGGCATCATAGCGTAGTGTGAAATTTAACCGGCGCTGACCGTGCCGCTTTTCGATTAATGACATGGAGTAAGTAAGAATGCGCATCATTCTTCTGGGCGCCCCGGGTGCCGGTAAAGGTACTCAGGCTCAATATATCACTGAGAAATATGGAATTCCTCAGATCTCAACCGGCGATATGCTGCGAGCTGCGGTAAAAGCGGGTACGCCTTTGGGTGTTAAGGCAAAAACGGTTATGGATGCCGGACAGTTGATCTCCGACGAGATCATCATTGGCCTGGTCAAAGAGCGTATCGCAGCGTCCGATTGTGCCAACGGTTTCCTGTTTGACGGCTTTCCGCGCACGATTCCTCAAGCCGATGCTTTAAAAGAAGCCGGCGTTAATATCGATTATGTCGTCGAAATTGACGTGAAGGATGAAGAGATCGTCAAGCGTATGAGCGGTCGTCGTGTGCATCCCGGTTCAGGACGTACTTACCACCTTATTTTCAATCAGCCAAAGGTTGAGGGCAAGGATGATGTAACGGGTGAAGACCTGGTGCAGCGTGTCGATGACAGCGAAGAGACCGTGCGTGAGCGCCTGAAGGTGTACCACGACCAGACGGCTCCGCTGGTGAGCTATTATAAAGACTGGGCGAAAGCTGACGCGGATGCTGCGCCTACGTACAACTACATCAAGGGTGTAGGGTCTGTGGATGCTATTCGCGACGCGGTATTTGCCAGCCTCGACTGATAGGGATGTGCTTTAAACGGCGACGCGATTTCCAGCACAAGCCGGGAGTGGCAAAAAAGAGGGCTTTTAGCCCTCTTTTTTTATGTGCAGCAAGTATCGCTGTAATATCATCAGGTGTGCATCCTGCGGGACTATTTTCGTTGGATGTCCGTGGTTGGCGCGGCTAAGCTGCGCATGGATCTGCCGACAACGCGGTTGTAGGGCGGGCGGGTCACTGGATTAATCTGCTTAACATGGCACCTATTAATGAATCATGATCAAGTAAGTTTTGGATTGCACGCGGTGTATAGCCTCCTCGAGCGTAGCCCAAAACGGGTCCGCACCGTGCTGGTGCAGAAAGGGCGACAGGACCGGCGTATACAGGCGTTGCTGGCGTTGGCGCAAACCCAGCGTATTCAGGTCGAACAGGTCGAACGCAGTGAATTAGAAAAATTAGTGCCAGGAATGGTGCACCAAGGCGTGGTTGCGCGTGTTGAACCGGCCCAGGTGCACAATGAATCGTATCTGGAAGCCTTGATAAACCGTTTGGATGAGCCGGCATTTTTATTGGTGCTCGATGGCGTGACTGATCCGCATAATCTGGGGGCCTGTCTGCGCACGGCCGATGCGGCTGGCGTGCATGCGGTGATTGCACCGCGGGATAAGTCAGCGCCGTTGAATGGTACGGCGGTCAAGGTGGCGTGTGGCGCTGCGGAATCGGTTCCTTATATTACCGTGACCAATCTTGCGCGCACCTTGCGGCAGCTACAGAGCGCGGGTATTTGGATCACCGGTACTGCCGGAGAGGCCCAGGAAACCATTTATCAGGCGGATATGACCGGCCCGATGGCGCTGGTTATGGGTGCGGAAGGGGCGGGTATGCGTAGACTGACACGCGAATGCTGTGATCGCCTGGTGAAGGTCGAGATGGCGGGCGAAGTCTCGAGCCTGAATGTTTCGGTGGCCGCCGGCGTGACCTTGTTTGAAGCGGTACGTCAGCGCCGTAACGGCTAGTTGTCGCCAGGGTGTGTCGTGGTAAGCGTTACTTATAACCAGAAACTGTCGCAGAACGGTTTATCGTAGACGGCGCGTGCTTTGGTGGGGGGGTGGTAAGACTCCATCGGCATCAATGCGGTGTCCATCGTAATGGATGCGACACCGTCGACCAGCATGTAGGGCACGGCGACTGCCGTAAAAATAAGCGAGGGGGGCGTCGCGAGTACGAAGCATTTCCAGTAGGCCATATTTAATTGTGTGCCTGCGTAGAGGTGACCGGTTTGGTTGCCGGACAGATGGCTGTTATCGCGGGATTTTACCGCCGAGCAGCCACTAAGCAGGACCAACGCTAAAATAAGTGTTTTATTCACCGATCCATCGCCTTTTTTATATCGCGCAGTCAACCGCTGCGCGTCTTTTTACGTTGAGTTGAGAGGACGCTTATACGACGACGGCTCGCATTGAACGAAGCGGGGCTGTCGCTAGACGTCTGTGCCGTTTTGCCAAAGGTCTGGGTAAAAAGAGGGTATTATAGCGCCCCGTAGCGCAGAATTGTCGCCTGAACGGGCTAAAGCGCGCGTGTTTTTGCCCTTGATGCGTTTGCACCACAGAAACACTGCACAGTGCTTGCCTCGGCCAATAAGGCGCTATAGAATATGTCGCTCGAAATTCAACCTTAACTCCTTGCTTCTCGTTGCCGGAATATCGGGCACATGTTGAAGCTGCTAACCCGAAAGGAGATGTAATGCGTCACTACGAAATCGTATTTATGGTTCATCCGGACCAGAGCGAACAAGTTCCAGCCATGGTAGAACGTTACACCGGTATTATCGAAAATACTGGCGGTAAAGTTCATCGTCTGGAAGATTGGGGCCGTCGTCAACTGGCTTACCCGATCAACAAGATTCACAAAGCACACTACGTACTGATGAACGTAGAAAGCACCGGTGAAGCGCTGGATGAACTGTCCAACCTGTTCCGATTCAACGATGCCGTGATCCGTAATCTTGTGACTCGTCGCAAAGATGCCATCACTGAAATCTCTCCCATCAAGGCCGCTGAAGGTCGCGAAGATCGTCGTCCAGCACGCCGTGAAGCGCCGCGTCGCGAAGCTGCACCGGAAGCTGCGACTGAAACCGCTGCGCCTGAAGCCGACGCTGAATAAGCGGGCTGATACCGATTACTGTTTAAGGAGATTCTTCAATGGCACGTTTTTTCCGTCGTAGAAAGTTCTGCCGTTTCACCGCTGAAGGTGTTACGGAAATCGATTACAAAGATATCGAGACACTCAAGGGCTATATTACCGAAACCGGTAAGATTGTACCTAGTCGCATCACGGGCACCAAGGCGCGTTACCAGCGTCAGCTGTCTACTGCGATCAAGCGTGCTCGCTATCTGGCACTGCTGTCTTACACCGACAGCCATCAGTAAGCCCTGATAACGGGTGGATCTCTATGCGCGCGCTCGCTGAATTTATCATGCGCGGTCGCAATCAAGCGATCCTTGCTGTTGTGGTAATGACCTCCATGCCGCTGGTGTTTTCAGCGTTGGAGGTGGGTGGAATCCGGATTTTTCTGGATCTGGCAGCGACAGTTCTTATCGGATTGGCTGCTGCCGCCGTGGCGCTGGTCACTCTGCGAAGAGGGCCGGAAGCCGGTTTAAGCCTGGTGCTCTGGGGGTTGTTACCCTCGGCCATCTGGTTGGTATGGAAAGATGAAGCGTCACCGCTGGTGATTCTTGTCGGTGCTTTTTTGCTGGCAGGTATTCTACGGCGCACGATGTCTTGGGCTCAGACCTTGTCTGTTGCTGCCGCTGCCGGGCTTGTGATCAGCATGCTGATCGAATGGCTCGCTCCGGAAACGGCGGAATTACTCGGGAGTGTTGCAGGGCAGATCAGTGAGGCGTTGCGGACCCAACTAGGTTCCGCTGCCGGTGATATCCGCATCGATATGATCACCGAGCTGATGCTGGGTGGTTTGGTTGCAGGGCATCTTGGGTCCATATTGACCAGCCTGGCTATCGGGCGCTGGTGGCAGGCCATGCTCTATAACCCGGGTGGGTTTAGAGTTGAGTTCCATCAGCTGCGTATGCCGGTATTTTATGCCGGACTTGTGATCGCCGCGCTGTTGTTGAGCGAAGTGGCTGAAACCGGTTTTGTCCGTGGTCTACCGGTGCTGATACTGCCGTTTATTTTGGCAGGAATCGCCCTGATCCATGGTGTAGTAGCAAAAAGAGAATTAGGCAGGTCCTGGCTCATCGCCGTTTATTCGGTGGCCTTTGTAGCCGGACCGTATTTGATATCGTTGCTGATCCTGTTAGCGGTGGTCGACAGTCTGGTCGACATCAGGAAGCGGGTCCCGGCAAAGTCTTGAGCCTAAGGGTTCAACGGACATAAAGAGGTTGGCGAGATGGAAGTCATTCTACTCGAAAAAGTTGGTAAGATGGGTGGTCTGGGTGACCAGGTCAATGTTAAGGCTGGTTTCGGTCGTAACTACCTGATTCCTTACGGTAAAGCAGTACCTGCCACTAAGGCAAACCTGGAAAACTTTGGCACACGTCGTGCAGAGCTTGAAAAAGCCGCTGCTGAGAAGCTGGCCGAAGCCCAGGCGCGCGCTGAGAAGCTGAACGAAATCGAGCTGACGGTTGTTGCTAAAGCGGGCGATGAAGGCAAGCTGTTCGGTTCCATCGGCGCACGTGATATCGCGGATGCGATCACTGAAGCAGGCATGCCTGTTGCTAAGAGTGAAGTACGTCTGCCTGAAGGCCCTGTTCGCAACACGGGCGAGTTTGAAATTGCGATCCAGTTGCACAGCGAAGTGACTGCTGTACTGAGCCTGGTTGTTGTTGCTGAATAAGCCCCAACATCCCCCCGAACCGTACGGCGATTAAGTCGATCGGTTTGCTCTGAAAACACCGCCTGGCGAAAGCTGAGCGGTGTTTTTTTATGCCCGTCGGTTTACAATGCCTGCTGAGCATCGTCCGATGTCTCTGCCCCTCGCTGTCCAGGATTTAAGTCGTCGCTATGCATGATTCAGCCCACCAGATAGATACGGATGCCCATAATTCGGAATTAGACCGCATCAAGACACCACCGCATTCGTTAGAGGCCGAGCAGTCGGTGCTGGGTGGTTTGATGCTGGATAACGCGGTCTGGGATCTGGTTGCCGAGCACCTGGCCACGATCGACTTCTATCGCCGGGAGCACCGGCAGATCTTTGCAACCATGGAAAAGCTGGTCAGCAACGAGCAGCCCCTGGATGTGGTCACGCTCTCCGAAGAGCTGGATCGTATCAATGAGCTTGACGCGGTGGGTGGCCTGGATTACCTGGTCGATCTGGCCAGAAACACCCCCAGTACGTCGAATATTCGTGCTTATGCGGCCATTGTCCGCGAGCGGGCGATGTTGCGGCAGTTGATTACCGTGGCCAATGAAATCGCCGATGCCTCCTTTCATACCGAGGGGCGCAGCTCCGAAGAGGTGTTGGACGAGGCGGAGCGCAAGGTGTTTCAGATCGCCGAGAGCCGCCCGAAGGAGGGGGGGCCGCAGCCCGTTAACCCGCTGTTGCAGAAAGCGGTTGAACGCATCGACGAGTTGTTTAACTCCACCACCACCATGACCGGTATCAGCACCGGCTTTACCGACCTCGATGGCATGACGTCGGGGATGCAGCGCTCGGATTTGGTCATTGTTGCCGCGCGGCCATCGATGGGTAAGACCACCTTCGCCATGAACCTGGTCGAGAATGCCTTGATGGGGTCAGATAAGGCGGTGCTGGTATTCAGTCTGGAGATGCCGGCCGAATCCATCGTTACCCGGATGCTTGCGTCGCTCGGCCGGATCGATCAGACCCGGGTCCGCGATGGCAAGCTGCTGGAGGAGGATTGGCCCAAGCTGACCAATGCGGTTAACCTGCTCAAAGACAAGCCGTTGTTTATCGATGACACCGCCGGTATTTCGCCCAATGAGATGCGCGCCCGGGCGCGGCGTATCGTGCGCGAGCACGGCGCGATTGGCATGATCATGGTCGACTATCTGCAGTTGATGTCGCTCAAAGGGGCCGCCGAAAGCCGGACCCAGGAGATCTCGGAGATCTCCCGCTCGTTGAAGGCGCTGGCAAAAGAGCTCGAGTGCCCGGTTATTGCCCTGTCACAGCTGAACCGGAGTCTGGAAAATCGTCCGAATAAGCGCCCGGTTAACTCGGATCTGCGGGAATCAGGCGCCATCGAGCAGGATGCCGACGTCATTATGTTTATCTACCGAGACGAGGTGTACAACGAGGATAGTGAGGATAAAGGGGTCGCCGAGATTATTATCGGTAAGCAGCGTAATGGCCCCATCGGTAGCTGTCGGTTGGCCTTTGTCGGTAAATTCAGTCGCTTTGAAGATCTGGCCCATAACAGCGGCAGCTACCAGGGTTACGAGTAGGCTGATATCCGGCGGCAACCTGATACCGAGCAAAACATGTCGCTTTGCGAGCCGGGTTATGGATGCAGCGCCGTGGCATAAAGCCGCCTACCAGGTTAATCGCTACAGTCTTGCCAGCGCTTATGTTGGTAGTGCCGGCGTTGTTCCCGCCACCGGTTACCCTGCAGATTACTGTGGGCGCGGCGCAGCTTGATGGTCAGGGCGTCTATTTGCCGTTCATAGCGCAGGCAGGCTTTGTTAACGGCATCCGCGGCTGTCGGTCGTCGCTCTTGGTATTTTACCTTGGATGTTTCCTTTCGTGCTTTCTTGAGCGATTGAGGGCGTATCAGAGGGGTTGAGCTGGCTGCCGGCTTTCCCGGTTGGTAGAGCGTGACCGTGTGTTGATTTGCCAAGGTCGGGTCATCACTGAAGTGCTGTTGCCCCTGTGCATCGGTCCAGCTGTAAATAGCGGCCACCACGGTCTGGGGGGCGGTCACGGCCAGCAGTAACAGGATGAATAGGCGCATAGGACACTCCTTGTCCTTGATGGGGTCACCCGCTAGGGTTCAAAAAACGGAGCCGCGGGGCCAGGTTTCTCGTTAATCCGTTTCCTTGATGAATTTCGACTTGAATTGCTCGGGAATCGGGCTGACCTTGCGCTCGGTGTAATCAAAAAAGACGATGCCGGTTTTGGCATGGGCAATCTCGACGGCCGTTTCCTTATTGCTAAGCAGATAGAAGAAATCGCAGCCGTATTTATTGAAGTCCGTGACGGTGACGTCGATCTGTACCTGTTCACCGTGAAAACTCTCGGCCTTGAAAATAATCACCGAGTCGGTCATCACCAGTCCTAAACCATCCAGATCCAGTTCGCTGACATAGCCGTACCGTTTGAGGAAGCGGACCCGGGCTTCGTGGATCAGTGACATGACCGAATCATTGCCCAGGTGACCGCCGTAGTTAATATCGTTAATGCGTACCGGCATATCGGTGCTGAAGGTAAAATGCCGCGGCATATCCAGTTTGACGCGCGCCATAGAGGCTCCTTTTCGTGTTTGTCTCAATCATAGCTCGGTCAGCGTGTTCGTGGTACTTTTTGACCCTAGCCTGTTATTTTAGTTTATTGCAGTGCTGCAGCTTATTGTAGTGCGGCAACGGCGACCATAACCTGAGTCAGTTGCTTTAGCTGCTCGGGGGTGATGATATACGGCGGCATCACATAGATCAGTTTACCGAATGGACGAACCCAGACGCCGCGCTCGACAAACTGGCGCTGAATGGACGCCATCTCGACCGGTTGTTGCATCTCAATGACGCCAATGGCTCCGAGCACGCGGACATCGGCCACTTGTGACAGGGCGCGTGCCGGTTCCAGACCACTGCGCAGCCCGCGTTCGATGGCGGCAACTCGGGGTTGCCAGGGGTCTTCGTTAAGAAGGTCCAGGCTGCGACAGGCCACGGCGCAAGCCAGCGGGTTGCCCATAAACGTGGGGCCGTGCATAAAGCAGCCAGCGCCGCCTCGAGAAATCGTCTCGGCAATATCTGCCCGGGTCAGCGTCGCTGCCAATGTCATATAGCCACCGGTGAGGGCCTTGCCGACACAGAGAATATCGGGCGCAATGTCGGCGTATTCGCAGGCAAACAGCTTGCCTGCACGACCGAACCCCGTGGCGATTTCATCGGCAATCAGTAATACCTGGTAGCGATCACACAGGGTACGGGCGTGGCGCAGGTATTGCGGCGAGTAGAAGCGCATCCCGCCGGCGCCTTGCACGATAGGTTCCAGAATCAGCGCGGCGAGGCTTGTGTGGTGTTCAGCAAGCAACTGCTCTAGCGCCGCCCCCTCATTCTCGTCCCAGGGCTGTTCAAACCCGCATTGCGGGGCGGGAGCAAACAGGTGCTGCGGCAGGATGCCGCTGAACAGTTCATGCATGCCGGTTACCGGATCGCAGACCGCCATGGCCCCGAAGGTGTCGCCGTGGTAGCCGTTACGGAGCGAAAGCATGCGGTGCTTGCCAGGTTGGCCGCGGGACTGCCAGTACTGTACGGCCATTTTGATCGCGACTTCGACGCTGATCGACCCTGAATCACAGAGGAATACCCGCTCCAGGCCTTCAGGTGACAGGGCCACGAGTCGCTTTCCGAGTTCGATGGCCGGGCTGTGGGTCAGACCGCCGAACATGACGTGCGACATCTTGTCTAGTTGTTGGCTCGCGGCTTGGTTCAGCGCGGGATGACCATAACCGTGGACGGCGGACCACCAGGACGACATACCATCAACAAGTTGTCGACCGTCACTGAGCTGCAAGTGCACGCCCTGCGCCGATTCCACCGGGTAGACTGGCAGAGGGTCAACCATGGAGGTATAGGGGTGCCACAGGTGTTGTTGGTCAAAGAGTAGATCGTGTTCCGTTACAGGCATGCTTGCATCCGATTGTCGGCGATAGGGGGCCGGCGATAGGGGGCCGGCGATAGGGGGCCGGCGATAGGGGGCCGGCGATATGACGTCGGCGCCAAAAGGTACCGGTAATGTTAAACCTCTTCGCACGCTATTACAGCGTGCCTTTCCGTGCGGCGCAAGGCTTTGATATGCAACGACAGCGTTTTCTGGTTCAGTCGAGACGGAATCCTATCTTGACCGTGACCTGAAAGTGGGCGACCTGGCCGTTTTCAATATGGCCACGGGTTTCCACGACCTGAAACCAGCCGATATGCTCAAGTGTCTCGGCGGCTTTCTGCACGGCATTGCGAATGGCCTGGTCGGAGCTTTCGCTGGATGAACCCACCACATCGACAATTTTGTACACATGATCATTCATAACCCTCTCCTGACGAAAAATTGCGGGATGCAGCGGATGCCGACCCCCGGTGTCGTACCTTTTCAGTGTAGCTGCTAAGCAGGGATGCTTGATAAAACAGGCGCGCTCGACAAAACAGGCCTGCCTGTTTTGTCAGCCAGCCGCGCAAGCCGTGTCAGGACGGATCAGCTGCGGATAAACAGCGCCATCGATTCGATATGACGGGTATGGGGGAACATATTCATGACGCCGAGTCGGGCCAGAGTAAAGCCCTGCGCCGTTAATTGTGACGCATCCCGTGCCAATGTCGCCGGATCACAGGAGATATACAGAAGCGTGTGGGTGTCGAGGCGTGACAGGTGTTCTATAACCTCCTGGGCGCCGGCGCGGGGTGGATCCAGTACAATCTTGCTGAAGCCTTGTCGGTACCAGCTGGCTGAGCGGCAGTCGCGGGTTAGGTCCCAGCGGTGGAACTCGGCATTGTCGATCTGGTTACGGACGGCATTCTCCTGCGCGCGCAGGGTCATGGCGTCACTGCCTTCAACCCCGACGACTTGCTGTACGTGGCGGGCGATAGGGAGGGTAAAGTTGCCCAGTCCGCAGAACAGATCCAGCACCCGGTCCTCGGCTTGCAGGTCGAGCCAGTGCAGCGCCTGGTTAACCATCTGACGGTTGATATTGGCATTGACCTGAACGAAGTCGCTGGGATGGAAGGCCAGTTCCAGTGCTGCGTCGGGCAGCGCGAAATGCAACCGGTCGTCGCTGTTCTGGTCGCCAGACCGTTGCTGAATGACTTCGTTGGCGGAGGGTTGCAGATACAGCGCAAAACCGGCCGCGTTGGCCAACTGTTGCAGCGCGTCAATATCCTGGCTGGCCAAGGGACGAATATGGCGTACCAAGAGAGCGGCATCCGCATCGCCGAAAGCCAGTTCCAGATGGGAGATACCACGACCGCCTGTGAGTCCATGCAGGGTCGGAGCCAGTGCGGGGATTAGCGCGTCGGCGCGTTGGTCGAGTATCAGGCAGCGGCGAATTGGACAGATACGCTTACTGCGCCGTTCGCGAAAGCCGATCAGCGGTTCACCCGGGCCTTTAGGCCATTGCACCGCGAGTCGGGCCCGGCGCCGGTAATGCCAGGGCTCGGCAGTGAGGGGGGGCGCGACTGCGTCGGGACGGATACCGCCCAGGCGCTGTAGCTGTTCCAGTACCAGTTGCTGGCGCAGCTCGATCTGTGCGTCGGGGTCAAGATGCTGTAACTGGCAGCCGCCACAGAGCCGGTAATGCGGACACAGGGGGGCGACCCGCTGCGGGCTGGGGCGTAGGACCTGCTGACAAAAGGCCTCATCGTAGCGGCTGCGGCTGTTGTGCACACGGGCGGTGACGTGTTCACCACTCAGGGCGCCCTCGACGAAGAGGGTTTTACCCTGGTGGTGGGCGACGCCGCGGCCGTCGTGTATCTGCCCGTCGATCGTCACATCGAGAGAATAGGGCTTGAAGGATGCCGGTTTGGATGCGGGCTTGGAAAAGTAGCGAGGGCCTTTTTTCATGGGGTTCCGGTCGGATTGGCCAGGCAGGCAGCGCTGCCTGGCGGGTAACTGTGGTTACAGACTTTTGTTAAGCAGCTCGCGGTATTCGGGGCTCAGGCCCCGCTCGAGCTCTTCGTGTGTGATGTCGAATTTTAGCTGTCCGGCCAGGGATTCGGCGATGGCATTGCAGCGACCAGACGCGTTACGGGCTTTTTCGATGAGTAATTTCAGGTCCAGGGCCTGGTCTTTATCGAGCGCCCCTTCTGCCTCGAGGCACGCGATATATTCCTGGGTATACGGGCCGATCAATTCAAAATTATCCATGACGACTTGCTGTAAACGTAGCAACAGTTCCCAGTTGACGTTGCGCAGCAGTTCGCCGATCAGCGCTGGAGCCGGGTTGGCGGCGCTGTCTTCGGCAGGCGTTGCTGCCATTGCTGACGGAACGGTCATGATCAGCCACAGGGTTAGAGCTGTTAATCGACGCATGGGGTTACCTCATCGGCGTTCAGTCTCATCGAGCGAATCTGCTCAGCCTGAGTACTGCGGGGGTGGGTATGATCTTTATCATAACAGATGGCCATCGAAACAGGCGCGTATGATAAGAGCCTCGCGCGGGGGCGCCAAGTAAAAGTTATAGCGCATGCTTTCTGGGCGCCCGCGCGATGTTGATTCAGATTGCGCGAGCACAGCGGTGTGTCGTGAGCACGCTGCTTTGATGCCGTGGTGGCTACTCTGCCCTCTCGATGGCGTTAATCTGCACCTGGTCGGCGTGGTAGTGCCAACGTACATTCAGATCATGCAGACGGACGCCGTATTCGCGCTCGCCGGACTGCTTGTGGTGATGAACCGGGCGCGGATCGCACAGTACGACATCTTCGATCAAGGCCTGTAACTCGGGGAGTCGCTGCAGGTTCGCGAACAGCGATGCTTGAGCCGCGGGGCTGTAGGTGACCGGTAATGTCAGGCGGGGTGCATCCGGTGCGTAGGGATAGGTGGCGTCGCCGATGCTATCGGCGTAGGGCAGGTAGGGTTTGATATCGATAACGGGGGTACCGTCCAGAATATCGGCGCCTTGCAGAATCAGTCGCGGCTTGCCCGCGACGTCTTTGATCGCCAGTAGCCGCACGGCGGATTGCCCGATGGGGTTGGGCCTAAAGGTCGATCGGGTGGCAAATACTCCGCGTTTGGCCCCGTGCGAGCGAGGCGGGCGCACCAGGGGGGTCCAGCCGCGGTTCAGGTGCTCGCTGAACAGAAACAGGATCCACAGGTGCGAGCACTCTTCCAGGCCCCGCACCGCATCAAAGGTCGCACATTCCCCCAACAGTTCGAGTTCCGCCCGCGCCGCACCGGCCAGGCCCGGCTGACGCGGGATACCGAATTTTTCGCGGAAACAGGAGTGGATGATACCGATAGGTTCGACGTTGAAAGACACGGGGTTCTCACAGGATCAGTGGGCAGCCGCCAAGCCTAAAGCGCAAGGGGCTGGGTTGCAATAAAAATGGCTACAGGCTACAGGCGAAAAGCATGGTTGCAGATAGGGCCAAGAGGGCTGTTTTTTGCTGCCGCCTGCCATGTTATACCAAGGCCTGCCCCAGCCTCGTTAAAACGCGGCTATTCGCTGCAAAGGCGGTTCTTGTAGTTCCGACAGTTGCTCTCTGAGGCTGATGATATGCTCTCCCCAATAGCGTTCTGTATTGAACCATGGAAAAGCCATAGGAAATGCGGGGTCGGACCAGCGGCGCGCTAACCAGGCGGCGTAGTTCATAATCCGTAAGGTCCGTAAACTTTCTATCAGGTGTAGTTCTCGATTATCAAAGTCGTGGAACAGCTCGTAACCCTCGAGCAGGGTTTCCAGCTGCAGTCGTTGTTGATCTCGATCACCGCTGAGCAGTAACCATAGGTCTTGGATGGCAGGGCCCGATCGACAATCGTCGAAGTCGACGAACAGGGGGGCTTCGTCACGCCAGAGGATGTTTCCGGCATGGCAGTCGCCGTGCAGGCGTAATGTTGCGTGGGGGGTTGCATCAAATTTGCGCGTGATGGTATCGATAAGATCCTTACTCAGCGTTTCATAGGCGGCCACTAGCGTGGCGGGTATACAGTCGTGGCTGAGCAAAAACTCCCTGCTCTGCACGCCATAGCTTTGAATGTCGATCTGTGGCCGTTGGGTGAACGGTTTCAGCGCACCGACCGCGTGCAGCCGTCCCAGTTGACGCCCCAGCGCCTCTAAATTATCCAGATCATCGAGTTCTGGTGTGCGTCCTCCTTTGCGCGCAAAGAGTGCGAACTGAAACTTGCCGTGATCATGGAGCGTGTCGCCGTTGCGTCCTTGTAGCGGCGGGACGACGGGCCACTCAGCAGCCGCGAGTTCCAAGCAAAAAGCATGCTCCTCCAGGATTTGCTCTGTTGACCAACGATTAGGTCGATAAAACTTGGCGATGATGGGGTGATCGTCTTCAATGCCAAATTGAAAAACTCTGTTCTCATAGCTATTTAAGGCCAAATATTGCCCGTTACACCGATACCCTTGCGCTTCAATCGCGTCAAAAATAGTATCCGGTGTGAGTTCGCTGTATGCATGCACCATATATCAACTCATGTCTTTATTGTGCGCAAAAATAGGCCGTTTCATTATCATGGGCCAATCGCAGGGGAGGGGTAGACGCTTTTTATCGACGTCGGGTCGATCTGAGCTAGCGCCAATACTCAGGTATATCCTACGGACCCTCAGCTCTTTCTGATGAAGGCTTGTTGTTAAGGCGGCAGCGTCATGCCGAGCCAAAAAGGGATTATCTGAGTTTTTTGCGCTTAGGGATACCTGGAAATCCTAAATTGTGCTGCAGGGGATGTCTATAGAGCCGTCACATAAGGCATCAACATGACATAACGGCCGGACAGGCGCTCTGTGGCCTTTCAGGCACGTAGCGCGCGTAACGACTGGCGCTTGGCTGTCAGGTAATGGTCAGGGACACTGTTTTGATCTGCGCGAAAACGGCTTGCCCTTTGTGTAGCGCCAACCGGTCAAGAGAGCGGCGGGTGAGCTGGGCTAGCACGTATTGTTCGTCAATACGTAGCCGGACCAACAGCGTGGCGGGGTCGAGTTCGCGCAGATCGTCGATGACGGCCGGTAGGCAATTGATGATGCTGCTGTGCTGGGGTTCGATGGTGCTGATACTGATGTCTCGGGCGCGAATCTGCAACCGAATCGGCGTACCTTCGGTTTGAGGCAGCAGCCCGGTCCAGATAAGACGGGTCGGATCGTTGCCAATATGCAGGCCGGTCAGCTGGTATTGCCGGTCGTGTCGGACAATATGGCAATCCAGCATGGCGGCACTGTAGCGCCGGTTGGCGAGGGGCAGATCCAGGCGGCTGAAGAGTCGGGTTGGGGTGTCCTGGCATAGCACGCTACCGTTTTCGAGCAGCACCATCTGGTCGGCAATCTGTGCAACTTCGCCGCGGCTGTGGGTCACATAGAGTATGGGCAGGTCCCATTCGGTCTGGATGCTGCGGATCAGTGTGAGAATCTGATAGCGGGCGGCGGCGTCGAGGGCGGACAGGGGTTCATCCAGTAACAGGAGCTGCGGGCGCGACAGCAGCGCGCGGGCTAACGCAACCCGTTGGCGTTCGCCGCCGGACAGGTGGCGAACGTCACGCGTAAGCAGCGGCTGCAGGTCTAAGGCGTCAATAAGGCGGGCTTCGAGCTGCGGATCCACGCCGCGCCGGCGAGCACCGTAGCGCAGGTTATCGAGCAGGCCGAGGTGCGGAAACAGGCAGCTATCTTGAAATACAAACCCAATCTGACGTTTGTTGACCGCGACGTGCTGCTGACGGGCGCTGTCCAGCCACGTACGTTTTCGAAAACGGATCAGGCCTTCCGTGTTGGGTTCCAGTCCGGCGATGCAGCGCAGCAGTGCGGTTTTTCCGCTTCCCGAGGGGGCGAAAATCGCGGTGGTTCCGGTCGCCGGAGTCACCAGGTCGATATCCAGAAGATTCTTCTGCCAGCCAGGCGGACGAAACGTGAGACGGACCTGTAAGCTCATGTGTGCACCCGATAGTTACCGTTACGTCCCTGGGTGTAAAGCAGCATCAGCAACACAAAGGAGAACAGCAGCAAGCCGCCGGCCATTAAGTGTGCTCGCTCGTACTCCAAGGTCTCTACGTGATCAAACAGGGCGATAGACAGAACCTGGGTTTCACCGGGTATGTTGCCGCCGATCATCAAGACCACCCCGAATTCGCCGACGGTGTGGGCGAAACCGAGGGTGATCGCCGTCAAGAGCCCACGTCGACACAGCGGAATAACTACCGTGAAGAACCGATCCAGCGTGGAGGCGCCGAGGATGGCTGCGTTTTCCAGCAGGCGTCGGTCGAGTTGACTGAAACTGGCTTGCAAAGGCTGCACCACAAAGGGCAGCGAATAAAGGACCGATCCCAGGACCAGACCTGAAAAACTAAACGCTAGTTGTGTGCCGGTCAGCGCGAGCCAACCCTGGCCTAAGGTGCTCTGTGGCGCGAAGGCGATGAGCAGATAAAATCCCAGCACGGTGGGGGGCAGGACCAATGGCAGCGCGACCAACACTTCAATGAGCCGTTTGCCCATGTGGTCCCTGTGCGCCAGCCACCAGGCAAGTGGCAGACCCAGAATTAATAAAATCAGCGTGGAAAGGCCGGCCAGTTCCAGGGTTAGCCACAAGGCTTGTAAATCGTGGGATAGTAACATTCAATCGTGTCCTGATGCCTGGCGCCGGGCCGCATCGGGTAGGTCGTAGCCGGCCTGAGTGATCAGCGCGGCGGCGTTATCGCTGCGAAGGAAGTGGTAGAAGCGTTGTGCGGCGGCATTATCCCCCGCCCGTTTTAGCAGCAGCGCCTGCTGTTGGATCGGCTGGTGGAGCGTTGCCGGTACGATCCAGTAACTGTCTGGTGCGGCGTTGGCCTGCTTGAGTTGCGCCAGCGCGACCAGTCCGGCTTCGGCATTGCCCGATGCTACAAATTGATAGGTTTGCGCGATATTGGTGCCCTGTACCAGGCGGGGTGGCGTGACGCCCAGGTTGCTGAGGGTCTCCTGGGCGGCCAGGCCATAGGGGGCCGTTTTCGGGTTGGCAATGGCCAGGCGTGCCACCGAGCCAAGAGACTGGGCGGAAACTTTACTGGGGGCTGCGGGTATCCAGAGAGCGAGGCGGCCAAGGGCATAGGTGAAGCGGCTGCCTGCAACGCTCTCCCCTTCCTGCTCAAGGCGTTGCGGACGTTGCTGATCGGCAGCCAGCAAGAGATCGAAGGGCGCGCCTCGGCGGATTTGTGCATAAAGTATGCCGGTAGAGGCGCTGCTGATGCGGACCTTATCGCCCTGTTCTGCTTCAAAGTGTTGGGACAGTTGCTGGAGTGTCGTACGGAAATTAGCCGCAACGGCTACCGCTATCGGTTCTGCAGGCACCGATGCGGAAAATAGCGTCATCCCTGACAGGAATATGGTCAACAGGCGTCGAATCATGGCGGTCTTTCGTGAGTAAAGTTTGTCGTGAGTACAGTTTGCCGCGATTATGTCTGATTAGACCGATTCATGCTACCACCTCCACGCGGTGTGTTGCGCGGGTTTGGCGTACGCGCCAGGCACCAGGCGTCGACCTGTCGGGCGCCGGCCTGTTTGAATTGCTGAGCGACTGCATTCAATGTGCTGCCGGTGGTGATCACATCGTCCACAAGCGCCAGATGGACGCCTTCAAAACAGCCCTGAACCGAGAACGCATTGCTTAGATTATGCCGGCGAGCATCGGCGCCAAGTCCTTGTTGGTGCGGTGAATCGCGCACGCGGGTTACGGCACGATTGTCGAGGGGGATATGCAGCGACCGGCCTAACGACGCGGCAATCGCCTGGGCTTGGTTAAAACCGCGCTGGCGTAATCGGCGGGGGTGCAGCGGCACGGGTATCAGCAGTTCGGGACCTGGGCTGTTGGACGAATCGCGCTCCAGGCAATGGGTGAACACCGACGCCAGACACAGCGCCGCGCGTGCATCACCCTGTTCCTTGAGGTTGCGGATCAGGCGATTGACCGGGAAGTCATACAGCAGCGGAGCCACGCAGTGATCGAATGCGGGCGGTTGCCTTAAACAGCGCCCGCAGCGTCGGATACCAGGGTCGGTTAGCGAGGAGTGATGCGTTAACGCGCCGGGCTTGGTGGCCGATACGTTGTCGGCCAGGGGCTCGGCGCATTGATAGCAGCCGTGCTGTAAATAGGGTAGATCGTACTGGCACCCTTGGCAAAGTAGAGCCGCTCCCTGGCACTTCGCCTGGCAGAGCAGGCATAACGAAGGTAAGAGTCGGTCAATAAATCGCCTGATGTAGTCTTTGCGTTTTTGCATCGGTTGACAAAATCCGTTTGCCCCGTAAGATGAGCGCATTGTGCCACAAACGTACCGAACCTGGGTGTCTGTGGTGATCCGGGATCTGTTCTGCGTATTGATCCGGCCGCCGAAGCCGGCGGTTTTTTTTGCTGATGTCAGGAAGTATTGTTATGTCGACTGTTACTGCTGCGCCCCGCCATGACTGGAGCGCCGACGAGGTGCAAGCGTTATTTGACCTGCCTTTCAATGACCTGATGTTCCAGGCGCAGACCGTGCACCGTCAGCATTTTGATGCCAATGCCGTGCAGGTCAGCACGTTGCTGTCTATCAAGACCGGCGCCTGTCCCGAAGATTGTAAGTATTGCCCGCAGAGCGCGCATCACTGCAATGATCTCGAGGTTGAACGACTCATGAAGGTCAAGCAGGTCCTGCGTGAAGCAGAAGCCGCGAAGGAGAAAGGTGCGACCCGTTTCTGTATGGGGGCGGCCTGGAGCAGTCCGCGTAGCAAAGATATGCCCTACGTGGTTGAGATGATCCGTGGCGTCAAGGCGATGGGCCTAGAGGCCTGTATGACACTGGGCATGCTGGATCAATCGCAGTCTGATTCGTTGGCCGATGCGGGTCTGGATTACTACAACCATAATCTGGATACCTCGCCGGAATATTACGGTGAGATTATCACCACGCGCACCTTCCAGGATCGCCTTGATACGCTGCAGAATGTGCGTAATTCCGGTATGAAAGTCTGCTGTGGCGGTATTTTGGGCATGGGCGAAGCGCAGCGGGACCGGGTCGGCTTATTGCTGACATTGGCGAATTTGCCGGACCATCCCGAGAGCGTGCCGATCAATATGCTGGTGCGGGTGGAGGGCACACCGCTAGAGAATGCCGACAGCCTCGAGCCCTTTGACTTTATCCGCACGCTGGCCGTCGCCCGCATAATGATGCCCCGCTCGCATGTGCGCCTGTCTGCAGGCCGTCAGCAGATGAATGAGCAGATGCAAGCCTTGTGCTTCCTGGCCGGTGCTAATTCGATCTTTTACGGTGAAAAACTGCTGACCACTGAAAACCCCGAGGCCGATGCCGACCGTGCGCTGTTCCGTAAACTCGGTATTCATCCGGCGCGCCGGGAAGGGGTTTCCGATGAGGCGCAGGAGCAGGCTATTTTGCACAGCGTGGATGAGCAGAGTAGTGCCGGACTCTTTTATAATGCCGGTTAACGTACGGCTTGAATGGCTTGAATTTAGTCACGTACGGCTGATCGACGGCCAAGTGAGCTTTTCCACTCACCGGGAAGGCGGCCAATGAGCGGTTTCGACGATCTGGCCGAAAGTCTGGTGCTTAGGCAGCAGCAGCATCTTTACCGGCGTCGGCGCACCCTGGAAAGCCCGCAAGGGCCGCAGGTGATCGTGAACGGCAACGCCTACCTGGGTTTTTGCAGCAATGATTACCTGGGCCTGGCCAACCATCCCGAGGTGGTCAAGGCGTTTAAAACCGCTGCCGATCACTATGGTGTTGGCAGTGGGGCTTCGCATCTGGTCAATGGCCATAGCCAGTATCATCATGAGCTGGAAGAAGCGCTGGCGGAATTTACCGGCCGGCCTCGGGCTCTCCTGTTCTCGACCGGTTATATGGCCAACCTGGGCGCCATTACCGGCTTGCTGGGAAAGGGCGATGCCGTGTTCGAGGATCGGCTTAATCATGCCTCGCTGTTGGATGCCGGTTTGCTCAGCGGTGCCCGCTTTCAGCGCTATCTGCATAACGATAGCGCCAGCCTGGCCTCCCGATTAGCCGCGAGTGATGCCACGCGCAAGCTGGTGGTGACCGATGGCGTATTCAGTATGGACGGTGATGTCGCCGACCTGCCCGCGCTGTGCCAAACGGCACGCCGTGAAGGCGCGTGGGTGATGGTGGACGATGCGCACGGCCTCGGTTGTCTCGGGCCCGGGGGAGGAGGCTGTGTCGATCAGTTCGGCCTTGGCAGCGATGATGTACAGGTGTTGATGGGGACGCTGGGTAAGGGTTTTGGCAGTGCCGGGGCGTTCGTCGCCGGCAGCGAGACCTTGATCGAAACCCTGATCCAGTTTGCCCGCAGTTATATCTATACCACGGCGATGCCGCCGGCGGTGGCCGCAGCGAGCCTGGCCAGTCTGCGCCTGGTGCGTGACGGGCAAGAACGCCGTGAGCACCTGAGGAACTTGATTCAGCGTTTTCGGCGCGGTGCCGAAGCGATCGGTCTGACGCTGATGGATTCGGCCACACCGATTCAGCCAATCTGGGTCGGTGACTCGGCGCGGGCCATGGCGCTGAGTACGGCGCTGGAGGCCGAAGGTTTATTTGTTACCGCGATTCGCCCACCCACCGTACCCGCCGGTAGCAGCCGGTTACGGGTGACCTTGAGCGCCGCGCATAGCGAGGCGCAGGTGGACCAGTTGTTACAAGGACTCGAGAAGGTAGGGGCGCAGGCATGAGTCTCTATGTTGAACGTCTGCCTCCTGACGACAGCACGGCAGCAACAGACGCGCTGCGCCCTGAGCTGGTCTTGCTGCATGGCTGGGGGATGCACAGCGGAGTCTGGTCGGACTGGACGCCTTATTTGCAGCGCCATTTTCGCCTCACCCTGATCGATCTGCCGGGGCTGGGACGCAGCGCCGTACGCCAGCCTTACCGACTTGAAGCCCTGGCTGATCAAATAGCCGCCGTCGCACCGGCTAACGCGTTTTGGTTGGGCTGGTCGTTGGGCGGTGTGTTCGCCGCCGCGGTGGCGACGCGCCACCCGGTCGCGGGGGTGATCACGTTGGCCTGCAACCCGTGTTTTGTCGGCCGTGAGGCCTGGCCCGGTATGGAGAAAATCGTGTTTGAGCAGTTTCAGGCTCAGGTAGCAGCGAACCCGGTTAAAGCCTTGCAACGGTTTTTGATGCTGCAGGTTCAAGGCGATCCTCAGGCGCGTAGGCTGCTGAAAACACTCAAGCCTTTACTGGCTAGCGCGGCGAGCGGTAGCGACGCATTGCTCCCCGCGCTAGCGTTGCTCGGCGAGGACCACCGACCGATGTTCGCGGCGCTGCGCTGCCCGCGTCTGCACCTGTTTGGGGATATCGACCCGCTGGTGCCGGCCGCCATTGCGCCGCGGATGCCTTGCCCCGATCGGTCGGTTATTGTGCCTGATTGCAGTCATCTACCCTTTCTTTCCGCCCCTGAATTCGTCGCCAATACCCTGTTGAGCTTCACGCAGTCGGTGCTTGATCAACGAGGTGGCGTCGATGCCTAGCTGCTGCACCGAAACCGGCGTGGGCCAAGCGGGGGTTGAAACAGGGTCGCGAGCGGCGATCGATAAAGTGCAGATCGCCCATTCCTTCAGTAGAGCGGCCGGAAGTTACGATACCATGGCGGCCCTGCAGCGGCGTATCGGGCATGAATTGCTGCGTCGGATGCCGGCGCAAGGTGTCGGTTGCTGTCTGGATCTGGGTTGCGGTACCGGTTATTTCAGTCAGGCCTTGCTGATGCGTAGCGGTCAGCAGCGGGTCATTGGCCTCGATCTGGCGCAGGGCATGCTCCGTTATGCCTGTCAGCAGCGTGATCATGCCGGGATTCACTGGCTCTGTGCTGATGCCGAGCGCTTGCCCTTGGCGGATAACAGTGTCGATCAGATCTTTAGCAGCTTGGCGATACAGTGGTGCGAAGACCCGCAGCGTTTGTTCGATGAACTGTTGCGCGTGCTTAGGCCCGGTGGCTTGCTGGCGGTCGCAACATTGGGGCCGCAAACCTTGGTGGAGCTGCGAAATGCCTGGTCGGCGGTTGATCGTTATCAGCATGTGAATCACTTTACGCCGTTGCCCGATTTAGCGGCGGCGCTGACGTCGCGCTTTACACGGATCGATCTGCAAGAAGCAGAAATCGTGTTGCGTTACGCACGCCTGAAGCAATTAACGGATGAGCTTAAAGGCATTGGCGCGCATAACCTCAATGCCGGCCGTTTAACCGGATTAGCCGGTCGCCAGCGAATCCAGGCGTTTCTTGCCGCCTATGAGGCATTTCGTGGCGACGATGGGCTGTTGCCCGCCACGTACCAGGTCTTCTACGTGCTGGCACAAAAACCTTAAACATCAATGACTATCGCGGGTATTGGCGTGCTTGTCGATATGTAGACGTTAACCGAAGGAGTGGCCGCACATGGGGGCGCGTTATTTTGTTGCCGGAACCGATACCGGTGTAGGAAAAACGCTGGTAACGGCGGCGTTGCTGGCGGCTGCGAAACAGCTTGGCTTACGCAGTCTTGGGCTTAAACCTCTGGCAGCCGGCGGGGAAGATGTTGACGGCACGCTATGCAATGAAGATGCGCTGATGCTGCAGCAGCACAGCAGTGTGCGCTTACCCTATCAGCAGGTTAACCCGGTTATCCTCCAGGAAGCCATTGCGCCGCATATTGCTGCTCAGCACGAGGGTCGGCCATTAAGCACGGACCGTCTGGCCGGGTTTTGCCGTGGCGCCATGATGCAGCCCTCAGACCTCTTGTTGGTTGAAGGTGCCGGCGGCTGGCGGGTGCCGCTTAACCACAGGGAAACGCTGGCCGACCTGGCCCGGGAGCTGCAGTTGCCGGTGATCTTGGTGGTGGGTATGCGACTGGGCTGCCTGAATCATGCCTTGCTGACCGCAGAAGCCATTCAACGTGATGGATTGCAACTGGCGGGCTGGGTTGCTAATCAGGTTGATCCGGCTATGAGCTGCTATGCTGAAAACCGTGACACGCTGACGGCGATGTTGCGCGCACCCTTGCTGGGTGAGCTACCCTTCCAAGAGCACATTGACGTTCGGGCTTGCGCCGAACAGTTGACCCAGAGCATGGAAACGCTGTTGGTTAAAGTGTGAACGCAGAATAGGG
The DNA here is from genome assembly GCA_041586615.1 of Motiliproteus sp. Classification (GTDB taxonomy): domain Bacteria; phylum Pseudomonadota; class Gammaproteobacteria; order Pseudomonadales; family Balneatricaceae; genus Motiliproteus. Next base: position 1,565 of record JBFGZS010000001.1, on the reverse strand, counting down.
TGGGTTATACTCAAAGCCAGAGCGAATTCACGAGGTAGCTAGCCATGCAGATCTCCTCCCTTACGACTGCCGTACAAAGTAATCTGGCTGTGTCTAACCAGGGTGCCGACGGTGCACGTCGTACCCCGACAGCGACCGAGAATGGTTCGGTGCAAGATCCGACTCAGGTGAGTGGTGTTACCAGCGCTAGCACGGCGGTTCAGCCCATAGAAGCGAGTGTTTCGGGCTCTGCTGTGGCGGAAACCGAAGCGGTAGCGCTGACGCAGTTGGTCACCGCAACCGGCGATGTTCTGGCCACCGAAGGAACCGCAAAGGGCCAGGTTGTCGATATCACCATTTAGATAATTCGGCGGGCTGAGATGTCCGCCCAGGAGGGGGAGCGTGCTGGGCTCGGTGGGGTCATCGCAGACAGGCGTACATTCCGGCACACTGCTGAATCGGGAGCGTGTTTCCGCGCGTCCTGATGCGACCTCCACCGTTTCCCCTCCCGTCGCCCCCTCGACGACACCCTCCAAGGCGCTGGCATCCGTTCAGGGCGCTGAATTATTACCGCTACGCAGCCAAGACCCGGTGCTGGCACCTGCCTTGTCTGGGGTGGGGCAGCCGCCTGACAGGCAAACGACGACTACCGGGAATGCGAACACGGCGCGAGCAGTCAACGAGAAGGACCAGACGCAGGCAAAGGATACAGCCGCCGGGCCGGCGCTGCTGGCGCCTGAAGAAAAACGGCAGGTTGAGCAGTTACGTGATATAGACCGGGACGTGCGCAACCACGAGGCGGCCCATGCGGCGGCGGGTGGCGGATTCGCCGGTGCGCCCCGTTACGATTACACGCGCGGTCCCGACGGCAAGCTGTATGCGACCGCCGGCGAGGTCGGTATCGACACGTCGCGGGTTTCCGGCGATCCTGCTGCGACGATTGAAAAAGCCCGTACCGTTATTCAAGCCGCCCTGGCGCCCTCAAATCCATCGGCACAGGACCTGCGTGTGGCCGCGCAGGCGCAGGCGTTGCTGGTGGAGGCGCAGGCAGAACTGTCCACGAGCCTGAAAGATTCTTTGCAAGGGCGTGAATCCGAGCAAACGGAGGCGGAGTCTGGAGCGGCGACGCGCAGCGAGGAGGGCCGGTTGAGCGCACAAGAGCAGGAAGAAAGGCGTCAGGAGCAGCAACAGCAGGCCGAAGCGCGTTTACTACGCAGCCGTGAGCAGCAGGTTGCCTTTGCGGAACAGTTGCAGGATTTGAATCAGCGCCTTAATGATGTCCACCAGGAGTTGATCCGCTCCGGCGCTGTCGACCCGATTAGCCCTCAAGGTTCCTTTCTTGATTTGATCGTCTAACGCGTTGCGTTTATGTTGTTAGCGCATCGGTGCTGTTTGTACATCGATGTTGTTCGTACAGCTATCTTGCTCACACAGCTATATCGTTCATGATCTGGCAACAGTTTTCCGGACATGTTTTTAAGCAGCTGCTCGTAGCGCCGATTCATAGTCCGCAGGACTCATGTATTCATTGCTGGAGTGCAGCCGCACCCGGTTATAAAACACTTCGATATACTCGAAAATGGCCT